>NZ_JBQEOR010000001.1:0-880737 GCF_052045285.1 Acinetobacter sp. 22301 | reverse complement strand
ACCAATGTACAAGGTGTATTTGCTGCGGGTGACTGTACGACTGTACCTTACAAGCAAATCATTATTGCTACAGGTGAAGGTGCTAAAGCATCACTCTCAGCGTTTGATTACATCATCCGTTCTGGGCAGTAAAATTTAAGTCCAAAACGAAAGAGCCAAAGGATATCCTTTGGCTCTTTTTCTTTTTATGGTTTATATAAACCGTGTTCGACTAAATGCTCTCGTAAAATACGACGTAACTCTAATACAGCTTGTGGTGTCAGTTGGATTGAATGACCACCTGGAAGAACTTTCTCAGATTTTGCACCTTCTAAGTGAGCACTCTTATAAGGGACAATACCATCGGTAATCACATTTGGATCATCACTCTTGGTGATGTTACCCATAATAGAGTGGAAAACTAATCCTTGGTGTGGATTAATATCTTTTGTGAGTTCCATAAATTTAGATTGATGACTTAGATCGCTCGGTCCATTTTGAATCAAACCATTATCAATATTACTCAAGAAATCTTTAACATCTAAATTTTCAGTTGTCAGTGAAGTCGCTACAGCTGACAAAAATGCACCTGGTAAACGAATAATTTTACGTGCCGCCAATGTAAACCAACGATCTGCATAATCTGTACCGCGATGAGGGGAAGCCAAGAAAATTGCACGATCAAAATTATTGATTGAATGCATTTGCAATCTTTCAGTAACCATTGGATGTTTTTTAAAGCGGTTTTGCTGACGAATCGTCATCAATTCTAAGGCAGGTTTAGTAATATCTCCATCACTGACCAGTAAACGGCTGATAATACCTCCCATGCTATGTCCAACAAGAACTGCATCATGCGCGGCAGGGTCACTTGGGTTTAATGAACTAAAAGCTTGTTTGAGTAGTGCATAAATCTGAAAACGACTTTCTAAAATTGGCATGTTAGTCGAATAGAAAACTTGCCAAACTTGGTAATTGTCTCTTAAAACCGTATCGCCCATCACATCGTTAGTAAGAGCAATCCATGCCTCGGGGCTACTTGCTAAACCATGCACCAACACGATAATTTTTTTGTTTGGATTATAAGGTTCGAGCATATATAAATGCGGCATAGTTAAATGCTGATCGCGGTCAATCAGAGTTAAATAAGCTGCAACCCCTAAATTATTTTCGGCTAACCATAGGCCATAAGGTGCTGAAAAGTTAGCTGCTAGAGGATATTGTTTGCCTGCTACATTAATATTATCTGTTCGATATGGGTCATAAACTCGAATCACGAACTCTGGATTATTAATGATTTCTTCGACAGTAGTCGCGTGTTTAGGTTCAGCTACAATAGTCGCAGCCAAGTAGCGTGCATTATGAATATTTGGATTAACACCATTTTTATAATTATATTTAAGCGGGTCTAGAATATATTCATTAATATCTTCATTTCCTGAACGCGGAAAAACAGCCACGAATTCTGAGCCGAAACCATCGCGGCGGTTAATGGTTCTTAAGCCAGAAAAATTCAGGTTATAACTTGAAATTAATTTTTCTAGTTTTTGACCCGTTAATTGTTTATGAAATTCAAAATCGATTGAATAAATACTTTTATCAATATGAATTTGTGGTTCAACAACATTTTTCTTTGGATGTCTTAAGTCATAAACACCGACCATTTTGGCGATTGCTTGATTATAGAAATCGCGAATTTGAACTTGTCTATTATCAAAAATACGGTCATTAGGCTTACGTTTTGTTGAAAATAGATAGGCATAGCTATAGCGAATACTTTTATCTAATAGGCTCAATTGCTGGTCTAAGCAATCATCATATCTATTCAGAAGATTCTTTTGTTCTTCTTCAGATTTATGTTTAGTAAATCTACTTACTTTACAGTCAGATGTATCTGATAAAGCCATTGCTTTTGCGAGATACATCTCGCTTGCTGCTGATAAGAACTGTTCATCTAAAATTTGAGGAAGGTTTTTGAGTTGATTTACACAGGTTTCAGGTGTATCTGTACAAACTTTAGCTTCCTGACCAGACATTGATAAAACATTCAGACTCGCTTCGCTGAGTTTATCTTGGGTAAGAATACTATTACGTTCGTTTGCAATCGTTACATTCAAAGCTTGCTGTTTAACATTTACGACCTGACAACCACTCAGAATTGAACCGAGTAGTATGACCGTCAACAGTGTTTTGCTTCTTTTTATTGAAAACATTATGGTCAAAATATAGTGGCTCAATGGTAGGTAGATCATACAAATTTTAAAATATTTTTCAAATGATCAAATATAAAAAAGGGCTGTCAAAACAGCCCTTTTTTATAGAATTAAGCTTATTTTTTAGGTGCAGCAGGGGTAGTTGCTGACATTGCTGGGTTAGTTAAAACTTGCCATACGTTCCAACGACCTTGTTTTTCAATTTCTTGAATTAAACGGTCAGCAATTTCCGCTTCATCTGGATATTTAACTTTATAGTTCTTTAGCGTCTGGATCGCGTTTTTCTTTTGCTCCATTGCAATATAGTTATTTGCAGCAGCTAAATATGCTTCTTGAACATTACCTTTAATGGCTTTGTCTAAATATGGAATCGCTTCACGTTGACCGCCACCTTCAGATAAACCAAAACCGAACCAGAAATTTGTCTCCGCATCATCTGGATTAATTTTTAAAAGTCTTTGAGCATATTCTAAGGATTTAGTGGTATGAACAGTACCTAAATCAAGGTTACGTGCAAGAACACTTGCTTTAAAAGCACGAATTAAAATATCAAATGATGCATTTGGATTTGCAGCAAGTGTATCAAGTTGTTGTGTTACTTCTTTAAGTTTACTTTCAAAGCCTTTACGTTCTTGACGGTCAGTAAAGCGAGGTGGGTAATGACGTGCTTTACCTTCTACTAACTGTAAAAAGTCATCGATAGTAGTCACGTCAATTTCATTTTCACCGGCTAAAACTGCGTATTTCATTGAACGCTGTGAATTATTGACAGTCGGAACGATCAGTTTATTGACGTCGAGAGTAAGCTGTTTGGTTGGATCATCTTGACGATTAACGACCATTTTGGTCACAGGCTGTGCAGCAGCGTCTTTTAATGCAACTTCAAATGCCGGTGGCTGATCATAGTTAAAAGGGTTTAGCGCATAAAAAGGAGGAGTAAGCTCTGGTTCCTTGAAAACAAAAGGCTCAATTTTTTGTTCTTTTACGGGTGCCATTGTACAAGCGGTTAAACTTGAGGTCGCAAGGATTATATATGCCAAAGGCTTAAAATTCATAGGATCTTCCGTTCATTTTAGTAAAGTCAGATTTGGTACAGGTAAGTCTAGGAAAAGCTAAACAGACATGCAAGGGTAAGCGTGTTACATTATGAATCAAGAATATTACGTTTTTGATGTCTTATCTTGCGCACCGCATTCACGACGAACTTCCTCAATAATTTTCAGTTCTTCATCACTAAAAGGCTGTTCATCCTGACTTTCTTTTTTGAAGCTCGGGTCTAGCTCTGATAAACGTTGGCATAAATTATTCATACGCGTTTCATTATGCTGAATACGATCAAGTAAAACACGCATACCCTCTAAAATAGGGTCTGACTGATCAGCAGTTGTCGCATATGGAGCGAAACCAATACTTTGCGCATAATCACGGCGACGTTCTTCATCTTTATTCTTGTCAGGTGCATCTTTATAAATATAGCGAGCAGGGTTTCCTACAGCGGTCACGCCAGCAGGAACAGCTTTAGTTACCACAGCATTTGAACCGACTTTAGCTCCTTTGCCTATGGTAAATGGACCTAAAATTTTTGCACCAGCACCAACAACAACGCCATCTTCTAAAGTTGGGTGGCGTTTGCCAGTCTTCCATGTTGTACCACCTAAGGTCACACCATGATAAAGCGTAACATCATCGCCAATTTCAGCCGTTTCACCAATCACAACACCCATACCATGATCAATAAAAAAACGTTTACCGATTTTAGCGCCAGGATGAATTTCAATTCCTGTTGCAAAACGACTAAATGAAGAAAGAAGGCGAGCAGCACCTTTACAATCTTTTTGCCATAACTCATGTGCGACACGATGCATCATAATCGCATGAATGCCAGGGTAGGTCGTGAGAACTTCGAGTGTATTGCGGGCAGCAGGATCTCGCGCAAATACAGCCTTTATATCTTCTTTCAGCTGTTTAAGCATTGGGTTGATCCTCCTTGTCAGATAATGCTTTTTTCCATTTACCACTGGTTAGGGCTTGTACTCGACTAAAAATACCGCGAAGTAAATGATATTCCATACGATCTAATTGTATACGACCAAATAAACGACGCAAGCGTAAAGGTAACAAACGTGGATTATCTGGATCTAAAAATTCAATTTCAGTCAGCATTTTCTCTAGATGAGGATAAAACTCTTCCATTTGTTGTTGAGTCACCAATGGTTCATCCCATTGCATGCTTTGACCTTGGACTAATGGCATTTCATCTGTATCTTGATCCACGTTTTGTTGTTCTAGAGCAGACATGCGAAGTTCGTAACATACGACTTGAATTGCTTGCGCAACATTTAATACGCCATAGTCCGGATTTACAGGAATTGTTAAATGATAATTTGCCAGTGCTAATTCTTCGTTGGTTAAACCACGATCTTCACGGCCAAAAACAATCGCAATTTGTTGTCCTTGAGTAGTGGCTTTAATGGCTTCTTTAGCTGCAGGTCGTACATCAAGTAGAGGCCAAGGAATAGTACGGCTGCGTGCACTTGTTCCAAATACTAAATGGCAATCTTTAATAGCATCTTCTAAGGTGTCGACAATCTCAAGATGTTCAAATAAATCCTGGGCACCAGCAGCAAGCGCTTGTATGTCTGGGTGAGGATATGTTTTAGGTGCAACAAGAACTAATTTAATTAGCCCCATTGTTTTCATGGCACGTAAAGCACTGCCAATATTGGCAGGCAAGGTAGTGTTTACCATGACAATACGCACTTGTGCTAATTGTTTTGACACAGTGTTGTGATCAAACGAACTCATAAGATTTCCAGAAATTACGAATATTGAGAAACTTCGCTTTGGTATAAATCCAATGCATCGTCCATAGTCATGTCCGCAGGAGGGGAAGCAACGGTTTGCGGACGAGCAGGTTCTGCTGCTTTAGCTGCTTTCGACTTTACTTGATATTCAATATAAATATTATCTTTACCAAAATAATCTCTGAGTTTAGCAAGTAATTCATCGAGAGGAGCAACTTTCCATTGCGGACCAAGTTGAAGCTCAGCTTGAGCATAAGGTTGATCAATCTGTAGCTGTAGAGTGATATGTTGATGCATATCTACATTGCAAAATGGCAAGATTATGTTTTGTAAATCTTTTGCCAAAGTGGCTTGCATAAACTCTTCTGCTAATTTGATCTGAATACTGTTAGCACGTTTTTGTCGTATTTCATTTAAAGTAAAAGCCTTGGTTAAACGGCCCATTGGACGTTCAAAGCCTTCTCTTTCATAAATTTCGCCTTCAAAGACGACAACACGCTCAACTTGGATAATATCTTTAAAACGTTGGAAACGTTCATGGTTGCAACTTACTTCAATACGAGCTGTACCATCATCTAGTACAATAACTACCCGATTCGGGAAGTTTGCGACGTCAATAACTAAACCTGCATACACTGTTGTAACACCGCGACGTGTAGCCGTAATTTCATTTAATTTTACCGGAATAAAAGCTTTAAGTTCTTGTCGGTAAACATCAATTGGGTGACCAGTGAGATATAGGCCAAGCGTGTCTTTTTCGCCTTTTAGACGAACTTCATCACTCCACGGTTTTACTGGTTTAGCTGGCTTACGCTGAACTTCTTCAACCTCACCAAATAAATCCATAATACCGCTTTCACGGTTACTTCGCGCTTGTTCAGCAGCTTGAACAGCTTCAGGCAATTGTGCCATTAAGCTTGCACGTTCAATTCCCAAGCAATCGAGTGCACCTGCACGAATCAACGCTTCAAGAGTACGCTTATTGATTTTCTTCAAATCAATACGATGGCAAAAATCGAATAAATCTGTATAAGGACCAAATTGTCGACGAGAGTCAATTACAGACTGCATTGCTTGTTCGCCAACGCCTTTAATTGCCCCTAAACCATACACAATAGTTTTATCATCGCTCGCATGGAAATGATAAGTCGACATATTGACGGATGGTGGTAAAACTTCTAGGCCATTATTTCGGCAGTCATCAATTAAAAATACAACACTGTCGGTGTTCTGCATTTCCGATGACATTACCGCTGCCATAAACTCAGCAGGATAATGTGCTTTTAACCAGGCAGTGTGGTAAGCAACTAGGGCATAAGCTGCGGCGTGAGATTTGTTGAAACCATAGCCTGCGAACTTTTCCATATAGTCAAAGATATGGTTGGCTGTACTTTCATCAATTCCTTTTTCGGCAGCACCTGCCAAGAAGATTTGGCGTTGCTTAACCATCTCCTCAGGTTTCTTTTTACCCATTGCACGGCGTAGTAAGTCCGCGCCACCTAATGTGTAACCTGCACAGATCTGCGCAGTCTGCATCACCTGTTCTTGATAAACCATAATCCCGTAAGTTGGCTCTAATACACCTTCAAGAAGTGGGTGAAGATATTCAAAATCTCCACCATGCATACGGTGAATAAAGTCAGGAATAAGATCCATTGGACCAGGACGGTACAATGATACGAACGCAATAATCTCTTCAAATTTACTTGGACGTGCTTCTTTAAGCATTCGTTTCATGCCGACGGATTCAAACTGGAATACCGCAGTTGTATTTGCATCGGCAAAGACTGAATATGCTTTAGCATCATCAAGTGGAACATGCGAAATAATGAGCGGATCATTACTATCGCGATTTTTATTAATATTTTGAATTGCGTCTTCAATAACGGTTAAGTTACGTAAACCCAAGAAGTCGAATTTGACGAGACCTGCTGCTTCTACATCGTCTTTATCATATTGAGCAACACGGCTTGTTCCATCTTCATCACAAAGCACAGCCGAGAAATCGGTAATCTTACCGGGTGCAATAACAACACCACCGGCATGTTTACCGGTATTTCGGGTGATACCTTCCAATTTTAAAGCCATTTCCCAGATTTCACTCGCATCATCATTATCTGGGTTTGATGGGTTGGTAACGATATCTTTAAGCTGAGGTTCCATCTCGATAGCAGTGGCTAAGTCCACACCGAGCGGTTTCGTAGGCACCATTTTTGAGATACGGTCAGCTAAACCGTAAGATTTACCTAAAACACGCGCAACGTCACGAATTGCACCTTTTGCCGCCATCGTACCGAAAGTTGCAATTTGTGATACGGCTTCACGGCCATAAGTACGAGAAACATAATCAATAACGCGGTCACGTCCGGCAATACAGAAGTCGACGTCAAAGTCGGGCATCGAAACACGTTCTGGGTTTAAGAAACGTTCGAAAAGTAGATCGTAACGAAGAGGATCAAGGTCAGTAATTTTTAAGCTATAGGCAACGAGTGAGCCCGCACCTGAACCACGTCCAGGTCCTACAGGAACGCCATTATTTTTTGCCCACTGGATGAAGTCCATGACGATAAGGAAGTAACCCGGGAATCCCATTTTGAGGATAATCCCGACTTCGTAGTCAATTCGTTCATCGTAAGGTTTACGAATCTCTGGCCAGTCTTCGCCACGTTTTTCGACAGGGTAGAGATAATCTAAACGTTCTTCTAAACCTACTTTTGACAAATGCTCAAAGTAAGTGTCGATGGTAAAGCCATCTGGAATTGGATAGTCAGGTAAAAAGTAAGTGCCGAGTTGTAGGCTAACATTACAGCGTTTTGCAATGTTATAGGTGTTTTCGATAGCACTTGGGATATCTGAAAACAACTCGATCATTTCGTTCGAGGTTTTAAAATGTTGCTCAGGACTATATAAGCGTGGACGACGATCATCTGCTAATACATAGCCATCAGCAATACAAACACGGGCTTCGTGTGCTTCAAAATCTTCTTTTTCTACAAAGTGCACATCATTATGCGCAACTACCCCGACATTATATTGGGCAGCAAGTTTAGCGGCTTCTTGAATAAAGTCTTCTTCACCAGAACGATCGGTACGTGTTAAAGCCAGATAAACACGGTTACCAAATTTTTCGATCCATGCTTCTAAAAGGGGAGCCGCTTTTTGAGGGTTAGATGAGCAAAGCATCTGACCTACATCACTATGCTGGCCAAGTAAAACGATAATATCTTGATGTTGTTCAAGTACCCATTCTTTTTTTACACATGGAATACTAAGTTGTTGACCTTCAATAAAACCGCGTGAAACGATTTCAGTTAGACTTTTCCAGCCTACATTACTCATTGCAAGTAAAGTTGCACGATGTTGAGCATCGTCAAGGCGAATTGTGCTACCTAAAAGCGGCTTAATCCCTTTTTTTAAACAAGAATTATAAAATTTTACTGCTGCATGAAGGTTTGATAGATCGGTTAATGCCAGCGCAGGCATTTGGTCTTTAACCGCAGCGTTGACCAAGTCAGGTATGCGAACTATCGACTCTGTAATCGAAAATTCTGTATAAATACCGAGATGAACAAACTGCATAAACCAATCCTTAATACGACTGCAGCATAGTTTAGCACGCAAAGTTAAAACGAAATGCTTAATATTTTGGCAAACTGTTAAGGATTTTATTATTTAAGAAGAATGATTTGAATATCTATTGTACAGATTGAATATAAAAGAGCTTATTTTTAAGAAATAGGACCAACCCAAACTTTATGTTTGGGCTGGTTGAAAAACTTAGTACTGCCAGAACATGCGCTGAATTTCTTTCGTGTCATTAGTCTTAGTAAGAGCTAAAGCTGCAAGAAGACGCGCTTTTTGAGGGTTTAAATCATGTGCTGCTACCCAACCATATTTAGAGTCAGGTTGTTCTGCATCACGTAATACGAAACCTTGTGCGACACGTGATGAACGGATAATTTGAATACCGTTTTTGTCGTGAAGATTTTGTAAGGTTGGTACGATATATTTTGGTACAGAACCGTTACCAGTACCTGCATTAATGATCGCTTTAGCACCAGCTTTTGCATACGCTTCATATGCATCTGGAAGCATAGAGTCCGAACCATAAACGATCTGTACAGTTGGAAGTGCATCGCCTTTAATATTTTCAATATTAAACTCTGAAGCATTTGTATGACGCTTTACAGATTGTCTGAACCAGTAAGGCTTGCCTTCAACCAATGTACCTAAAGCGCCCCATTGGCTAACAAAAGCATTTGTATGAATGTTAATGCCTTTAGTTACATCACGTGCAGCAAAAATAGAGTCGTTCATGAGAACCATAACGCCTTTATTTTTTGCATCATCAGAAGCTGCTAAAGCAACTGCACTATAAAGGTTAAGTGGACCATCAGCTGAAAGAGCAGTTGAAGGACGCATTGAGCCAACAAGTACAATCGGTTTATCAGTATGAACAACCAAATTTAAGAAAAATGCTGTTTCTTCTAAAGTATCTGTACCGTGTGTAATTACGACACCATTAACAGATGGCTTTTTAACAAGCTCATTCACTTGACGAGCAATTTCTAATAATTCCTTGTCAGTAATACTCTCAGAAGCGATTTGTAATGCTTGAATACCAGTTACATTTGCCAAATCTTTGATTTGTGGAACTGCGTTAATTAGCGTATCAACAGGAACTTTTGCAGCAGTATAAGTTGCACTATTTGCCGAGCTTGCGCCAGCACCAGCGATAGTACCGCCAGTCGCAACTACAACAACATTATTTTTTGCATAAAGTGGGAGAGAGCAGGCTAATAAGCCCATCGCTAAACCTAAAGATTTAACAGTTTTAGTCAACATCGAAAATATCCTTATGAAGTGACGAAGTAAAAGTTTGTTGAATATGACTGCTTTTCCTAAGCAAAATACATACCATGTAAAACATATTCATAACTTGTTTGAATAAGAAGCATCCTTGAATAGCATTTTGTTTCACCAACAACCGCTTAATCATTGCTTTTATTTAGCGCTAATAAATAACATGAATAAAATAAAAAATCTATTAAGTTTTTCTAATTTATCTTGATTTGTTTACTTTTTAATATAAATAAAACAAATGATTTTTTTATCTGTATAAAATTAAAAAATAATAGATGTGTGTAAGTAATTTTTTGCCATTTGATATTTTTATATTGTTGATTTTTATTGTTATAATTTAATATTAAGATGATTTTAAATTTTCAGTATGAATTGAAAAATAATTCTATTAATTTAATATAATTTAATTGTTGTAAATTGAATTAAAATTTAATCACTTGGTATTTATTTTTAAAAATATAAAATTTGTTTGAATAATTTTCATTCTATTTTTAAGGTTTGATTTAAGAAAATTTAATAGCAGTTTAAAGTCATTATTTAATATAAAAATATAGGTGAATTTCTGCCAGTAATTTTAAAATAAAAAAAGAGCAATTTTATAAGGTCATATAAAATTGCTCTTAAGTTGGGAGAGTGGGAGAAAAGAGAAACTTAAGCGGTCGTTTGTTCTTGAGTTGATTTAATTAATACTGGTTCTGGTAGTTCTTCAGTATCAGCCACTTTATCGCCTTCAAGCTTGGCAACAACTGCGGTAGCAATACTGTTACCTACTACGTTTGTTGCAGTACGGCCCATATCAAGGAACTGATCGATACCGAGTAATAAAAGGATGCCAGCTTCAGGTAAATGGAACATAGTGAGCGTCGCTGAAATAACTACAATAGAAGCTCGAGAAACACCTGCAATACCTTTACTTGTTACCATTAGAGTTAACAAAATTAAGATTTGTTGAGTGAAACTAAGATCAATATTGTAGGCCTGAGCAATAAAGAGCACTGCAAACGTGGTGTACATCATTGAACCATCAAGGTTAAATGAATAACCTAAAGGTAATACAAAGCTCGTTACTTTTTTAGGCACACCAAATTTATTTAGTGCATCCATTACTTTAGGATAGGCTGATTCACTTGAAGCTGTAGCAAAAGCAAGCGTTACAGGTTCACGAATTAATTTACCTAAGCGGAAAATATCTTTTTTAAGTACGATTGCACCTACTGAGAATAAGATGATCCACAGTAATAAAAGACCAAAGTAAAACTCCGCGATTAAAATGCCATAGTCAACAATCAAGCCTAAACCTTGTACTGTAATTGCTGAAGCGATTGCTGCAAATACTGCAACAGGTGCAAACATCATGACGTAATCAGTAATACGGAACATGATTTTGCTGAGTTCATCAGTTAAACGAATGATAACTGAATCTTTTTCTTTGCCTTGATTTACAAAAGCAAGGGCTGAGCCAAAGAAAATAGAGAAAACAAGGACTTGCAAAATATCATTGTTTGCCATTGCTTCAGCAATACTGCGTGGGAAAACATGGCTTAAAAATGATTGTAGAGTGAAGCCTGTAGTCGCTGGAGCAGAAGAGCTACTCAATTGTTGTGCAGTTGGTAATACTAAATCTAGAGCTGCACCTGGTTGGAAAAAGTTTGCCAGACCCATACCGATAGCAAGCGATACGAACGAAGCAGTAATAAACCAAGTCATTGATTTAAGGGTGATACTGCCGATTGATGTAGATTTCCCCATTGATACAATGCCTGAAACAATTGTGGCAAATACCAATGGAGCAATAATCATTTTGATAAGGCGTAAAAAGATATCTGTAGGTATGTTGAGATAAGAAGCGATTTGCTTCAATTGTTCACTCTCATTAAAGAAGTGGTGACAAATCCAACCTGTCAGTATGCCAAGTAAAATAGCAACAACAATATACTTGAGCAATTTCTTTTGCTTCATATGAACCTCTATCCATTTGATTCAATCATCCTTTGATGGGATTTGAATGATTGAAAGCTTTCCTTGTTAGTTCAGTTCGGTTGTTCTAACGATGTTATCTTCCTAGATCTGTATCTGTTTTAACCGAATCGAATATGGTGATGTTGTTATGGAGATGGATTGTTGCTCGATTTTGAAGCAGTGTGAAATGCAAAAAAATATTGATCCATGCATTTTTTGCATAATAAAGGTTAAGTAGATTGAAGGAAATCAAGTAATTTAAAACGTATGGTAAAAAATATATAAATCAAAAAATTAACTAATTCTTAAAGTCGAAAGAATCATAAATTTTATAAAAATTATTTAAATACAATAATTTATTTTGTGTTGATAAAATTGTTATGTGGTTAGAAGATTCTTCTTTTATAAAAATGAAAAAAATAGAATTATAAAAAAGGCACCTATTTAGAGATGCCTTTTTTGTTATGCATTTTTTTAACGACGATTGGCTAAGAAACGACCTAGACGGGTAATTGCTTCACGTAATTCATTTTCAGCAGGTAAGAAAACCACGCGGAAATGATCAGGTGTTGGCCAGTTAAAGCCTGTACCTTGCACCAATAAAACTTTTTCTGCACGTAGCAAATCAAGCATTAACTTTTCATCATCTTCAATTGGGTAGATGTTCGGGTCAAGGCGCGGGAAACAGTACATTGCTCCATCTGGTTTTACACAACTTACGCCTGGAATTTCATTAAGCATTTCCCAAGCAATATTACGCTGTTCATATAAACGGCCACCAGGACGGATCAAGTCATTAATTGATTGATAACCGCCTAGGGCAGTTTGAATCGCATATTGAGCTTGAACGTTTGCACATAAGCGCATTGACGCTAACATGTCTAATCCTTCGATATAGTCGGCAGCACGGCTTTTATCACCCGTAATTGCCATCCAACCTGAACGGAAGCCTGCAATACGATAAGCTTTTGATAAACCATTAAAAGATACACAAAGCTGGTCGCCCGCTAATGACGCTACTGAAACATGTTCAATGCCGTCATAAATAATTTTATCGTAAATTTCATCAGCAAATAAAATTAGATCATATTTTTTTGCAATCGCTACAATCTGTTCAAGAATGTGGCGTGGATATACTGAACCCGTAGGGTTGTTCGGGTTAATGATGACAATACCGCGAGTATTCGGAGTAATCTTACTTTCAATATCAGCAATATCTGGGTACCAGCTATTTTCTTCATCACATTTATAATGAATTGCTGTGCCGCCTGAAAGATTAACTGCTGCTGTCCAAAGCGGATAGTCCGGCATTGGAATCAGCATTTCGTCTCCATCATCTAATAGGCCTTGCATAGCCATTACGATGAGTTCAGATACGCCATTACCAATATACACGTCATTGACATGCATATTGAGAATTCCTTTTTGCTGGTAATACTGACAAATTGCTTTGCGAGCAGGGAAGATACCTTTTGAGTCAACATAACCAATTGCGTTTGGTAAGTTTAAAGCAACATCATTAATAATTTCTTGTGGTGCTTCAAATCCAAAAGGAGCAGGATTGCCGATATTCAGCTTAATGATTTTATGTCCTTGCTCTTCCATTTCATTGGCGGCTCGTAAAACTGGTCCACGGATGTCATAACAAACATGCTCAAGCTTCGATGATTTTTTGATTTCTCGAGTAGATGGCATGGAATGGATGGTAGCAGTATTTTTAGACATAACGGGATTCACTTTTGCATATCGGTATAAATAACTTTTAAATGTTTTAACTGTTACCAAATTTAGATCATGTTGATCTTTCAATAGTTCAACAATTTTTTCATGGGTAAAACCCGATTGTTGATATTGTTTAATAATTGGTAGTAGTTGTTGGAAAACCACACTTTTTTTCTGAGACATGTTCTGTCCTATACAACCGTGCGCACTTAGAATAGCACTATGTTTGCTTGCTTTAAAGAAGATTAGTAATAAATTTGCTTACTTTTGATTTTGTATTTTGCTTACTTTTTGCTTTTTGTTCTTTATATGTTTAAATTCCAACAAATTTTACGTTCAGAGACTAGTGTTTTTGTGATGAATGGCGTAAATATAAAACTCGATCATCAGAAATGTTTACTTCAGAATAAAAGGTGTATGTCATGGGAAAAGTCAATAAAACAGACCGGGAATGGCAAAGAGAGTTATCACCAGAAGAGTATCGGATTACACGACAAAAGGGCACTGAACCTGCATTTACGGGGCAATACTGGAATACTAAGCAACATGGTACCTATGTTTGCCGTTGTTGCGGCGCAGAGTTGTTCTCATCAGATACCAAATATGATAGCGGTTGCGGTTGGCCAAGTTTCTTCCGTCCGATCAATGGTGCTGTCATTGATGAACATGAAGATTTAACGCATGGTATGGTCAGAACTGAAATAGTTTGTCATGATTGCGAAGCTCATTTAGGGCATGTATTTGAAGATGGACCACAGCCGACTGGTTTGCGCTACTGTGTAAACTCGGCATCATTACAACTGAAAACAGAAGAAAAAAATGATGAGGAAACCTATCCATGAGTAATATTTATCAGTTTGAAGCTGAGCTGTTAGAGGGTGAAGTTAAGCAATTGGCTGATTACAAAGGTAAAGTTTTACTAATTGTAAACACTGCCAGTAAATGTGGTTTTACACCACAATTTGCTGGCCTCGAAAAACTATATGAAAAATATAAAGATCAAGGATTAGAAGTTTTAGGTTTTCCCTGCAACCAGTTTGGTGGGCAAGATCCAGGAAGCAATAAAGAAATTGGTAGCTTCTGTCAGCGTAACTATGGGGTGAAATTTCCCATGTTTGCTAAAGTTGATGTAAAAGGCCCGGAAGCCCATGTGATTTTTAGATATTTAACACGTGAAGCTAAAGGTATTTTAGGTAGTAGTAGCATTAAATGGAACTTTACCAAATTCTTGGTAGGTAAAGATGGTGCTGTTTTAAATCGCTATGCACCTACGACTAAGCCAGAAGCTTTAGAAGCTGATATTGAAAAAGCATTAGCGAGTTAATCGTTTAAATGAACGCTATTCCTCAAGCTTTTGAGTTTTGGCAAGATGGGCGAATGCCGTATGTTGAAACCAGAAGATCCTGTTTAAGCCGAACGTGTTATAAGTCTCATAGTCATCCAACGTTTTCTATCGGGGCTATAGACGAGGGGAATAGCGTTTTTCAAAGTTCATTTGGTACACCCCAAAAGATTGATGCTGGTACTTTGGTGATTGTACCAGCACATATTGAGCATTCATGTAACCCTTTGCCGGATCAGGCTTGGAGTTACCAAATGCTACATTTGGACATAAGGTGGTTAAATCAGCTGTATTCAGAATTTCGAGAACATGGTCTGGATTTGCATCTGCCTCAGCATAAGCCGCTCATAATAAAAGAAGAAACTTTATATCAGGCTTTTTCTGATATGAATGAAACTTTATTTGATCCTGAAAAATTAATTATTGAAAAAGAACAGTCGCTGATCTATTGCCTTACCCAGCTGTTACTCCCTCATTTCGTATTACAAGAAATACAAAAAACTGAATATTTGTATGAAGATTTTTTGGACTTAATTCATATTATTAAATCGTCAGAACGATTTATTTCTCTTGAAGAGCTTGCAGAGCAGGTTGGTCTTAGTCGATATGCAATCATTCGTTTATTCAAGGCCAATGTTGGTTTAACTCCACATGCATTTCAAATTAATTTAAAGATTAATCAAGCCAGAGCTCAATTAAAGCAAGGGATTTCACTCGCAGAGCTAGCTGTCAATTTAGGCTTTAGTGATCAAAGCCATTTTCATAAAGCTTTTAAAGCACATACGGGAATTACTCCTCGACAGTTTCAACTTGCAGCCGCGCAATAATTTACAAGAAATTATTTTTCTCTATTTTTAAGCTACTCCATACAATTTTAAAGATGAAATCGTTATGGAAGTTTTTTTGGTTATCGCCTTTACTCACTTTTTAGCACTACTATCTCCAGGTCCAGATTTTTTTCTTATTTTGACCAGTCTTTTGCAAAAAGGAGCGCGTTATACCTATGGCGTTATTCTGGGAATTACTTTGGGTAATGCTGTTATCTTAATGGTGTGTATATTTGGATTTATGGTGCTTGGCAATTTAAGCACAACGATTCTTTTAGTACTTAAATGGCTGGGGGCTGGATATTTAGTTTATTTGAGTTTTCTTTGTTTTAGAGCCACTCAAGGAACAAACTTAAATATTACTGTTGCTGAAAATAGTTTGGTTGAACAAGAGTCTACTTATAAGAGTAAAGTTAAAAGCTTAGTTCTGGGTTTGCAATCCAGTCTTCTTAATCCTAAAAATATTATGTTTTATAGTAGTTTAATGCTACTTATTCAACAGGAATTTAGCTTATTTCAAAAATTACTAATGAGTATATGGATGACAGGAGTAGTTTTTGGCTGGAATTTATTATTGGTTCGTTTATTGCGTCAAGAGCGGGTATTAGCACAGATTAAACGTTCTGCTAGAGGAATATATTATTGCTCTAGTTTGGCTTTCATTTTGTTCGCAGTGTTATTGGTTGTTTATAGTTAATGCAGATTGCATAGCCTCCTAAATAATACTGAAGGCTATGCAATTTTGCTGGGTTTAAAGAATCGCTTTTAAACGTTTAACGACTTCTTCACATTGTGCCAAATCTGCTACTAAAGCCATACGCACATGGTTGGCACCAGGGTTACCTTGTTCGGTATCACGAGATAGATAACGACCCGGTAAAACTTTAATATGTGCTTTTTCCATGAGCATTTTGGCAAAAGTTTCATCATTATCGACTTTTAACCAGTAATAAAAACCAGCATCAGGTTTTTGTAGTGGGAGCAGATGACCTAGCTCAGATTGGAATAAATCAAACTTTGCACGATATTGCTTACGGTTTTCTTCAACATGGTTTTCATCGTTCCACGCTGCGATTGAAGCAAGCTGGTGTTGTACTGGCATTGCAGCGCCGTGATAGGTGCGGTATTGCAAATATGGCTTTAACAGATCGGCATCACCCGCTACAAAACCTGAGCGCAGACCTGGTAAATTTGAGCGTTTTGAAAGTGAATGAAATACGATACAGTTTTTGTAGTCATCACGGCCAAGCTCAGCACACACTTCTAATAGACCAGTAGGTGCTTGATCAAACCAAAGCTCTGAATAGCATTCATCAGAAGCAATAACGAAATTATATTGATCAGATAGAGCAATTAGCTTTTTAAATTGTTCTTTAGAAAGCACAGTACCTGTTGGGTTACCCGGTGTACATACAAAAAGTAGGGCTGTTTTTTCCCAAACTTCTGCTGGTACTGCATCAAAATCACCTAAATAGCCATTTTCTTCCGTGCAATTAATGAAGTATGGCTTTGCACCTGCAAGTAAAGCTGCACCTTCATAAATTTGATAAAACGGGTTCGGCATCACCACATAAGGTGCATCTTCACGATTAATTAATGCCTGTACAAAAGAGAAAATGCCTTCACGTGTACCAGAGACAGGCAAGATGTGGTTTTCAGCACTAATGCTGTTAAGTTTAAAGCGCTTAGTTAACCAATCTGCAATGCTTTGGCGAAGCTCAGGTAAGCCTTTACTGTTTGGATAAGTTGATAGGTGGTTAAAGTTATCAATAATAGCCTGTTTAACAAACTCTGGTGCTGGATGCTTAGGTTCGCCAATTGATAGAGGAATCAAGGGAAGGTTAGCAGGAGTAGTATCCTTAAAAAGTTGGTTTAACTTTTCAAATGGATACGGGTGTAATAACGACAAGCTAGAGTTCATTAAACAGTTACCAAGTAGTTGAGTTTCAGTGCTGACAAATTTGATTAGATGCTTCATCTAATGCAGCTTTCAGTTTTTCCGAGAAGAGTTTGACCTCTTCGTTATTCAGCGGTTTTCCATCTTTTTTGGTGACAAAGAAAATATCTTCGGCACGTTCGCCTAAAGTTGCGATTCGGGCTGAATGGATGTCTAAACCTTGCATCATAAATAAACCACCGACGCGTGCAAGTAGGCCAGGGTGATCGAGTGTTGAAATTTCGACCATATTTTGCTGTAAGGCTTCATTTAATGTTACGTCGACTGTATTTTCAATATCGAAATGACGTAATTGACGTGGAATACGACGTTGCATGAGTCCCGGATATTGGTCTGGTTGGCTAAGGGCTTTCACTAATGCATTTTTAACGGTTTCTTCACGTTCTGGGTCGGTAAGCAATGTCCCGAAACGATCAAGTACAACATAAGTGTCTAAGCTAAATGCTGTACTTGCCGTGATAATTTTTGCGTCCTGAACGTCTAAGTTCATTCGGTCTAAAACGGCAACAGTGGTGGCAAATAGGTTAGGTTGATCGCGAGTATAAATAAAGATTTGCACCGCATCTTGAGCTGCTTTACGGTGAGCACGCAGGAGGACTAATGGCTCTGGATTATCACCGTGTTTTAAAATTGCTTGTGTATGCCACGCAATTTCATCCGCTGATTCTTTAATGAAGTATTCATCACCTAGTTCTTGCCATACTTTTTCGACATCTGCCAATGCGAAGTTATTTACCAGCAATTCACTTGCTGCAAATTTGGTGTCTTCAATCAGCATTTGGTAGTCAACGGGACGGCCTAAACCTGTACGGATTACATCACGAGCATGCGTATAAAGTTGACGCATGAGAGAAGCGCGCCATGTGTTCCATAGTTTTGGATTTGTCGCGTTAATATCGGCAACCGTTAAGGTATATAGATAATCAAGATGCTCCATATCGCCCAGTTTCTCTGCAAAATCTTTCACGACATCAGGATCAGAAATATCTTTTTTCTGAGCGGTCAAAGACATGAGCAAATGGTTTTGAATAAGCCATGCAATTAATTTGCATTCACGCTCTGTAAAGCCATGTGCACGGCCAAACTCAATCGCGTCTTCTGCGCCGAGTTCGCTGTGGTCACCACCGCGACCTTTTGCGATGTCATGGAATAAAGCAGCAATGAACACAATATCTTGACGAGCAAGACGTTGGAAAACTGAACTTACTACAGGGAATTCTTTGGCAAATTCAGGTTCTCTAAAACGATTTAAATTACGCAGCAATAATAATGTGTGAGCATCGACCGTATAGATATGGAACAAGTCATATTGCATAAGGCCCATAATTTGGCCAAAAGCAGGAATATAGTTTCCTAAAACACCATATCGTTTCATCGCAACCAAGGTATCGTATAAACGATATGGTGAGCGAATAATCGACATAAACAGTGCTTGATGCTCTGGATTATCGCGATAACTTTGGTTGATTCGTTTTGCGGCAAGAATAAGTAAGCGTAAAGTCCGGGCGCGAATACCTTCAATATCTGGTCGATTGGCTAAAATATAGAACAACTCTAAAATCGCGCTTGGATGCTCGGCGAATATTTTATGATGTTGTACGGCAAGTTTATTATCGACAATTTTAAAGTGATCGTTAACAACTTCAATTTTGCGTTCATAGTTGGGCAGTCGAGGAGTAATCACTGACTCGCTAAAATACGCAAGCAACATTTCATTGAGTGTTGAAACTTGCTGCGCCGTACGGTAGTAGCGTTTCATGAACTGCTCAACACCATAATTTACAGGTTGGCCTTCTTGACGAACATAACCAAATTTAGCGGCAATTTCCCTTTGGTGGTCAAAGAGTAAACGGTTTTCATCACGTTTAGCTAAACGGTGTAAATGATGTCGAATTTCCCAAAGAAAACTTTCAGCTTCTTCTAAAACTGCCAATTCAAACTCTGAAATGAAACCTAAATGTACTAAGTCATAAATACGATTTACGCGAAAGTGACGTTTGGCTATCCAGCCAATTTGGTTAATGTCACGTATACCACCCGGTGCATTTTTAATGTCGGGTTCTAAATTACTTTCAGTATTGTTGTGTTGATGGTAACGCTTGGCTTGTTCGGCCATTTTTGCGTCATAGAATGTTTTGTCAGTCCATGTCTGCGAAACAATACGGCGAGGCCATTTCGCAAGCTGACTATTGCCAGTAATTAACCGCGCTTCAATTAAAGTTGTTGCAACGGTTAAATCGGTAGCAGCCTGTTCAACACAGCTTTGAATCGTGCGAACACTAATGCCGGGTTTAAAGTTTCCAACGTCCCATAAAGAAGAAATAAATGTAGAGATACGTTTTTCGTTTTCTTCGTTAATTTCATGCTCCGATAGGATCATGATATCGACATCGGAATAGGGCAACATTTCACGGCGCCCATAACCGCCTACAGCAAAAAGGCCCAGTTCTGTCTGATCGAGTTCAGCATGTTTCCATAAAAAGATCAGTGCTTCATCTACTAAATCTGAACGGGCTTTAATGATTTCACGAATAGATTGCCCATTTTCATATGAATCTTGCAACTGTTTTTCTACATCCGTTCGCCATTGATTAATGGCTTTAATATCATGATGACTTGAGACATAGTTCAACAATGGCGATATATTGATCATGAAAATGGGTCTACCAATAAGTAAAAATTAAGAGTTTGTTTGAACGCTTACTTGATCAGCGGTTTCTTTCGCTAAAGTACGAGCAAGATCAGTATTTTCAGCACGAGCGGTTGCTACCCCCATACGACGACGTTTGAAACCTTCTGGTTTGCCAAACAGGCGTAAATCGGTGTCTGGGTGTGTTAAAGCTACATTGAGATTGCTATAACTTAAATTGCTGGCATCAACTCCAGCATAAATTACCGCACTTGCTGCAACACTGTGGCGTGCTGTGTTTACAGGTAAACCTAAAATTGCACGTGCATGCAGTTCAAATTCACTTTGAAACTGAGATGCTAAAGTTACGAGTCCTGTATCGTGTGGGCGAGGTGAGACTTCACTAAACCAAACCTTGTCGCCTTTAATAAACAGTTCTACACCAAAAATACCACAGCCACCAAGTGCAGTTGTCACTTTATTTGCAATACGTTTTGCTTCTTCAAGTGCCGCCGCCGTCATTGGTTGAGGTTGCCAGCTTTCTACATAATCCCCGGCATCTTGGCGGTGACCAATTGGGTCACAGTAATGAGTTTCGATTTCACCAGTTTCAGGGTTTTTAGCGCGAACGGTAAGTAATGTAATTTCAAAATCAAAATCAATTTGAGATTCAATAATAACCGTGCCTTGGTTAACACGGCCACCTTGCAATGCATATTCCCATGCAGCATCGACTTCATCGAAACTTTTTACACGAGACTGACCTTTACCTGAAGATGACATGACTGGTTTTACAAAGTTTGGATAACCAATGTCATCGCAAGCGGCGCGGAAGCTTTCGAGCGTATCAGCAAAACGATAAGCAGAAGTAGGTAGGCCAAGTTCTTCAGCCGCAAGACGGCGGATGCCTTCACGGTTCATTGTGAGGTTTACAGCTTTAGCAGAAGGGATGACAGTTGCTGTTTTGCTCGCTTCAATTTCAAGTAAAACTTCTGTCGCAATTGCTTCAATTTCTGGAACAATTAAATTTGGTTTAATTTTCTCGATGAGTTGTTTTAATTGGGCAGGATCTGCCATGTTTAATACATAAGAAAAATGTGCAACTTGCATTGCTGGTGCGTGATCATAACGGTCGGCTGCATGTACTTCTACACCAAGGCGTTGTAAGGAAATTACAACTTCTTTGCCAAGCTCTCCTGAACCTAACAATAAAACTTTAAATGCAGAAGATTGAAGTGGGGTACCGAGTGTCACGCTCATGCGAATCATCCTGACAAAATTATTTTTTTAAGCATAGCAGAACTTATGGTGGAGTTAAGCCTTATCATGCATAAAAAAAGTAATTTTGTCGGACAATTAAAAAAGTGGTTTTTAGATATTAACCTGATAGTTTAAAAGCAATTCATCCGCATTTTTACCACGGATGCCCCAATTTTCTTTAGGTGTTTCAAAAATAGTAATTTCAATGTCTTGTGGAGAAATTTTGCATTGTTCTTGAATATTACGAAATAAGGTTTGAATAAGCTGCTTTTTAGTGGCTGGGCTGCGGCCTGCAAACATTGAAAGTTCGATAATAATGTAATGCTGGCTCCTGTCAGAAGGATAAATGAAATTTCCTGGTTTAAGGCTAATAAAACGTTGAAACTTCTTCTCAACAGGATATTTCAATTCTTCAATAAGCGCTTGATGGATTGCATGAGAAAGTAATTCTCGGTACTGCATAATGGTTTGTTCATTTGCATAAATTTTAACTTGTGACATTTTTATCTCTATTAAGTAGCTAAGGTTATCTTTTTAATCAATTCAAAAATTAAATTTTCCAAGCCAGAAGTTTCAATCTTAAACGCCTCTAGCCAGATTTTATTTTATATAAGGAAGATCAGTTTATCTATTTATAAAGGTAAATAAGTATAGATCAGACCATAAACAATTGCGGCAGTTAAAGTTGCTGGTACGATTTTCTTAAATTTAAAATAAAGACCTGCTAAAACTAAAAAACCGATAAGCATTGCGAAACTCTTATTGGGATTTTCAAGGAGAGATGGAAGAGTAGCAACTACAAGCATGGCACTAATTGCAGATATTCCAATACTTCCCAAAGCAATTTTTATCCAGATTGAGCCGCGTCTTTGCTGCGAACCCTGTAATTTTTGTATTACAAAAAAAGGTCCAAAGCGTGAAGCAAAATTGGCTATGCCCACAATAATGCCGACCAGAATAATTTCTAGGTTCATATTAAGCCTCAACCTCATCATACTGTTTCAGCACATAATGTTTAAATAGACCAGCTAAAATGCCTGAAAAAATACCAATAAAGATAGCCGCTGATAAGTTAATCCAATAACACGCCAAAGCTGAAACTACTAAAGATACAGCAACAACAAGGCTATGCTTTCGTTCAAATGCCGCTAATAAAAAACTTAAAAATAAAGCAGGTAATAAGAAGTCTAAAGCTGCTTGTAAAAACTTTGGTAAATGAGCAACTTGATTGGCAAATAATCCACCTAACAAAGAGCCACTTGCCCAAGCCATCCAACTAAATAGACTTAAGCCTAACATCCAAGACTCGGACCATTGTTGTTTGCGCTGTGAAAGTTGGATCATTCCACTGGCAAAAACTTCATCCGTTAAACCCCAAGCCCATACTGCCGTTTTCTTAAGATTTAATTTGTTTGGAATCAGGTTGTATAGAGCAGGTCCATAAAGGACATGGCGAATATCTAGTGCAATGACTGTTAATGCTGTTAGCCAGATGGATGAACCGCTAGCCAAAAGAGCGACAACCAAGAATTGGCTAGCGCCTGCGTACATTGAACAAGATAGAAAAAAGGCTTCCCACGGTGTAAAACCAAACTGAGATGCAGAAACGCCAAAGGCAAAAGAAACGGGTAAATAGGTGAGTACGATAGCTTGGCTATCTTTGGCGCCTTGCCAAAAAGTTGCTGTTTGGGCAGGCATCAATTGTTGTTCGGACACAATACACCTTGGCAATAAACCAAATGATAAAAATACTTGAAAGATTGAGTATTGTAGCCGAATTTAATAGCATAGTGCCGAAATGTTTAATCGGCAGTTTGATATGTTCAAGGCAAAGATTCGTTTAGTTTATATCGCCATGATGAGTGCAGGTATTTTTACATTGCAGGGCTGTGATAATGGTAATCAGGGTGTAGAAAAAAAAGTAGAAATTAAGCCAGCACCGAAACTAACCAATGATGCAACTGTTTATGCTCAAAAAGCATGGACATTAATTAACACGGTTGAGCATTTAGTTTATGAAAAACAACTCAGCCAAATTGATGACAAAGTTCGTAAACCTTTACGTCAATTGAGTACAGACTGGCGCATTAATGTAAAAATGACGGATTCGGTGACAGAAGGGAAATATGCACTCTGCCGTAAGGCCCTGACAAGTTTAGATATATGGGCACGCGAAACACGAGAAAATAATAGTTCAGTTGCCCAAAAGCAAGCGGACTATGAGCGAGATAAGGCTCAATGTAAGGATGCGATCGATACGCCAAATCTTGGAAATACTTCGCCAAAATAAAACTAATGAATATAAAAAAGCGAGATGATCAATCTCGCTTTTTTTGCTTTTAAACGATAATGAGTGAATGTGAATTACGGTTTTGTGGCAGCTTTAGCGGTGTTTGCAGTCTTCACAGCATCTTGTTTCATTTGATGAGTCATTTGCTGTGATTCATGTTGAGCATGAGTCGCGCTGGTCATTGCATCATGTTTTTGAGTGCTTAAGTCTTTTTTAACATCCTGTTTAGTTTTAGTTACCTCTTTCTTGGCTTTTTGAGCGGTAGCTTTTCCATGTACCGCTACACATTTTCCACCTTTGTGATTCGGTCCTGTACCGCCTTGTAGTTGAGTTCCTTTTGGACATGCAAATGCCGAAACACTTAACATAGCCAATACGCCTGCTGTAAGAATTGTTGATAATTTTTTCATGTTAATCAGCGCCTTGTTGAGTATTATTTCTCAGCTTGAGTGTAGGGTGAAAATATCTGCTTTAACACATTTATTTTGTGGAAATAGAGTTTGAACAATGTTTTGATTTGCAGTGTTATCTATTTTTTTAATTTAATTTTAAGTTTTTATTATTTAGCCGCTTTTAAAAAATTAGGATTGCGCTTGAGCAACTACTTTCAATTTCTCAATATCTAGAATCTCAATTTTTCTAAAAGCAATTCTGATGATTTTCTGTTTTTCGAGCAGGCTCAGCTCATGATTGATTGTCTGTCTAGATGTAGTCAGCATATTTGCCAACTGTTCTTGAGAAATATGTATGTGATGATCTTGAATAAGAATATGATTCCCATATCCTTCTAAAATGAATAGAAGGCGCTGAGCCAGCCTTTGAGAAATACTACATGTTTGGATAGCAATCTGTTCTAAGAAAACGTACCTGAGTTTTTGACTGGTTAAACGTGCAAAATAGTACCAATAATATGGATTGTCCTTGAGTAGCTCATTTAAAGGCTTCGCTGGAATATGTAGTACTGTGCTTTTTTTCAAGGCAATCGCATCATGTGAGCGCGGTTCATGATCAATTAAAGATATTTCACCAAACCACATAATCGGCTCAGCAATTGCAGAAAGTGCTTCATTACCATTTACGTCGACATAACCCAAACTAATTGAGCCTTCAAGTACAGTATAAATGCCATCAAATAGATCTTGAGCATGGAAAACATAGCTATTTTTCTCAAAGGTGATTTGTTTGCCATGTTCTAAAATAAAGTTTTGGAATGCTTCTGGAAGCACACTAAACCATGTGTTTTCTTTTAGTCGATTAATATAAATTAGGTCCAATATTCGGTCATCCATGAAAAAATTCATTACTTTGTCAAATAGCTGACAACTTTACGTTTTCCTTATATGTATAGTATGACTATATGTAAGTGAATAGGGAATAACTCATGTCAAATCTGGAGCAAGAGCTTAGCAAATATGCGGCTTATCATTTAAATCATAAAAATATATTGACGCATTTTATTGGTATTCCGCTGATCGTGTTTTCAATTTTATGTTTAACCGTAAGAGCTGGAGTCGATATTGGTAGTTTTAAACTGACTTTAGCCATAGTCCTGATTGCAGCTAGTACGATCTATTATTTCATTTTAGATAAAGTTTTTGGCGTAATTATGCTGATTCTTTTAGCCGCTGTTTATCCACTGGCGAGCCAAATTGCTCAATTATCCTTAGGACAATGGTTAGCGGCAAGTATTGGTTTCTTTGTGGTGGGGTGGGTCTTTCAGTTTGTGGGACATTATTTCGAAAAGAAAAAACCAGCTTTTGTTGATGATGTGATAGGACTTGCGATTGGGCCATTATTTGTATTGGCAGAATTTATATTTATGCTAGGTTTTAGAAAGCCTTTGCATGCGCGTATTTTACAAGAGGCGCGCAGTAAACGAGAGGCGATGGATTTAAGTCATTAAACATAAAAAAAGCCCCAATATGATGGGGCTTTTTTTTGAGCTTTAACTTATACGTTAAAACGGAAGTGCATTACATCGCCATCTTGAACAACGTAAGTTTTACCTTCTAAACGCCATTTACCAGCTTCTTTAGCGCCGTTTTCACCGTTGTATTGTACGAAGTCATCATATGCAACAACTTCAGCACGGATGAAGCCTTTTTCGAAGTCGGTATGAATCACACCAGCGGCTTGAGGAGCGGTTGCGCCAACTTTTACTGTCCATGCACGTACTTCTTGTACACCAGCAGTGAAATAAGTCTGTAAACCTAAAAGTGCATAACCTGCACGAATAACCACATTTAAGCCTGGTTCTTCCATGCCCATTGCTTCTAGGAACTCAGCACGATCTTCATCTTCTAATAATGAAATTTCAGCTTCGATCTGGTTGCAAAGAGGAACAACAATTGCGTTTTCTTCCGCAGCAAGTTTTTTTACTGCATCTAAATGCGGGTTATTTTCAAAACCATCTTCTGCAACGTTTGCAATATACATGGTTGGTTTTAAAGTCATTAAACCAAAACCACGAACTAATTTGCGTTCGTCATCAGATAAATCAGCTGCACGCGCTGGTTTACCTTCGTCAAGTAACGGTTGGATTTTTTCTAAAACTGCTTTAGTTGCTACAGCTTCTTTATCACCGCCTTTAGCAACTTTAGTTAAACGTAAAATTGCTTTTGCAACAGTTTCAAGATCGGCAAGTGCAAGTTCAGTATTGATGGTTGCGATGTCGTCTAATGGATCAATTTTGCCATTTACGTGAATCACGTTTTCGTCTTCGAAACAACGTACAACATGAGCGATTGCATCAGTTTCACGGATGTTAGCAAGGAATTGGTTACCTAAGCCTTCACCTTTTGACGCACCAGCAACAAGACCAGCAATGTCTACAAATTCCATGGTGGTAGGCAAAATACGCTGTGGTTTTACAATCGCAGCAAGTTTGTCTAAACGTGGATCTGGTACAGGAACAATACCTGTGTTTGGTTCAATGGTACAGAAAGGGAAGTTTTCCGCTGCAATCGCTGCTTTCGTTAATGCATTGAAAAGGGTAGATTTCCCTACGTTTGGCAGACCAACAATACCGCAATTAAAACCCATGAAAACCACTCACAAATGTGTAAATTAAAAATTGTCGCTGATTTTACATGAAAGCCATGACAAAGTCATGGCTAGAGCAGGGTTGTATTGCGTTTAAACTTTACGTTTATCAAGTTGCTGGGCTAATGCATCGCCAGTCGCTTGTACCAACATGACTAAAACAATGAGCACTAAAATTACAGCCAACATAATTTGCATATCAAAACGTTGATAGCCATAACGATAAGCAATGTCTCCTAGGCCACCTGCACCAATAGCACCAGCAATCGCAGAAGAGTTAATCATAGTCACAATAGTCACGGTAAAACCCGCCACAATACCTGGCAAAGCCTCTGGTAAAAGTACATGCCAGATAATTTGTTTACGGTTACAACCCATGGCCTGTGCAGCTTCAATTAAGCCTTGATCGACTTCGCGTAAGCTGACTTCTGCAATACGCGCAAAGAAAGGAATTGCAGCAATAGTCAGCGGAACAACAGCTGCCCAAACCCCATAACTTGTACCCACAATCCAGCGAGTAAGCGGAATAAGCGCAACCATTAAAATAAGAAAGGGTACAGAGCGAGTAATGTTGATGACCCAACCTAAAGCTTGATTAATCTTTTGTGACGGATGAATGCCGTGCTCAGAAGTACTAACTAAAACAACAGCAATAGGTAAGCCAATTAAAAAAGCAATAAACGCAGATGCACCTACCATGAGTAAGGTATCTACAGTTCCAGTAATTAATAAATCAATGAGCTGGTCGTGCATAGCCAAGTACCTCAAATTGTGCAATTGCAGTTGATGCGTCTTGTCGTATAGATGAAAGATCAATTTCTACGTTAGGAATACCGACTAAAAGAGAACCAATAATGTGCCCTTGAATGGTATCGACCTGACTTTGATATAAATTGACGGGTGCTTTAAATCTAGCAAGTAGTTCTTGAATATCGGGTACTTGATGTGCTTCAGCTTCATATTTCAGTTTTACAATAATATGAGTTGAATCTTCATCTGGTAGAGGACTGATTTTAAAAGGCAGAGTGATCTGCTCAAGGTTTAACAATTCTTGAGTAATTTGTTGCTCTGGTCGTGAAAATACAGACCAGACTTGTCCAGCCTCTACTATCTCACCTTGATCAATCACCACCACTTGATCACAAATTTCTCGAATGACCTGCATTTCATGAGTGATGAGTACAACCGTTAGACCCAGTTCCTGATTAATCTTTTTAAGTAAAGCCAAAATAGTAGCGGTACTTTCAGGGTCAAGTGCCGAGGTGGCTTCATCACACAGTAAAATTTCTGGGTGGTGAACAAGTGCACGTGCAATACCGACACGTTGCTTTTGTCCGCCTGAAAGTTGCGATGGGTAGTAGCCAGACTTATCTGCAAGACCTACGAGTGCCAAAACTTCATTAACACGTTGATCGATATCTGCTTTATTGTAATTGGAAACTTTTAAGGGCAATGCCACATTTTCCCAGACCGTTTTTGCAGACATCAAATTGAAATGTTGAAAAATCATTCCAATTCGTTGGCGAGTTTGAATAAGCTCGGCATGACTCAATTCAGCAATGTTTTGTTGATGAATATGAATGCTGCCTGTATTCACTTGTTCTAAGCCATTTAAAGTGCGGAGTAGGGAGGATTTTCCCGCACCACTTTTACCAATAATGCCTAAAATCTTACCTTGAGGAATATCAAGGTTAATCTCTTTTAAAGCATGCAGTTTTTGACCTTGCGATTGGTAAAACTTATTTAAACCGCGAATTTTGATATGGGGTAGAGAAAAATCAACTTGCGATCCAAAACTCACCATCATCATTCTCCTTATTTCCAGCCTTGAAACCACATACCTTTACCAAAGTCTTTATCCAGAATGTCTTGTGCTTGTTTTGAGTTCTGGAATGCTTTAACAAAGGTTGCAAGTTTTTGGTTTTTGTCTTGGTAATCGCGACGGGTCACAAACAAAATTGCATATTTTTTATCGATTGGATCTAAAAATAATGCGCTATGTGGGTCGGTTACTTTTGCCATTTTTAAGTAGTGGGGGAAGCCGAAAATTAAATCGACATCGTTATAGGCATGTGCTGTCTGTGGGCCTTCAACTTCAACGAAGCTCAACTGTTTAGGATTAGCAATAATGTCTTGAGTGGTTGAAAGCTCATTATTTATATCTTTAAGCTGAATTAAGCCTGCACGATGCAATAAAATTAAAGCACGAGCTAAATTGACCGGATCGTTTGGAATAGCCACACGGGCATTTGAAGGTAAGTCTTCAAGTGATTTATATTTTTTTGAATATAAACCGACATGACTTCCTGAACCCACACCAAATGCGTGTAAGTCATAACCCGTTTCTTTAACAGCATTACGTAGAAATACGCTTTGCTGGAAAAAGTTTGCATCAATATCACCGTTTTGTACGGCAACATTGGGTGCTCGCCAATCAGAAAATTCAACGAGTTTGACATGAACACCTTGCTTTTCTACTTCATTGGCAACGCTTTGTAATAGCTCAGCATAAGGCGGGCTAATCCCGATCGTTAAAACATCATCGGCTTGTTTATTTTTAATATAACGGTAACCTACGAGGCCCAGAACTACGATTAAAATCGTAATTCCGAGTAACCAAGCTTTATGCTGTTTGAACTGAATCGCCATAATCTTTCCGTTATTACTTCCAGCCAGGGAACCAAAGTGTTGGCCCAATCTCAGCATCTAACACAGCTTTAACTTTTGGCGAGTTTTGATAGATCTCAACAAATTTCTTTAATTTGTCGCCCTTATCTTGGTAGTCATCACGCACTACAAACAAAATTGCATAACGTTTATTGGTATTGTCATCAAGTAAAAGTGCACTTTCAGGGTCAGCTGTTTTTGCTAAGCGTAGGTAATGCGGATAGCCAAAAGCCAAGTCAACATCATCAATTGCACGAGCAGTTTGTGGTCCTTCAACCTCTACGAATTGCAAATTTTTAGGGTTTGAAACTACATCTTTAAGTGCAGATAAATGATTATTTGAATCTTTAAGCGTAATTAATTTAGCTTGCTGTAAGAGTAGCAGGGCACGACCTTGGTTCACTGGATCATTTGGAATGACTACACGTGCGTTTTGCGGCAATTCATCAAGGCTTTTATATTTCTTTGAATAAAGTCCCACATGTGATGCTGCACCCACTGCAAATGCCTTTAATTTAAAGCCTGTTTCTTTAATTGCATTGTCTAAGAAAGGTTGGTGCTGGAAAAAGTTCGCATCAATATCCCCATGATTTAAAGTAATGTTTGGTGTATTCCAGTCAGAAAATTCGACCAGTTTTACATTTAAACCCTGTTTCTTTGCTTCATCGGCAGCAGCTTGTAAAGTTTTTGCAAATGGTGGGCTAATACCAATCACAAGTTCATTTGAGCCACTTTGGCGATGTTTATTCCAAAAGAATAAAGCAACAATAAGGACTACAACGACTAAGCCTACGCCTAGCCATTTTTTAGAGGCTGTTTGAGCCATGTCTATCTCCAAATTTAAGCGGTTATTTCTTCAATTGTTGTTAAGTTTTTGCTGTTGTTATTGGGACTACATCGGAACGCTTGAACAGGGTGTTGTTTTGGTAATTGGTCACCCCGATTAAAGATTTTGTTCCGCAGTGAACCCGTTTTATATGCAGTTTTATAGCGTCCACGCTGTTGTAGCTCAGGAATGACCAAGCGAATAAAGTCGTGGTGAGACTCTGGTGCAACTGTACGTGTCAAATTAAAGCCATCAATATCAGTCTCATCTAAAAGATGAATTAAATATTCAGCAACTTCTTCGCCACTACCCACAATGAGTGGGTAACGACCACCTAAAACATGCTGAGCTTTTAAGTCATTTTTCGTGATTTGTTGCTCTTTAAATTTTTCGGTAATCGAAACAATACTGTTACTTTTTTGGTAAGGAATCGCTTCATCGTCGGCAAATTTACTTAAGTCGATACCAGTTGAACTCGCATAATGTGCTAAGCCTGCTTCAGGACTTGCATATTGACGATATTCATTCAGTTTCTGTACGGCTAGATCATGTGTTTCGGCAACAACAACGGTTATACCGACAAAGACTTTAATATCATCCGCTGAACGGCCTTGCTGTTCTGCAAGAGCACGAATCTTTTTCACTTGTTCGCGTATTTTTTCGGGTTTGTCGCCGCCAATAAATACACACTCAGCATGACGAGTCGCAAACTGCATACCTTTGGGTGAAGCACCTGCTTGAAACAGTGTTGGGGTACGTTGCACAGAAGGAGACACCTGAAACACACCTTCGCTTTGGTAATATTTTCCGTGGTGGTGAATGGTGTGAACTTTAGATGGATCTGTAAAAACACGCCGTGCTTTATCTTTTTTAACTGCGTCGTTTTCCCATGAACCTTCCCAATATTTATAGCAAAGCTCTAAAAATTCTTCGGCTTGTTCATAGCGAGCATCGTGGTCTTTTAAACCTTTTTGGCCAATCAAGCGTTCTGCACTATCTAAATAGCCCGTCACGATATTCCAGCCAATACGACCTTGAGTTAAATGGTCGAGACTCGCAAAGCGGCGGGCAAATTGATACGGATGCTCATAGCTTAAGTTCACAGTGACCCCAAAACTTAAGTTTTGAGTGACTGCCGCCATTGCTGAAATGAGTGTAGACGGGTCATGGCTCGGAAGCTGAATGGACTCTTTTAAAGTCAGATCAATACCGTTTTGATAGACGTCATACACACCTGTAATGTCCGCAATAAATAAACCATCAAATAAACCACTTTCTAAGGTCTTGGCTTGTTCTGTCCAATAACTGAGTTCGTTAAAACGGTGTGATTCATCACGTGGATGTGTCCATAAGCCATGATTGATATGCCCAACACAGTTCATGTCAAAGGCGTTTAATAAAATCTCTTTTGCTTTGAAATCTGCCATTACAATGTCCCCCGACGAGGTGGAAGCACACCGTTAAGCACATAGTTCCCAATAAAGTAATATTTCCATCGTGCGGCATCATGCAACGTATGTACACGCGCATTACGCCAGAAACGGTCTAGGCCATCTTGAGACTGACTACCACGACTACCAGCAAGTTCAATCAGCTTAGACGATGCTTTTAGGGCGATATCTGTACTATGAGCACGCACTTTAGCCACATCAATTGAAGCTTTAGCAATGCTTTCAGGTGTGGTTTCAATTTTTGCAGCATCAATTGATTGCGCAGCTTGTTTTAATAACACTTCACTTGCTCGTACATCTACAGCAGTGCGTCCTAGCTCATAAATCGTTAAAGGATCTTGGTTGGCCGTTTCTACATTTGAATCAATCCATGGGCGAGCTTGATGCACTCTTTGCAAACTTTCTTCAAAGGCTGCACGTGCAATACCTACCTCAATCGATGCATGCATAATTTGCGCAAAAGGACCCACTAAGGTCGGCTGTAAAAATGCAGTATCAAAAGGAATAACATCATCTGCATCGACAAAAACCTGATCAAACTTGACCGTGCCGCTGCCTGTAGTTTTTTGTCCAAAGCCAGACCAGTCATCAACAAGTTTTAATCCTTGTGAACCACTTTTTACAAAGGCTAGATATTCTCGACCCGCATCGTCTAAAACCAAGGTTGGAATACGGTGAGCAAATAAACTTCCTGTGCAGTAAAACTTTTCACCTTGAATCAGGTAGCCATTTCCGTGAGGACGGATATTGGTTTGTTTATGAGTTGAAGTTTTAGTTTTAAACTCAGCAAGTGCATTACCAAAGCGAGTGCCATTTAAAACTTCGCTATATAAACGTTGTTTTTGAGCTTCTGTGCCTGTATTGCGCAATACTTCTAAAGCATAAAAATGGTTTTGTGGAATTTGTCCGATTGAACCATCGGCACCGCTTAAAAGTGCAATCACTTTAGCAACTGTATGGCTTGAAACTTCGGCACCGCCATATTGCTTTGGCACTGTAATTGCCCAAAGACCAGATTGGCTCAAAGCATCGATTTCGGTATACGGTAAAATTCGTTTAGCGTCTCGCTCAACTGCGGTTTTTTTAAATTGCTCAGCAAATTGTTTGGCAACTTCTAATGCTTCAACATCATTTTGAATAATGTGCGCTTGGCCAGATGCCGATGTTTGTTTAGTTTGAACCGATTGATATGAAGTCATGACAATTTCTCCTTAAATCCAAGCATGGCGGGCAGGGAAATGACCATTAAGGTAATAATTGCCAATGGCATGTAATTTCCAGCGAACAGGGTCGTGTAAGGTATGTACACGGGCATTTCGCCAATGTTGATCTAAATTGTGTTGGCTTAAACTTGAACGACTACCGCCTAGCTCTAGTAGTTTTTCAGAGATTTGTAGAGCAGCATCATTGGCATAGACTTTCGCTTCTGCGACCAAAATTGAAGCTTTAGCTACTAGTTCATCAGTCACCGTTTGAAGGTGGTCAAGTTCATCCAAATATTCAGCAGCTTCATCAAGCAGTAAAATTGCAGCATCGAGCAAAATATTTAACTTACCTACTTCTTGTAGGGTGTAATGTTCAAAGCTAGCTTTTTCAACATTTGCATCAATAATTGGACGTGCTTTGTGTATGGTTGATAAAGTATCGTCAAATGCGGCTTCAGCGATGCCTACATCAATGGCAACTTGTAATAACTGTGAATAGGCACCGCGATAGGTTGGGGTTTGCGTCAATAATCGTTCATCAAAAATAAGTTCAGGATTAACTTCAACTTGATTTAATTTAACTGTACCGCTCGCTGTCGTACGTTGCCCAAATCCATTCCAGTCATTAATAATTTCAATACCTTGAGCGTCTCGGTTAACAATGACTAAAACCACATGGCCTTCGGGATGAATTGCTTTAATTGCGAGCCAATGCGCAAAGCTCGTACCTGTAGAATAAAACTTTTCGCCGTTTAAAATATATTTGCCGTTCTCAACAGTAAGAGTGGTTTTTAAGGTTTTTGAATCATGGGTATTACGTTCTGGCCCACCGTTAGCAAGACGTTTGCCTGCCAATATTTCTGAAAAGATAAATTGTTTTTGTTGTTCTGTGCCCATAATTTCGATCAGGTTTAAAAGGCTAATCTGATTTTGTGGAATCTGACCAACATTCGCATCACCTTTACTTAAAATACGGAAAACTTGAGCCAAAGTTTTATTGGAAACAAAAGCACCGCCGTATTTTTTTGCAATGCGAATTCCCCCTAAGCCTTTTTGACTAAAGTTTTCGATTTGCTCATGTGGTAATAAGCGTTGTTGATCACGTGTATTACGACCCTCTAAAGCATAATCCGCCACTTGATAAGCAGCATTAATCGCTTGTTGATCATTTTGAATGATTTGGACGTATGCCGTCGTTTTAGATAGAGAATTAGACATAATGACACCTTGTATTGCTGTCATTACCTTACAAAAGAAATATTTTTCCACTAAACGAGGACTTATGCTCAGCTTATGAATAAAAATGCAAAGCACTTTTTTTGCTTTTTAATTAAAAAATAGAGATATTGAAAGATTATAAAAAACAATAGTTTAAGGTTATTATGCGGAAAAATAATAATAGAATTGGTTTTAATATGAAAAAGAACAATAAGTACGGTAAAAAAAGATATAAAAAAAATAGACTTAAGTGTCAGTGAAAAATGAGCACAATATCCATTGTTTTAACTAAAAATAGCTTCTAAAGTATCTACTTACCGACGACCATTTTTGTACAAATAGTCAAATAAAAATAAACGTGGAGATTTTATGCGGGTTTTGTATCAGTTTCCTTTGTCCCATTATTGTGAAAAAGCTCGCTGGTTGTTAGACCATAAAGAACTTGATTATGTGGCTCATAACTTAATTCCAGGCTTTCATCGTGCTTTTGCACAACTCAAAACAGGCCAAAATTTACTGCCTATTTTGAAAGATGATCATCAATGGATCGCTGAATCGACTAAAATTGCACTTTATCTGGATGATACTTATCCGGAGCATTCACTGTTACGTCGTGATGAACAATTAAGACAGCAAACATTAAAAATAGATAGCTTGGCTGATGAGCTGGGTATTCATGTCCGTCGTTGGGCTCTAGCTCACACATTGGCACATGGAGACCATGCTTTAGAAATTATGATGGGTGAACAAGGCTATTTACGTCAGTTTGAAAAAATATCGAAGCCATTCCTCAAAACACTGGTAAAGAAGAACTATAAACTTGAAGAAGAGCTAGTCAACCAGTCAAAAGAACGCATGGATGAACTCATAAATGAACTAAATAACTGCTTAATCGAAAATCAGGCACGTTATATGGTAGGCGATCGCTTAAGTCTTGCTGATATTTCTGTATGTTCTATGCTTGCTCCTTTATTAGAAATAAAGGGTACACCGTGGGAGCGGGAAGAGGCTGAAGGTGTTTCGGAAGAATGGAATAACTATCAACAAAATTTACTCGATTTACCTCTAGGTCAGTATGTTTTAAGAATATATCAAACTGAGCGTAATGCGCGAGTAGATTGGCGCGGAATTTAAAATTATAAAATGCCCTGAGAAAATCGGGGCTTATTTTTATCTTTGCTAGTTATTTTATTAAGGTAGATATTACTATCAATTTTCTAAATGATTTTTATTAAGCCATTTGTTTATATTATTTTGATGCCAAAATTACTTTTTACAATATAAATTCCATTTTATCTAAATGATTAATAATTTTAATTTTTATGATTTTTTGGAAAATACAATTTTTCTAAATACTATTTTTAGCCAAAGTTAAGCCACTTTATTGTGCATGTGTTTACAATGTAATCAATAATTGCCACATTTAAGTGTAAATAGATGAGCTTAATAATAGACAGAAGATTAAAACATAGATTAAAGTAGAAACATGTGAGCAGTTTTAAAGGTATTAATTCTGCAAAACAGATTGAATAGAATAAGTGAAGCAAATGGATGGGTCCGACTTGGAAAAGTTGGCTCGATAATTGCAATTTAATAAAAAATCACTCTATTGCTCTATATGAATGATTCTATAGATAAATAGAGAGAATGATCATCAAGGAGTTCTTATGAAACGTTCTGCAACCTCTCTCATTATTTCAACAGTTATGCTTTGTACGGTTGGCGCTACTTCTCAAATTCAAGCAGCAGATACATTAGCTAAAATTAAAAGTACCGGAAAAATCGTAATTGGTCATCGAGAATCCTCAGATCCAATTTCATATGTTGTTGCAGGTAAACCAGTAGGTTATGCAGTCGATATCTGTAACCAGTTTGCAAATGACATTAAGAAAGAATTGAAAATGCCTGGCTTAAAAGTTGAGTACAAGGCAGTAACTTCATCAACACGTATTCCTGAGCTTTTGGCAGGCAATATCGATATGGAATGTGGTACCACTACAAACTCTAAACAACGCCAGCAACAAGTTGGGTTCTCAACTAACTACTATGCAACAGAAGTGCGCATGGCTGTTAAAGCAAACTCTGGCATTAAGAGTTTGGCGGACTTAAATGGTAAAGCAGTTGTTACTACTCAAGGCACTACATCTGACAAATACATCAAGATGAATGAAAAAGGTCAGGCAGTTAATGTTCAAAATATTTATGGTAAAGATCATGCTGACTCTTTTGCCATGATGGCATCTGGCCGTGCTGCTGCATTTGTAATGGATGATAATATTTTAGCAGGCTTGATTGCTAAGTCTTCTACACCTAAAGCTTTTGCCATTGTAGGTCCGGTACTTTCATCTGAACCTTATGGAATTATGCTTGCTAAAGATGATCCAAAATTTAAAGCGGTTGCAGACCGTACTGTAAATAACTTGTGGAAAACCGGTAAAATGGACGCTTTATATAAGAAGTGGTTCTTATCTCCAATTCCACCAAAAAACACGAATTTGAACATGCAACAAAGTTCATCTTATAAGAAATTAAAAGCTAACCCAACAGATGCAGGAATCTAACTGGATCTTTTTGTCCTAAATTTACTTGTGTAAGTGTAAAGATTCATTTGCACAAGTAGTCTATTTTCTAAAGATATTAATTTAAGGGGCAAACATGTCAGTCGGCTCGCTAAACTGGACTATATTCTGTGCGGAGTCTAATGAATATGGTGTCGATAAAGCCGCATGGGCAGAATCAGTTTGTAAAGCTATTGGTAGCTCAAGCTACAATGCTTATGCTGAGGCACCCACATGGTTACAAATGTTAGGTTCAGGCGTGTTCACTATGGTTTGGACAGCTATTATAGCCTTTCTTATCGCATTTTTATTAGGTTCTCTCCTAGGGGTAATTCGTACATTACCTAACAAACCTCTCGCATTTATCGGCAATTGTTACGTTGAAATTTTCCGTAATATTCCACTTATTGTGCAACTATTCTTCTGGGCTTTTGTTTTTCCCGAGTTTTTACCGGACAGCTTAAGTGCAGGTAGTGGGGATGTAGTTGCTGGTGGTTGGTGGAAAAATATTTTAAATCAGCAACCGGCGGTTATTGGTGTTTTTGCATTAGGTCTCTACACGGCTGCCCGTGTATCTGAGCACATACGTGCCGGAATTAATACCGTTTCTCGTGGACAGAAGTTCGCAGCTTCCGCTATGGGTTTTACTACTGCACAAAGTTATCGTTATGTCATTTTACCGGTTGCATATCGTACCGTATGGCCAACGATTACATCTGAAGCAATGAACGTTTTTAAAAACTCGGCTGTTTTATATGCGTTGAGTGTATTGAATTTCTTTGCTTACACGAAAACCATGCGTGAAGAAACTTCTCAGGACATTATCATTCTTATTCTCTCTACGCCTGTTTATTTGATTATCACTTATAGCATTAAGTTTGTGATGGCATGGATTGAGAAACGAATGGCTGTACCTGGCTTAGGTTCAGGAGGGAAGTAATCATGGATTTTTCTTTATTACAAAACCCTGATGTGATCGCGGCACTCAAAGAAGGTTTCATTTTTACGCTTACCGTAACGGTATTAGCAATGATGGGCGGTATCCTAATTGGAACCCCATTGGCAATGATGCGTTTATCTAGTAATGCCATCGCAAGTAATTTTGCAAAATTTTATGTTGATCTGTTTCGTGGTATTCCACTGATTCAGGTGATCTTTATCTTCTATTTTTTGTTGCCGAAAGTATTTGAGTTTCAATCTGATACTTATTGGGGACCGTTGTTTTCGAGTGTTGTAACTTTTGCCATTTTTGAAGCAGCTTTTTTCTCGGAAATTGTACGTTCTGGAATTCAGTCTATTTCAAAAGGTCAGGTACATGCAGGCTATGCGCTAGGTTTTACCTACGGTCAATCAATGCGCTACGTGGTATTACCTCAAGCCTTCCGTAATATGCTCCCAGTATTGTTAACTCAAACAATCATTCTATTTCAGGACATCTCTTTAGTTTATGTGATTAGTGCACCAGACTTTTTAGGCCGTGCAGATACATTGGCTAATACTTATGGACCTGAAACAAAAGCAACATTCTATTTAATCGTCGCTGTAGTGTATTTCTGTAGTTCGTTTGTGCTGTCGCATTTAGTCAAACGCTTACAGCAAAAAATTGCCATCATTCGCTAATTGGAGATTTTAAATGCCAATGATAGACATCCAACATATCTCTAAATGGTATGGTGATTTTCAAGTTTTAACAGATTGCACGACGAGTATTGAAAAAGGTGATGTCGTTGTTGTTTGCGGACCATCTGGTTCGGGAAAATCAACACTCATCAAAACAGTAAATGCTTTGGAACCATTTCAACAAGGTGACATTATTGTTGATGGAATTTCGCTTAAAGATCCAAAAACAGATCTTGCTAAATTCCGTTCACGAGTGGGAATGGTCTTTCAACACTTTGAACTTTTTCCGCACATGACTGTTTTGGAAAATTTAACCATTGCTCAAGTTAAAGTGTTAAAGCGTTCAGTTGCAGATGCTCGTGCAAAAGGTTTGAAATATTTAGAGCGTGTAGGCTTACTTGCTCATAAAGATAAATTTCCAGGGCAGTTATCGGGTGGTCAGCAGCAACGTGTAGCGATTGCACGTGGCTTGTCTATGGACCCAATCTGTATGTTGTTTGATGAACCAACTTCTGCACTTGATCCTGAAATGGTCGGTGAGGTTCTTGAAGTTATGGTGCAGCTCGCACATGAAGGCATGACCATGATGTGTGTTACGCATGAAATGGGCTTTGCTAAAAGAGTATCTAACCGTTTAATTTTTATGGATGAAGGTAAAATTTTAGAAGACTGCCCAACCCATGAATTCTTTGATAATTTAGAAGCTCGTCATGAGCGTGCTAAACTTTTCTTAGAAAAAATTCAGGCGATGCACTAATAACCCTAATAAAAAAAGAGCCATTAAAGGCTCTTTTTTTATATCTAATTTTTAGAAGCTATACTTTGCTAGCAGGTTGATACGTGAATAATCACCCTTGTCACCTGCAAAAGTTTCACGTTGACCGTAAGTATATTCGGCTCCTAAATCAATATTTTTAGTTGGGTTCCAGATTAAATTGACTAAAGCGTTATAAATTTCTTTGTTATAGCTAGTATTGGTTAAATTGCTATTTGCATAGACATTATCATCTTTGTATTGAATACCACCTACAGCAAAAGTAGAACGCAGAATAGGGCTCCATTTACGTTGATATCCAATTACTGCGCTATCAAATTCTCCTAAATTAATATCTTGTGTTGCTGTGTCATAGTTATAAGCCGAATTGCTATAAAGTAAATAACGGCCATCGCCTTTAACATGATAGTAATTAGCAACCACGCTATCTTGAGGCGTTAAATCATATTTACCACCAACGCCTACACCCCAGCCAAATTTCTCTTCAGAAGTACTATCTTTTGGAGCCACACGGTTTTCATGGGCAAGACCATGTAACTGTAATAGGCCTTTGTTATCCGTAGTTTTGAAATCATATCGTGCTGTTAAAGCAGGAAAACGGCTTCCACCGGCAGCATTACCAGCTTTTTCAACATCGCCACCCTCTAAGGCAACTAATATTTTCTGTTGTGCATTAATTGGTTGGGTGTAACGGACCTGTACTGTACGTGTAGTACCTGTACCGATAGCGCCATTAAAATCTACTGTTTCTGGTGATGTATCTGTGTTTACAAAAGGTGATGTCGTTTGACCAGCTAACCATTTTCCTAAAGACATATAGGCATGACGAACACGGAAAGTACCATTGCCATTATCTCCATTGCCACCCATGAAATCGGCTTCAATTTTACCTGTTAAATCTCCATATTGAGTTGGACGAGTAATATCTAAGCCAATTCGTGAAGTTGCTGCAGATACATTGAGTGAGTCTTGTTTTGGATCATCTTTATTCAGTGGATAATTGGCACCATTTGAAATACTGCCATTTGAACCTTTAAAGTCATAGGTTGCATCTGCGCGAACACTACCATAAAGCTTGACTTGAGTTTGCCCATCGGCCATAGCCATCCAACCTGGTTTGGATGCAGGAGGTGTAGGGGTAGAAGGTGCTGCGGGAATTGTTGCTGGAGCAGTGACAGTTAAAGCTGTTTTTTGTTGATCAGATAGTTTCTGGACGAGTTGTTTTAACTCCTTTACTTCATCACGTAAGGCGTTAACTTCAGCATCTGTAGCGGCATGCACAGGCATCGTCACGCTCATTGCACCTAAAGAACTCATTGCTAATACTAGTGTTTTGATCTTATTCACAGGAACTCCCCCGACATGGATAAAAATTTTCCTGCAAATACATAACAAAAATGATGCCAACTTTACGAAGATTGAAAAATAGTCAAATTTTGATGATTAATTCCTTTTTAGCCTCAAATGGTAGTGAGAATAAGAATTTTGCATCGATAAATCAGATTTAAGCATAAAGCTGACTCTCTAAAATGAACCGCACATGACAGTACTTGCACGTTTAAAAGGCATAAAAGACTTAAGCTCTATAGAAGAAATATGGTTTTGTTGCCCATAAACCTTTGTATTTTCAATGCAGAGGTAGTGGTATAGGGTTATACTGTCTTCACTGTGAAATTCTGGCTGGAGATAAGAGTGGAGTTAGATCGTTTTGATAAACAAATTCTAGAAATTTTGTCTCATGAAGACTTAAATTTGAATGAACTTTCAGAACGGATCAATCTGTCAGTCAGTTCTGTGCATCGCCGTATTAAGCACCTGATTGAAGCCAACATCATGGGGCAGCTCAAAAGGGAAATTAATTTTAGTAAGCTTGGTTTTACTTTACATATTTTATTGCAAGTTTCATTGAGTAAACATGATAGTGAAACATTTGATAAGTTTCTGTCTGAAATAGAAGCAATTCCAGAAGTAACCAATGCATTCTTGGTAACGGGTCAGAGTGCTGATTTTATTTTAGAGCTTGTAGCACGCAACATGGATGACTACAGTGAAATTTTATTAAGACGTATTGGAAAAATCGACAACGTAGTAGCTTTGCATTCTAGCTTTGTCATTAAAGAATATAATGTATTTAATTGCTATAACTTGCTCAACAAGCTATAAAAAAACGCACCAAATGGTGCGTTTTCTTTGATTCAAATGTTTGATTTAAGCATCAAGTTGAGCCAAAACCTCATCCGAGAATTCAACGTTAGTATAAACGTTTTGTACATCGTCAAGATCTTCAAACATATCAATCATTTTAAGAATTTGTTTTGCTTGGTCAACATCTGTAATTTCAGCTTTTGTAGATGGACTCATCACAACTTCTGCGTTATCAGATTTTAAACCAGCAGCAGTAAGGGCGTCTTGCACTTCACCGAAAGTTTCTGGTGAAGTGATTACCAAAATTTCATCTTCTGAAACTTCAATATCTTCAGCGCCAGCTTCTAAAGCAACTTCCATGATTTTATCTTCTAAAGAAACATCTTCAAAAGTAATCTCACCACGTTTAGTAAATAGATAAGATACAGAACCCGCAGTTCCTAAGTTACCATTTGTTTTACTAAAACAGTGACGTACGTCTGGTACTGTACGGTTTAAGTTATCTGTCATTGTTTCAACAAGAACAGCAACCCCGCCAACACCATAACCTTCATAAGTTACTTCTTTTAGATCATCATTATCTTCACCACCAGCACCACGTTGGATAGCACGGTTAATGGTGTCACGTGTCATATTAACTGAGAGAGCTTTTTCAACTACTGCACGCAGACGAGGGTTGCTAGCAGGATCTCCACCACCAAGTTTGGCAGCAGTCACAATTTCACGAATATATTTAGTAAAAACCTTACCGCGACTTGCATCTTGTTTAGCTTTACGATGCTTAATATTGGCCCATTTAGAATGACCCGCCATGGACGTGAACTCCAAAAAAAGAAAATGCAAAAGTGCTGGAATATTAGCATAGGCTTGGTTTTGTTGAAAACTGTTGCCCTGCGTTTTGTTAGCCAATTGAATAAGAACAATAAGCTTAAGACCTAATGATTGAGATTAGGTCAAATCAAGTCCAATTTGATTTAGTTAATTTTTACATCTATACCAAATTGAGCGTACAGCTCTTTAATGGTTTCCAAGTCTTTTTGTAAATCAGTCGGGTAAATTTTACCTAAAATCCCACCTTGTTTACTTCGAGCATTGGCATACATTAAAACAATAGGAACATTGGCTGCTTTTGCAATATGCCAAAAACCTGTACGGATAGGCTTACGTTCAGAGCCATCTTTAGCACGTGTAGCTTCTGGAGCAATCACTAAGTTAAAAGTTTCATGGGTTTGAAATTGTTCAACCATTTGCGAAACGATATCTTTACTTGCTTTACGATCAACAGGAATGCCACCCAATTTTTCTAAAATTGGCTTAAGTGGGCCTTTGAAAAGTTCTTTCTTTATTAGAGTATGAATTTTGATGTCTAACATTTGGAAGAGGGCAATCGAGAGCACTGCATCTAGATTTGAGGTATGTTCAAAGCCAATAATAACTTGTTTTTTCTCAAGAATTTGTGGGTCTACATTGTAGGTCCAACCAACGGCTTTAAAGATAGAGTTACCTAGAAATTTTTTCATACATCAGTGCAAATTGATAAATTTTCAGGATTCTAATATGAGTTTGTAAAAAAGCCTAGAAAAATTATGAAAGCTAAAGTAGAGCACAAAAGTTAAGGATTATCTAAGTTCTAAAATACTTTAAAAGTTCTTTTTTTATTTTTCTCAAACTTCGTCTGAAAGTAATAAACCTAGATAATTTTAAAATTAAGATACTGGCTGCGGTATCTCTTCATTAATTAAATATTCAATATATTTCCAAATTTTTTCAGGGTTAATAAGGTTTTTATCGGTCGTTCCATCAATAATCATCCCATCAATAATAGAAATAATGATATGAACAAGGGGAGTTGGATTTTCTATACCTAATTGATTAAGCTTTTCATGTAATAGGTTAGTCAACCATTTTGTATATTCATAAAATGGTTCGCGAATTGAAGTATATTGTTTAGATACTTCAATAAATGCCTTTTTAAATAAACAGCCATTAAATGTTTCGCTATTGATCCATTCAATATACCAATTAAAAATAATATGAATTTTCTCAAGAGGACTAGCATCTTGATGTAAACTTAATTGTTCATTGATTGAGTTTTGAATATTTATATTTCGATGTTGCAAACATTCCATAATTAAATTTTCCTTCGACGGAAAATATTTATAAAAAGTCATTTTTGCAACATTTGATTCAGCAATAATACGGTCAACACCAGTAGCATTGTACCCAATCTGATTAAATAAATTTAAAGCAGTATTTATAATATCTTCTTTTTTTGACATTACTATTCCATATAGTTAAAACTAATTATAACTTAATCTAAAATATTAAATTTTTAATACAAATTATGATAATAAAAAACTGATTTTGATTCAAGTTGAGATTGTGATAATGATTATCATTAATTGAAGTTTTTTTAAATTTTTTATTTGATTTCGTACGATTTTAATTCTAATATTAATCAATGAAGGAACATATTTAAATATTAATTTAAGTCATTGTTTTTATAATAAAATATGTAAAAATCGATCATGCTTTAATGAGAGCGGATATGCCTAAGAAATTTGAGAATTTTAATAATCCTAGAAAGAAAGCACTCGCAGGGATGAAACAAAGCATTTCAGCTGAACTATGGGAAAAAAATTCAAACTTTTTGACCCGATTAAGAGCAAAGATTGCGAAACATCCTGTATCTCATCATCCTGCAATCGATACTTTAAATAATGGCGAAATTAATAAAGAAGATTTAAAAAAAATTCATTTAGAGTATCGCCATGCAATTGTGCAAACTTTTACTGATGCATTGCTCATGGCTCAATTTCAAACTAAACAATTAGAGCCGAGATTGCATGCTGGTGCAAAAATGTTCCCGCGTTTTCTTTTAAGTTTAAATATTTTTGATGAATTTGGATTTCGGCCAGGATTAGATAAAGACGGCTACTATCAGGGAAATCCTGAATATGCTCATTATCCCTTATTTGAAGATATATTGAATGATTTTGGTATTACAGAACAAGATCGTCTAACTTATCATCCGACTGAAATTGCAGATCAGGTTAGAGTATTTTTAGAAAATGCTTATGATGACTATAAAGCTGTTTCAGCCTTATTAGCAGTCGCAGAAGAAGAAGTCATTCTGTATAGTCCACCTTTACGTAGAGCAACTAAGGCAGTTGGTCTAGATGTGGAGGGTGGTGGTTATTATCATGTACATGGTATCTCTGAAGATGAAAGTGCCGAAGCAGCAGATGATGATCATGAAGAAGATTTATGGTATGTCTTGATGCAAGCTTGTACAGAAGAAGACTATAACTATATTGAAAAATTATGCTTAGAGTATTGTGATTTATGGGAAAAGTTTTGGGATACACAATTAGAGAATTCGGAGCCCATGCGAAAGCAAATCTTAGCCTAATAGATGAAAGATGGATATTTAGTACGGAACGTAAGTGTATTTTAAAACATCTAAAATTTAGGGATAAAATAAATTTAAATTTTGAGTATTTTTTATAAGAGTAAAGCATATTCTATTTAGATATATATTAAAAAACCTCATAAACTTTTTGTTTATGAGGTTCGGTATTTGGTGGGCCCACACAGACTTGAACTGTGGACCAACGGATTATGAGTCCGCTGCTCTAACCAACTGAGCTATAGGCCCTATAAGTCAGAAAAGCTTTTAATCTCAATGCTTTTCAGTGCGTGCAATACTAATCAATTTTTTAATTAAACACAAGTCATTTTCTGAAGTAGACGCAAACTAAACCCAAAAATATTGTGTCTTATTGGTTAATATTTCAAGCGATAGTGATTCTAGCTTATGTGTACTTCAAGAGTAAAGTGGGAGAAGTTATTTATCGATCAATTAGAATTTATTCCAACAATCTATTGTGACGATGACTTAATTGTATTTGTAGTTTGAGACATTAATTTATATAAAATAAATTTTGTTTAAAATATAAGCAGAAATTGTAGATGTGCTGTTTGTGTGTTGTGAAAATATAGAATTAGAAAAAGCTTATTTAAGATAAATATAAATGGTGATTAAAAATATTATATATTTTTATATTGTAATTAAGCTTTAGATATATGGTAGATTGCCTTTTTAATTATATATTTCGAAAAATAATAGTTACAATAATTCTATTAATAGAGTTCTAGCCTATATGTAGTAAAAAATATAGACTATTAGGGCCAAATTACTTAAGAAAATAGTATTATTAATTTTTAGATTAGCTTGAAATTTAAACTCAACTTAAAAAAGTAAACATTAAGATATAAAGTTAACAACTTTAATAATGAAACATAAAACTAACGAATAAACGGATTCAATTTTTTTTGATGCAAATAAATTTAATTAAAATATAATACTTTTTCTTAAGGTGTTTGTTGTGTTTTTCTAAAGAAGCTGTTAAGGGTGATAATAGAAATTTTTATCATTAAAATACCTTTCCGTCTCTAAAGTATTTTCTATATGAAACCTAAATTGTGATTGTCTTCACAACAATACAAATGTTTGTATCTTATAAACTTTATTCTTGACTAAAACACTTGGTTTTAATAAAGTATAAGTGTATTTTTTACAAAACAAAATATTATTGCTTAATCCTGAAATACAACAAGAGGCCTACTTTCTAAGTAGGCTTTTTGTTTTTAGTAGTATTTAGAGATATGGTACAGAGTAATGAGCTTAAGCTTTAAATAAACTAGATTTAACAAGAATCAAAATTATAAAAATCCTTAGACTTTCAGAACTAACCTATAAAGTTTTATAAATTTTCTTGAATAATTTGAATTAACTCTCTAGCTGCTTTAGGTAAAGGGCGGTCTTGGAGCCAAATTAAATAAATAGATAGAGGTAAATGATTTTTTGTATTTTTAAAATCTAAAAGGACTAAGTGACCTTGATCAATTTTATCTTGTACTAGTGATAATGGAAAGTTTCCCCAACCAAGTCCAGCTTCAACCATATTAATTGCTGTTTGTAGACTATTGGTTTTCCAGTACATTGCACCAATAATTGAACGGGGATCTTTCATTTCATGTTCACTACTCGCCACAACAATTTGTCTAATATTGATTAATTCTTCAATAGAAAACTGCTTTGTTCTATCTTGTAGAAGAGCGTGGTTAGAAGAAATCGTAGCCGCCACTGTTTCAGTCATTACCAATTGTAGATTCTCGCGCATTTTTATATTGAGGTCTGAACCCGCTAAGCAAAGACTGATTTGCTCCGTATAAAGTAAATTAACAATGTCGTCTTGGGGAGCAGTAATAACTTCTATGTTTAGTAAAGGGAATTTATCGGCTAGTTTCTTTATTGAATGGAATAATAATTTTGTATTTACATCGGAAACAACGCCAATACGCAATTTACTTTCAAGTCCTAAAGAAAGTTCATGTGCATGAGTGCTAAATAGCCTAAGTTGTTCAGAAATGATCCGTGCTTGAGGTTCCAAGGCTAATGCTGTAGCGGTAGGAATGACCTTTCGAGGAGTCCGTTCAAATAATATATAACCCAATTCTGCTTCTAAATTAGCAACGGCCATACTTACTGCTGAGGGGACTCGATTTAGTTTACGAGCAGCCGCAGAGAAAGAACCTGTATCGAGTACCGTTATGAAAAGTTCAATATTTTCACTGTTAAAATTCATTTTGATATCAGCTGAACTGAAAGCTATTAACTTTATATATGATTTTGACTGAAATTAAAATATAAGCAATTAAGCAGAGTTTAGTGATTATGCAAGGTATAAAGCGTCGAATTGTATATGTTTCTTCCTATGAAATAATCGGAATGGTTATTTCATCAGTAGGGTTAGCGATTTTGGCAGGTGATAGTGTTGAACATACTGGACCATTATCCGTCATGATTACGACCATCGCTGTAACTTGGAATTTTATCTACAATATTTTATATGAGAAATGGGAAGCTAAACAAAGCAGCCATATCCGTACAGTTAAGCGTAGAGTTGGACATGCCATCGGGTTCCAGCTTAGTTTGGTTCTGTTTTTAATTCCGCTTATTTCATGGTGGATGGATATTTCCCTGATTGCTGCTTTTTGGTTAGATGTGGCCTTTATTATCATTATTCCTGTCTATACTTTTATATTTAATTGGAGTTTTGATAAGTTATTTGGATTGCCTATTTCGGCACAGGCTAAAGCGCTAGCAGAATAACCGTAAAATTATTTTATAAGCTATCAAGGTGATTAACTTTGATAGCTTATTAAGTTCAATTATTTAATTTGATCAATCACTAATTGTTTTGAAAACTTGAGTTGAGCTTTCTTGGCGAAAATGTAGTAAATCAATGCAGTAGAGATAAGTCCTACAAGCCACGATAAATCGATTCCTCCTAACATTGCCGCAATTTGTCCAGTATAAAATTTACTATCAATAAATGGCAGTTGAATCAAAATACCTAGAAAGTAGCAGGTAATTCCAATCCGATTCCAACGGCCATACTTACCATTTGGATCATAGAGTGCATCTACATCACATTCTTCTTTAGAGATAAAGTAGTAATCAACAAGATTAATGGCACTCCACGGAATAAAAAAGGTGAGTAAAAACAAAATAAATGCTTTAAAGGCGCTTAAAAAAGTATGTTCACCTATAATTGCAATAAAGGTTGAGACTACAACCATAGCAAGGACAATCAATAATCTTGTTATTTTTGAGATTTGATTTGTCGATTTGAAACTATTCCAAATCGTAGCAATACACAGAAAACTGCCATAGGCATTTAAGGTCGTTAGAGTAACTTTCCCAAAAGCGATACTAAAATATAGAAAGGTTACGACAAGGGCAATTGGGTTCATACCCACAACATATTGAACTTCATTTCCAACAAAATTGCCGTTTGCAACCTGAGCGATTAAAACGCCTAAGCTCATAGAAATCTGTGAGCCAATTAAAGAACCTAAGCCGACAGCCCAAAAAACACGAGATGAAGATGTTTTAGTTGGAAGATATCGAGAATAATCTGCAACATAGGGACCAAAAGAGATTTGCCAAGAAGCAGAAAGGGAAACTGCTAACAAGAATGAAGACCAGCTGAAATGACGTACTGCTAAGAGTTCAGAAAAATCAGAAAGTGCGAAGATCTGAGTCAAAATAATCACAAAAGCAATCAAACCAATAATACTGGCTACTTTGCCTACCAAATGGATTAAACGGTATCCAATCGTTGCGAATAAAATGATTAAACTTGCATAAATTAAGATACCAGTTGTATTGCTGACATGTGCCAAATGTGCAATTGCTTTACCCGCTAATACCTCTCCAGTTGCGGTAAAACCAATATACATAAGGCAAACGAGTATGATTGGAATACAAGCGCCATAAACCCCAAATTGCACACGGCTTGAAATCATTTGAGGGAGACCAAGTTTAGGACCTTGGGCAGCATGCAGTGCCATGACGGCAGCACCAAAACATTGTCCTACTAATAAGCCGATAATAGACCAAAAAACATCTCCGCCTAACACAACGGCTAGCGCGCCTGTCACAATGGCTGTGATTTGTAAGTTGGCACCGAACCATAGGGTGAATTGAGCAAATACTCCGCCATGTCTTTCATTTTCAGGAATAAAATCAATACTTCGGTTTTCTATAAAACTACTATTAGGTTTCCCAGCCGATGAGTCCATTTCACTCTCCTTATCCTTTAAGAGCCATCCTATTCTTATTTATTCATATTTGTATAAGCAAATATAAACATGTATATACAAGTAATTTTGAGAAGAATCAAATATTTTTGAAGTAGGGGACGTTAAAATTGAGTTAAATAATTCATAGATAAATAGAAAAAGTATTTGACTGATTTTATTTTTTTAAAGTTAAATGATAAAAAAATAATATATAAAAAAGCCCTCTGAAGAGGGCTCGATTTTATGCGTTTGCGTCTAAAACAAGTTGGAAATAAGTGGGAAGTTCAGAAAATTGTACCAGTTGGGTCTTATCTTCTTGCTTAAAATAATACTGATAATTGGGGGTGTCTAAATGGTTATCTAGATATTGGGTTGCATCTGTAAACTGTGCTTTTGCAATCGGCTTATCTTTCTTGCATTTAATAATAACAGGGTTTACGGAGTTTAATTTTACAGGAACGCCATTTTCAAATTTAGCAGTTTCAATCAATAAGGAAATTTTGAAATCACCGAAGGTTACACAGAAGTGACCTCCATTTTCAGTCTTAATTTCTCTGTCAGAGAAAAGATCTTTAAATAAATTCTTAAGGGATTCTCTGTGTTTATCTAAAGCAACTTGAAATTCATGATCACGTTGCTCGATCTTTTCTTGCTCTTCTTGTAGCAATTTGGCTTGCTTTTCAATTGTTGTAAAATCCAGCTTCATTTTAATATCTCCTTTGGTTGTTTTAAAACTATATATGGCAATCTTTTATTAAGTTTTAAAGAAACATACAGTATTTGTTACAACGGAATAATTAAGATGAGCTTTTGTATAAACCATCACAAATGTAAAAAATATTTTGAAAATATAAGAATTTAAAGAAATAATTTATATACTTGAAATGCTGCTACATATTAAGTATAGATTTTTAATGTAGCAGCATATTTCTTATTTTGTACAATGTTTTGCCATAAGTGGAGTGCTTTTAATTTTAAAAAATCCTCCGCTACTCATTACACCAAGCATTACTAAAACTGTTCCTACTAATTGCCAGATATTGAGGGCTTGTCCAGTAAGTAGAGCAATTATCATACTGAACACTGGCACAAAGTTAAAAAAGACAGAAGCACGACCAGCACCTAACTTTTGTATGCCATTAAACCAGAATAGATAAGCAATCATGGTAGAGCAGATAACAACATATCCCATGGCTAAGTGCGCATTTATAGGGGCAGATGTAATCGCTGTAAGAGGATCTTCAAATATCACACTCAACAAACCAAGTGTTATTGCCCCGAACAGCATAGAAAAAGTTGTTGTTTCTAAGGGAGTAGCATTTTTTACATAACGGCGAGACAGTACATTTGCAAGACAAAATCCAAATGCGCCCAATAATATAAATAGATCTCCAATGTCTATTTTGAGGTGCAGCAAAGTCGTTATATGTCCCTGACTAATCACCAGTAATACGCCACTTAAGCCAAATAAAACGCCTAAGAATTTATTAGTAGTAAGTTTTTCACCATCTAAAAGGATTGTCATTACTAGAGTCATTAATGGCGTGGTTGCCATGATTAAAGCACCGTTAACAGCTGATGTGGTTTGAAGTCCATAAAAACAGCCAATGTTAAATCCCGCAATTCCGATAATACCAATAATCAGATAGATAGCTAGATTCTGTCTTAAGGCTGTCCATCTAAGCTGGCCTGTTATTGAAAAGATTAAGAGTAAGCCTAGACTTGCAATAAAAAAACGTTCAGACGCAGCAGATAACGGGGGCATATGTTGAATAATATAAGACATTGCATTAAATGCTGATCCCCAAAAAAACATCGTTAAGACAACACCAGCATAGGCATAAGCCACCGTTCTGTTCATGGACAGGCTCCCATTAAGAAAGGTTTTATTCTCGACAAATCTATAAAGGTGTACAATTCCATATTAATACACTGCTAATGTGAAAATTTGCACAATGATTGATTGGGAAAATTTGCATTACTTTTCAGTTTTTACAGAAGAAAAGTCACTTTCTGCTGCTGCCAGAAAATTGGGAGTAGATCATGCAACTGTATCTAGAAGAATTGCCCAGCTAGAACAAAATTTAAAACTTAAATTAGTTGATCGTAGGCCACGGACATACATTCTGACTCCTGACGGAGAACGTCTTGCACAAGTAGTTGCTCGTATGATGGAAGAAACTTTTTCTATTGAACGTTTAACTCAAGCAGGTCAGCAAGAAGTAATGGGAAGTGTCTCTATTAGTATGCCTCCTTTAACTGCTGCACATCTCATCATGCCTCATTTGGGTAAATTTTATCGCCATTATCCGCAATTAAAATTACGGGTGCTCGGTGATGTTCATTATGTTTCTTTACAGCATAGTGAGGCCGATATTGCGGTACGATTTGGACGTCCTAAGGATGAAAATTTAGTTGCTCGAAAAGTAGGTGAAATACCTTTTGGAATATATGCAGGTCCAAATTATTTAGCTTCAACAGATCCTGAAAATTATGATTGGATTAGTGTAGAAGTGGGGGGAGTGCATGGTCAAAAACAGCAAAAGTTAAAAGAAAGGTTAAATCATAAAGAACCGATAATGGTTACCAATAATCCCGAGTTACAGTGGAGAGCTGCATGTGGAGAAATTGGTTTAGCGGTCTTACCAGATTTTTTAGGAGCTATTAGCAATTTGGTCAGATTACAAGATGATTATCCGATGAGTGCTGAAATATGGTTAGTCACACACGAAGATTTACGGCATATCCCTGCAATACGACTAGTAATGGACTTTCTTATGTCTTGTTTTGAGCCATTTAAAGTCTAAGCTATTAACTGCATTCATTTAAAAAGCTGCTGGAGTCCGCAGCTTTTATATTGAGATAAATTTTAAGCCAGACTGATTTCTATTCCTCTACGTAAATTAGATTGGTCCTGATCGGAGTTTAAATCAATTTTGGCATACGATTTGGCAAGTATGCGTCGAGCAGCAAAATTAATTGGTTTTTCTATCAACTTAGGTAATTTGATACCTAAGGGGTTACTTTCGGTTTGAGATACTTCGGTTTTGATCCTAGTTCCCATAATATAGTCAAACCATGGTTTGGTAACGCACCAATTAGCATTTTGATTGCTTGTCATATGATGATCATAGTGCCAAGGGATGCGTTTCTTAGCATATTCAGGGTCTAAATGGGCTTTTGAATGTACACGCCAATAATTCCATAAGCCATAATAAAGCCCAGCTGTAAAAAAGGGCGCTACTGGTAAGAATACTGTTGCAACACCAGCTAAACTAATTAATGCTGTTTTTTCATTATAAATTTCTGCATTTTTGAACATTGATTCTGCATAACCTTCATCATGAAAATTATTTAAGCGAGCACGTTTATGATGAGCAATATGAGTAAAAAAAGGGCTGTTACGATACTTGGTTGGATATTCGTGTAACCAAACTTTATGGAAGTACCATTCAAGGCCATTTGCAACAAAAATACCGACAGGAAACCCGAGCATACTAATTACTTCTCATGAATCATAATTTAAATGCATTGTAAAATAAGAAAGTTTTATCGCTTTGACTCCATAGGCAGTCCAGGAACTGCCTATAAAATCAATTTTATTGCTTTTGTTTGCGTTGGCGATATGCGCTTGGAGTTTCACCAGTCCAACGTTTAAAAGCTCGTGTAAATGCAGAGGGTTCAGAAAAGCCAGTTAAATAAACAATTTGATCAAGAGTTTCTTTGGTGTTTGCAAGTAAACGTCGTGCAAGCTTCTCTCGATGCTGGTTTAAAATTTTCTCGTAATTAGTATTAATTGCTTGTAAATCAGCTCGAAGGGTACGTGGGTTACGATTTAATTGTTCAGCAATAAATTTTTGATCGAATTGACCAGATTCAAGTAAACCATTGCTGAGCAAGCGCTCAATCGCATAAACAAGTTGATGCTTTTCTAAGTTTGATAGTTGCTGTTCAGCAATTGTTTCATGAATTTTTAATAATTCAGGTTCAGCCGCTGGTGATGCTTTATTCAATAATGTACTAGGAAAAATTATAGCGCCTTGTTTTTGGTTTAAAATTACCGAGCATTTCCAAACTTCTTGATAATTATTAGCTGAAGCACCTTGTTGATAAGGTAATGTAATTTGGCTAGGTCTAAACTCGTTATTTGTAATATATTTAAAAAAATTAAGAAAAATACCGATACCACATTCAAGATAATGTCTTACAGGGTGTTCAAAACCTACTAATAACGCGATATCTTTTTCAACAATTAAAGAAAGATTAAATACATCGGTTAACAGGTCCTGATATCTTAAAGCACGTTGTAAACCTTCACCGAAAGTAGAACTACTTAAAAATAAATATTCAATAACTAAACCTCTGAAAGCAGGCATTTGACTACCTACATGCAAACCAATATCAGGATCTTCACTTATTTCTTCTGCCGCTGTCCAAAATCGCTGTTGAGTAGAATTGTCTCTACGAATATTTTTATCGGGCGGTTGATTGGGTAAATTTACACTTGCAAAAATAGATGCTGCATCTAATCCCATTTGCTGCATAGTTTGATAAGTCATCCATAAAAAAATTCCGGCATCGGAAGAATTTTTTGACATGTTTTTTATAAATATCCAGAAAGTTGTACAATGCATTCAATCATGAATTTATTGTTAATACGATATTCTTACCTATAAATTTCATTGATCAGAAAAAAAGCCTGCATCTTCACGTGCCTGTTTTAAAGCTAAAATAAAAGATATTAGTAAAAGTAGCCCTATGAGGAAAAGAAAAAGATCAATTTTACTGATCGCGTAACCTATACTTGTAGCTCCTAGACTTAGTAAAACAATACATAATATTTTCCAAAAAATGAGCATGTTACGTTCTGATAAAAGCCTAAGAATATTGTTTGTAATTGAAGGGGATTTCTAAATTTATTTATGTTTTTTTTATTATAGATTATGTAATTCTTTATAATTTTATAAAATTCGTTTTTTATTAAGCTTTTGAAAAATAAATAAATTATTTTTAGGCCATATAAATCAATTTTTTTCATTATTTCTTAAAATTAAGTTTTTATTAATTAATAGAATGATAATTCTTTAGAAACACTATAAAATAGGAATGTAAAAAATAAATTTAATTTTTTAATTAATATAAAACAATAGTTTACTGTGGTTATTTAAATTTTTTTTAAAAAAAAGACTTGATTTTTAAGCTAAATTTTGGAATTATAGTTATGCAAATTGTGATCTATTTCCCACAATTTGTATTTCAGGTTAAGTGGTTATCACTAATGCTCATTTGCTATTTTTGCTTATGAGCATTTTTTTATGTGACTTTTTAATATAACTACAAAATTTTTGAACCGTTAAATTTTAAGATTATTTAGCTGAGCTAAGCTTAATTATTTTTAATAAATTTTTAGAGATAAATTAATCATATTGAATAGTTACAGTTGCTGTTGCCGTAACCTCACCCGCGCTTACATTAGCCGCTGTTTGATAGTAACGAGCAGTTAAGGGGATATCGTACTCTATAGTCTGATTAGAGCTGACTGTGCCTATATTTTGTTTTATTGTTTTTTGAATTGGGGTAGTGGCACCATTCATATTCCATAATAGTTCTACACCCACACCATTGGCTTTGGTTGAGTTTGCTGCACTATTATTAATGACCTGATTATTTTTGGGATCAGAATTATAGTCAAAACTTAAGCTGATGGTGTTACTTGTTGCTATACCCGAGTTGTTTTCGCCGCCGTTACATAAAATCGATAGATTAAAGCTCTGCTCGCCTTGTGTTGAACCAATCGCTTTAAAACCTGACTTTGTAACAGTCGGGAGTTGAATAGGTATATCTACACCATTTTGAATTTCACATGATGAAGACGCGATCAAAATAGGAGCATTACTTAATACTGTAGTAGTTAAAAATGGTCGGTTTTGTTGACCTGATACATAATAGGTGCTGTAACGTCCTGCTACTAATGCTCCTGAACCTGTGATCATGGATGTTTTAATAACTTCCATAACAAAATATCCCGGTGAAAGGGTATATGCAGTATTTGGGGTTAAAGTACGTCTATATGGGTAATACCCAGAAAAATCTGAAGCATCTGCTGCTTCACGATAAAGACGAATACCAATACCGGGAATATTGGTTGCATATACATTATTACCTATTGGGCTAACTGGATAATTTAAGGGGAGAGCCGCAATAATTTGATCACTAGCACGACTACATGTTGCAGTGGAATTATTGGGAGAAATCGTAAAAGTATTCCTTTGTAAGATAGTCCCTATAGGGTCAGTCGGTTTTACGACGATTTTACCAATATTCATCGGGATATCGACGGTGGTAAATCCCTTACTTAAATTACAATTTGCATTTGTATGGCTATAAGCAAATAGACTCGCTGCCAAAAATCCAATTTTTTTTAAAATCTTATTCATTTACAGACTGCCTTTGTCATAATAATTGATTGATTGTTATGCTTTATTTGATCCGTGATATCGTATTCAAGTTCGCATTTTTCAGTATTCCTTTCTCCCCATTTCACATATAAAAGGTCATGGGTTAAGGGGGTTCGTAAATAAATACGGCTGCCTTGCGCAACAATACCTATTACTTCGTTATTCTGGTTATATACCTGTGCGGCAAAAGGTAAATGTGAGCCATCTAAAGTGGTCGGGCTGATAAAAAGTGCGTAACCTTTTTTTGTTGTGAATTGAACTTTAGTGATTGAGCCTGCATAGGGAGCAATACGTAAGCTACTTTCAGCTAGCTCAACCTGTGTAGACATGTTTTGTGGGTCAAGGCTAATGTCATTCATATGGTAAGGCGTAACATATGGGATAACCGCATACCCCTTTTTGTTTATGCTGAGGCCTGGTGTATTACCGACTTGTGCTCCTGTTGCATCTGGTGCATAAACTAAAACCATTGTTTGAGCTTGATCTGGACCAAACAGAATTCCTTGGGAGTGAGTAACGATATTGCCACTCAAGTTAAGCATTTCTTGTTGATATGAGTCAGCGTAACTAAAAGAAGCACCTAATGTTGTGTAGTTTGTCTTATAGTTGCCATTGATATTGAGATTCGTTTGCCCATGGTTTTGACTGGAAATTGATGCGCCGTAATTCAACCGGTTTCCTGTAAAACCGCTAAAACTCAGAATTTGGCTATCTTCACTTATAAGACTATTAAAATTTAAAGAGCTTTTCTTAAAATCTAAGGGAAAGGATAGAGAAATGAGATATTGAGTATCTTGGTTAGCTCGCCCGCTAGCTTCAATAGTTTCACTATTAATTGCAGAGAAACTATAAGTTAAATCTTTAAATTGGTTGCTATAACCTAATTGGAATTGCTTATTAGTAGTAGACTGGTTCCAATAGTTTGTCCACGAACCTACTAAATAGAAATTTCCCCATTGGTTTGGAAGAGCTTGATTTAAATTAAGCTGGAATTCACTTTTTTGCTTACCTACCGAAAAACTATCAATGTTTTGCTCTTGTAAGTCCCGAATCAAAATTGCATCACGTAGTTTGAGATAGTTTTGTGTTGAATAACGATAAGTTGCTAGTGTTAAGTTAGTATGCGTTGGAGAAAATAACTTATTGTAACTTAGACGATAACTTTGCCCTGTCATTTTAGGTTGATAAGAAAAATTGGCATTTGAATGTGTTGCATCAAAAGAAATAGCGCCAATAGGCATTGAAAAAGCTGTACCTAACAATACAGAGAAATACTGCTGTGTTCCTTGAATTGCGCTATAAGTTGTAAGGTAATTATTGATTCCGCGTTGATATTTACCCTGTATTAGCCATGGAGTTGACTTAATGTTTGGGTCTCGAAATTGTCCTAAGGTGAATGAATATCGACTCATTTGAGGACGTAGCATTTCAATTACAGAAGCATATGGAATAGAATATTTTTGAACTACTCCATTAGATTCAAGTACCGAAACTTGTAACTCACCTCCAAATCCTGTGGGATAGAGATCATTAATTTCAAAGTTTCCTGGTGGGACTGTGGTTTGGTAAATTAAATTACCTTGTTGTCTAACTTCGACTTTTGCATTGGTTTTGGCATAACCTCGAACTCTTGGAGCATAACTGAGCATACTATTTGGAAGCATTCGGTCATCACTTGAAATATTCATTCCACGATAGGGCAAAGAGTCAATAAAATCGCTATTAGTAAAATATTCTCCTAAAGTCACAACACCATGGATATCTGGAAATGCCTTTTGTACATATGTATTTGTCGAGGTATAAGAAGAATTATTAGATTGAGAATTAGATTGGCTTTGCCATTTCCATTGTCCATTATGGCGAAACTGCCAACTTGCTAAATTTGCTCCAAGATTGGTTCCCATAAAAGCATAACTATTTGCATGTTGTTCATTGACTATTCGATATGCTGTGGCGTTATAGCTTAAAAAAGCTGCATTAATACCACGATCCCACAAATGTGGATCGATATAGCCTTGCGGATTTTTTTCTAAGACGACTTGCGGGATCGAAATATCAATTCTTAAACGGGAACTATCAAATACATAAAAAGCACTATCTATCCATGAAGCGAGCGCTTTACATGAAAGAGATGAATTAGAGTCATGTTGACTTAGAATATTAGCTTTTACCCCATATTCAAGCAACATGGCCTCTGTAAAACATGTTTCAGCATTTATGTTAGGGGCTGAGGCAGTAAATCGCATACGCCGTTTACCCAGCCATTGACCATTAATATAAACATCTAAGCTATATTCACCAGGCAAGATCGGGTTTCCGTATTTGAAGCGAGCTATATCAATTTTTTGTGCATTACCTACTAAGAAATTGCTATCAAATTCAGCCTTTGTAAAATGTGGAACATCAGTAGTATTTTCAGCATATATAGCCATAGACATGAATAGCGTAATACTTGAGACGACATACCAAGTAAAGGGGCTTTTTAAACATATATAAGGTATAAACCATTTAGACATAGTTCTAGAGCCTACTCATGATAGGTTTTAAATTTTCTTAAGAAATACAATGAGGTTAGAATTTTATAGGGTGCTCAACTCGTCCACCGTAATCATTGATATACACAAAGCTCATATCTGCTAAGTTTTTATTTTTTAGTTTAATTTTATCCTCTGAATAAGGGGCAATCATTAAGCCTTGTTGCAATAAGTCTGTTTTATGGCCTTCACTTCCTTGAAAAATGGAGGTAATAGTAAGAAAAAAAGGTGTCGGATTTTTTATCATTAGGTATTGATCATTTATTTTCCATTCGACTTTGTCACTTAATTGATCAATATTTTCTTTTAGATCTATAGGGCGGTAAAAAAATTTAATTCGCGAACGAACAGCGAGTTGCAAAAAATTGTTAGAGGTTGTTGTGGTTTGACCTTGTTGAGTTTTCCCTTCAGGTTTAGGAGGGATATCTAAAACATTAAGCCAAAAAATAGATTCTTGTTGTTGGCTTAGTTGAGATGTAGTAGGTAAAGCTGTAATCCTTAAGGTTTGCCCCTTAGTTGCCTCTACTCTTGAAATTGGTGGAGTAATAATGAAAGGTACATTTGTTTCATCTGGTGTTGACTTTGCATTTCCATCATCGATCCATGCTTGAACAAGAGACGGGGCAGTACCGTTATTACTCAGTTGTAATGTGATCTCACGTGCATTTGAAGGATAAATGACACGAGTACCATGTAAAACAATTTCAGTATGGCCTGTAGTAGTGAGCGCTACTTGCAGACACACTAATCCCCAAAAAAATTTACGACCACGAAAAAGCATCAGTCATATTCTCAATAATAAATAATAGGAAGGAGATAGCTTCTATTCATGAATAGAAGCTTCATTTTTAAGTTTATTGATAAATGATCGTGTATTTTACTTGCGATGTTACCGTACCAGCAGTAGAAGCACCTGTAGCATAATATTCAGCATAATAGTTAAGATCAGCACTACCGCCTGCTGAAACATTTACCCATTGTGAATTCGTCTGAGTTTCATTTGTGCTTGTAGCAAGTAAAGGAATTACAGCGTTATTACTGCCAAGTAACTGAATATTTACATTTGTTGCTGCACCAGAAGTTGCTTGGTTTAATAAACGACCCGTATTAAAGTCAACGGTTGCGCCTGGTTCAAAATAAGTTGCGACTTTACCTGCAGCGGTACAGTTCGTTAGATTAATTTGAAAAGGTGTACGACCAGCTACATCACCAGCATTTTTTAAGGTTTGAGATGAAACAGTAGGCAAATTGATTGTTAAATTTTTATCTCCAGTATCAATAGTACAAGTATTATCCGTGACAAGACCATTAATAGTAATTGTGCCATCTGCTGCTTGTGCATTTGCTATATTTAAGAGAGAAACTGCCGCCACAAAAATAAATTTTTTCATAAAATCCCCAGAATAGCTTTTTAAAATAAAATCCATTACTTTTCAGTAAGTTTATTCTGATTAAGTAAGGCGAAGGAAATATATCACTTTTCAATCAAAAAACAAGGAAAACATTATATTTATATATATTTTGATCAATTGTTTTTATTAATAAAAATTAAATAAATTATTTTTTATCAGTTGGTAAAATAATTAGTTGGTTTTTATTTAAAATAGAATTTAAAAATTAGTAATATCTAAGTGATTGTATTGTATTGAATTAATGTAATTTTAAAATATTTAAGATAATAAATATCTAATATTTTTGATTAAGTTATTGTTTTTGAATGATAAAATTGTTTTGTGTATATCTTATAAATATATTTAATTTTTTAAGAATTTTTTAAGGTTTAATTCCTACTGTTTTAGTTGTAATTCAATAAAAGATAATCTGGAGTTCAGTTCCATGAATACTATGAAGTATAGCTATAAACCTAATTACTTTTTCTTTGCTCATAAATTAGTTTTATTTTTAAAGGATTATCTCATCAAGCATCCGACGGAGCAGCAAACAACGTTTAACTTGCAAACGATTTATGACATCTTTAGCCATGATCTTGCTTCAAGTACGACGAACCTTGAAGGTATCTTAAATATTGCAGATGAATATGTCTTTGAAACAGAAGATGGCTTACTTCCATTAATTAGTAAGCATTCAGTCAATCTCAAAAATCATGTGCTTTCTTTAGAATTTACACCTCAAGCCTTGGCAAGTCTATTGTCAGGTCATTCGTTAGTAAATCCTAAAGCAGCTTAGATTTTCTTTTAAGGTAGAGTGAACTCATATAAAATTCATAAAATTTATTTTTAAGAGTTATTTATGAGTAAAGACTTTAAGGCCTTAACTTATATTGTGGATGATAATGTAGCAGATACGGTGACTTGGCTTTTACATCATCAAGATGTTTTTGATTCTTTTAATTTTGATGTGTTGAGCCAAGAATTCACAGTAACGCATGCAGCAGGAAAAGATATTATTCGAGTTGGAACCTTTCTGAATGCTACTTACGGAATATTAGTAACTTCTATATAAATGAAAAAAGCCCTGAATCATCAGGGCTTTTAAATTTTTTAATTTGAGTTAAGCACTCATTGCATCTACTGATAAATCAGCAACTGTTGGCTTTGGTTTTTCAGCCGTTAAACCTAGTTTATTAAATAAAGCTTGGTCTTTACCTTCACCAGCATTTGGTGTGGTTAGTAGTTTATCACCAGAGAATAATGAGTTTGCACCCGCCATAAATGCTAATGCTTGGTCTGAATCACTTAATGATTCGCGGCCCGCAGAGAGACGGATATAACTATGCGGCATGATAATACGCGCTACAGCAATAGTACGAATCCACTCAATAACATCAAGCTTTTCAACATCAGCTAAAGGTGTTCCTTCAATAGGAACAAGCATATTGATTGGCACAGATTCAGGATGAATTGGTAGGGTAGCTAGTTCATGTAATAAACCAATTCGGTCTTCACGAGTTTCGCCTAAACCCACAATACCGCCACTACAAACTTTCATACCGGCTTGACGAACATAATCAAGGGTATTTAAACGGTCATCAAAAGTACGAGTACTAATGATGTGAGAATAATACTCACGAGATGTATCTAAATTGTGGTTATAGTAATCTAAACCAGCAACTTTTAGGCGTTCTGCTTGAGATTGGTTAAGCATGCCTAAAGTCATACAGGTTTCCATACCTAATGCTTTAACTTCACGTACCATTTCTAACACATAAGGCATATCGCGCTCATGTGGGTTACGCCAAGCAGCACCCATACAAAAACGTGAAGAACCTGAATCTTTTGCAGCTTTTGCTTCACTAATCACTTTTTCAACAGCAATACGTTTTTCTGCTTCTAGTTTTGATTCGTAATGTGCCGATTGTGAGCAGTATTTGCAATCTTCAGGACATTTACCCGTTTTAATAGATAAAAGGGTACTGACCTGAATTGAATTGGCAGTGAAGTGCTCACGATGTACTTGCTGAGCCTTGAAAACTAAATCCAAAAAAGGTTGTTCATATAAAGCTTGGATTTCTTCACGATTCCAATCATTACGTAGAGTCATTGTCATATCCATGATGATGGCATTAATTCACTATACATAATCATACAGAATTCGTATTAAAGCTATAGGGCAAAAAACATCATTTTTTTAATTTGATAGCTGAAGTTGATTAAGTTGCTGTTCAATTGCCCAATCAATATGCACATTGACGATTTCGTCATGTAAATTTTTGCCATTTTGTAGTTGATCTACAATTTCTTTTGAATAAGTAGCATTTCCTAATCCGATTGCAATATTACGTTTAAATGATTGATAACCTGTCCGGCGGATAGGGCTACCTTCCGTATTGGCTAAAAAAGTGGCTTCATCCCACTGCCAGATATCAAGCAGACTAATATTATCTAACCCATGTCTAGGATTAAAATCAGAAATAGATGCTGTTTTGGCAAAGCTATTCCAAGGACAAATTAACTGGCAGTCATCACAACCAAATATTCGGTTTCCAATACCTGCACGTAATTCTTCAGCAATAATTCCTTTATATTCGATAGTTAAATAAGCGATACAACGTCTTGCATCTAACATATAAGGCTCGACAATTGCTTGCGTCGGGCAAATATCAATACAAGCGCTACAAGAACCACAATGTGCTGTTGCAGGCTCGTCGAAAGGTAAATCGAGTGATGTAAATAGCTCACCTAATACGAAAAAAGAACCTGACTTTTTATGAATGAGCAAAGTATGTTTACCTGTCCAACCCATTCCAGCACTTTCGGCTAATGATTTTTCAAAAATAGGCGCCGAATCTGCAAAAGGACGAGATTCAAAGTCACCAACTTTTTCACGAATTCGTGTTGCTAGCGTTTTCAATCTACCACGCATGACTTTATGGTAATCACGGCCACGTGCATAGCGGGCGATAATGGCAGAATTAGGCTCTAAAGGTACATATCGAGGCTTTGGAGATTCCACAAGATAATTCATGCGGACACAAATAATACTTTTTGTACCAGGCACTAATAGTGTTGGATCAGCTCGCTTTTCTAGATTTTCTTCTAAATAGGTCATGTCTGCATGATAACCACGTTCAAGATACTCTAAAAAACGTGGCATTTGCTCTTGAGCATCTGGTTTTGCGATGACACAATCAGCAAAACCCAAGTCTAATGCTTGAGCTTTGATCCATGCTTTTAATTCATGTGGATCAATTTGTTGCACTGCGATGCGTGATGTGTCGGAAGATGTCATAAACCAAAATGCAAGAGGATAATAATATGCAGGCGGTAGTTTACCATAGCGATGATATTCGAGCATGGGAGCGGCGCTGGTTTGCTGCGCAAAACTCCTCATTAGGTTTAATGCAGCAAGCGGCTTGGTCAATTGCACAGCAACTTATTGAGCTTTTTAAAGATCGGGCTATTAAGAATATTGCTATTTGGTGCGGACAAGGCAATAACGCAGGTGATGGTTACTTTATAGCAACTTATCTGAAACAAGCTGGATTTCATGTTGAAATCTTTGCAGCTCAATTGGGTGAGTCAACCGATTTACATTGTGCAGCGCAATTTGCTAGAGAAATGAAAGCCCAAATTCATCCAAATTTTGATATTAAAAGAACATTTGATTGTCATATTGATGCTTTATTTGGCATAGGTTTAAACCGAGAATTAAATATAGATTGGCAACAAGTAATTCAAAAGTTTAATGAACAATCTGGTCTAAAAATTTCAGTTGATATACCGAGTGGCTTACAAGCAAATACAGGGCAAGTCTTACCTTGCGCAGTGAGAACTGATCATACTTTCACTGTTTTAGGTCTTAAAGCAGGATTGTTTACAGGACAAGGAAAAGAATATGCGGGGGAAATTCATTTAATTAATTTAATTCCTACAGACCACGAGTTGAAACCCTTAGCTTATTTGTCACCTACAAACATTAAACTTCCTCAGCGTATGGCATTTGGCCATAAGGGAAGTTATGGGCATGTTTTAGTGGTGGGTGGACATGAGCAAATGGGCGGTGCAGTTATTATGGCTGCTGAAGCTGCCTTTCATGCGGGTGCAGGCAAAGTGACAGTGGTTTGTCATCGCAACCACCATCAGGCCATTTTGTCGCGGGCACCTAATATTATGCTTCGTGATATTAATGCTTTAGATGAAAACAATATTAAAGAGATTCTATCTCAGGTCGATGCAGTCTGCTTTGGAATGGGATTAGGCCGTGACGATTGGGCAAAGCAGATTTACCAACAATGGTTTAATTTGTTAAATCAGAGTACACGCCTAGAAGTTGTTTTAGATGCAGATGCTTTATGGTTTCTGGCTAAGCAGCCTGAAAAGTTAAATACACATATTTATGCCACACCTCATCCTGGTGAAGCTGCTACTTTACTTAGTTGCTCTACAGCGCAAATTGAAAATGACCGAATTGCTGCAATTTATGCCTTACAACAAAAATATGCAGGCCAGTGGGTACTTAAAGGAGCGGGTAGCTTAATTTTAGAAGATAATTTGTATATCTGTACGCAAGGTAATGCTGGTATGGGAACCGGTGGAATGGGAGATGTGTTAGCAGGAATGCTTGCAAGCTTGAAAGCCCAATTCCACCAAGATATTGCGTTACATGAGATTGTTACCCTTCATGCACAAGCAGGAGACCTTTTAGCTAAAAATGGTATGCGTGGCTTGCAGGCTTTTGAGATGAATCAGGCAATTATTCAAGTCGTAAATCAATAAATTTTTAACGTCTGCGACTGCTAGAACGACTTCGCCCACGTGCCATACCACCTAAAGCATTTAAAACAGACAGTTTGCTCATACTTCCCGATGCATGAGCATGGCAAATGGCAGCAGCAAGAGCATCGGCTGCATCGGATTGAGGCTTAATCGTCAAATTAAGTAATCGCATGACCATCATTTGAACTTGTTCTTTATCGGCAGCGCCATAACCAACCACAGACTGCTTAATTTGACGGGCAGTATATTCTGCAACTTGTAAATCTAAATTCACTAATGCGGCTATGGCAGCACCACGGGCTTGTCCTAATTTTAAGGCAGAGTCTGGGTTTTGAGCCATAAAGACTTGCTCAACCGCAGCTTCAGTTGGACCATGGAATTTCACAATTCGCTCAACGCCAGCAAAAATACGTTTTAAGCGCTCTGGCATTTCTTGAGTTTCTGTTCGGATTGTACCGGCATCAACAAAACGCAGTTTACTACCATCTTTTTCAATGATTCCATAACCTGTTAAGCGTGAACCCGGATCAATACCAATAATCAATGCCATGTGAATACTTATATAAATAGTTTAGAGAGTATTGTTACATAGCCAAAAAGGTTCTGCATGCGTAATTTAAAGAATGCTGCGATGAATGGTTATTTTTCGGTTTTTATCGAACTAATTTATATCTTTAAAATCATTTGATGTAATTCTATTTTAATGGAATACTTATCTATAATTTTGGAATTAAAGTTTATCGGTAGATGGAAGATATTAATATCCGCATTGCGCAGCAAGTGCGTGAAATACGTCTAGCGCGTGGATATACCCTAGATATTCTTGCTAGTCGATGTCAGGTAAGCCGTTCTGCAATTTCACTCATTGAAAGAGGAGAAGCGAGCCCTACAGCTGTTGTTCTTGAAAAGCTAGCAAATGGTTTAGGGGTGCCTTTGACTCAGCTATTTGATTCGCCCCAGAATACTCAATCGCCTCAACCTATGGTACGGCGTACTCAACAAGCAGAATGGAAAGATCCAGAAACGGGATATATTCGCCGTCAAGTTTCGCCTCCAAATTGGAAATCTCCATTTCAGATCGTTGAAATTGAATTTCCAGCCCAGTCCCGAGTTACTTATGAAACAAGTACGAATTCTAAAGTTGTATTACAGCAAATTTGGGTAATAGAGGGGCAAATTGATATTCAATTGGGTGAAAACTTTTATGCTTTACAAGAGGGGGATTGTTTGGCGATGCAATTAGATCAACCGATCATATATAGCAATCCTTCTTCTAAAGCTGCTCGATATATTTTAGTTGTATGTAATGAGCTCGTCTCTATTCTTAAGGAATCTTCATGATTAAAAATCTTAATCCAAATTTACGTTTAATCGATTGTCATGAAGCTACACATGCAAAGGCTATATTAGATATTTTGAATGAAGCAATTATCAATTCTACCGCTTTGTATGACTATTTGCCGCGCTCTGAAGAGTCAATGAAAAACTGGTTCGCGGTTAAAAGAGAAAATGGTTTTCCTGTCATTGGTATTGTAGATGAGACAAACAAGTTATTAGGTTTTGCAAGTTGGGGAACTTTTAGAGCTTTTCCTGCCTACAAATATACGGTCGAACATAGTATTTATATTCATCATGAACATCGTGGCGGCGGATTAAGCAAAATTTTAATGCAAGAATTGATTAAGCGTGCTCAAGAGGCAGACTTACATGTATTGATAGGCTGTATTGATGCAACCAACCAAGCAAGTATTGGTTTGCATGAAAAAATGGGCTTTATTCATGCAGGTACTTTTAAGCAAGTCGGTTTTAAGTTTGGCCAATGGTTAGATGCTGCTTTCTATCAGTTAAATTTAAATACACCGCATACCCCAGTTGATGGATAAACAATAAAGCTTTCAAATTTCAAGTTTAAGCAATAGCCTGGTTTATAATGTGAAATATGAACCCGGCTAAAGAGTCTAAACTATAAAATACCTAGCTGCTCTAATCCTTTATAAGCAATTTCTTTTCGAATAGAACTAGGTATGCCTTTCTTCATTTCTAAATTAAGTGAGAAAGCTATAATTTCTCCCTGAGGTTGAACGATCCAGCCTGTAAACCAACCCACTTGAGGATCCACATCCCATCCCCAACCACTTTTGGCATAAATTTTTCGTCCATTTCTTTCTTCAATGAACAGCATAGATTGAACTTGTTCTTGTACATTATTGCTAAAGGGAAGAGTTTTGTTGGCTAATTTATAAGCAAACCGTACTTCTTGTTGAGGTGTAATTTTAAGTGGACCAACAAGCCAAAAATCATCTACTTTTGAACCAATATCAGCATTACCGAAACCAATGCGTTTTACCTCTTTAGACATAAGATCAAGGCCAATTCGTCGAGCTAGTTCCTGATAAACTGGAATAGCAGAAGCTTTCATAGCATCACCTAAGGTCATGTCTTTTTCCCAATCGGGAAATAAACGCTTTTGCCCATACCATTTAAACACTTCAGTTGGTGTTGCTTTATGATGCTCAAGTCCTATCAAAGCATTTAACATTTTAAAGGTAGAGGCGGGAACATATTCGGTTGATGATCTTTTAAGATCATTGCCATAGATTTCCTCTGTTTGCCCACGTTTTATAACTAAAACACCTTCAGTTTGTGCTTGTTCAAACAATGATTTAATTTTCTCTGAGTTTTTATTGGTAGAAATTGACTGTATTTGATGTTGTTGTACGGTATTAAAAGAACATGCCGACAAAAACATCGTACCAATGGCAAAGAAAAGAGCTTTTTTAGTCATGAGTTTATGTGGGTTTAAAAGAATTATTCTTTAATTTAACTTGAATAGAGGTACTTTTAGATAGAGAAAATGTAAGTGATTTAGGAAATTCTATATCTATGCACTACTTTTTAAAATTTTATAAAACAACTATATAAATAAAGGAATATATCCAATTTTTCTAAGAACCTAAGTTTTCAACTAGACTAAAAAACTGCTTTCTTGAAGGACTTTTCGTTTAACTAGAGTAAAAAAATTAAAATCTAATTGAAGTCGCACTTGATAAACTTGATACAGCACTCATTAATAATAAAGCATGTTTGTTTTTATCGAGTTAAAATCAAATGTACTCTAGTATTGCAGACTCTGGCTGTTTCGATAGGGTTGGGGCAAATAAACTGCAATGAATTTTCTTTTTGAGATAGATAAAGTTTTACATGAATTTACTTCTTATTGTAGTTCTGGGCGCGATTGTTGAAATTGCCGTATGGATTGGCGTAGCACAGTTCATCAGTGGATGGTATGTGTTCTTTTGGTTCATTCTTGCTTTCTTTATTGGTTTGGGGCTTATTCGCAGAAGTACTGCTGGTATTATGCCTCAATTACAGCAAATGCAGATGACTGGCCAACTCGGTAATGACCCAACAGTAACTAAAAAACTTGCTTATGCTTTTGCAGGTTTCTTATTAATGTTGCCAGGCCTTGTTTCTGATGTGTTAGCGGTTTTAATTTTGATCCCTGGTGTTCAAACTGCTTTCCGTAATATAGCCATGAGAACTCTTGCAAAACGCCAACAAGCTATGATGGATAAAATGATGGGTGGTATGGGCGGTAATATGGGTGGGCAAAATCCATTTGCTGATCTAATGCGCCAAATGCAAGATATGCAGAATCAACAAGGTGGTGGTAGCCAAGGTCAATACCGTGATTCAAGCATTATTGACGGAGAAGCGCGAGAAGTCACTCCAGATCACAAGAAAATTGAACATAAAAATAAGGATTAATAAATACCTTATCTAAAGGCCTAAACCTCTAAAGTTTAGGCCTTTTTTATTTTAAGAAAATATAAATTATTTAGTTAGATGTTCAGTCACAACAGAATCTGTTTGAGCCACTTCAGTTGGGCTTTCTTGTGGTTTTGTTTGAGGTTGGTATTTGTTTGAAGCTAAGGCTGTTTGCTTATTCTCAGATTGTTGATAACCTCGGCTTCGGTTGGCTCGTTCGCGAAAGCCACCTTTATTAATGAGCTTTGTATGTGACATGCATTTGCCTAAAATGTGAGATTATTCGCTTATTTTAACAAATTTGGCAAAATATCAAAATAAGAAAAATAGTCCTATAAAAATAATATTTAACTTATATATATGTTTTTAATTAATATTTTTTAATTGACTCAATTGTTCATCCAGATTGAATTATCTATTCATTTCACATAGGATAAATATAAAGGATGTATAAATTAAAAAATATAGCAAACCTATTAAAACAACAACGGTTGAAATGAGGGAAGGAGGGTTACCTATGCTATATCAATACCATTGTGCGTGTTGCGACAAAGTTGTGGCATCAACTGATAAATCATGTCCATATTGTGGTTCACAACATATTCGAAGCCCGTATGGCTTATGGATGTTTTGTGTGATGGCTTGTCTAGCTGTTGTCGTTGTATTTAAAGTTGTCCATATTTATATCCAGAACCATCAAGATACTCCAACGCAGTCAACTTTACTGGATGTATTAAATCAGGATGATAAAACGACAAGACAATAGATTTTGATTACAACTACAAATGATATGGCGTCAAGGATGATTGCTAGAAGATTAAACCCTACATACCATAAAATTTGAACTATAAATAAAAAAGCCCGCTCAATGGCGGGCTTTTTTACGATTTTATTTTAGAGGCCAGCAGCATCTTTAAGGGCATCAACTTTATCAGTTTTTTCCCAAGTAAATGCAGAGTCAGAACCTTCGCGACCAAAATGACCATAAGCCGCGGTTTGTTTGTACATTGGTTGAAGAAGATCCAACATACGAGTAATACCAAACGGTCTTAAATCGAAATGATCACGTACAAGTTGAATAATCAACTCATCAGAAACTTTTGCTGTACCAAAGGTATTAATTGAAATCGAAGTAGGTTCTGCTACACCAATTGCGTAACTCACTTGAATTTCACATTTGTCAGCAAGACCAGCGGCTACAATATTTTTTGCAACATAACGACCAGCATAAGCAGCAGAACGGTCAACTTTAGATGGATCTTTACCAGAGAAAGCACCACCGCCGTGACGAGCCATACCGCCGTATGTATCAACAATAATTTTACGACCCGTTAAACCACAGTCACCTACAGGGCCGCCAATAACGAACATACCTGTTGGGTTAATGTGGAACTTAGTAGCTGCATGGAACATTTCAGCAGGGATGATCGGTTTGATAATTTCTTCAATAACTGCTTCTTTAAGCTGGCTTTGAGAAATTTCAGGATCGTGCTGAGTAGATAAAACAACAGCATCTAGACGTACAGGCTTGCCATTTTCATAGGCAAAAGTAACTTGGCTTTTTGCATCTGGGCGTAACCATGGAAGGGCACCTGAACGACGAAGTTCAGCTTGACGCTCCATTAAGCGGTGAGCATAAGAAATCGGCGCAGGCATAAGCACGTCTGTTTCACGGCTTGCATAACCGAACATTAGGCCTTGGTCACCAGCACCTTGATCTTCTGGTTTTTGACGGTCTACACCTTGAGCAATTTCAGGAGATTGTTTACCAATCATATTGATTACAGCACACGTTGATCCATCAAAGCCAAGATCAGAGTGGTGATAACCAATACCGTTAACAGTATTACGAACAACAGCTTCAACATCAATATTAGCAGTCGTTGTTACTTCACCAGCAAGTACAACAGCGCCTGTTTTTACCAGTGTTTCACAAGCAACACGTGCGTATGGGTCTTCTTTTAAGATTGCATCCAAAATAGCGTCGCTAATTTGGTCGGCCATTTTATCGGGATGACCTTCGCTTACAGATTCCGAGGTAAAAACAGCGTACTCGCGCATGAAAGTCCTATCTTGGTTATTTCAAAAGACATAATATGTTACATCGACTTGAGCTTGAGGACCAGTTCATACTGACTAAAAAGCATGAATTTATTTCATTTATAGTGTGTTTTAATTGATAAGTGTATTAGCAAAATTGATATAGAAAGCTTTAATTTAAAGTATTTATATTTTAACAACTTGTTGCTAGTGTGTTTTTTAAACATATAACTTAATAAAAAACTTAAATATCAGAATTTGAATTTTAAAGTAAAGAAATATGATCAACGCATACAAGATTAGCTAATTATTTTATCTATATATCAAAAGCTAACAAGATTAATGTTCTTACATTTAGTGATTGTACAGAAAAATGAACACTGTTTTGTATAACTTAAAGATTCAAATGTTTTTTGTGTAACCAAGAAACGGTTAAAAATAAAGAAATATATCGTGTTGGGGTTTACCCTAAGCCTTTTTTTTAAGACAATATAGCGGCATTGAATGGTTATTCATCTTCTTCTTTTCATCAATCTATTAAAATTGGATTCTGATCTATGACGACCCCTTTAAACGAACGTCGTATTGCAAATGCAATTCGTGTATTGGCAATGGATGCTGTGCAACAAGCAAACTCAGGGCATCCAGGTGCTCCAATGGGGATGGCAGATATTGCTGACGTCGTCTGGCGTGAGTTTTTAAATCACAACCCAACAAATCCACAATGGGCAAACCGTGACCGTTTCGTTTTATCAAATGGCCATGGCTCAATGTTGCAATACGCTTTGCTTCATTTAACAGGTTATGATCTTTCAATTGAAGATTTAAAACAGTTCCGTCAATTGCATTCTAGAACTCCTGGTCATCCTGAATATGGCTATGCACCGGGTGTAGAGACGACAACTGGTCCTTTAGGTCAAGGTATTGCTAATGCTGTTGGTTTTGCTTTAGCAGAAAAAACATTGGCTGCTCAATTTAATAAAGATGATTTAAAAGTTGTTGACCATTTCACTTACTGTTTCTTAGGTGATGGCTGTTTAATGGAAGGTATTTCTCACGAAGTATGTTCTTTAGCTGGCACATTACAACTTGGTAAATTGATTGCTTATTATGATGATAATGGCATTTCAATTGATGGTGAAGTAGAAGGCTGGTTCAGCGACGATACAGAAGAGCGTTTCAAAGCCTATGGTTGGCAAGTTCTTCGTGTAGATGGTCATGATACTGATGCGATTCGTCAAGCGACAATCGAAGCAAAAGCTGAAACTCAAAAACCAACAATCATTATGTGTAAAACGATTATTGGTTTAGGTTCACCAAATAAGCAGGGTAAAGAAGACTGTCATGGTGCGCCATTAGGTAAAGATGAGATTACTTTAACTCGTGAAGCATTAGGTTGGAACGAAGAAGCATTTGTTATTCCTGCTGACGTATATGCTGCATGGGATGCAAAAGCAAAAGGTAGTGAATCTGAAGCGGCTTGGAATGCTGTATTTGCACAATATCAAGCAAAATATCCAACTGAAGCGGCTGAGTTACTTCGTCGTATCAGTGGTGACTTACCAGCAGAATTTGCAGCGCAAGCAGATGCTTTCATTCATGAAACAAATGCGAAAGGCGAGACAATCGCAACACGTAAAGCAAGCCAAAATACATTACAAGCATTTGGTCCTTTATTACCTGAATTGTTAGGTGGTTCTGCTGACTTAGCAGGTTCTAACTTAACACTTTGGAAAGGTTGCCAAGGTGTTCAAGAAAACCCAGCTGGTAACTATGTCTACTATGGCGTACGTGAATTCGGTATGACTGCAATCGCTAATGGTGTTGCATTACATGGCGGTTTCGTTCCTTACGTTGCAACATTCTTAATGTTTATGGAATATGCACGTAATGCAGTACGTATGTCTGCATTAATGAAACAACGTGTAATTCATGTTTATACACATGACTCAATCGGTCTGGGTGAAGATGGTCCAACTCACCAACCGATTGAACAAATTGCTTCATTACGTGGTACACCTAACTTAAATACATGGCGCCCTGCGGATACTGTAGAAACTGCAATTGCTTGGAAATCTGCTTTAGAACGTAAAGATGGTCCTACAGCACTTATTTTCTCTCGTCAAAACTTACCATTCCAAACACGTTCTGAAGAGCAAATTCAAAACGCTGCAAAAGGTGGTTATGTACTTGCTCAAGAAAAAGGCGAATTAAAAGCAATTATTATTGCAACTGGTTCTGAAATTTCTTTAGCAATGGAAGCTTATGCACAACTTGAAGGTGTGCGTGTAGTTTCTATGCCATGTGCAGAAGAGTTTATGAAGCAAGATGCTGCATACCGTGAAGCAGTATTACCAGCTCATATTCGTGCGCGTGTTGCTGTTGAAGCGGCTCATGTTGACTATTGGTGGAAGTTTGTTGGTCTTGATGGCAAAGTAATTGGTATGACAACTTATGGTGAGTCTGCACCAGCAAAAGATTTGTTCCAATTCTTTGGTATTACTACTGAAGCTGTTGTTGCAGCGGTAAAAGAATTAACTGCTTAAATATTAAAGTAGTGTAAAAAAGCGCTCTAGATAGAGCGCTTTTTTTATTTGAGAAGTTAAATAGTGAGTTCTGTTTGGATATTAATCTGAGAGGTTAATAACTTATGAATAGGGCAATTCTCTGCAACTTTTAGTAATCGCTTATGTTGGTCTTCAGTAAACTCGCCTTTGAGTGTGATTTTCCGTTCAATATTATTTTGGCCTTTTTCAGGTTCGCCATTAGGGTTTAATGCTAAATCCACTTGAACATGCTCAAGCTTAATACCTTTAAGATTCGCATACATTTCTAAAGTAATGGTGGTACAAGCTCCTAAAGCGGATAATAAAAGCTGAAACGGGTTCGGAGCTGTATCTTGTCCACCTTTATCAGTCGGTTCATCTGCAAACCATTGATGACCTGAAGGATCGGTAAGAGTTACTCGATATGGGGTAGAAGTACTTTGTGCTTGGGCTGTATCAACCATGTTTTACCTTGTTATTCATCAATAAAATCGTAATAAAAATTAATAAATCTGAAGCTTCGAATAGAAGAATATCTAAACTTTATAATATTAGTTTTAAATAATAACTGTAACGCTTTTATTGTTGCATGGATGAAACATATCGTTTTATAAAGAATGGTGAATTAAATTACTTGATGTATACACTAATGACTATATCAATAAAGGATACGAAAAATGCATCTTAAAACATTAAGCTTCGGTTTGGCAGTAGCATTGGCTAGTTCAGTTACTTTAGCTGCACCAGTAGACTACAAAATTGACCCAACACATACAGCTACTGTTTTCTCATGGAATCACTTTGGTTTCTCTACCCCAAGCGCCAATTTCTCGGATATCCAAGGTGTAATTAAAGTTGATAATGCTAAACCAGCAAACTCATCTGTAAATGTGACTATTCCTTTAAGCAGTGTAAATACAAACGTACCTGCTTTAGATAAAGAGTTCCAAGAAGAAGCTTGGTTTAATGCTGCTAAATATCCAAATATTACGTTTAAAAGTACTAAAGTTGAAACGAAAGACAAAAAGCACTTTAAAATTACTGGTGACTTAACTGTTAAAGGCGTAACTAAGCCAGTTGTACTTGACGCTGTTTTAAACAAGCAGGGCGAGCATCCAATGGCTAAAGTTCCAGCGATTGGTTTTAATGCTACAACTTCATTCAAGCGTTCTGACTTTGGTTTAGGAAGTTATGTACCGAACGTTGGTGATAAGATCACTGTAAACATTACGACAGAAGCAACTGCCGCTAATGCAGCTAAAAAATAAGTTATAAGTTTTCTAAAAAGCCCTCAAATATGAGGGCTTTTTTATTTAGACTGGCTCTTTTTTATCTGGATCTATAAATACTAAAGGCGCTGAAGGATCGATATTTCTTTTCTGCGATTTTTCTCTTAAAAACTGGTAAGTAGGAACTTTTCTTTTTGCCTGATCGCGCAGTTTCTTTTTAATATAAAGCACCAGAGCAAAACATGTAGTTGCAACGGTCAGCATCATACCATTCATATAGCTCATGATTGAGCTTACATAGCCAATAGTCGTTAAACGATGCATCATACGTTCAACTTGAGTGCTACTTTCAATACCGGTAATTGCCCAACTACATAGATGTTCACAGTTATTAATAATCAAATGATAGTGGTTTTCATGCATACGTGAACGCATTCGGCGAACCACAATCTTTCCTTTATAACGAGGTTTGTCATAAGAACGGATATGTATTTTTTTGCCATGCGAGAAAGCATCTATTGACGTGATTTCAATCGGGCGTTTTTTGATGAAATGAGCTAAGCCGGAATAATGGATAACTCGACCTCTCCCTGCATATATACCATGATGGCTATAGCCGAGATGCTTTACGATGAGGTGAGCCCCTAAAGGGTAGCGTTTATTCGGTTGTTGCATGCTTACGCTGATCCAATAAAGTGTAAATGGCTTTTATTGAAAAGCTGCTAAACATTATAACCAATATCAGCAATTTGGAGTGTATTGATTACGTCGAATGAAGGAATTTGATGCATATCCAATCTATTCATATTTCTTGTATATAATTTAAGAACTTAATATGAAGGGAAAATGTCATGTCAGGTGATGTTAAATGAAATGGGTCGTCGGGTACTTAGCTTTGTATGGGCTTTTGTTTCAGACTGCATATGCTATAGCGCATCAGCAGATTAAAACGGTGGAAGGTGACCAATACGATGTGATCTCGATCAGCGATTTTAAAGCATTACGCTTATTTTTAAAGAATCCTAATAATCAGCAATACTATAAAAGCTTTAACAATATTGAGGAACAATTAAAGCAGTGTGAGCAGCTTAGCTTTGCAATGAATGCGGGGATGTTTCATTTAGGATTTTCTCCAGTAGGGTTGTATATTGAACGAGCTAAGGTAGTTCAGCCCTTAAATGAGCATAAAGGATTGGGAAATTTCTTTTTACAGCCGAATGGGGTAGTAGCTTGGAATAAAAAACAGGCCTTTGTTTTAACTACGCAACAATATAGCCTACAAAATTTGAAAGTTGATTATGCAACCCAATCTGGGCCAATGTTAGTTATTGAAGGAAAGATAAATTCCCTTTTTTTACCAAACTCTCAATCAAAGAAAATTCGTAATGGAGTTGGTATTCGAGATAATAAACTCTACTTTGTAATATCGAAAAATAGGGTGAATTTCTATAATTTTGCCGAGTTTTTTCAAAGAAACCTTAAGGTGGAGCAAGCTTTATATCTCGATGGTTCTATTTCTAGTTTATATATGCAAAAGAACAATCGGAATGATCAGCAATTTCAAATGGGACCAATGGTCGGTTGGGTAGACGAGTCCAATTGTGCAGTAAAGTGAAATATAAAAAAGCCAGTACTAGACTGGCTTTTTAATTAATGAATAGACGGTTTTTGAGTGAGTTCATTTAACTCTTTTCGGCTATAACCACGGGAAATAAGAACTTTTTTAATCCCCTTAATGACATCTTCATCTGTTGCTTGTGCAAGTGCACTTAGAAGTTGTTCATTAGTTTTACATGAGCAGTCATTTTCAACACAAGCAGTTTGGTTTTTATGCTCGTTATGCTGTTGATCTGCCAAGAACAGCTTTTGCCAAAAACTCATAGAGCCTTCATATACAACCTAACATAGCTCGAAATATAGCCAATTTAAAATAAAATACAAGACTCTATAAGTGATAAATCCACCACTTGAACTCGAGAATTTTCGATGGGAATGCTTGAGTTAAACGAAATTATGACGAATAGATGACTTGATATTTTTTGAAAATTTAAATACTTAACTAATAAAACGTTAAAAAATAAGGAGGTATGTAGCCTCCTTATTTAAAACTTTACAATGAAAGATTTTGTTTAAATCTTCTCAAGTAAAACACCAGACTCGACATGATGCGTATAAGGGAACTGATCAAATAAGGCGAATTTAGTCAATCGATGAGTTTGACTGAGAGTTTTTAAATTTTCATATAACGTGTCAAGGTTACATGAAATGTAGATAATACGTTCAAAACCTTGTAGAAGTTTTAAAGTCTCATCATCAATTCCTGCACGCGGTGGATCTACAAATACGGTGTCAAAGTCATAGCTTTGAATATCAATATTCGCTTCTTGTAGACGGCGAAATTCGCGCTCACCTTGATAAGCTTGAGTAAATTCTTCAGCCGATAGACGTGCTACTTGAATATTATCGATTTGATTCTGTTCAATGTTCCATTGAGCTGCATAAACAGATGATTTTGCAAGCTCAGTAGCCAATACTCGTTCGAACTTTAAAGAGAGTGGAAGCGTAAAATTACCATTACCGCAATAGAGTTCTAATAAGTGTTTCTTTGATCCTTCAGCTGCGTCACATGCCCATTGCAGCATTTTTTTGCAAACTTGTGCATTAGGTTGAGTAAAGCTGCTTTCGATTTGTTTATATTTAAATGAACGATTTAAAAGTTCGAATTCTTCAACGACGAAATCATCGCCAATAACAATTTTCTGGCCACGACTACGGCCCATAATCTTAATATCTAATTTATCGGCAAGCGCTTTAGTGGCTTGTTCCCATTCTTGATCCAATTTACGGTGATAAATGAGGGTAACTAACATTTCGCCGCTAAGTGTTGCGAGGAAATCAGCCTCAAATAAACGATTAGAAAGCTTAGGTTCAGCTTTGAGTTCTTCCAAAAGTTTTGGCATTAAATCATTGATGCTTTGATCTGCAATTGGAAACTCATCAATGCGTACAACGGTTTTTTGCTTGTCGTCATCGTTACGCTCAAACATGGCATAGAACATATCATTTTCTGTATGCCAGATACGAAATTCAGCACGCATACGGAAATGTTGTTCAGGTGATTCAAACACTTCTAATGTAGGTGGTGTAAATTCAGAAAATTGAGTAGTAATGCGTTCAATTTTAGCTTGAAGTTGTTGACGATAAGAAGAGGTCATAGACAAAGAAAATTTAGACAGAATCAAATAGTGAATGGTATCAAAAAAATTGAACTTACAGGAGCCAATTTTAACCAGATATTCATAAGAGAAAGCAGGTACCTAAACTAGAGCTAATTTAAAACACGATTAATAAAATCTGATTTTATTGTTCTATATTGATCGGGGTCTAAATGGCTACACTGTAATTTTAATTGATTATATTCATTAACCAACGTGGGTGAGTTTATAAGCTTATTTTTAAAGGCTAAGAAAAATGTGAATACTGAATCCGTGACTACAATTTGAAATGCCACATCATCATTGTTGAGTGATTCGAGCATACAAAGCTCATGTGTTCTTAATGTATTTTGTTTTTCGATAAAATTAAGTGTTTTTAATTGTTCTATTGCGAATTCAAATTGCTCAGGTATAACTTCAATATAAATATCTAAATCACCTTTTGAAATTGCATTCGGTATTGCAGATGAACCAATATGCTCAATTTTGGCAAATGGTAGAAGTGTGGAAATTTCTTTTTGATATGAATTAAAAAGTTGAGTGCATCTTTGTTGATACTGTTCTGGTTCTAAAAAGATCATTATTAGAATCTCGAATTGATAAAATTTATATATTTAGGAATAGATTACTTTATTAAATAAAAAAGCCCAAATACTGAGATTTGGGCTTTTTTTGAAAATTATCGATTAATCAGTCATTGTCATTAAGCTTGCGTTACCACCAGCTGCAGCTGTATTCACACTAATTGCACGTTCAATCACTAAACGCTCAAGTGGAATAGTTTCATTCGGCTCAACATGGGTAATACCAACAATTGCGCCAGAACGAGTAGCAATCTCTTGCTGTAATGAGAAGATCTCTTCACGGTTACCATGATGTAAAACTGCATCAAAATCATCTGATGAGATGTTTTTAACTGTAGTAATTGCAGCAAGCACATCTTTTGGCAATGTTTGTTTGTATTTTGCCAATAACGGACTATTTGGCATTACGGCCGCTTGGCTACCCACTGCAAAAATTGCGAGCAATTGATGCAACTGATTCTGTTCTGTGTCAGCAATAGAAAGAACACGATGACGTGGCAAAATAATATATTGGTTACTTTCCCCAGTAGGGCCTTGTAACTCATAGAATTTACCAACACCAAATGGTTCGATATCACGATTTGCTTGCGGTAAATGCTGTTTCGCCCAATTTTGTAAGCTCTTATAAACCTCACGGTTAAAGCCTTCAAAAGCAGTTTGCTCATTCTTCATAGCAAATGGTGTTGCCAATACTTTGTTTGAACACTGCTGCATCAAGCGATACATGTAAAGCGGACCACCAGCTTTCGGGCCTGTACCAGATAAACCTTCACCACCGAATGGTTGTACACCAACGACAGCACCAACAATATTACGGTTGATATAAAGGTTACCAACTTCAGCATGTTGAATGACTGTTTGGATGGTTTCATCAATACGGGTATGCAGACCCATTGTTAAACCATAACCTTTGGCATTAATACGTGAGATCAATTGCTCAAGCTCACCATACTTATAGGTAATGATGTGTAGAACTGGACCAAAAACTTCGCGCTGCAAGTCATCAAGGTTAGGGAGTTCAATTGCTGTTGGTACAACAAAGGTTCCTTTATCTAGTTCATTCTGGCTTGTTGCTCCAAACATCAACTGATGCACTGGGTAGCCTTTCGACTTCATTTTTTGGATGTGTTGATCAATCGTCTGTTTTGCTTCGTCATCAATCACAGGACCAATGTCAGTTTTTAAAATTGCAGGGTTACCTACAATTAACTGTTGCATTGCACCTTTAAGCATTTTAATAACGGTTGCAGCACTGTCTTCTTGTACACATAAAATACGTAAAGCAGAGCAACGCTGACCCGCGCTATCAAAAGCAGAACTTACAACATCAAGTACGACTTGTTCAGTTAATGCTGATGAGTCCACAATCATTGCATTTTGACCGCCAGTCTCTGCAATGAGAGGAATCGATTGACCATTTTCAGATAAACGTTTCGCAACGGTTTTCTGTAAAATTTTTGCAACTTCAGTCGAACCAGTAAACATGATGCCATCAATACGGCTATCTTGGCTAAGCTGAGCACCGACTGTCTCACCGCGGCCAGGAAGTAACTGTACAGCACCATGTGGAATACCAGCTTCCCATAAAATCTGAACTGCTTGAGCTGCGATTAATGGGGTTTGTTCAGCAGGTTTAGCAATAACGCAGTTACCACTGACTAATGCTGCAGCAATTTGACCAGAGAAAATTGCAAGAGGGAAGTTCCACGGGCTAATACAAAGTACAGTACCTAAAGGTTGAATAGCTGTATTTGCAGGAAGATTCTCAACTTGAGTTGCGTAGTAACGTAGGAAATCTACAGCTTCACGAACTTCTGCAATGGCATTGGCATAAGTTTTCCCGCTTTCACGGCAAAGTAAAACCATCAATTCTTGAATGCGACTTTCCATTAGGTCAGCTGCACATTTTAAGTATTGAGCACGCTGTTGTTTAGGCGTATTTGACCATTCTGATTGAGCTTGTTCAGCTGCATTAAGCGCAATTTCAACATGCTTAAGATCAGCTTCTTGCACATAACCAACAATTTCATCATTTTGTGCTGGGTTTGTAATTGCAACAGAATGACCTTGCTCTAACGACTCGTTATTTGCCAATAATGGATGACTTTGCCAAATGCGATTACGTAATTCTTGAGCTGTGCTATCTAAAGCTGCAAGTGGGGTGTCATTTGCTAAGTCATAACCTTTAGAGTTTTTACGAAGTGTTCCGTACATATCTAAAGGTAGAGGAATTGATGGATGTTTTAAACCAACTGAACCTTCAAGCTTAGCTGCGTGATGAATATCATAAATTGGAGACTGGATAAGATCTTCAACTTTAAGTGTTTTATCGGCAATACGGTTAACGAATGAAGTATTCGCGCCATTTTCGAGTAAACGACGAACTAAATAAGCTAACAAAGTTTCGTGGTTACCAACAGGAGCATAAATACGGCATGGTACGCCTAATTTATTTTGCTCGCGTGGACCAACAACTTGTTCATAAAGAGGTTCACCCATGCCATGTAAGCATTGGAATTCATATTGTCCAGCATAATATTTGCTTGGATCCGCTAAATGATAGATCGTTGCCAATGTTTGAGCATTATGAGTGGCAAATTGCGGATAGATGAACTCTGGCGTTGCAAGTAATTTTTTAGCACATGCGATATAAGATAAATCGGTATGTACTTTACGAGTAAAGACAGGGTAGTCATCCATACCTTCGATTTGCGCTTTCTTAATTTCGCTATCCCAATATGCACCTTTCACAAGACGAATCATGAGACGCTTTTGGCTGCGTTTAGCAAGGTCAATAATATAATCAACCACGAAGAAACAGCGTTTTTGATAAGCTTGAATTACGAAACCAATGCCTTTCCAGTTCGCAAGTTCCGGCTCGAAGCAAAGACGTTCAAGTAACTCAAGAGAAATTTCTAAACGTTCTGATTCTTCAGCATCGATATTTAAGCCAATATTGTACTTTTTAGCCAAACGAGCGAGTTCAAATACTTTGCCGTAAAGTTCTTGATGAACACGTTCAATTTGCGCGCGTTGATAACGAGGATGTAAAGCAGAAAGCTTAATTGAAATACCCGGACCATCATAAACACCTTTACCATTAGACGCTTTGCCAATTGCATGAATGGCTTGTGTATAATCGTTAAAGTAGCGTTCAGCATCATGTTCGGTTAAGGCTGCTTCACCTAACATATCGTAAGAATAGCGGAAACCTTTGTCTTCGAGTACTTTCGCATGATCTACAGCTTCTTCAATGGTTTCACCAGTTACAAACTGTTCACCCATCATACGCATTGCAACGTCAACAGCTTTACGAATGATGCCACGTCCACTGCGTGCTAAAAGGCCAGTAAGTACACTTGAAAGACTGGTTTGCTTAGGAGTTTCCATGAGCTTACCAGTTAACATGAGGCCCCATGCCGCAGCATTTACAAACATTAAGCTGCTTTGACCAACATGTTCTTTCCAGTTACCTTGATTGATCTTATCTCGAATAAGCAAATCACGTGTTGCTGAGTCTGGAATACGAAGCAAAGCTTCGGCTAGACACATGAGCGCCACGCCTTCTTGTGAAGAAAGAGAGAATTCTTGTAATAACCCTTGAACAATACCTGCTTTGCCCGAAGAGGTCTTACGTTCACGTAAATTATTGGCAAGATTAAAAGCTAGGTCATAAATTTTATGATCTAAATCATCAGATACCGCGGCAGCTTGTAATAGCTCTTCTACAGCTTCTGGTTCAGCACGTCGCCAAGCTGTATTGATGCGTTGTTCAAACTCACTTTTATCGTTAAATTCGGTGATATAGCCTTGGTGAGATTTATCCATTTGATGAAAAGTATCCATTGTGTTCATATCAGTTTCCGCCAAGCAACTCTCATACTCCCTTCTTGAGTAGAGAGGTTTAGATAATTTATCATTACAGAAGAAACACCGAATAACTCACTATATTTAGCCCATTTTTTAGAGGAAAATTCAGATGAATGGCCCAATATTAAGCCTTGACCGTACTGATTTAAAAATTTTGGATATTCTTCAAACAGATGGGCGAATTTCTAATAGTAAATTAGCCGAACTTGTTAACTTGTCGCCAACTGCTGTTATGGCTCGAGTGCAGAAGTTGACAAAGGATGATTTTATTTTGGGATATGAAGCGAAATTGAATCCAATCAAGTTAAATGCAAATTTTTTGGTGTTCGTAGAGGTGCTATTAGACAAGACAACACCCAATGTTTTAGATGAGTTTATTGATGCTGTTGTTCACTATCCTGAAATTGTTGAATGCCATATGGTGAGTGGCGGGTTTGATTTTTTAATTAAATTACGAAGTGGCAGCATGGAAGAGTTTAGGCGAATTGCGGGGAAGGTACTGTGGCAATTACCAGGGGTAAAAGAGACTCGTAGTTATCCAGTCATGCAAGTTGTAAAAGATACTTCAAAAATTAAAATCAAAACTAAAAATAAATAAAGGGGCCGAAGCCCCTTTGATTTATTTCAATAACTTATACGCTTTCTTTGTAGAGTTCATCTGCTTTTTCAAAGCGGCCAGTTACTGTCGTATTTGGCGCTTTAGTTAAGAGACTCACTACAATGATGCTGATAAATGCAAGGATAAAGCCTGGGATAATTTCGTAAACACCAGTGTCTGCGAAAAGATTTTTCCAGCCAATCACTACAACTGCACCAACGATCATACCTGCTAAAGCACCTTGTAAATTCATACGTTTCCAGAATAGTGACAAGATGATAAGCGGACCAAATGCAGCACCGAAACCAGCCCATGCATAAGCAACAAGGCCAAGAACTTTACTGTCTGGGTTACCAGCAAGAGCAATCGCAAGAACAGCAATCGCAAGAACCATAACACGGCCAACCCATACAAGCTCTTTCTGAGATGCATTCTTACGAATGAAACCTTTGTATAAATCTTCTGTTAATGCACTTGAACATACCAAAAGCTGACAGCTCAATGTACTCATCACGGCTGCTAAAATTGCAGCCAAAATGATACCTACAATCCATGGATTGAATAAGATTTTAGTCAATTCCATAAATACTGTTTCAGGGTTTTTGCTTACAACTGCTGCTAGTTCAGGGTGTTGCTCAAAGTAAGCAATACCGAAGAAACCAGCACCGACTGCACCAGCTAAACATAAAATCATCCAAGTCATACCAATACGGCGCGCAGCAGGAATTGATTTTACAGAGTCAGCAGCCATGAAACGTACAAGGATATGTGGTTGACCAAAGTAACCCAAACCCCATGCCATGGAAGATAAAACTGCCACTACACTTAAATCTGAAATAATATTGAATGCATGTGGACGAGCAGTTTCAATGAGTGTCACAAATTGTGTTGTATCGCCAATTGCAAGATAAGTTACGATTGGTGTTAATAACAAAGCAAAAATCATTAGGCCAGCTTGGAATGTATCTGTCCAGCTAATCGCTAAGAATCCACCGATACAAACATAACTGATGGTTGCAATTGCGCTGAGCCAAATAGCAGTGGTGTATGACATTCCGAATAAATTTTCAAATAAACGGGCACCTGCTACCATGCCTGAAGCACAATAAATTGCGAAGAAAACCAAGATGATAACGGCAGAGAAAATACGAAGTACTTTTTTCTGATCGTCAAAACGACTTGTAAAATAATCTGGCAACGTGAGTGCATTATTTTGGACTTCAGTATGAACGCGTAATCGACCAGCAACCAGTAGCCAGTTAAGCCAAGCACCGATAATAAGACCAATTGCAATCCACGCTTCAGATAAACCAGAAAGATAAATCGCGCCCGGTAAACCCATGAGCAGCCAACCACTCATGTCTGATGCGCCTGCGGATAATGCAGTTACGAAACTGCCTAAACTACGACCACCGAGAATATAATCTGAGAAGTCGCTTGTAGCACGGTAGGCAAATAAGCCAATAAGTACCATTGCTACGATGTACACCATAAACATGATGAGGGTGGGATCAAAATAACTCATAATGGATGTGTGTCCTTATATCCATAATCCGTGATTGTAACCTAATCCAGGTCGCTGTTTTCTTGTACGGCATCCAAGAGGTTGAGATTCAACCACAAAAGATTTTTTTTGCACTGTTATTTTTATATTGTACTTTTGTATCATTGTGTAACTTAAAATAAATTGATTTTAAAGATATAAAATTGTAATATTAATCAATAACTTATAATTTTTTAATATTTATTCTTTTAAATTTTTTCAGCAAAAAAATGTCATTTTCTAAAAAAATAAATCGATATTGAGTTATAAATAGGCTATTGGTCAAAAAAAAATTATAGAAATTTAGAATAAAGTCAAAAAAATCGGCATTTTTTTGTTCAATTAATAATTTTTTTTATTCAAGTTAGGCTTATTTAGTGTCTAAAAATAGCAATTAGCTAATTAAATTTGCAAAAAGTTTATGCATTCCTTGAGTCGCTGACATCTTTAATAATTCATATTGGTGAGGAACACGCAGATGATCAGCATTTGGATCTATATAGTAGGCTTTACATTGATTTGAAATTTCATGAACTAAAGCCGCAACAGGATATACGCTTAATGTCGAGCCGATCACAATAAAAATATCTGCACTTTGTACTAATTGAATTGCTTCTTCATAAGCGGGTACAGCTTCACCGAACCAGACTACATGTGGACGCAGGGGATAGCCATCTGGGCAAAAGTCTTGTTCTAAATCTAGCTTCCAGCCATTAATATCGTAAAACTGTGTTGTAAATTGTGCATTCGGGCCAGAGCTTTTCGCTAAACGAATATTTCCATGCAAATGTAAAACGTTAGAACTTCCAGCCCGTTCATGTAAATCATCAATATTTTGAGTAATCACTTGTACGTCAAAGTAGTCTTGTAGTTTGGCAATATATTGATGAGCTTCGTTAGGTTCAGCCTCTAAAATATTTTTACGTCGCTCATTGTAAAAGCGTTGAACTAAAGCAGGATTCTTTTGCCATGCCTCAGGTGTGGCAACTTGTTGGATGTCGTAATTTTCCCATAGACCATTACTGTCACGAAAAGTGCTAATTCCACTTTCAGCACTCATGCCAGCGCCAGAGAATACAACAAGCTTTGTCATAGAAGTCACCGATTCGTAAAACTGAATTTGAATAGATTTTGAATAGATTTTGAATAGATAATAGATAAAGAAAAAACCAGTTTAAGACTAAACTGGTTTTTATTAAATATGAAAAGCTATAGCTATCTTTTATAAGCCAGCTTCATATTCTGCATTTGTTAAAAGTTTTTCAACATCTGCAATGTTGTCTGGTTTGATTTTATAAATCCAGCCTTTTCCATATGGATCGTCATTTACAAAATCAGGATCATCTTCAAGGTCAGTATTTACTTCTACTACAGTGCCTGAAACAGGAGCATGGATGTCAGAAGCAGTTTTTACTGATTCAACCACACCAGCTTGTTCGCCAGCAGTAACTTTACTCCCAACTTCCGGAGTTTCAACGTAAACCAAATCGCCAAGTTCATCTTGTGCATGATCGGTAATCCCTGTAATAACAAGATCACCCTCAATCTTTACCCACTCATGTGTACGTGCATACTTCAGTTCCGAAGGATGATTCATGGTAACTCCTTAAGCTTGTGTCCAATAGTTTTAAACATTATAAGTATGGGTCTTTACGCCAGTTGCTCGGACTGCGACCACTCCAGCGTTTAAAAGCACGGCTAAAATTTGCAACGTCTGAATAGCCAAGTTCATCTGCAATTTGTTCCAGACTATAATCTGTACGTGAAAGTAGAGATGTTGCATGTCGATAGCGCACTTCATCAACCAATGTAGAAAATGAAGTTCCTTCAGCGGCTAATTGGCGCTTTAGCGTGCGGTCTGACATGTGTAGACATTCAGCTACATTTTCAATGCTTAAATAATGTTGTTCAGAATTACTTAAAATATCACGAACTCGCATTGCTAAGCGACGGCGCTCACCTAAAGCGGAAAGTTCGGCTTCGCACTGATTAATAGCAACCTGACTTGCGATAGGATCAGCATTAACTAATTTAATTCCTAAGTATTTTTTATCAAAACTTGAAATCAGATGTGGCTGGTTGAAGCGAATTGTGCTGCTTAGTTTATTTCTATACTTTTCAAAGCCTTCTGGTTCAGGAAAGTCCAAATCTACATCACCAGCTAAATCTTCGATACCCGTAATCGCTTTAGCCATACTCATGATGCCAATGGTCAAACCTAAAACGATTTCTGTCCGTAGAGGTTCAAGTTCGATGTCGCACTGTAATTGTAGGGTAGCTTTTGGCCCAAACGTTGAAAAATAGAGTTGTAAAAAAGGTAGACGTAGTTGAATAAAGCGTGCTGCAAGGGCAATTGCTTCTGTAATATCTTTGGCTGTCATAATTGCATAGCCAATGAAGCCATGAATCGAAATACGCATTTGAGTACCAAGATGGTACCCCAAAGTAGTTTCACCAGTTAAATTAAGCGCGTGTTTAACCAGTTCGTTTGCTACAGGTGTAGAAATACGATAATCAGGATCGGCCAGTTGCTCACTCGTAAGATGAAATGGAGCAAATAATGTTTCATCGTTATATCCCCAACGTGAAACAACATCTAATAGCAATAAGCCATAGACACCCGGAATACCTTGATCTTGACGAGCTGAGGTAATTTTCATATGCGTTCCATTGCTCTCATCAATTTGTCACATGCATTTCTTACACATCTTGTCATGAAATATAATCTGAGTTTATAAAAACTGTTAGACAATCATATCAACCATGTTTTAAACATTCTTTTTAAAGACAACAATTTTTGTTGTTGAAATAAGTAATACGTCGCCATTTTGATTTAAGGCTTGCGTAACGTAACTTACAATACCACGATCTAATTTTGTTTTGGATGGTGTGATCGCTGAAATTTCAGCTTCCACATGAATTTTATCACCTGGTCGAGTAGGGCGTGGCCACCGTAAGCTAGACTCTGAACCAATCAGGCCGCCATGAATCGGCATACATTCCGTCCATAACCGCATAGTAATTGCAGAAGTATGCCAACCGCTAGCAGCAATTCCTTGAAAAATTGGATCGTGCTTAGCTTGTTCTTCATCTATATGGAAGGGTTGAGGGTCATAGGAGCTTGCGAATTTTTTGATTTCATCTAAGGTAATTTCATATTCACGGCTAATAAAACGATCACCAATTTTCAAATCTTCTAAATAAAGCATTAATCTTGACCCTGTAATACTTTTTGTTCAATTAGGAAACCACCTGTTTGACGTTTCCATAACTGTGCGTATATACCATTTTGCGCAATTAACTCTTCATGAGTTCCTTGCTCAGCAATTCGACCTTCATCAAGAACGATTAAACGGTCCATTTGTGCAATAGTAGATAAACGGTGTGCAATTGCAATAACGGTTTTATCAACCATCAGGTCATTTAAACTTGACTGGATTGCTGCTTCAACTTCTGAGTCTAATGCACTAGTTGCTTCATCTAAAATAAGAATAGGAGCATCTTTTAAGAATACACGTGCAATGGCAATACGCTGTCTTTGACCACCAGAAAGTTTAACACCACGTTCACCTACTTGAGCGTTATAACCACTACGTCCTTTTAAATCAACCAATTGCGGAATAAATTCAGCAGCTTTGGCTTTATTTACAGCATTCTCCATGTCTGCATCAGATGCATCAGGGCGACCATATTTAATATTCTCTGCAACTGAGCGATGTAATAAAGACGTATCTTGAGTAACTAAAGCAATATTAGCTCTTAGACTATCTTGAGTTACATCTTCGATGTTTTGGCCATCAATTAAAATGGCACCTTGCTTAAGATGGTAAAAATGTAAAAGCAACTGAATCAGCGTAGACTTTCCTGCGCCAGAACGGCCCACAATTCCTATTTTTTCGCCTGCTCTAATATGCAAGTTGAAGTGATCAATCACATTTTTATTGTTATAAGCAAAGCTTACATCTTTAAATACAATCTCACCTTTGGTCACTGCAAGTGGTTTTGCATCTGGTTTGTCTTGAATATTGATTTTTTTACCTAATGTTTGCATACCATCTTGAATGGTTCCAACATTTTCAAATAAGGCTGACATATGCCACATCATAAATTCAGCCATACTATTAAGTTTTAAAATCATTGCAGTAGTTGCTGCAATTACACCTAATGCTGCTAAACCTTGGGTCCATAGCCAAACAGAGGTACCAATTACACCTACAAACAAAACAGCAGACAACATATTGATGCTGACTTCAAAGAGGGTACCTAAACGCATTTGAGCATAGACTGTAGTCATAAACTCTTTCATAGATGCTTTTGCGTATTGGCTTTCACGACCAGCATGGGCAAATAGTTTTACCGTTTGGATGTTGGTGTATGCATCTGTTACACGGCCCGTCATGATCGCTCTAGCATCGGCTTGTTGCTGAGAAACTTTACTTAAGCGGGGGATAAAGAACCATGCGCTTAATAAAAATAGGCTTAACCAAACTAAAAGTGGAATAAGTAAAATTGGTGAAATTGCGCCAAGAACAATGCTGACTGTAATGAAGTAAATGCTGACGTATGCCAACATGTCACCCAAAATAATCCAGAACTCACGGATTGCTAACGCTGTTTGCATAACCTTCGCAGAAAGTCGTCCTGCAAAGTCATTATGGAAAAAGTCCAAGCTTTGTTTCAATAAAAGATTATGGAAACGCCAGCGCAAACGCATTGGGAAGGTACTATATAAAATTTGATGTTTGATAATAGATTGAATATTTACAAAAAAGATGTTGGTAAATAAAACACCAATCAAAATGAGTAAATCAGTAGCATGCTGACTTAAAAAGCTTTCTGGATGACTTTTACTTAACCAGTCTACGAGTTGTCCAATCTTTGAAAAAAGTAAGGCTTCAAAGCTTGCAGCACCTGCTGTAAAAAGAATAAGTAAGAATAAGTAAGGGCGTAGGCCTTCCGTAGCTTGCCAAACAAATGGAAAAAAACGAGTCGGTAAAGGTTCATCTAAACCTTTAGTTGGGTAGGGATCTACAAGTTTTTCAAACCACTTCAGCATGAATTACTACCTTTGACACAAAAGCCACTTAATTAAATCTTTGCAATTTAATTTGCAAAAAGTCAGTTAGATCAATATCACTTAGGGTTTCGATCTTGTGAATATATGCAAATACACATGAACTGATAATGTTGTACGTCTTAAATTAATACATGACGCAAAAATGGAGACTCGAAGAAATCTTCAAGAACGTCGCGAGGACTAAAAATATTATTTATTATATCGAGATTAATAGATAAAGGGTGAAGGAATTTATTCTTTAAGTATTTTTTATTAGTATTTTGAACATCTGTTAAATTATTACAGCTACACATATTAGAAAAGGCCTTTAGATTTGGGTCATAAAGGCCTAAGTATCGTATTACCACATTAAGTCATCTGGAATAACATATGCTGCATATGGATCTTCCTCATCAGTGGCTTGTTCGTTTTTCTCAGCATTATTAATCAAAATGAAGCCTTGCATTTTTTGATCAATTTTTTCACCTAAAGCTTTTGGAAGATAGGCGTATTGATCTTGATCTTTAGCAATAACTAGGCTACCTGCAACAAGTGCATTATAAACTTGCTGAGATAGATACACTTTTTTGATTTTATTTTCATCAATAAATTGATAAGCCACATCTCCAGCAAAATCAGTAATCTTGTGCTGCTTAATCATCTGGATGATTGATGCTTTAAGTGCTTTTTCTTCAAGCTGTTTCTGTTTTTCTAAATTTAAAGCTTGATCTTTAGCTAACTTTTCTTGTTGAGCTTTTTCAATATTTGCTTTGATTTCAGCCTCATTACTTAGTCCAAGACGCTGTTCGTGATGAGCTTGCTTTGTTAATTTTTTTGCTTTTTTATTATCAACTAAACCAGCTTTTAATAGCTGTGCTTGTAAGGCATTTTTAACCATGTCTTAGTCCTTGTGTGAAGTTGAAGTACTATAGAGATAAACTATCCAGTAAGAAATACTTAAGGCTAAGCTTAAAATTGCTGGCAATAAAAATGATTGTAGTTTCAAATATGGATGTACTGAAGCGGCAACAATTCCACCCAACAGGAAGCCAGCAAGAATAAGTAAATGTAAAACAATACGTCGATTTTCTACAATTAAGCCCCTGGCTTTATATCCAAGTGCTAAACCAATATCAGTCAGCACACCAGATAGATGAGTAGTGCGAATAATCGTTCCTTTGTAGTGGCTTACCATCGCATTTTGTAACCCCATTGCCGTACAAGCCCATAATAATCCATAGCGTGGAAAATAAGGAAGCAATAGCCAGCAAAGGAAAATGAATAAGGCAACAAGGCTCAAAGGTAAGCCATAACGACGACCTAGTCGAAAATGACTGCTACCTAAAATAAAACCACTATAAAATGAACCGCAAACATAACAAATAATCACCAGAAGTAAAAAAATGATATGTTCTGGTTGCCACTCTACCAAACTCATAGCCAGCATACTAACGTTGCCAGTCATATGTGAAATAGATTGATGCAAAAGAGTAATTAATCCTAAGACATTAATCATTCCGGCATTAAATGCCAGCAAAAAGGCTCCAAGTTGGAACCAGTTTGGTAGGCGTTGAAATGGCATTTTGCTTAAGACGCTTGCTTAGAGCGAATATCTACAGCTGCGGTAAATAATACATCTGTAGATGAGTTAAGGGCTGTTTCTGTAGAGTCTTGCAATACACTGATAATCATACCAACCGCTACAACTTGCATAGCAATTTCTGTTGAAATACCAAATAGACTACAAGCTACCGGAATCAAAAGTAAAGAACCACCTGCAACACCCGAAGCACCACAAGCTGAAATTGTAGCAACAACTGATAAAATAACCATTGTCGCAAAGTCAACATGAATGCCAAGCGTATGGACAGTTGCTAATGTAAGCACAGTAATGGTTACTGCCGCACCTGCCATATTTACTGTTGCGCCTAAAGGAATAGATACACTAGCTGTAGATGGGTTAACACCTAAACGCTCTGCCAAATCTAAGTTAACTGGGATGTTGGCTGCTGAGCTTCGAGTAAAGAAAGCTGTAATACCACTTTCTTTTAGACACTTAAATACGAGAGGGTATGGATTTCCACGTATAGTAAGGGCAACAAGAATAGGGTTGATAACCAAAGCAACAAAGAACATGGTACCTAACAATACCACTAATAATTGTGCATAGCTTTCAAGTGTTGCAAGGCCGGCATCGGCAAAAGTCACTGCAACTAATCCGAAAATACCGACTGGTGCAAAAGCAATTACTTTATGAATAATAGCACTTACAGCATGTGAAACATCCTGCATCACTTGTTTTGTGGTGTCTGAGCTATGACGCATAGCTAAACCTAGGCCAATTGCCCAAGCTAAAATACCAATAAAGTTGGCTTCACTAATTGCTTGAACAGGGTTTGCAATAAAGCTTAAGAGCAAGTTTTTTAATATATCTGCGAGACTACCAGGCGCTTGTAAGTCATTATGTGAAACTGTATTGAGGAATAATGTGCTTGGAAAAGAAAGACTGACAATCACAGCTGTGAAAGCTGCAAGCAACATACCTGCCACATATAGAATCATAATAGGGCGTAAATTGGCGCTATGACCCACTTGGAAGTTGGCAATAGAAGAAAGCACCAATACAAAAACTAAAATAGGGGCAACCGACTTTAAGGCTTTAATGAAAAGCTCACCAAATAAACTTAAGTAAGGCGTAACGTTCGGAAATAGTAATGCAACGCCTATCCCTAGAATAATGGCGATAATAATCTTAGTGACTAAGCTTAATCGAGAAAAGAATGCAAGCATATAAAGGCCTTATTAACCTAATCATGGCTAAAGGTTGAACAAGCGGAGTATTTTATACTTAAGTGATGTGAATCTTAAGCTTTTTTATAGCACCTATAAGTATTTATACTTGATGGTAATATTAAATAATTGTTTTTATTGGTCTTAATTTAATATTTTAAATTTTATAGTTGGTGGTTTTGCTTGTTAATTGCTCATTAAAAAACTAGGTATATCAAAAAGCTGTGAAAGCCTGGAATAGGCTAAAGACAATATAGGGGCAAAAAGTTAAATATGGTTGAGCTTTTTAGAAAAGCTACGCGAATTTTCAAAACTTTGTGCTTGGATTGGACTCTAAGCTTTCAAGCTGAAAAATCGCATATTTCAGGAAGTTACTACTATTATTATAAATTTATAATTTAAAAAATATTATTTACTTGCACAGTACAGCTGATGAAGCGTATTTAAAATTGAATGCATATTGTCATCCTTAATTGAATAAAAAATTTGCTTGCCATCACGACGGGTTGATACAACATCACTTTTGCGTAGCATCATAAGTTGTTGTGAAAGAGTGGGCTGGGTAATTTGGGTCTTCTCTTCAATTTGAGAAACATTTAACTCCTCATAAGCTAAGTGACATAAAATTAATAAACGATCTGTATTAGCCAAAGATTTAAGAATTCCAACGACTGAATCAGCCGCATTTTTCATTTCTTCGATTTGGAGTCCATCTTTCATACTTTATACCTATATCAATATAGCGGGCATAGTATAGATTGATCTTATGAAAATGAATGTAGCAAAACTAATCAATCCAATTGTTTTTGTTGAAAAGCAATATAAGGGGAATTGATAAATAAGTAGTCTTTCTAATTAAAAACAACTATTTGTATTTCTTTTGTGTCTAAAATGTTGCTTTGTGTTATAAGTGTAATTGTTAAGTATAAGTGAAACGAAGTCAACCTAAAACAATTTCAATTTGCTTTCAATAAATAGTTAAATCTAATTTATCTTGAGACAAATCATAAAAAAGGATTGAGTTTTTATTTTTTAAATATATAATCTGTTTTGTACAGACAGGTCTGTATATTTTGGTTCAGTAAGGTCGAAAAAAACGTCTAATTGTGAACCAAAATGACTTTCAGACGCAGCGTGATACATAAGAAGAATCATTAAATATAAGAAGAAGAATATCACGCTTTATTTTTATGCTGCTCTTTCGAAATCGATTAATTTTTCTACTCGAGTCCAGTAATCATTAATTTTTATTGAACCATGTTCGACTTGAGCCTGTATAGTCATACCTTCCAAAATATTAACGAGTAGTAAAGATAGGGGAACTGGCTCTTTTACATCATACTGGTTAAGAAGATTTTGCATGAGTTGGGTCAACCAAGCTTTATACAAAGTGGCAGGTTGATGTGTTGAAGGATATTGTTTTAAAACCTCTTCCAAGGCTTTTTGAAACATGCAGCCATTAAAATCTTCGCTATTAAACCAGTCGGAATACCATAAAAATACTGCTTTAATTCTGGCAAGAGGGTCTAACTCATCATGTTTTGATAAGGCAGAAGTAAGAGAGTTTTGTAGAAGCGTATTTCGAAGAAGTAGACACTCTTCAATTAATTTTTCTTTTGATGGAAAATGCTTATAGAAAGTCATTTTTGCAACGCCAGATTCATTAATGATGCGATCTACACCTATAGAATTATAGCTATACGAGTTAAAAAGTCTTAATGCGGTGTTAATAATGTCATCTTTTTTCGACATATTTTAGCCTCTCACAAATGAATTGCTATTAGCTTGAACGGTGATCTTTATCAATGAGAATCTAGATATTTTAATTTTACAAGGTATTGTTTGTTATTGATAGAAAAAAGATATTATTTTTTTAAACGCTGAAGTTTTACTTTTAAGGGAAAGGTAATGGGTTCAAGGCTATATATTTAAATAATTACACTTCTTTTTTCAAAATCTTTTAACTTCAATATTTTTGCGATAAGTCGATTTTAAAATTTAAAAGGGAAATTAATAAACAAAAAACAAATCTATTTTTGAATTTTTCGGCTAATTTAAAAGTGGACTTCCCGTTGTTTTGAAAAGTCCACTTTTATTAAAGTTTTTTACTCTGAAGGAGGTAAAAGCATCAAAATAGACTCATTGAGTAAGTAAGTAACATTCTCAAGGATTTCAAGCTCATTAAATTCGCTATTGAAAGCTAAGCTTTCTCCATCAGCAATAGCTTTTAATTTTGGTGCAAAAGTTTCAGCTATACATAGCGCTTCGCCATTTCCCCAGAAGTTTAGAATTCCGTTATTTTCTGTATAAAGTAGGCGAGAGGCAGGTTCTAATAAAACTTCATAACCTTCATGTAAGATCTCTTGAAGATCATCGGCTTCGATCTCATCAGGTTCTGGAATATTATCTGGATATTTAGGTTCGCTCATATATGACATGATTGCTGCATCAAGTGCTGTAGAGTCTTGCAACTGAGCTAAAACTAAGTCTTTTAGATAACTTAGTTCAGTTGAGTTAATTTCACCAATTTGACTCATTTGTTTGCGTGCGATATCTACAACAGGATTTTGAAGTAAAATATTAGCTGAAAATTGATCGCTAATACGTTCCATCATTCCTGCAACGTTTGGCATGCGAAAGCCAAATGAGAAAGTTAGGCAGTCATCTTCGGCAACCCCATAATGTGCTATTCCAGGTGGAACATAGAGTAAATCGCCTGGTGCTAAAACCTCATCAAATTGCACATCTATTTCTGGCAAAAGTTTTAATGGTTGATTGGGTACAAATGCAGTATTTGCATCGCACATTTGACCTAGCTGCCAGCGACGATGACCATGACCCTGAACTAAAAACACATCATAAAAATCGAAATGTTTCCCAACTGAACCACCCTTAGGTGCATAAGACACCATAATATCGTCGCGGCGCCATTGAGGAATAAAAGGAAATTTTTTCCAAAGTTCTGAAAGATCAAAAGAGTAGTGATCTACTGCCTGTACTAAAATTGACCATAATTTTGGTAGCTTTTGAAAATCACCTTTGGTTAAAGGTGAAGACTTTACGTGCCATTCATTTGGATTTTTATCTTTTTGGCGAATCAGTCTGGCACTTGCATGTTCTTCTAAGGCAAGTTCTTGCACATCCTGAGGTTGTAAAAGACCTATAATTTCTGGCAATCCGTTACGCACCAGTAAAGGTTTTTTCTGCCAATACTCTGCTAAAAATTGCTCGGCAGTAATACCGCCTAAAACTGTTAAAGGTTCTGTCATGGAAATAACCTATTTATAAAATATCTAGAATTAAGGAATTTGTAGATCAAGTTGCCTTAAAATATGGCAAAGTTGAATCATAGGAAGACCCATCAGTGTGGTCTGGTCTTGGCCTATCATTTTTTCAAACAAGCTAATTCCTAAACTTTCACACTTAAAGCTGCCAGCGCAATGTAGTGGCTGATCTAATAAAACGTATCGTTCAATTTCAGCTTGATTCAGATTTCGAAATTTAACTTGATAATGTTCAACGAGCGTTTGTTCAAAGTTTCTATCGAGCCATTGCACGCTAAGCGCTGTACTAAAAAAAACAGTTCGACCAGAATTATCTGCTAGTTGTGCTTTAGCATTTTCACTAGTCATCGGTTTGCCAATAAAGTCATGCGGAGCATGTTCTCGCCAAGCAACTTGATCTGAACCAATAACGATGGCTGATGGGTTCTGTTCAGCAATCACCTGAGCTTTTGTGAAAGCGAGCCTTTTTGCAAGTTCATCGGCATGGGTTTCATCGCGAGGACTTTCATCAATATCGGGACTAATACAAATATAATTAATTCCAAGACGGTCCATTAAGTCTTTGCGAGTTTGACTACTCGAAGCCAAAATAATTTGTGGCTGAACCATTACACTGCAAATTCCATTAATACATCTAAAGGTACATAGCTTAATACAGCTTGATGACATGCATGTATTTTAATAGGAGGGGCTTCACCCGCTTGATAAGCCTCTACCCAGCGAGTTACGCAGATACACCAGAAATCACCCGGTTTCAGACCAGGGAAACCTACTTCTGGCAAAGGGGTAATAAGATCATTACCAATTTTCTGAGAGAAATTTAAGAAATCAGCGGTCATTTGTGCACATACGGTATGCTGACCAAGGTCTGTTACTGCTGTGTGGCAGAAACCATTTCTAAAATAGCCTGTAATAGGGTCAAAGCAACAACTTGCTAAAGGTTCCCCTAAAACATTTAAGCGATTGATTTGTGGATCTGGATGAATAGACATAATGGGTGAAATATCAAATAACTACCTCTATCATAATCAAAACTGGGGCTTTCTACAGCTTTTATGCAAAAAAACTAACCTTTTTTGATGTAATCATTTAAAATTGGCGCGTTTTTAAAATCATAAAGAGAGCTTTACATGAATTTTCAGCGTATGACTGACCTTAACTTAACAGGCAAACGTGTCCTTATTCGTGAAGATTTAAACGTTCCTGTCAAAAATGGTGTGATTACTAGCGATGCTCGCTTACGTGCAGCATTACCAACTATTAAAGCTGCTTTAGATAAAGGCGCAGCAGTGATGGTATGTTCACATCTAGGTCGTCCTGTTGAAGGTGAACCAAAGCCAGAACAATCACTTGCACTAGTCGCTGCTTATTTAACAGAAGTATTGGGTCAAGAAGTTAAATTATTAACAGATTATTTAGAAGGCGTTGAGGTTGAAGCTGGTCAAGTAGTATTGCTTGAAAATGTACGCTTTAACCATGGCGAAAAGAAAAATAATCCAGAGCTCGCTCAAAAATATGCTGCTTTATGTGACGTGTTTGTTATGGATGCATTTGGTACTGCTCATCGTGCAGAAGCATCTACTGAAGGTGTAGCTCGTTTCGCTCCAGTTGCTGCTGCTGGTCCTTTGTTGGCTGCTGAGTTAGATGCACTAGGCCGTGCAATGCAAACTCCAGAAAAACCAATGGTTGCAATTGTTGCTGGTTCTAAAGTTTCAACTAAACTTGATGTTTTAAACTCACTTTCTAGTATCTGTGATCAACTGATCGTTGGTGGCGGTATTGCAAATACATTCTTAGCAGCTGCTGGTTTTAACGTTGGTAAATCATTATATGAAGCTGACTTGGTTGAAACTGCTAAACAAATTGCTGCTAAAGTAAGTGTTCCACTTCCTACAGATGTTGTAGTTGCTGATGCATCGCAAATTAATTTTGAAGATTTCTTAGGTTCTTTAGCAGCAGCTCAAGCTGTTGTGAAGAAAGTAGAAGATGTGACTGCAAATGATATGATTTTAGACGTTGGTCCAGAAACAGCTAAAGCATTTGCTGATATTTTAACAACATCAAAAACGATCCTTTGGAATGGTCCAGTAGGCGTATTTGAGGTAGATCAATTTGGTGAAGGGACCAAAGCGCTTTCTCTTGCGGTTGCTCAATCGGAAGGATTCTCGATTGCTGGTGGTGGAGATACATTAGCTGCGATTGATAAATATAACGTCGCTGACCAAATTGGTTATATTTCTACAGGTGGTGGTGCATTCCTTGAGTTTGTTGAAGGAAAAACATTGCCAGCAGTTGCTGTTTTGCTTGAACGTGCTTAATACTGTTATATAGAAATAAGAAGGGATTGGGTAACCAATCCCTTTTTCATTGATAAGTCATTAAACTGTCATATATTTGCAATAAAATGTCGAGTATTAAATCACCAACTGTGGAAAATAGTGATGAATTTAAAGCTTACATTTGCTGCTATGTTAATTGTACCGATGATGTTGACTGCTTGTGCTAAGAAAGATGAAGCATCTCAAGCGGGGCAAGAATCAGCTGCATCTACTGCTGTTTCTGAAAAAGTAACGCCTGAGCAACAAGCAGCAATTGATGCGATTGATAAGCCAGTTCTAGATGAAAAGAATACAGATGTGGTTGAAGGTAGTGCGCCAAGTGAGGCTGCTGCTTCAGAAACACATTAATTTGTTGTTTTTTGTTAAAAAATCCCTGCAAATGCAGGGATTTTTTTTGAAATACTGTGATTTGTTGCTGAATTGAAATAAATGACAGGGTAGAATAAGCCGCACTACCTGGGAGGATATTATGGCACTCATTTCAATGCGCCAGCTCTTGGATCACGCTGCTGAACATAACTACGGCGTACCAGCATTTAACGTAAATAACTTAGAACAAATGCGTGCAATTATGCTTGCCGCGGATGCAACCAATTCACCTGTAATTGTTCAAGCATCAGCTGGAGCTCGCAAATATGCAGGCGCTCCATTCTTACGCCATCTTATTTTGGCTGCAATTGAAGAATGGCCGCATATTCCAGTGGTAATGCATCAAGACCATGGAACAAGCCCTGATATCTGTCAGCGTTCAATTCAGCTTGGCTTTAGTTCCGTAATGATGGACGGTTCATTAGGTACAGATGGTAAAACACCTACTTCTTACGAATACAACGTTGATGTAACTCGTAATGTTGTTGCTTTAGCACATGCATGTGGTGTTTCTGTCGAAGGTGAGATTGGCTGTTTAGGTAGCCTTGAAACTGGTATGGCTGGCGAAGAAGACGGTGTTGGTGCTGAAGGTGTCCTTGATCACTCACAACTTCTTACTTCTGTTGAAGAAGCGACTCAGTTTGTTGCCGATACTAATGTAGATGCATTGGCGATTGCTGTAGGTACTTCACATGGTGCTTACAAATTCACTCGTCCACCTACAGGTGATATCTTGGCAATTGACCGCATTAAAGAAATTCATGCGGCATTACCAAATACTCATCTTGTTATGCATGGTTCAAGTTCTGTGCCGCAAGAGTGGTTGAAAGTAATCAATGAGTTTGGCGGTGATATTAAAGAGACTTATGGTGTACCTGTTGAACAGCTTGTAGAAGCAATTAAACATGGTGTGCGTAAGATCAATATCGATACAGACTTACGCTTAGCATCTACTGGTGCAATTCGTCAGTTTATGGCTGAAAACCCAGCTGAATTCGATCCACGTAGATACTTTGCTAAAACTGTAGATTCAATGAAGCAAATTTGTATTGATCGTTATGAAGCGTTTGGTACAGCTGGAAATGCTGACAAGATTCGCCCGATTTCTTTAGAGAAAATGGTTGATCGCTATAAATAATTCCCGTTAGGGTTTAATTTATAGAAACCGGTTATTTATATAACCGGTTTTTTATTATGTAAATTTCATGCATAAAAAACCTGTGGCAAACACAGGTTTTGATGAAGCGAAAAAGACTTACTTTTGTAAGTTCTTTTTGTCTAGACTTGGATCTTTGATTTCTACATATGCATTTGCACGTACTTCACGTAACCAGCTATCAATTTCAGTGTTGAATTGGCGTTCACCTAAAATTTGACGTGCCATACGCTCTTGATATTCATGCGTCATATCTTTTTCACGTTTATCCGTTACTTGTAAGATATGCCAGCCGAACTGAGTTTGGAAAGGTTCGCTAATTTCACCTACAGGAATTTCCTGCATTTTTTTATCAAATTCAGGAACCATCATTCCAGGTGTTACCCAACCCAAACTTCCCCCATCACGTGCTGAACCTGTGTCATTTGAATAGGTTGCTGCAAGTGTTGCAAAATCTTGACCAGCTTTTAAGCGTTTATAGATGTTATCAATAATTTGCTTAGCATTCTCAAGAGTCACTACTTCAGATGGCTGAATGAGAATGTGGCGGGTTTGAAATTGAGGTACTAAAGCTTTTTGCTCATTTTGTTTACGTTCAAGAAGCTTTAAAACATGTACGCCATCACGTACTGAAACTAAGTCAGTCGTTTGACCATCTTGTAATGGTGTAATACGAGCCGCAAGTTCAGCAGGAATATCAGACAGTGGGCGGAAACCCATATCAGCACCTTCAACTTTTACATTTGCAGTTGAAAGTTTTTTCAAAGCATTTATATCATTACTTTGCGCAAGCTTTGAACGCACTTCTTGAGCTACAGATTGAACTTCTTGTGCATTGTCACCAGAAATGCGCATATGAATCACATGTGCTTGATTACCTAACGCAGCTTGTCCCTGAGGTGATTTTAAGAAGTTTTCTACATCTTGATCACTAATTTTAATACGAGACATCACTTGTTGTTGGCGCAAACGGCTAATCGCTAAATCCTCAGCGATTCGGCCACGTAAACTTTCATAAGTTCCTGGTGCCATAGCATCCAACTTTTGCTGGAAAGCTTCTAAACTTTTAGAGCCAGATTGACCTGCTACTTTAAGTACAGCTTCATTTAAGCTCTTTTCATCAGGTTTAATGCCATATTTTTTAACTTGTTCAAGTTGTGCCTCACGCAAAATTAATTGATCTAATACCTGAAACTGTAAGTATTGCTGAGGTGGCACTTCTTTCTTTTGAGCTTGCAGTTCATGAGCTGCTTCAGCCATACCTTGTTGAAGATCGCTTTTTAAAATTACGCTATTGTCCACAATTGCCACAACTTCATCAGCGGGTTGGGCAAAACTATGCATTGATGAAGAGATTAGGGCAGCAAGTGTAGTTGCTTTAAAAAACTGTTTAAGATGCTTTGTCTTCATTAACGTTGTGTCCAAGATTGATTAATTTTGTTAAAACCTAAAACGCGATTTTCAAGTAAAGACGCGAGTTTATTGTTTAAACCACCTAAACCTTTTAGTGTAATTTCGGCCATGATCGCGCGCTTTTCACTAACATCTGGAGATTTTGGATCGTCTAGATCGTTATAGTATGAACGGCCATAGACAGAAATACCCCAGCAACATGACTCATAGTTAACTCCTAGCAAGAGTTCACGGGCAACATCATTGTCCATGTCATATTGTACGTGGCCCATAATACGCCAATTGTCTTTAATTGGTTGTATAAACGATGCAACAACTTGGTCATAAGTATCTTGACGACCAGGAATATCATTACGATAGAAATAGCCTAAGTTATATAGATTTCCTTTATCACCTGTATAGTAAAGTTGGAAGTCACGTTGAGCATTGTCACCATTTGACATCCAAGCTGAGTTGGCAGCAATGGTAAAGTTTTGGTTAAGCTGGCTTGATAGGCTCACAACAGGGCCTGTGTTGCGTTCAGTATCAATTTCATCTTGTTGTCGTTGTAAGGTAACACGACGGTCTTCGAAATAGTAACTTTGACCTACACTTGCCCGTAAACGTTCTAAACCTACTGTGTCAAAGAGGCTATAACTTACACCCAATGATAAAAAGTTATTGTCTTCTAGGCGGTCATGACCATAAAAACGGTAAGGGTTAAATAATTGATCATAACTTACTGATGCAGTGGTTGAGTCAAAGTTAGGATAACCATCTTGATTTTTGTATGGCGCGTAAGCGTAGAAAGCACGTGGTGTAAGTGTTTGTAAGTACTTACCATCACGTTCAAAGTTCAGTCCAGTGTCTAACGTGAATTGAGGTACAACGACTGATTTATTTTCGGAACCACCATCTAGATTTTGAGATGCGATACTGTCCTTATCATAAAACGTTTGAATAGAACGTACAGAGACTTCAGGAATCACAAAAGCTGCTGGTGTACGGTAGTTATAACGCGTTGCGAACTGGTTATAAATACGTGTACCACTACTTTCTTGAGCAGAATCATCATTAATTGATTTCTTAAAGTAAGCAGTGTCATTATTAAATTCGTATTGTAGTCCTAGTGGATTACCAGTGACGTAATTTAATAAGAATTGCGGTAAACGGGCATATGGTTTATCTGCATCTGCAACTTCAGGATCAAGTGTCTGGAAATCTTCGACCTTAAGCTGTGCTTTTAAACCTGGAATACCATGTTGATAATTAAGTTCCCAAGCTCTACGTAAGTTAAGATCTGTTTTAGAGTTAGGACTGCTATCTAAGTCAGAGAAGTAATCTTTATCTGATGCATAGTTATATTCGAGGTTAGTAGACCACTGATCGTTGATATCCCAATTATGTAAAAAATGGAAATCTTTACGATCTTTGTCATCATAACCTTTGTCAGATGGCAAGATGCCACCCCACATTTCCCCAGCACCAAAGCCATTAGTTAAATATCTAAATTCACCTTTTAGCATTGCACCGCGGTCTGCTAAATATCGCGGAGTAAGTGTCAAATCATAGTTAGGTGCAAGGTTTAGATAAACCGGAACAGAAAGCTCAACACCGCCATCGTTTGAGAAACCAAATTGTGGGTTGAGAATACCTGTAGTACGGCGGTCGTCAATCGGGAAGTTAAAATAGGGAACAGCTAGAACAGGAACGTCCTTAATATATAATTTTGTTCCACGTGTTACGCCGCGTCCAGTTTCCTGATTTAACTCAATTTTATTGGCTTGGATTTTCCAACCAGGTTTTTGGCCTGGTGGGCAAGTGGTATAGGTTGCATCATTAAGAACCATAACGTTTGGTGAGGTTCTTTCGATTTTTCCTGCATGACCATGGGCATGTTGCTGTTCAGAAATATAAAAACTATTGTCTAAATTCCCGGTTTGGGTTTTTAGGTTGTAATTAATTTCATCACTCTGTGAAAGTAACCCGCCTTGAGCTAACTGTACTCGACCTTGTGCATGCGCAAAGGTTTGGGTCTTATCAATCGTTACTTTGTCAGCACGAACCGTGCGTCCTTCCTGATCAATAACGACATCACCTTCTAAAACAGAATCACCCGCTGGATTGTAATGTCCGTAGTTAGCCGTAACGACAGAAGTCGCTTTGTCGGCATCTAAAGCTTTGGTCTCAGGGTTAATCGGTGTAACCCATGTGCCTTGGCAAAATGCCGAGCTTAAATATTTATTGTCACGAAGCTGAGCTTCAGGTGCAGATTTATCAACATAATATTGCTGAAAGAATTCTTGACCTGGGTAAGCTTCCTTGATGCTCGCTTTAAGTTGATTATTGTCTATATTGGAGACAACATCAGTTGACTCAGCATAACTTGATTGTATGGAGCCACATAAGAGCGTAAAAATAGCTGTCGCTAAAGGATTAAATTTAAACTGATGCTTCATTGTCTCATTAACCAAGTATGCTAATTCACAATTAATTATTGTCGCATCATAGAGAAAAAGTTTATAAGTGGCTACACTTAACCCTTCAAAAATCTCAGCTTGTTTTAGATTTTATTGCAAATGAATACACAACGTGAACAATTGATATATACATGGCTTACATCTGTTCTTGAAAATGATCAATTTAAGATCGCTTTTTTAGCAGGTGATGCAAGCTTCCGCCGTTATGCGCGTATCGAGTTACAAAATAAAACGTATATGCTCATGGATGCCCCTCCAGAAAAAGAAGACTGTGTTCCGTTTGTGACCATTGACGAGTTTTTTGCGAGCCATGGCGTACGTGTGCCTCAGATCGTCGCGAAAGATCTGGCTCAAGGTTTTCTATTGTTAGAAGACTTTGGTGATGTGCTTTTGTCGACATTATTAACTAATGAAACTGTTGATAAATACTACGAACAAAGTTTTAAACAACTTATTCAATTGCAGTCTATTGACGGGACTAATCAGTTCCCAGCTTATTCTTACGAAAAATTAATGTCGGAAATGCATCTACTCACAGACTGGATGTTACCGTCGCTTTCTATTCAGCCGACTGCTGAACAGAAAAAAACGATTGATAATGCATTTGACTTCTTGGCTCATGCTGCATTAGCCCAACCACAAGTTATTGTACATCGAGATTTTCATAGTCGAAATTTGATGAAAATTACCGATGAGCAAGAATTAGGGGTAATCGACTTCCAAGATGCTGTTATTGGCGCTGATACATATGATCTAATTTCGATTACTCGTGATGCATATGTTCAATGGAACGCTGATCGTGTTTATCAATGGTTTAAAGTGTTTTATGACTTGTTGCCAGCGTCGACTAAACAAAACCGTAGCTTTGATCAATTTAAACGTGACGCAGATTTAATGGCGATCCAACGCCATATTAAAATTTTAGGCATTTTTGTTCGCTTATTTGAACGTGATGGTAAGTCTGGTTATTTGAAGGATTTACCCCGTGTCATGTGGTATTTGCTTGAAGAAAGCTGTGGTTATGCTGAGCTTGAAGAGTTTATGGCATTTATAAATAATATCGTGATGCCTAAATTTATCGAGAAATATGGTAGCTATGAGGTAGCAGCATAATGAAAGCAATGATTCTTGCTGCTGGCTTGGGCAATCGTATGCGTCCACTTACGCTATATACACCAAAGCCTTTGCTCGAGGTAGGCGGTAAGCCCCTTATTGTGTGGCATATTGAAAAACTTAAGAAAATTGGTGTGACTGAAATAGTCATCAATTCTGCATGGTTGGCCGACAAACTTATCAGTAGTTTAGGTGATGGCTCTCAATTTGGTGTGGATATCCGTTGGACACGAGAGGATGAAGGGCTAGAAACAGCTGGTGGAATTATTAATGCTTTACCACTGCTTGGAACAGATCCTTTTATTCTTGTGAATGGGGATGTATGGACCACAATGGATTTTGAAGGTCTGCGCCATATTAAGCTAAATGATGATTTGGCACATCTTGTGTTAGTTGATAATCCTAAACAGCATCCTGAAGGCGACTTTACATTATTGGATGGGCGCGCTTTTACATTCGATCAAGATGTGACGGGCGAAAACCTCACTTTTAGCGGTCTATCAGTTATTCATCCTAAACTTTTTGACGGATTGGAAGCGGGTAAGCGTCCTTTAGCTCCACTATTGAAGCAAGCGATGCATAATCAGAAAATATCTGGTGAAAAGCTTAAAGGTGCATGGGTAGATGTGGGAACGCCTGAGCGTTTAATGGAGCTAGATTTGCAAATTCGTGAAGGCTTCTACGATTAAGTGTGTAATCCCTAATCGTTAACTAGTGTTCCACGATGCATAAATGGGTATACTTTGTTTTAAATTTTACTTAGATGTTATCTGTTTATGCATCCGTTTTTTCAAGAGTTACAACAGGGTAGTCAAAAATTAGGTTTATCGCTTAGCGATGAAGCTTTGACATTATTGTTGAAGTATCAAGATGCTTTGGTACTTTGGAACAAAGCTTATAATCTAACAGCGATTCGTGATCCGAAAGAAATGTTAGTGAAGCATTTGTTAGATAGCCTAAGTATTTTGAAAGATTTGCCAACAGGCCGTTTGCTTGATGTTGGTACAGGTGGTGGTATGCCGGGCATGATCATTGCTTTATGTCAGCCGGAACGCTCATGTGTATTACTTGATTCAAATGGTAAGAAAATTCGTTTTTTGAAACAGTTTATTGCTGACCTTAAGTTAAAAAACGTAGTAGCCGTGCAAACACGTGTTGAAAATCAAGATACAATTGATGAGCTTGGTCAATTTGATGTGATTACAAGTCGCGCTTTTGCTTCTTTAACGGATTTTGTGGATGCAGCTCAGCCATACTTGCATCAAAGCAGTATAATTGCAGCAATGAAAGGAGTTGTGCCAGTTGAGGAAATTGAGCAACTTAAGCAGGACTTTTCATGTAAAGTGATTGAGCTGCGCGTACCAAGACTTGATGAACAACGTCATTTACTTTTACTTCAACGTATTTAAATAAAAAGTATTAGGGTTACCATGGCTCAAATTATTGCGATTGCAAACCAAAAGGGTGGTGTTGGTAAAACAACGACTGCAGTAAATCTTGCAGCGTCTCTAGCTGTATTAAAGAAACGTGTATTACTTGTAGATATGGATTCACAAGGTAATGCTACGATGGGGTCTGGTATTCAAAAGAACGATCTTTTGTATTCCATTACGGATGTTCTACTTGGTGAAGTACCAATTGAAACGGCCATTCAAAAAGCAGAAGTTGGATATAAAGTTTTAGGGTCTAATCGTGAACTTTCCGGTGTTGAGCTTGCTATTGCAGAACAAGAGGGCCGTGAATTCATTCTAAAAAATGCTTTGAATGAAATCCGAAACTCATTTGATTTTATCATTGTGGATTGTGCGCCAAGCTTGAGTTTGATTACTGTCAATGCTTTGGCAGCTGTAGATAGTGTAATCATTCCAATGCAATGCGAATATTATGCGCTAGAAGGTTTAGCTGATTTAACCCAGACTATAGATCGTATTCAAAAGGCATTAAATCCTGATTTAGAGATTATTGGTGTATTACGTACAATGTACGATGCACGAAATGCTTTAACACGCGATGTATCTGCTGAGTTAGAACAGTATTTCGGTAAAAAACTTTATGATACTGTCGTTCCGCGTAATGTTCGCTTAGCAGAAGCGCCGGCGCATGGTTTGCCTGTTATCTATTTTGAGAAAAGTTCTAAAGGTGCAGTTGCATACTTAAATCTTGCAGCTGAGATGTTGAAGAAAAGTAAAGTAAAGAAAGGAAGTAAAGTATGAGCATCAAAAAACGCGGATTGGCTAAAGGACGTGGTTTAGATGCATTACTTGGTTCAATTCAAAAAGAAAAATTACAGCTGGAAGCACAGGCACTTGACCACGGACAGTTGAAACAAATTGATGTAAATTTATTGAAACGTGGTGAATATCAACCACGTCGCTTTATTCATGAGCATGATTTGCAAGAGTTAGCATCTTCTATTGAAAAACATGGAGTGATGCAACCTATTGTAATTCGTCCAGTTGATGATGAAGCACATCCATACGAAATCATTGCGGGTGAACGACGCTGGCGTGCAGCGCAACTTGCGGGTTTAACTGAAATTCCTGCAATTGTTCGTGATTTAAATGATCAGGTTGCCATTGCATTAGCACTTATTGAGAATATTCAGCGTCAAGATTTAAATCCGATTGATCAGGCTATAGCCTTGCAGCGTTTTCATGATGAATTCGGTTTGAGCCATCAAGAAATTGCTGACACAGTAGGGAAAGCACGTACTACCGTAAGTAATTTACTTCGTTTGTTGAGTTTGGCGGATGAAATTAAAGATTTCATGCAGCAAGGCCAGCTTGATATGGGGCATGCTCGAGCTATCTTGACGTTAAAGGGTAAAGATCAATTAGACGTTGCTAAAATCGTAATTGAAAAAGGACTATCTGTTCGTCAAACAGAGCAATTGGTGCGTGATAGAAGTGAGCCTAAGCAGGAGAAGGAAAAAGCACCTGTAGCACCTGATATTGAACAATTGACACAAAAATTATCAGAGCGTTTTGGCGCTAATGTGAAAATTGATCATAATCAAAAAGGTAAGGGTAAGCTTGTTATTCATTACCATACCTTAGATGAGTTAGATGGCATTTTAAATATTTGTTTGCCTGATTAATTTGCATTTGGGTCATATATTTCTAATTTTATATTCTTGGGGAAGAAGATATGTGGGAACTTGTGAGAGCGGGTGGCTGGTTGATGCTGCCTTTAATTCTATGCTCAATTTTAACTGTTGCGATCAGCATTGAACGTTTTGTTCGGTTAAGACGTTCACAAGTTCTACCCAAAGCATTAATTGATGATAGTTCGTTAAGAACTGAAGATATTGTGGAAAATTTGGAACAAAATGTAGAAGTGCAAAACAGCGCATTGGCTCACATTTTAAAAGCAGGTTTTGATCATCGTGAGCATGGTGAGCAATTTGCACGTGCGCAAATGGAAGTAGCCGCTTCTCAAGAAATTTCTTATTTAGAGAAAAATATTAATTTCTTGGGGACTTTGAGTGCTGTGGCGCCTTTATTAGGGCTGCTTGGTACAGTAGTCGGGATTATTGAGTCATTCCTTGTGATTGATTTTGGATCGGCAGGTAGTCCAAGTTTAATGATTCCAGGTATTTCTAAAGCGCTTATTACTACAGCTGTGGGAATGTTAATTGCGATTCCGGCTTTAGTTGCTTATCGCTATTTCCAAAGATTAGTACAAGATTATATTGCTGAACTAGAGCAGCAATCGAATTTATTTCATGCCTCATTGTTCTATAAACGTTCCTCGTCTATAGCAGAAAATCGTCATGTTGGGTGATGGGTGAATAGCCAGATGAAATTTAAACGTTCTCAGGTTGAAGACATTCATATCAATTTAACGCCTATGATTGACTGTTTGTTGTTCATTTTGGTTTTTTTATTACTATCGACTACTTTTAATCAGCCAAGTCGCCTCAATTTAACGTTACCAGATGCACAAGGTGTTCCACCAAAACAGTACGATCAAAAAATTGAAGTCGTGGTAGACTCTTCTGGTCATTATGCTGTAAATGGTCAGGCACTTTCGTCTAAAGAGGTTGCTGATCTGAGTACTGCGATTAAGCAAGTTGCTCAAGAGCGCCGTGATTTTATGTTCATCATTGCTGCGGATGCCAAAGCGTCTCATCAGGATGTAATTCGCGTTATGGATGTAGCAGGACAACTCGGTTTTGTTAACATCAATATTAGTACCAAAGTTCCTTCTAGAGGTTTTTCTGAGTGAATCAAGATTTTAAGGTTTATATACGTCTCATAGCCTATTTAAAACCTTATTGGGGCGTGGCCTTATTAGTTCTTATCGGGTTCGGTATTAACTCAGCAACAGAAGTTTCTGTTGCTAAACTGATTAAATTTATTATTGATGCAATCCAAAGTAGTAGTAGAGCTGATTTGGATTGGTTCCCCTTATTAATTATTTTATTGGTTTTTTTCCGCGGTTTAGGCCTTTTTATGGGAGGGTACTATACTGCGGTAATTTCACGTAGTTTGGTTTTTAGTATTCGCCAAGAAGTTTATGCCAAACTTTTAAGATTACCGGCACAATATTATTTAGATAATTCATCTGGCCATATTACTGCCAAGATTATGTATAACGTTGAGCAGCTAACGGCAGCCTCTTCTGAGTCATTAAGAACCATTGTTAGAGATGGTATGATTACTCTCGGATTATTGGGTTACCTGTTTTATACCAATTGGCGTCTTACTCTGTGTATTTTTGTGTTTTTACCCGTAATTGGTGTATTGGTACGTAAAGCTTCAAAACGTATGCGAAAGCTATCGTTGCAGGTTCAAGATACGATGGGTGATGTAAATCACGTTGTCCAAGAGAGTATCAATGGTAATGCTGTAGTAAAAACTTTTGCTGGCGAAGAGTCTGAACAAGAACGATTTTATAAGTCATCGGAAGAAAACTTAAAACGTGGTTTAAAAATGGTAATTGTACAAAACCTGAATAGCCCGGTGGTTCAGGTAGTGATGGCTTGTGCGATGGCCCTTATTGTATGGTTAGCTTTACGACCGCAGATTTTAGGTAATACAAGTGCTGGTGAGTTCGTAGCTTATATTACAGCTGCTGGTTTATTAGCAAAACCAGTAAAAAATCTGACTGATGTTAACGAAAAGTTACAACGTGGTTTGGCGGCAGCTCATTCTGTTTTTGAACTATTAGATTTGCCTGAAGAGCAAAATAACGGTCAGTTGAAACCTAAATTAAATGGTGCGATTCGTTTTGATCATGTGGCATTAAATTATGCTGATGGCGTAAAGGCTATTAAAGATTTTTCTTTAGATATTCTCCCTGGTCAAACCGTAGCTTTAGTTGGTCGTTCAGGCGCTGGTAAGAGTTCATTGGTTAATATGTTAGTTCGTTTCCAAGAACTATCAAGTGGGCAAATTTACTTAGATGGTTTACCAATTAATGACATCGATCTTTCTTGTCTGCGTACACAAATCGCAATGGTAAATCAGCAGGTTGTATTATTTAACCGTACCGTTCGTGAGAACATTGCGTATGGTCAATTGCAGGGTGCCTCAGATGAGGAAATTCATGCTGCTGCAAAAGCTGCATATGCACATGACTTCATTATGAATTTACCAAATGGTTATGATACTGTTTTAGGGGCACAGGGCCTAAACTTATCTGGTGGTCAACGTCAGCGAATTGCTATTGCTCGAGCAATTTTAAAGAATGCTCCAATATTAATTTTAGATGAAGCTACAAGCGCTCTTGATAATGAATCTGAACATTTCATTCAGCAAGCATTTGATGAAGCAATGCAAGACCGCACTACCATTGTGATTGCTCACCGTTTATCAACAATTGAGAATGCTGACTGTATTGTAGTGATGGATCAAGGACAAATTGTTGAACAAGGTACTCATCAAGAACTCCTCGCAAAACATGGTGCTTATTATCAATTACATCAGCGTAATTTCGAGGATAACTAAGCATGTCATTAGCCCAGCTGATCCAGAATGCATGGAATAAACAATCGAGTTGGTTGATTGCTTTACGTCCATTGTCTTGTTTGTATCGGGCTGGGTTTTTATTAAATCGTAATCTTTATAATTCAGGTTTTAAGCAAATTTATAAAGCGCCCGTACCTGTGATGGTTATAGGTAATATCACAGTAGGTGGAAGCGGAAAAACTCCGTTGCTAATACAACTGGTGAATTATCTACAGCAGCATAATGTAAAAGTAGGGGTAATTAGTCGGGGATATGGGGGTAATGGTCCTTTTCCACTGCTGGTTACCTCGGGCGGCCAAGTAGCTCAAGCTGGGGATGAGCCAGCATTAATTGTTCAGGCTACAAGTGTACCAATGGCAGTAGGTCCTAATAGGCAGGCCGCAATAGAGTTATTGCTTGAGTCATCAGAAATAGATTTGATTATTAGTGATGATGGGTTGCAGCATTGGGCATTAGATCGACAGATCGAGTGGATTGTACTGGATCAAAATCGTGGTTTAGGGAATAAAAAACTATTACCTGAAGGTTATCTGCGAGAGCCTGTTGAACGTTTAGAAACTGGAACAGTGATTGAGCATACTCATAAACCTGCTACAGAATTAAACATGTATCTCGAGACAGGACAGCCATATTTACTTAACCCTTTATCTAATTCTAAAACAAGCTTTAATCTTGAGAATAATTATCATGCTGTAGTTGGTATTGGTTTTCCTCAACGGTTTTATCAAACACTCAAAGATCTAGGGGTGAAGCAATTCCAAGAGCATGCATTTCGCGATCATCATGATTACACAATCAATGATTTAATTTTTAATGACGAGCTGCCACTTATTACAACTGAAAAAGATGCAGTTAAACTATTACCATTACTTGAAAAACATCCTGAATTTAAACAATCTATTTGGGTAGTTCCTGTTAAAGCTGTCCTGTCTACACAGTGTTATCAGGTTTTAAAAATGCAATTGCAAGAACTTGATATTCAATTATCTTAGGAAGAAAAAATGAAACACATCATCATTCCAGCACGCTTCTCAAGTTCGCGTTTGCCAGGTAAACCATTGTTGCTTATTCATAACCGTCCTATGATTTTACGTGTAGTGGATCAGGCAAAAAAAGTGGAAGGTTTTGATGATTTGTGCGTGGCAACAGATGACGAACGTATTGCTGAGATCTGCCGTGCAGATGGAATTGATGTAGTTCTTACCAGCGCTGATCATCCTTCGGGTACAGACCGTTTAAGTGAGGTGGCTCGCATTAAGGGTTGGGATACAGACGATATTATTGTAAATGTTCAAGGTGATGAACCTTTATTGCCAGCTCAACTTGTTCAGCAAGTTGCAAAACTTTTGGTTGATAAACCAAATTGTTCAATGTCGACGTTGTGTGAGCCGATTCATACTTTAGATGAGTTCCAGCGTGACAGTATTGTGAAAGTAGTCATGTCTAAACAAAATGAAGCCTTATATTTTAGTCGGGCTACCATTCCTTATGATCGAGATGGGGCTAAGCATGATGAACCGACTTTACATTCACAAGCATTTCGTCATTTAGGTTTATATGCTTATCGAGTGAACTTATTACAAGAATACGTAACATGGGATATGGGGAAGCTTGAAAAGTTGGAGAGCCTTGAACAATTACGTGTTTTGGAAAATGGTCATCGAATTGCAATTGCTGTAGCCGAAGCCAATTTACCACCAGGTGTGGACACTCAAGCTGATCTTGATCGCTTAAATAGTATGCCTGTTGAATCTTTTGAATAAGCGTTAATTTTTAATGAATCCGAATGTAACTTCAAAGGTTTATCCTTGGCAGCAAACAACATGGGACACCTTGACAACAAGGTTTCCCAATATTGGACATGGTCTCTTATTTTACGGCAAGCAAGGTTGTGGAAAACATGCTTTTGCTAAGCAGTTTTTGGCATGGGTACTTTGTTTAAATAAGCAGCCGCAGGGCCCTTGTGGTGAATGTAGTAGTTGCCAATGGTTAAAATCAGACACTCATCCCAATTATGTTCATATCACAACGGATGAAGAAAATAAAAAACAGAATGCAAAAATTAAAATAGAAAAGATCCGTGACTTACTACCTTTCGTACAACAAACGGGAGAAGGTTGGCGCGTTATTGTGATTGAGCCTGCAGATGCACTTAATTTGGCATCTTCAAATGCTTTGCTAAAGACTTTAGAAGAACCAGGCGAGCGTGTTGTTTTAATTTTATTAGCTGATCACTATCTTAAACTACCGGCCACTATTCGTAGCCGATTGCAACATTTCGCTTTAGATCGTATTTCATATGAGCAAGCTACTTCTTATTTGAATGAGCATTTATCTGAACTTGCGGAAGTGCAGCCCGATTTACTGCTTGGCTTATCTAATGATATGCCTTTACAAGCAATAGAAATTGCTCAAAGTGACTGGTTTGCGAAAAGGCAAGTTTTCTTAAATGATTGGCTTAAAATTGTTGCTCAAAAAAATATGCCTTTATTTTTCTCAGGCAAATGGCAAAAAGAATTAAGTTTTAATGATTTTATAATGCTTTTTGAATACTTGTTGGGTGATTTAATTTGTGTCAAGCTAACCCAACCACAGAAAAATACTGATTTAGATTTTGATCAGTTAAGCCCATATTATGATTTAGAAAGCTTATTTAATATTTATAGTGAATTACAGCAAGCAAAAAAGCTTGTTGAACAAAATGTACAAAGCCAACTTATTATTGATCAATTATTTATAACGTTAATGAATATTTAAGGGGAAAACTATGCAGCCGCAAATGGGGGGGATTATTCAGGTAAATATTCCTGATAAAGCTACTTTGCAAGCAAGCTATATGGGATATGTGCAAGGTGGGGGCCTATTCGTACCATCAAAACAAAAGGTAAAGATGGGACAAGAAATTTTCATTTTAGCGACTTTGCCTGAGCAGTCTCAAAAAATTCCTCTAACAGGTAAGGTAATCTGGATCTCCCATAAGCAAAGTGGATTTAAACCTCAAGGTTTTGCTATTCAGTTAAGCGGAGATAAGGGAATTTACTATAAAACAGAGGCAGAACGAGTTTTGGCTGGTAGTATGTCTCTAGATCGTCCAAGTTATACGATGTAATTAAATAGGAAAGAAAAGTGTTTGTTGATACGCATTGCCATTTAACGATGTTAGATTTAACGCCTTATAACGGTGATCTGGACCTTGCGCTTGCAGCGGCGCGAGCAGAAGGAGTGTCTAAGTTTATGGCAATTTCCGTTGATCTCGATGACCATATTGCACTATCTGAGATTACAAAGAAACATGCAGATGTTGGTTATACGGTAGGTGTACACCCTTGTGAGGATGTGGACACAATGGCACGTGCAACAACTGAATATTTGGTTGAATTGGCTCAATCAGAAAAAGTATGGGCTTTAGGTGAAACTGGACTGGACTATTATCACAGTACAGATTTTATTGAAGAGCAAAAAGCATGTTTTGCAAGACATATCCAAGCTTCAAAAATTGTAAAAAAACCAGTTGTCGTTCATACCCGATCAGCAAAGCATGATACGGTAGATATTATCCGTGCTGAACACTCAACACATGGGATTCTGCATTGTTTTACTGAAGATTGGGAAACTGCTAAAGCTGTGCTTGATTGTGGTTATTACATTTCTTTTTCAGGTATTGTGTCATTTAAGAATGCACAGGATTTGCGCGATGTAGCTAAACAGGTCCCACTAGATCGCCTTTTAATTGAAACAGATAGCCCGTATTTAGCACCTGTCCCATATCGTGGTAAAACAAATGAACCAAAATATGTGCCTTATGTAGCCAAAGCGCTCAGTGATGTATATGATAAATCGGTTGAGGAAATTGCAATGATCACCTCACAAAATTTTGAGAACTTGCTAAAAGCGATTTAGGTTATAGAAACTATATAAGAGAGTAATTGCGTGAAGATGGATCGTCAGGCTCAGTTCCGAGCAAGAGAAGTATTAATATTTCAGGTTGCGGAACAATTATTGCTAGAAAATGGCGAAGCCGGAATGACACTTGATGTCTTGGCTGCTGAGCTTGATTTAGCAAAAGGAACTTTGTACAAACACTTTCAAAGTAAAGATGAGTTGTACATGCTGTTGATTATTCGTAATGAGCGTATGTTACTTGAAATGGTTCAAGATACTGAAAAAGCCTTTCCAGAGCATTTAGCCTTTTTCATGTTGCATCATTTACATCATCCTGAACGAACAGTTTTATTTCATCAAATTGAAGAAAAACTCTCAATCACTGCTCAAGGCGTTCATCATCTTTTTCATGAACTTTATCAAGTGCGTAAACAGAGATTGCGAATTATCATTCGGATGACAGACCATTACCTGGAATCTATTCAAAGCAATATGCCTACACGAGATTATCTTGCTTCTATTTGGTCATTAACTCATGGTGCAGCAGCTATTCTCAATTCAAGTTTTTATCAACGATATTTAGGTTCAAGAGACACTTTAAGAGTGGCTTATATTGATCAGGCTTTAGCCTTACCTAAACAAGCTATTGAGCAATATGCTTAGGTCGATATGAAATCTCAATCACCACTTAAATCCCAAAAAGGTTTTACTCTCATAGAAGTGATGGTGGTGATTGTTATTATGACGATTATGACCTCTCTAGTTGTACTCAACATAGGTGGGGTTGACCAAAAGAAAGCGATGCAAGCAAGAGAGTTATTTTTGCTTGATATGCATAAGATTGGTAAAGAGTCGCTTGATCAGTCTCGTGTTTTAGCTTTATCTACTCTCAGTGAAACAGATGTTTCACCATTTTCTTATGAATTGTATGAGTATCACGATCAGAGTAAATTACAGGTCCAAGATTTAAAAAATCGCTGGCAGAAATATTCTGAGTTTAATACACGTCAGTTGCCTAAACATGTATCGTTTACAATACAACCTTTAGATGAGCAAAACTATTCAAAAGCTACGAATACCGATTTAATTGGAGGGCAGGCTCCCCAGTTAATCTGGTTCGGTAACGGTGAAGCTAAAACTGTGAAAATACAGTTTTACTTTGAACAAAAACCAATTGGTTCAGAAATACAAATTGATCATTTGGGTAAAATAAATGAAATCTAAAGGTTTTACTCTATTAGAAGTAATGGTTGCTTTAGCAATTTTTGCAGTAGCGGCTGTCGCGTTAACTAAAGTAGCCATGCAATATACTCAATCTACCTCAAATGCAATTCTTAGAACAAAAGCTCAGTTTGTGGCAATGAATGAAGTTGCTTTAATGGAGATAAATCAGGAATGGCTTGAAGGTACTCAAAGTAAGCAAATTACTTCTCAAGGCGAAACTTGGCAGATTGACAAATCTGCACAATCAACAATTAGCCCGAATGTTCAGAAAGTAGATTTACAAATTAGCTTATATGATTCAGATAAGGGCAAAGTTCAAAATGGTATTACTCACTTGGTATTTTTTAATTATCCAATGAAAGCAAAATAATGATAAAGAATAAAAGTTTTCGCTCTCCAGGCCCAGCTTCCCGTCTTGCGGCACGATCAGAGCAGATGATGAGGGGTTACTCCGAGCAAAGCTCTTCGTCTTGCACTCAGACAAAGCATTGCTTTAAAGACTCTCACACTCGAAACATAGTTTCTCATCTTGCGACACGATCGAGCAGTGCTCGATTAACTCGTGCCTCAGGATTTACTTTAGTTGAGCTTTTAGTTGCGATTGCAATTTTTGCTATTTTATCTTTGTTGGGTTGGAAGGTTTTTGATTATTTACTAAAAGTCCGTGATCGTAATACTCAACATGAAGTGCAGCTATTTGAATTACAAGATGCTTATCAACAAGTTTTGCGTGATACATTGCAAATTATACCTTTATCAGCCAATCAAGGCGGGCAATTACGTCCAGCTTTAGAGATTGATAATCAAGTTCTCCGCTTTAGTAAGGCAGGTGTTACTGATCCATTAAAGCAAGGATTATCATCTTTTGAGCGTATCGAATATCGATATGATCCTGATCAAAAAAAGCTTTATCGCCTTAAATATAGTAACTTAAATACTTCAAATAGAGAGCAACCCTTATCAAGTACGCTGTTGAGCCAAGTTGAACAATTTCAAATTATGGTTTTGACACCTCAAGAAGTAACAAAGTGGCCTGAAGTTAATATTGACCCTACAAAACCTGATGAATTTAGGAAGTTGCCAAAAGGAATAAAAATGCAACTCACGGTTGCAGGTGTAAGTTATGAGTGGATTTATAGCTTAAACCAAGGTGACTTATTGCTCTCCAAACAGGGAGGTCAATAAATGTTACTCTATAAAAAAAATCAGCAAGGTGTAGCGTTACTCACAATTTTGATAATGGTTGCTTTGGCTACAATTTTAGCTGCCTCTATCGCAAAGCATCAAACTAATACGATGGAAAATACGGGTTATTTGATGCGTCAAAATCAGTCATTACTCTATGCAAAAAGTGCAGAAGCTTTTTTTTCTGAATTATTAATTCAAGATGCAAATAATGCTGGTGGTATCGATCATTTAAAGGAAAGTTGGGCTCAGCCAATGCCACCTTTCCCAATAGAAGATGGAGCCGTATCGGGGCGCTTACTAGATGAGTCAGGAAAATTTAATCTAAACAATTTAACGACCAATGAAGGCAAGATAAACGAAGCTGCTAAAAATTGGTTTGAGCGATTGCTTGTGCGTGTAGGATTGCCAGCAGAGTTAAGTCAAGCAGTTATTGATTGGCAAGATCCAGATGACGAACCATCTGGACCTATGGGGGCAGAAAGTAATTATTATGAAGGACTTGACCCTGGCTATTTAGCTTCAAATGCTAAATTTCATCGTATAGAAGAGTTGAAATTGGTAAGAGGTTTTGAAGGCAAGAAATATGATTTAATTGCACCATACATTTCTGCATTACCTGAAAATACAAAAGTGAATATTAATACCGCATCACCATTAATATTAGCGAGTATTGATCAAAAATTAGATTTAGGGACTATAGAAAAAGAACTTCAATTACGCCAAAAGAATTTAAAGTTCTTTCAAAATATTGATGAATTATGGCAATTGAGTGCTTTTTCAGCAGTTGATGCGCAAAAGAAAACTGAAGTTAGTAGTCTTTTAGATGTGAAGTCGAACTTTTTTCAAGCACAAATTGAGGTTGTGTTGAATAATAGGAAAAGACAGTTTACAAGTGCCTTAATGCGCAGTGATAAGCAGGTTTATGTATATTCTAGAAAAATGGCACCTTTTAACTAATTGAAAATTTATGATTTATTTACTTTGGATGTTTTTTGAAGTTTGTAATTATAAATTTTTCTCAAGTTAAACGTTAAAGTAAATATAAACTGTCTATATGTGTATATTCGATATTTCTTCATCAGTCTTATCATACTTTTTGCTAATTGTTTCTAATTGAAAAGTGATGCGAAATTTTCGTCTTTTGCTTTATAATAATGTTCTTAGAAGGAATGATCGATTTGGCACATGTTAATTCGTAAGTTATTTAAGTTTGAAAATGCACATGTTGTACGTAACTGTACATCGGATCGTTGTAAGCGATCAATTCATGGACATAGCTATAAAGTTGAGTTATTGCTTAAAGCTTCGAAATTAGATCATGGGCAAATGGTTTATGATTTTGGACTCCTAAAAGGAGTAATAAAAGACTTATTCGATAGCTTTGATCACGCAATTTGTTTTTGGGAAAAAGATGATTCTCAATATATTGATGCATGTCAGACTTTTAGTGCTCGTTGGATTTCTTTACCTGTTTCACCGTCGGCTGAACAGTTTTCACGTATTTTCTTTTATCTAGCTCAGCAAGTTTTACAATCAACAGTCACTCAAAATGGGGAAGGTGATGTTGAAGTATATTCTGTTATTGTTCATGAGACTGATACTGGATATGCTCAAAGCTTTATTGAAGATATTCAAAACGAACAAATGGGTATTTTAAGTCTTGATGGAATTGTTTTTTCAGAACAAATTCAGATAGAGTGGGCAAATCCACAAATGTATGAAGACTTGAAAAAAGGGATTAAATTTAATAATCCTCAAGTTGATTTGCAAGTCGAAGTATAAATCGAATTACTTATTTTATTTGTAGAATTGAAAATTGATCTAGGATGACATTAATGCAATTAACTGAGCAACAGCAAGATAAACTCAGTAAAGTTCAATTAGAAGAAAGTTGGAAAAGATCTTTAGCACCTTTTCTATTAAGTCCTCAGATGGATAGTTTGCGCGATTTCTTATTTCAACAGAAACAAGCTCAGAAAATAATATATCCGCCTAGTAAACAGATCTTTAATGCTTTAAATACCACACCACTGGCTGATGTGAAAGTTGTGATTTTAGGGCAAGACCCATATCACGGGCCAAACCAAGCGAATGGATTAAGTTTCTCTGTTCAAAAAGGTATTGCATTACCACCATCTTTGCGCAATATTTTTCATGAATTACATACAGATTTGGGTATTCCAGCTCCTCGCCATGGTGACTTAACAAAATGGGCTACGCAAGGCGTACTTTTACTGAACAGCGTGCTTACTGTTGAAGCTGGACAGCCAACCTCACATCAAAAGCAAGGTTGGGAAGCATTTACTGATGAAGTTATTGATGTTCTAAATGAACAGAGACAACATATAGTATTTATTTTGTGGGGTGCTTATGCACAGCGCAAAGGACAACGTATAAATAGAGATAAACACTTGGTTTTAACAGCCGCACATCCATCACCTCTTGCTGCAAATAGAGGGGGATTTTTTGGATGCAAAGTGTTTTCAAAAACAAATCAATATTTGAAACAACATGGCATTGAGCCCATAGACTGGCAATTGGACGCATGATGAACTCTCCCAATGTAAATAACTATCACCCGGACTTGGTGGTTGAAGAAGCAAAAAACGGCTGGCGTATAGTACGTTTGAATCGTCCTAAATCGTTACATGCTTTAGACGAATCAATCGTAACGGCATTATTGCGTGTATTTGAAGATTTCCGTGACGATGAACAGGTTAAAGCAATTTGGTTAGACTCAACCACACCAAAAGCTTTTTGTGCAGGTGGTGATGTTAGAAAATTACGCCAACTTGTTATAAATCAAGAAGTCGATACCGCAAATAAGTTCTTCCAGCAGGAATATGCTTTAGATCTACTTTTACATAATTATGCTAAACCGGTTGTGGTTTGGGGAGAAGGTTACGTAATGGGCGGTGGTTTAGGCTTGTTTATGGCTGCACCATTCCGTCTAGTGACACCATATTCACGTTTAGCAATGCCTGAAATTAATATTGGTTTATATCCTGACGTTGGTGCGAGCCGTTTCTTGGCAGATCGTGGTCCAATAGGTTTGTTTACGGGCTTAACCGGTTCAATCATGACTGCTGCTGGGGCGTATAGCATCGGTTGGGCAACACATATTTGTGAAGCTCAGCGTGATAATGTTTTGCAAAAAGTTTTAAATATTAATTGGGCTCATTATCCTGCAGGGGATTTCCGAGCAATTGATGATACTTTAAATAGTTTACACCGTCCTGTTGCGGCAGGTCCATTGCAAAACTCACTTGATGTAATTCATAGTGTTTGCCGTGGTTTTAATTTTGAACAAGACTATCAAGCTATTGTTAGCTTACGTGATGCGAGCAGTGATTGGTTACGTCAAGCGAGTGAGAATTTGCAAAAAGGATCTCCTAGTACCGCGGCAATTACTTGGTTACTGTGGCAATGGGGCAAACAAATCCACTCATGGGATGAGGTCTTTGATCTAGAGGCTCAGATTTCTGAGTGGAAAATCCGTCATCCTGACTTTGTGGAAGGTGTTCGCGCACGCTTAGTTGATAAAGATTTATCACCTGAATGGAAACCATGTGACGATCTAAGCTTGAGAGGTATATTGGCTGATTGTCCACCAGTAACTTCAATTGATAGCTGGAATGCCTTACTTAGACAACACGGTGTGATCACCTAAAATAAATGACTGAATATAGTGATGAATACTGGATGCAGCTTGCTTACGAGCAAGCTGAATTAGCCGCCCAGCAGGGTGAGATACCTGTTGGAGCGGTTCTGGTGAGCCAAAATCGAGTAATTGGATCTGGTTATAATGCTCCAATTACTTTATTAGATCCAACTGCACATGCAGAAATTCAAGCTATCCGTGCAGCGTGTTCCTCTTTAGAAAATTATCGATTACCTGAAGATACGACTTTATATGTCACTCTTGAGCCATGTACAATGTGTGTAGGTGCGCTCGTACATGCAAGAATTAAGCATGTGGTTTTTGGTACGCCAGAACCTAAAGCAGGCTCTTTGGTGAGTGCGCGTCAGTTATTACAGCAAGGTTATTATAATCATAGGTTTACATTTCAGAATGGTTGTCTACAAGAAAAATGTGCACAACAGCTTAGCCATTTTTTTAAACAAAGGCGTGAGCAAAAGAAACACGAGAAACAACAAAAAACGTCCTTAAATGATTAAAAATTAACATACTCTTATGGCAAACTAACGCGGTTTTAATGTCATGATTCTATTTAATAAGGACGATCCAATGCGTAATGTAATTACCGTAGAAAAAGAATTTAATGCTCCTCTTACTGATGTATTTAATTTGCTCTCTAAGCATTCAACTTACAATACTGCTTTTGCACCTTTACAAGTTGTGCGTGTTAAAGACTCCGCAGATTCTAAAAGACCTGATGGTTTAGGCTCAATTCGACGTATGGGATTTGGTCCAATTAAGCCACTTAAAGAAGAAATTACATTGTTGGAAGAAAATAAAAGTATTGAGTATAAATTAATAGACAATCCTTTGATTAAACACCATTTAGGTAGAATCGAGTTTTCTGAGATTACTCCATACATTACCTTAGTTACATACCGCATCGAGTTAACGGCAAAAGCGCCAGTGGTCAGTAAATTAATCCTTGCACAGCTAAAACTAGCCATTACACTAGGCTTTTCGAGATTAGCTAAAGCATTTGCTTCTTAGTGAGAGTTCAATGACAGTTCAAATTATTACTATTGATGGTCCGAGTGGTTCGGGTAAAGGAACATTGGCCGCAAAACTTGCAGCACATTATCAATATCATTTACTTGATTCGGGTGCCTTATATCGTTTGTTAGGCTTGTCATTACATAAACACGATTTATTAGAGAAATTAGACAGTCAGCTTGATGAATGCATTCAATATGCACGTCAACTGGACATTAAATTTGAAACGTCTACCTCAGGGATTTTGGTCATCTTAGATGGCGAAGATGTATCTCAAACAATCCGTACAGAGCGAGTTGGTGAGTATGCGTCAAAAGTTGCAGTGATTCCAGAGCTTAGACAGGCACTATTTGAAAGACAAAGAGCTTTTGCGCAAAGTCCTGGTTTAGTTGCAGATGGGCGTGATATGGCAACCTCTATCTTTCCAGAAGCTAATGCCAAAATTTATCTGACCGCTTCGGCTGAGTCGCGCGCTGAGCGAAGAGTAAAACAGTTGCAGGGTATGGGGCTAGATGCTAAAATAAACGACATTTTAGCTAATATACAGGCACGAGACAAAAGAGATATGGAGCGAGAAGTTGCTCCGCTCAAGCCAGCCAAAGATGCTTATATCATTGATAGTTCGGAATTAACGATCGATCAGGTATTTAAGTTAATGGTTGATTATGTCGATAGCCGTACTATTTAGTAAATAGAATTATCAGTTGAAGCATAGCTTGATCAGTCTATAAAGACTATGTTGATACTTAACTAAACCGGCCTTGTCTGATCCAAGACCGCTGAATTTATCAGGTATATCATGACCGAATCTTTTGCAGCCCTCTTTGAAGAAAGTGAATTAAACCTCAACGTTGAAAAGGGTGCAGTCATCCAAGGTGTTGTTGTAAACATCGATAGCGACTGGGTAACTGTTGACACTGGCCTAAAGTCTGAAGGCATTGTTGACCGTGCTGAATTTTTAAATGAACAACGTGAACTTGAAGTTCAGGTTGGTGATACTGTTGACGTAGTTGTTGAAGCTCTTGACAACGGTATGGGTCAAACAGTTTTATCACGTGAAAAAGCTAAGCGTGCTGAAACTTGGACTAAACTTGAAAAAATCTTTGAAGATGGCGAAATCGTTACTGGTGTTATCTCTGGTAAAGTTAAAGGCGGTTTCACTGTTGACATCGGTCCTGTTCGTGCATTCTTACCAGGTTCATTAGTTGACACTCGTCCTATCCGTGACACTACTCACCTTGAAGGTAAAGAGTTAGAGTTCAAAGTAATTAAACTTGATGCTAAACGTAATAACGTTGTTGTATCTCGTCGTGCTGTTATGGAAGCTGAATCTTCTGCTGACCGTGAAGCATTGCTTGCTCAACTTGAAGAAGGTCAAACAGTTACAGGTACAATCAAAAACCTTACTGATTACGGTGCATTCGTTGATCTTGGCGGTATTGATGGTCTTCTACATATCACAGATATGGCTTGGAAGCGTATCAAGCACCCTTCAGAAGTTGTTGAAGTTGGTCAAGAAGTTACTGTTAAAGTACTTAAATTTGACCGTGAACGTAACCGCGTATCTTTAGGCCTTAAACAATTAGGCGAAGATCCATGGTTAGCGATCATGAGCCGTTACCCTAAAGGTTCTATCGTTAAAGCTCGCGTAACTAACTTAACTGACTACGGTTGTTTCGCTGAAATCGCTGAAGGCGTTGAAGGTTTAGTTCACGTTTCTGAAATGGACCACACTAACAAAAACATCCACCCATCTAAAGTTGTTCAGATTGGTGATGAAGTTGACGTTATGGTTCTTGAAGTTGATGAAGAACGTCGTCGTATTAGCCTTGGTATCAAACAAACTCGTGCTAACCCATGGGAAGAGTTTGCTAAAGCTCATGAGAAAGGCGAAAAAGTATCTGGTACTATCAAGTCTATCACTGACTTTGGTATCTTCATTGGCTTGAACGGCGGTATCGACGGTTTAGTACACTTGTCTGATATTTCTTGGAACGAGCAAGGTGAAGAAGCTATTCGTCGTTACAAGAAAGGTGACACTGTTGAAGCAGTTATCTTGTCTGTAGACGCTGAAGGTAACCGTATCAGCCTTGGTATCAAACAATTGAACAGCGATCCGTTCAATGACTTCTTAGCTGCTAATGAACGTGGTGCTTTAGTTAAAGGTACTGTAACTGCAGTTGATGCTCGTGGTGCAACTGTTAAGTTAGCTGACGAAGTTGAAGCAACTCTTAAAGCTTCTGAAATCAACCGTGACCGCGTAGAAGATGCGACTAAATTCTTAGAAGTTGGTCAAGAAGTTGAAGCGAAGATCATCAACGTTGATCGTAAATCTCGCTCTATCAACTTGTCTATCAAAGCGAAAGACGAAGCTGAAGAGAAAGAAGCAGTTGCTAGCTTACGTACAGCAACTACAAGTCAAGACAATGGTCCTAAGACTATTGGTGACTTGATCAAAGCACAAATGAAGTAATAAGTTAACAAAGTACAGTTTCATGTAACGGAATTGTACTTTTTATACAAATTACTGTAAACGGTAGCCTAGTATTCAACATACTGCGCTACCGTTTTGTATTTAAACAGGTTATTATCGAACGACATAGAGTAGCAATAAATAACGAGGTCGTAGATGACTACTGAAGCTCTTAATAAGTCTGATTTGATTGAACGCATTGCGCTAAAAAACCCACACTTAGCTGAACCTTTGGTGGAAGAGGCGGTTAAAATTATGATTGATCAAATGATAGAAGCACTATCAACTGATAATCGAATTGAAATCCGTGGTTTTGGTAGCTTTGCTTTACACCACCGTGATCCAAGAGTTGGTCGCAATCCTAAAACAGGAAAATCAGTTGAAGTTGCAGCTAAAGCTGTTCCACATTTTAAACCCGGAAAAGCCCTTCGTGACGCAGTAAACGAATCTGGGAAATAAATAAAATTTATAAGTCGGGGTGCCTATGCGTTATATTTTAATTGCATTGCTTATTGTTGTATTTGGCTATTCTTTAGCACTTGTTTTGCAGAATCCAACAGAACTTTCTGTTGATTTGTTATTTACCCAAGTTCCAGCTATGCGTTTAGGCTTATTATTGCTACTCACATTAGTACTAGGAACAGTGGTCGGTCTTTTACTTGGTGTACAGGTTTTCAGAGTATTCCAAAAAGGTTGGGAAATTAAACGCCTGCGTAAAGATATTGACCATTTAAGAAAAGAACAAATCCAAAGTGCTCAATTAGCAGCGGCTGAAGCAGCTGCAAATGTAAGACATGAAAAAACCGTTGTAGATATTTATCCGCAAGATAAAAATTCTACTCCGCTATAATCCCCATACTACTCTTTATTAATGAGTAAAGAGTAGTATCTCTCTAAATTTTATCTCTTCTTTTATTCTTCTAAATATAAATGCTTTTTTATCGCTTTAATTTTGGAAAGCAGCTCTCTACATTCCTTTATTCCTTCATGAGTTGTCTATTATAATAACGCTGATTTTATATGATGGAAGAAAGTCTCTTGAGTATCATTGTTGCGTTAGATGCAAAAAGCCAATATGACGCTTTAAAAATTGTTGAACAGCTTGATCCTGCTTTATGTCGTGTAAAAGTGGGTAAAGAGCTTTTTACTCATGAAGGCCCATCTGTTGTAAAAAAACTGCAAGAACAAAATTTTGAAGTTTTTCTTGATCTTAAATTTCATGATATTCCAAACACTACAGCTCAAGCAGTATGTGCAGCGGCTGATTTAGGTGTATGGATGGTAAATGTTCACGCTTCAGGTGGCCGTAAAATGATGGAAACCTGTGTGGAGCGTTTAAAAGCGGGTAACTATCAAACCCAACTTATTGCTGTGACAGTACTCACATCAATGGGTCGTGAAGATTTAAAAGATATTGGTTTAGATGTCGAGCCAGTAGAGCATGTAAAGCGCTTGGCTAATTTAACGAAAGAAAGTGGCTTGGATGGAGTGGTTTGTTCAGCTCAAGAAGCTAAGATTCTTCGTGAATTAATTGGGCAAGACTTCTCTTTAGTAACACCTGGTATTCGTCCAGAAGGTTCTAATGCAGATGACCAAAAACGTATTGTAACTCCAAAGCAAGCTATGCTTGATGGCTCTACTCATCTGGTAATTGGTCGACCGATTACTAAAGCAGAAAAGCCAACAGAAATGTTGAAATCTATTCTTGCTTCAATTGCCTAAAAATTTATAAATAAGCTAATTAATAGCGGCGCGAGTAGGCTTAATAATAAGCCACTCATCATGGCATGTGGTACATAATGTGTGCCACATGACTGTTTTACCATGGCTAAGGTAACGTCCATTGAGGTTGCTCCAGCGCTTGAGATAGCTGGGCGTGGAAAACGCCAACCCATGGTATACATTAGAAAAATAGCAACGATTTCCCTAAATAAGTCAGTTAATAAGGCAATTCCACCTAGTTCTGCCGAGTGTAATTGTGTAAATAAAATCCCTGACATTGAATACCAGCCATAACCTTGTGCTAAAGCTAAAGTTTCATTAAGTGTAAAATGTTTGTGAAGTAAATAGTAATTCAAAAAGCCCGCTATACATGACCCTATAAAAGCAGCTAACGGTACAATTAAAATCTTCCAGCTTAACCAAGTGCGGTTAAAGTGGGTAAAGGCAAGTTCAATACCAATTAAGAAAATAAAAAGTAATAATAAATACCAGCTATTAAATGCGATATGTGAGGTGAATTGAGTAATGATAGCGCCGAATAAAACACCGACACCTAATGCAAAAAAAGCCTTCGCAATATTCTTTAAAGCATTTACAAAAAGTTGTAGGGAGATTTTTCCTTTGACGCTTTGTTTATCAAAAATTGTATAAGCCAATAAACACGTAAAGAACGAACCAAAAGACGTGGTAAGAGCAATGATAATAGCGGGTGGAAGTATGGCAGAAGGATTCTCGATTTGATCAAGTGCCAAGGTTAATTCCAAAGCGACACTCGCTAAGAGAATATAAGAAAAATAGGGCAGTATTTTAAATATAAAGTGTCGGATATTTAGAGATAGTTTGGGTGCTAGGAAATAACCGGAAGCAAGTGCTAAAAAGATTTGAATAATGAGATAAAAAGATTGCATATAATAGGTAGATTGTTATCAACCTACCTATTATGTCTTGAACATTTTAAGCTGCATAGCTCTGTGAGCTTTTATTTAAAAGTAAGTAGTCATTGGGCTTAACTTTACGAGTTTCTAACCAATACTTCCATGTGTAAGTTGGCCATAGTGAAAAGTTTCTACCATCGGCAGATTGATACCAGCTACTACACCCACCAGCTTGCCATACAGTTCCTTGAAGCTGCTTTTGAACACGTTCGTTAAAAGCATCTTGAACATCTGGTTTGATCTCAATTGCTTTTTGACCAGACTCTTCTACTAACTGAATAAGCTGTAAAATGTAATTTACTTGAGATTCAATCATAAAAATAATCGAATTATGACCTAGAACTGTATTAGGGCCTACCAGTTGGAATAGGTTGGGAAAGTTTTTAGTCATAATGCCGTAATAGCTTTCAGCACCATCTTTCCATGCTTGTTTTAACTCGATTTGATTGCGTCCGATACATGTGAAATGTTTTAAATAAATACGTGGGTCAGTAATAAACCCTGTACCGTAAATTAAACAATCAATACGTCGTTCTCGACCATCTTTAGTAACAATACTGTTTTCTTTGATCTCTTGAATACTATCAGTTACTAGCTCAACATTTTTTCGGTTAAAGGTAGGAAAGTATTTATTTGAGATAAGAATACGTTTACATCCCATAACAAAGTCAGGTGTGAGTTTTTTTGCTAACTCTTTATCTTTAACTTGAAAACGGATGAATGCTTCTGCCAATTTTTGGCCATACTTCATGATTTGAGGTTGGACAATGGGTACAACGCGAGATTCATTACTCCAGTAAAGACGACTACGATGAATCTGGCGATAAATATTAGAAGATTTGAATAATGCTTTACTTAAGCTTGAATATTTGCGCTCATCTCGTGGTATTACCCATGCAGCTGTTCTTTGAAATACATAGAGCTGTTTAACATCTTTGGCTATTTCAGGAATATATTGAATTGCGCTACCACCTGTACCAATAGATGCGACTGACTTTCCGTTTAAATCATAGTCATGTTCCCATTTTGAGGAATGAAATACTTTTCCTTTAAATTTTTCAATCCCTTTGATAGGAGGAATTTGTGGGATGTGTAGGGGACCAGATGCAAAAACTACAAATTGAGCTTCTATAGAAGGTTGGTCATTAAAATCTAGAGTCCAGACATGACGTGTTTCATCATATTGGACATGAGTTACGTCATGGTTAAACTTACAGTAATCTTTAATTTTATATTTCTGTGTAATGTCTTGAATATAATTAAAGATCTCTGGTCCCTCTGCATAGCGTTTTGTCCAATCTGTTTTTGGTGCAAAAGACAATGAATACATATGAGATTGAACATCACATGCTGCACCTGGATAACGATTTTCTCGCCAAGTTCCACCGACATCATTTGATTTTTCTAAAATAACAAAGTCTTGCTGTTGATTTTGTAGTAAACGGATTGCCATTGCTAGGCCACCAAAGCCAGCACCAATAATAGCAATTTTAGTTTTTTGAATAGCATCTTGCTTTGCGTTTAGCATTGGAAACCCTGCATAAGCTGAAAAGAGGATTGCACGCAAGACTAACGTTTTTTAATCAGTTTAAACATGATTGTATCGACGTGAAAATTGATAGATTCGGCAATTAATTTTCTTGCTTCTTTATAGTAAAACATTTCAGTCTAAGGAAATTGATAGAAGAATGAAACGGTCGATACTTGGTTTAATCTATTTAATTCAAGGAATGCGCAATGCTGGCATTGATGTCGACTCACGTTTGGCCGATATAGGTATTAAAGTCGATGCTTTAGACCCGACTTCCACAATTCATGATCGTCTTGAATGGGACATTCAACAAATAATTAGTAAAAATGTAGAGCCTGAAAAGGGTTTATTTATTGGACAGCATTACGCTTTAGCGGGTTACGGCCCATTGCTTATGCTACTTGTCACAAGTAATGATATTCAAACTGCTTTAAATAAGGGTATAAAATATCAAAAGCTTACGCATTTATTTGGTAGCTTAGCTTTATACGAAACTGATGAGCGGACGATTTTAAATTATTTGCCTGTTGATTTAAAAACGGAAATTGGCCAGTTACGGGCACAATGTGAAATCTCTGGAACTTATAAATTTATTCAAGATATTTATACGATGATGGGATTACAAATGCCTACGATGCGTATAGAACTTCCATTTGAAAAACCTACTGATATAGATACTTTGTCATGTTATTTTGCCTATTATGGCGAAGATGTGCATTTTAATGGTAAATATGCTGCATTTAGCCTAAGTAAGGATGTACTTGAAATCAAGATTCCTTCTGCCGATATCATCACACATCGTATTTATGAATCAAAATGTATTGCAGAAATAACAAGATTAAATCAACAAGATCATCAAACTCCACATATCATACAATGTGTGCAAGATTATCTTGAACTGCAACAAGGAATTATCCCGAGCATGGCGGAAACAGCTTTTGCATTGAAAATGCCTGAAAGGACATTAAGGCATCAACTGCAACAGCTAAATACGAGTTATAAGCAAATTCGTGAACAAATTATCAAGAATAAGGCATTGAAGCTTATGGAATATAGGGAATACTCAATAGAAGTTGTTGCCGAATTACTCGGCTATTCTGAACCGGCGGCATTTAATCATGCATTTAAACGATGGTTTGGACAGAGTCCTCGACAATATGCAAAAGAGTCATCGGCGTAACTCTTGATGCTAAAAGCTAATGTGGTTGAACAAAATGTTCGCTATACTCTCATCAGTTAAAATTGAAATAAAACGATATGTTAAATTTAAAATCTTCTCATAGTACTGCATTCACACCTTCTTCCCCAGCAGAACGCTATGCTGAGGCTTTAGCTTCAGGTCAATTTATGGCAGATGAAGCGCAAGCACAGGCAGTGCAAGAATTAGATCGCGTATGGAAAGAACTTTTAAACCGTTATAAAGCCTCAAAAAAAGCTTTCCGTCGTTTCCGTCGCCAAACTTCACCTAAAGGTGTATATATGTGGGGCGGAGTAGGCCGTGGAAAAACTTGGCTTATGGATCAATTTTATGAATCTGTGCCATTTCGCCGTAAAACGCGTATGCATTTTCATCATTTCATGCAACATGTTCATAAAGAGCTAAATAAGCTTTCAGGCCAACGTAATCCACTTGAAATCGTAGCTGACCAAATCTATAAAGATGCTGTCGTTATTTGTTTTGATGAATTCTTTGTCTCAAACGTAACAGATGCAATGATCTTAAGCGATTTATTCCAAAAATTATTTGTGCGTGGTGTGACATTAATTGCAACATCAAACATTGCACCAGATGGCTTATATAAAAACGGTATTCACCGTGATCGTTTCTTGCCAACCATTGAAATGGTTAAAAAGAACTGTGCTGTTTTAAATGTAGATGCAGGTGTGGACTATCGTTTGCGTGTACTAAAACAAGCTCAATTATTTAAATCGCCATTAACGAATGAAGCTCAAAGCTGGATGGCTGAACGTTTTAGTGCATTAACTCATACACAAGCTCATTCTCAAGAGCCGATTGTGATTAATAATCGTGTTGTCGAGACTTTGGGACATACAGAAGATGTGTTGTGGTGTGAGTTTTCTGAACTCTGCTTTAAACCACGTAGCCCAGCAGATTTTATTGAAATTGCAAATATTTATAATACGGTTCTAGTCAGTAATGTTCCTCATTTGACAGATTTCTTATCTGAAGGTACTCGTCGCTTTATTTATCTAGTCGATGAGTTTTACGATCGAGGTGTGAAATTACTTTTAACGTCTCAAGATAGTATTATTGATATTTATCAAGGTGAAAAATTAGCATTTGAAATTGAACGTACGCGCTCACGTTTGCTAGAAATGCAATCTGATGAATATTTACATTCTGAACATCGTCATATTGATGCTACTAAAACCTCTTAAATAAAATAGATATAAAAAGCGCTCTAAATTGGGCGCTTTTTTTACAACAAAAATTGATAAATTTAGTTAAATAGTGCTTTTTCACGCTGTAAAGTTTGATATAACTAAATACGCTTTAGAAAAACAAGATAGTGAAACTTTTTGTCTGTTAACAAAAAGTCTAGTTTCAGTATCTTTAAATATTGAATAAATTGATGGGAATCCTAGTTAGAATTTTAATATTTCCTATATAGAAAATTTTATCTTTGTCAATAGTTTTGCAGGGGAAAATGCTTACTATTTAGGAATGTGATATTAGTATTCAGCTTAATTTAAATCGGTATACTAGGATTCTCTTGGTATAAAAAGTAGCAACTTCAGGAAAGACAATGACTGCACGTATTCAAAAAGGCAAGTTAGCGATTGCTAAAGAACTTTACGATTTTATCGAAAATGAAGCTTTACCAGGTTCTGGTTTAGATAGTGAAACTTACTGGAAGAACTTTGAGCAAGTTGTTGTCGATCTTAGCCCAAAAAATAAAGCATTATTGGCTAAGCGTGATGAATTACAAGCAAAAATTGATGAATGGCACCGTAACAACAAATTTGAATTAGGTGCTTATAAAGCGTTCTTAACTGAAATTGGTTATTTATTACCAGAAGTTGAAGATTTTCAAATTACTACTGAAAATGTAGATGAAGAAATTGCGTTGTTGGCAGGACCACAGTTAGTTGTACCTGTACGTAATGCACGTTATTGCTTAAATGCAGCAAATGCCCGTTGGGGTTCTTTATATGATGCACTTTACGGCTTCGATGTAATTTCTGAAGAAGGTGGAGCTGAAAAAGGTAAAGGATATAATCCTGTTCGTGGTGCAAAAGTTATTGAGTTCGCTAAGAATTTCTTAAATGAAGTTTTCCCGCTTGCTCAAGGTTCACATGCAGATGCAACAAAATATGCAATTGAGCAAAATAAACTCGTTGTAACTTTGAAAGATGGTTCAAAAACAGGTTTAGCTCATGAAGCTCAGTTTGTTGGTTTCAATGGTGAAGAAGCAAATCCTTCAGAAGTTGTACTTTTAAGTAATGGTCTTCATGTCATTATCGAAATTGATGCAAATAGCCCAATTGGACAAACTGATCCAGCGGGTGTTAAAGATTTAACATTTGAAGCGGCAGTAACCACAATTCAAGATTTGGAAGACTCTGTTGCGGCTGTTGATGCAGAAGAAAAAGTTGAAGGTTACCGTAACTGGTTAGGTTTAATGAAGGGTACACTTCAAGAGTCTATTGAAAAGAATGGTAAAACGATTGTTCGTGATCTAAATAAAGATCGCGAAATTAAAAACTTAATTGGTGGTACAACAAAACTTCATGGTCGTTCACTTATGTTACTTCGTAACGTAGGTCACTTAATGACTAACCCAGCTATTTTGGTAGACGGCGAAGAAATTTTTGAAGGTATTATGGATGCATTGGTAACTCCATTGTTATCAATTGCTGATATTCGTAGTACAAACGAAAATAAAAACTCTCGTAAAGGTTCTATGTATATTGTTAAGCCAAAAATGCATGGTCCTGAAGAAGTTGCGTTTGCTGTAGAGTTATTTGAACGTGCTGAACAGGCGATTGGATTACCACCTAAATCGTTAAAAATCGGTATTATGGATGAAGAGCGCCGTACGTCTGTAAACTTGAAAAACTGTATTGCTGCTGCTAAAGACCGTACAATCTTTATTAATACTGGCTTTATGGACCGTACGGGTGACGAAATCCATACTTCTATGGAAGCTGCGCCAGTTGTTCGTAAGGAAGCTGTTAAAACACAAAAATGGATTGCTGCTTACGAAAACCGTAACGTTGCAATTGGCTTGAAATGTGGTTTGCAAGGTAAAGCACAGATTGGTAAAGGCATGTGGCCAAAGCCAGATAGCATGAAAGATATGTTGGCAACTAAAGCTGCACATCCAAATGCTGGTGCTTCATGTGCTTGGGTTCCATCTCCAACTGGTGCTGTACTTCACGCGATGCATTACCATCAAGTAAATGTAAAAGCACGTCAAGATCAGTTAAAAGCTGAAGAAATGTTGTCATTAGATGACCTATTAACACCTCCATTTGCACCGGATACAAATTGGTCAGCGGAAGAGATTAACAATGAACTTGAAAATAACTGCCAAGGTATCTTAGGTTATGTTGTTCGTTGGGTTGACTTAGGTGTAGGTTGTTCGAAAGTTCCTGATATTAACAACGTGGGCTTAATGGAAGACCGTGCAACATTACGTATTTCTTCTCAACACGTTGCTAACTGGTTACGTCACGGTATTGTAACTCGTGAACAAGTTGAAGAAGTGCTTAAACGCATGGCAAAAATTGTTGATGAGCAAAACGCGAATGACCCATTGTATAAACCAATGGCAGCTAACTTTGAAACAAATATTGCTTTCCAAGCAGCTTCTGATCTTATCTTCAAGGGTTGTGAACAGCCTTCTGGTTACACTGAGCCGTTACTTCATGCTGCTCGTTTGAAGTTAAAAGGTTATACAGGTGATTAATTTCCTCCTATTTTGAAAAAAAGCCTCTTCGGAGGCTTTTTTTATTTTCGGTATATTTTGTGCTTATAGGAAGGGAATTTATAGCTAAAAGGTTTTGAATTTGATTAGTCTAAAAGATCTTGATCGTGAGAATTGGATTCTATGTGCAAAGCTGTCGTTGGATGAATATCAAAAGGACTATGTTGCACCAAATGTATATTCTATTGCTGAGTCTGAAGTGGAAGAACATTACTGTCCACGAGTGATTTGTTCAAATGATAGAGTCATTGGATTCTTAATGTACTGTGTCGAAGTTGACCCACCTGATGAGACATTATTTTGGTTGTTTCGTTTTATGATTGGCAAAGATCATCAAGCCAAAGGTTATGGTACCAAGGCATTGCAAATGGCAATTGATGAAATAGCTGCAAAAGGAGCTAAACGAATTCGAACGATGTATAAATCTTCTAATAACATTGCTGGAAAACTTTATAAAAAAATGGGTTTTATAGAAACTGGAGAATATGATGAGTGTGGAGATATTATTTTAGAGTTGAATATTTCGCTTCAAAAAAAACGCTAACTGAAGATTCAAGTTAGCGCAGGAGTTAATAGAGTTAAATATATTGAAAAGCAATATTAGTTACTGCTCACAATTCCAATTTTAGTGACACCTAAACGCTGTGCTGTAGCCATGACCATCGCTACATTCTTATATTCAGCCATCTGGTCTGGTTTGAGTTTGATCTGGTCTTGATCTTTTTTAGCAACAACACCTCGAAATAAAGTCTCTAGCGCCTTTCGGTCAGAAACCTCTTGGTTATTCCAAAATACTTTGCCTACCGCATCAATTCTTACATCAATGACTTCAGGTGGCTTTTCATTTGTTGGTGGCGGTGTGCCATTTGGCAAATTAATATTAATCGCGTTGTTTGGTGCAGGTATGGTAATAATAAACATAATAATGAGTACCAACATGACATCAATAAGAGGTGTCATGTTGACTTCTAACATCACATCGTCATCATTATTTGAACCGACATTCATACCCATAAAATTCTCCTTAAGTTAATTACGGGGAGGCTGGAGGGGTAGTAACAAAAGCAATTTTGCCAATACCAGCTTCTTTGGTCGTACTAATGACCTGATCTATCGCTTCAAAATGGGTAAGCTGATCACCCCGAATATGAACTTCTGGCTGAGGTCTTTTTTGTGCAACTGCTTGAAGTTTTGCCAGTAATATCTCTTTACTAGGCACATAACTTTCGTTCCAGAAAATATCGCCTTTCTTATTTACTGAGAGTTGAATATTTTCAGGAGTGGTTGCATATGGAGTATTTTTTTCTTCTGGTAGTTTCACTGGAACCGTATGTGTGACTACTGGAATAGTAATAAGAAAAATAATAAGTAAAACCAACATGACATCAACCAAAGGTGTCGTGTTAATTGTGCCAATCATTTCATCATCATCTTCAGAACCAACACTCATACCCATAATGTTTGCTCCCGATTATTTAATACTGCGATTAACTGAATTATTGGTATTAATTTCTCCACTTAATAAAACCGCGTGTAAATCTGAACCAAATGAACGGACATTTTCCATAACTGCTTTATTACGGCGTGTAAGCCAGTTATAACCAAGTACAGCAGGTACTGCGACTGCAAGACCAATCGCTGTCATAATCAGAGCTTCACCAACGGGGCCTGCAACTTTATCGATAGATGCTTGACCTGATATACCAATGGCTGTTAATGCGTGATAAATTCCCCAAACCGTACCAAAAAGACCAACAAATGGTGCAGTAGAACCTACCGTTGCTAAAAAGGCTAAACCACCACCTAAATGATTTTGTATTTTTTCAATTGCGCGTTGAATTGAAATGCTCACCCATGTATTAAAATCGATTCGTTCAAGTAAAGAACCGCCATGTGATTTAGTTGAATTAATACCTTTTTCTGCAATAAAGCGATAAGCGCTACTTTGTTCTAAACCTTCTGCAGCATTATCAAGGGAGGTAGCTTCCCAGAAATGTTTTTCAGCTTCTTTGCCTTGGCGTTTGACTTTACCTTGCTGCAATAGTTTAGAGATGATGATGTACCAAGTTCCAATCGACATGAGTACTAATATAAATAAAGTAGACTTAGCAACTAAATCACCTTCGCGCCAAAGGGCTTCTAGGCCATAAGGGTTTTTAACAGTTTCACTCGTTGCGGGTTTCGGTGGTGGAGTTGGAGTATTTGTACTTGATGTAGCTTCAGTAGTTGCTGTGGCCACAGGAGTATTGCTTGTTTCTTCTGCGAAAACTGAGCTTAATGGAAGTAACGAGCAAGCTGCGATTAGACTTGCAGAAGCGAAACGAACTAACGGTTGAGTTGATTTTTTCATCATATATCTCCAATATTTTTAATTTCTTGCTAATTCAATTGTTTATTCAATTACAAATGGATATTCAATTTCATACCAATCTTGCTGAGGTACACCATCTTTCATTGCTGGTTTGAACGTACATAAGCTGTAAGCTTTAGTTGCCGCTTTATCTAAAATCTTGCTGCCACTCGATTTTTTTACTTTGGCATCAATAACTTTGCCGGATGTATCAACCAGAACACGTATTCGCACTGTCCCTTGTTCTTCATTCATAAGTGCTTCGCGTGGATATTCTGGTTTTTCACAGCCAGCAGAACCCTCTGAAACACCACGACTCACACCAGCTGGTTTTGGTGCCGGCGCAGCAGCCACTGGAGCAGGTGCAGCAACAGGGCTGGGTGATGGGGTACTAGGTGCAGCAGGAGCTGGGGTAGCCACTTTAGTCGGTTGAGCCACCGGTGTCGTTTTTTGTACAGGTGTAACTTTTTCGACCTGTTTCACTGGCTCAGGAACCTTGGCAACTTTTTCTACTATTTTTGGTGGTTCAGGTGGCTTTTCCTTTGGTTTGGGCTCTTCCGGCTTTGGTGGAGGAGGCGGCTTAATATCCTGAATAATTTGTAATTCCACAGGTTTTTCTGCTGGTTTTTGAATATTGTTTGCTAAACCTGACATCAGAATATAGGCAACAAGAAGATGCAGAAAAATAACTGCAGCAATACCAATTAGGCGTTTGGCAGATTTATTTTCTATGTCTGTAAAAGTCATGCCCATAGTTACTCCTGAAACTGTAGACAAACAATTTTTAAAATGACTGTTTGGCTAAGAATGAGTATTTGTTCTGCAAACACAATGTTTAAAGTCATATTTGCAGAACAACCATTTAGAACTTATATGTACCTCGTACAAAGTAAGTACGTCCTAAAGGATCTGCGTAACGTGGGTCATATCCCATTTGGAAGTTGTCACCAACATTTGAAGCAGGAGGGTCCTCATCAAAGATATTCTTAATGCCCGCTGTAACTTCTAGATTTTTAAAGCCTTTGTAAGTGCCTGAAATGTTATAAGTTGTATAGTCACTCACTTTGTGATTTCTATAACCATCTTTGACAGAAGCGATTGAATTTTGATCTTTATACCCGCGAGAGAAGTTTTGTTGCAGGTTTAAAGCCCAGTTTTCATAGTTCCAATTTAGATTTGCAGTATGTTTCCAGCGAAGAATAATAGCTTGGTAGTCTAGACCGCTATAAGTGCCTGCAACACTTTTCCATTCACCATTTTGCTCGGCTTGATATTTGTAATCCGTAATATATGTTCCATCAATATTGAAACCAAAACGACCTGTGGCAGTCATTGGAGATACCCAACTTAGCCCCACATCGAAGCCTGAAGTTTTAATCCCACCTAAATTTTGTTGTGTTGTAATAATATAATCTAATGAGCCATCAGGGTTTCGTACAAATTTGTCTGCATATTTAACAGGGTCGTCAAAAATAGCAGTTTCTGAAAGTGTAGCAATTTGCTTATCAACTTCGATATTGAAGTAATCAAGAGTAAAGGCTAAATTTTTAATTGGTTCAAACACTAAGCCAGCAGTAAAAGACTTTGACTCTTCCGGATCAAGACTTTTATTACCCCCATTTTGTCTATCGAATTGCATATTACAATCACGCTCTCTTACACCACCTGGTTTCAAAACATTCCCAGGGCAGAGTACGGGATCATAATAGTAACCACCAGTATTGGTTACTGAGTTTGGTCCATTAACTTCCCAAAGTGTTGGGGCTCTGAAGCCCGTACTATAAGTCGTACGGAACATGAGTTGTTTTAATGGTTCCCAACGAAGTGCAAATTTCGGATTAAACGTATCGCCAAAATCACTGTAATCATCATAACGAGCAGCGATTTGAGCTTCTAAAGTTTTATGGAGAGGGATATGAAATTCGGTAAATACCGATTTAATATTACGATCGCCAGTATTTACTGGCTCATCAGGATCGACACCTGTACTAGGTGCAACTCGGGCAATATCGGTAATGACTTTGGTGGTCCAATCTTCATAGCGATAGCTTGCTCCAATGGCAAACCCAACATCACCAGCTGGTAATTTAAATATAGGTCGACTTGCAGTGAAATCGACTGTAGTTGTATCTAGATTGGCTTTTAAATATTTACCTTCAACACCTAACTGGTTCCATACATTGGCATCTTCAGGACTTTGCGGTCCGAATGGATTTAAAATACCATTGTTTAAAGCTTCTTGTGTTTTGTCAAAGTTTAAATAGCCACTTACTACTGCATCCGATGCACTACTATGAGCATAGGTAACGCCGGAGTTAATGTCCCAACCATGAGTTTCACCCTCAATACCAGCAAATAATCTATGTGATTGATTAATACTATTACTTACACGATTACCTGATTGTGAACGCAGATATAGAGGGATAGTTCCAGTAGCGCCTGCTAAAGCTGGAGTAATACCTTTACCTGGATAATATTTACTACTAGGGTCAAGCGTCAAATCAAAAAATACATCTGGTGCGACTGACGTTGTAACTTCATTTCTTGCATATAAATATTCTGCAATCGCATTAAAGCTATCGTTCAGTTTAAATGTAGCTCGGCCCATAGCTGAGATGTCTTCTGTCTTTGGAACAATACCAATTACTGCTTGGCTGTTATATTTACAAATTTGACCATCAGTCTCTACTAGAGGGTTATTACCACAACCTGTAGATGCATAGGGATTACCTAATCCAGGTACATTGGCAGGGAATGAACCACTACTAGTTTTATGGATTCCTAATTCAGGTAATATGCCTCCACGTCGACTAACTTTACGGTCTTTGGCCATGACATCATCGCCTTTGCGATAGTCCACAACACCAAAAACATTGTAGCCATTTTCGTCTAAATCACCGAAGCCGCCAAAGATGCTATAGTCTTGTTGTTCACCGCCTTTTTCTTCTGGTTTTTGATAGCCTGCTGTCAGGTTAAGTCCTGTAAATTGCTTTTTAGTAATGAAGTTAATTACCCCGCCAATTGCATCTGTTCCATAAATGGAAGAGGCGCCATCTCGTAAAACTTCAATACGGTCTAACATTGCGAGTGGAATAATATTTAAGTTTGTGACACCGCTATCATAAGCATTTGCAGCTAATCGACGACCATTAAGTAAAACAAGAGTTTTATTGGCGCCTAATGCTCTCAGGTTTGCTGCTGAACCCGTCGTCCTACTTGCGCCTACATTACTTGCAGTCACAAAGTTCGATTGGTTTGCACTGATCTTTGCTAATGCTTCCTCTGTTGTTGTTACCCCTTGTTTTAAGATTTCATCAACTTTTACGATGGTAATGGGGGAAGCACTTTGTGCTGCAACTCCTTTGATTGAAGAACCTGTAACGGCAACTTTTACGACTTTCGTTGGTTTTTCATCAGTACTTGATTGTTCAGTTTCTGCTGCCTGTGCCAGGGTAAGACACATCATACTTAAACTAAGGGTACTTAATTTAAGAATTGTTTTGCTGATCTTGGGGGTTGCCTGAGATCGAACATTGTATTTTTTTTTCATCGTGGATTTGATCCCTTTTTGTTGTCGTTAGCGATATTGCTGGAAAGTTTTTAAGCAAAGCAAGTGCCAACTATATATTTTTCTTTTTTTAGTTTATGCAAAATATTGATATATATTGATTTTATTATGGTTCAGCACGAAGGTTCATCTTTAATTAAGCAAAAATAAATTTTCCGTTTGGAAAATTTTTTAACGCTGGCCAAAAGTTTCAAAATTTTTTGTATAAAAAATATACATTACTGGACTCTTCACATGCTTAATAAATAAAAATGTATCGTTTTAGAACCTTTTTATATGTAATGTTATACTATTTATAATGCCGGTTTTTTTTATATTTTTTATTTTAAATCAATTGCTTATTTTATAATCATTTGTTAGTTTGGCTTGTCTTAATATGAATCATAATGTGTCATTAATGTATTTTATTTGTGCATTTAAGGTATTAGATGATTAACATATGTAAATATAATATTTGGCAAAAAGTTACTTTTATTTATATAGTTCAAACCATTTTAAGTACCTAATAAAAATATGAATTTCTAATATTATTAATTATTTTGTGATGAATATTAATAAATGGCATGAAATTCGCTTTATTTTCAGTAGTTACAAAAGATTGGGTTTTTGACTTTGTTTTTCCATTTGTTCAAATAAAAATGCTCATAGAAAAGTAAAGAATTAAACCTAAATAGGCTTATCTGTTGAAAAAGAACTTTTCTTATGCAGATTTAGATGTTACTCAAAAGGATAATATCTTTTAAAAAACTAATTACGTGGGTATGAACTTGAAATTAAAATTTTTTAAGCTCGCCATTTTAAGTCTGGCTATTACATCAGTTCCTTGTGCTTACGCAATTACACCAGCACAACCAAACAAAATTTTGCATGTTGCCTATGAAGCTCCAGATGATGGCTTCGATATGGTTAAAACTACCAATTTCTATAGTGCTAATATTGCTGAGGCAATTTTTGAGCCTTTACTCAAATATGACTATCTGGCACGTCCATTACAGTTAGCTCCCTATACAGTAGAGAGCCTGCCCAAAGTGGAACAAGACGGTAAAGTTTATACTTTTAAAATTAAGTCAGGTATCTATTTTACTAATGATCCCGCTTTTAAAGGTAAACGCCGTGAGCTAGTAGCCGAAGACTACGTCTATACAATTAAACGTATTCTAGATCCTAAAAATAGAGCACCGTCTGTTTCATTCATTGATGGTAAGTTACTAGGTGCCGATGCGGTTGTAGCCCAAGCAAAGAAAACTGGAAAATTTGATTATGCTGCTCCAATTGCAGGAGTCAAAGCACTTGATCGATATACTTTACAATTTACCTTAACTCGCCAAGACTATAATTTCCCTTATATTCTTGCCTATATTGCATTTGGCGGAGTTGCTAAAGAGGTTGTCGATTATTACGGTGACCGTATTGGTATGCATCCTGTAGGTACTGGTCCTTACATGTTAAGTAAGTATGTACCAAGAAGTAAGGTCGAGTTGGTTGCTAATCCTGATTATCGTGGTTTCGTCTGGAACTTTAAGTCGACAGGAACACCTTGGGATAACCAGCTTGTTAAAGAAATGAGCGGTAAGAAAATGCCACAAATTGGAAAGGTGGTGGTCAGTATTATTGAAGAAGAGCAGTCAAGATGGTTAGCTTTCCAGTCGGGTCAACTCGACTTTGACAAACTTACAGCGAGTGCAGTTCCTCAAGCTTTAGATGGAAATCAGCTTAAAGCTTCTTTTAAGAAGCGAGGAATTAAGCACTATCCAAATAAAGAACCTGAGATTACCTATACGATGATGAACATGCGTGATCCGGTGATTGGTGGTTTTAGCCCAGAAAAGATCGCTCTTCGTAGAGCAATTACTTTGTCGTACAACCAAAAAGAAAGTATAAAACAGGCTTATAAAGGGCAAGCTGTTCGGGCTGAAATGTTTATACCTGAAGGTGTGAATGGCTATAATCCGAAATATAAAAGTAGCGTAGGATATAACCCGCTGCTAGCAAATAAATTACTTGATTATTATGGTTATAAAAAAGGTGCTGATGGTTATAGAACCCAGCCAAACGGGAAACCTTTGATTTTAAAAATCAATACAGAAAATAGCTCGGCTTCAGTTATTCACTCCGAACTCTGGAAAAAGAATCTGGATGCAATTGGCATTCGAGCTGACTTTAAGGTAAGTAATTTTGCAGATAACTTAAAAGCCGCAACTCAATGTAAATATATGATTTGGAGTGGGGCATGGATTGCTGACTATCCTGAAGGAGATAATTTTGCACAGTTGCTTTATGGACCTAATGCTGGTCAGGGAAACCATGCTTGTTATCAGTCTAAAACATATGACGCTCTTTATACTCAGGCCATTCATTTACCACCGCAACAACGTCTACCATATTATGAAAAGCTCAATCGCCAGATTGAAGCTGATAACCCATGGATTGTTCATGTAACTCGAATTCGTAACTGGTTAGTACGGCCACAAGTTCAGGGTTTTAAGCCCCATCCTATGATGAATACAAACTGGCAATATCTTGATATTACTCCTATTAAAAAATAATTTTAGATAAAGATCATGATGACTGAAAATTTAAAACAAAAGCTCAAGCACTGTAGTATCAGCTTGCTATTCGCTAGTATGGCCTTAACGGGATCTACAAGTATTTTTGCGAAAAGCCCAGCCGATCCGAATAAAGTTTTACGTTATGTATTTCCAACAGCTGAGACAGGTTTCGACCCGGCTTATATCCATGATTTATATTCTGCGCATGTAACCACTTCGATATTTGAAACACTATATACCTATGATTATTTAGCAGGGCCGGCAAAGCTTATTCCGCAAATAGCAACCGCTATGCCAGAAGTCAGTGCCGATGGTTTGACCTATACCATTCGCATTAAGAAGGGAATTTATTTTACACCAGACCCTGTTTTTAAAGGCAAACCTAGAGAATTAACAGCCAATGATTATGCGTACTCTTTTAAGCGTTTATTGGACCCGAATCTGCGCTCTCCAAATAGCTGGTTATTAGAAAACAAAATTGAAGGTATGGATGCTTTAGTCAAAGCAGCCAATAAGTCGGGAAAATTTAACTATGACCAAAAGGTAAGTGGTTTACAAACACCTGATAAATACACTTTGGTGATTCGTTTAGTTAAGCCAGACTATAACTTTCCTTTATTACTGGCCCATGACCCGACAGGTGCTGTGGCACGCGAAGTTATCGAAAAGTATAAAGACAAAGCTGGTTATGTAATGGGCCATCCTGTAGGTACGGGTCCTTATGTGCTGAGCAAGTGGGTACCAGCATCGCGTATTGTTTTAAAAGCGAATCCTGATTATCGGGGCTTTACTTGGAACTTTACTGCCAGCAGCCCTGAAGATCAGGCAATTGTGAAGCGACTTAAAGGTAAAAAAATGCCCCAAATCGGCACAATTGATATTCAGGTGATGGAAGAAAACCAATCGCGGTGGCTAGCATTTCAGCGTGGTGAGGTCGATATATTTCAGCTTGAAGGCCAACTGGTCGCAAAAGCGGTTAAAGACGGCAAACTAAGACCTGAACTTGCTAAAGAAGGTGTGCAGTTATCTCGCATTGTTGACCCCGAAATTAGCTATATTTATTGGAATCTTAAAAATCCAGTCGTTGGTGGAATGAGTAAAGAAAAAATTGCTTTACGCCGTGCGATTGCGATGTCTCGTTCAATAGATCAAGAAATTAAACTAGTAAGAAATGATGATGCACAGCGTCTACATTTTCCAATTCCACCAGGTGTAGTGGGTAATGACCCTCAATACAGAACTAGTACGCCATATTCTGTGAAAGCAGCAAATTTACTATTAGATCGATATCACTATAAAAAAGATGCCTCAGGTTGGCGTACACAACCAGATGGGAAACCTCTGGTCATTGAATATATGGCGCGTAGTGACAGTATTGGCCAGCAAAGCGCTGAACTTTGGAAGAAAAATTTTGATAGTTTGAATATACGTATGGTCTTTAAACCCATGCTTTTTGCAGATCTTATTCGTGCGCAAAAACAATGCGACGGGATGTTCGGGTCTTCTGCATGGATAGCCGATTATCCAGATGGGGATAATTTTATGCAGAATTTTTATGGACCCAATACCCATATGACGAACTGGTCTTGTGGTTCTACACCAGAGTTTGATCAGTTGTATCGCCAAACGCAACAAATGCAAGCAGGTCCTGAGAGAGATGCACTTTATCGAAAAATGACACGGTTGTTAGAAGTGTATATGCCTGTTCAAATCTCATATGCACGTTACCGGAATATGCTGGCTCAACCAAAAATCATTGGATATAAGAAGCATCCAATTTTACATGCAGAGTGGATGTATTTCGATATTGATACAAATACTAAATCTAATCATTAAATGAAAAAAATTGGAGATATGATGAAAAATAATGCACTGAAAATGACAACCTTATGTATGTTGACCATAGGTGTAAGTCAGTTTGCAACGGCAGAGACAACACGTCCTATTTTGCCATTACTTAAAGCACAACAACTTCCAGCATGGTGTGATGCGAATTTAAAAAAGATTCAGAAAGAGATTTCAAATTTTGAAAAAACACCTGTTAAAGATAATGCAGCAGCGGCACCTATATTGGCAAAATGGGATAAAGTTTTTGCGCATTTTGAAGATTTCTCAGGTCCTATAAGTCTATATAGTAACGTAGACCCAGATGCAAAGTTACGTAAGGCAGCAGAAGACTGTGAAATCAAAATTAATCAGTTTCATACTGATATATTTCAAAATTCAAAATTATATAACGTCATTAAGAATACCAAAGCTACTGATCCGATAGACCAAAAATATCGTCAAGATATTCTAGATCAGTTTGAAGACACAGGTGTTCAACTTGAGCCAGTAAAGCGTGCACGAATGAAAGCTATTCTGGATGAGTTGACCAAACTCGAACAAGAATATGCGCGTAATGTCCGCGATAATCCGGAAAAACTTGAGTTTACTCCTGAAGAGATGAAAGGCTTACCTCAAAGTTATATTTCAGCATTAAAGAAAAATGCTAAAGGCAACTATTTATTAGGTTTTGAATATCCGGAATATCGTCCTTTTATGGAGTTGGCAGATAATGATGATGCTCGGAAAAGATATCAAATTGCCTTTACTCGACGTGGTACTGAGCAAAATTTAAAACTACTCAAACAAGCAATTGATTTGCGTTATGAGCTTGCACAGTTATTTGGAAAAGCAAGTTATGCAGATTGGATTTTAAAAGACCGTATGGCTAAAACGCCTGAGGCTGTAAATCAATTTTTAGCAGAAGTCCAAAAAACAGTAGCACCACTTGAACGTAAAGAAGTAGAAGAACTCCGAGCATTTAAAGCACAAACTTTAAAAACGCCATTAGAAAAAACCGAGATAACGCGTTGGAGTGAAGCTTATTGGAGTGAAAAACTTCGTAAGAGTAAATATCAAATCGATCAGGAAAAACTTCGTGATTATTTTCCAACTTTAGCTGCTCAAAAATGGTTATTTGCCATTTCATCTGACCTTTATGGTATTGATTTTAAACCTGTCAAAGTTAAAGCATGGCAGGACGAAGTTGAATATTACGATGTAGTTGATAAGAAGACAGGAAAACTCCTTGGTGGCTTATATATGGATAAATTCCCTCGTGAAGGGAAGTATGGCCATGCCGCTGTTTGGGGAGTATATGGTGGTAGTACATTAACAAACCGCTTACCAGTTTCAGCCCTAGTTACGAACTTTAATCGTAAAGGGCTAAATAGCGATGAGCTTGAAACGTTTGTCCATGAGTTTGGTCATGCTCTACACGGCATTTTGTCAAATACACGTTATGCCAGTCAGTCTGGAACATCCGTAGAGCGTGATTTTGTAGAAGCACCATCTCAAATGTATGAAGAGTGGGCACGCCGTAAAGAGACTTTATCTAAAGTGGCTGATTATTGTGATCCAGCCTGCCCACGTGTTGACGATGAGTTAATTGCCCGTTTAAAAGCTGTACATAACTATGGTCGTGGCTTGCGTTATGCCCGTCAGACCCTTTATGCACAGTACGATATGTCATTGCATACTGCCGATGCATTAAAAGTGAAACCTTTAGAAAATTGGCAAAAAATGGAAGCTGCTACAGCTTTGGGTTATGTACCAACAACAGAGTTTCCTGGGCAGTTTGGGCATTTGATGGGCGGTTATCAAGCTGGTTATTACGGCTATATGTGGTCTGAGGTTTTAGCTTTAGACATGCTTTCTGCTTATGGGGACAACCTTAATAACCCGCAAGTAGGGCAACGTTACCGTCAAACCATTTTGTCACAAGGTAGCCAAAAGCCGGCAGCTGAATTAGTTAAAGATTTCCTTGGCCGTGATCCTGACAATAAAGCATTCTTTAACGAAATTACCGGACAACGGATTAAATAAGGAATTATCACTATGCTGGCATATGTTATTCGGCGTTTATGGCAGATGATTCCAACTATGTTGGGGGTAGTCTTACTTATTTTTATTCTTTTTAACTGGGTAGGTGGCGATCCTGCTTATATTTTAGCGGGCAAGATGTCTAATCCTGAGCAGATTGAAAACATTCGTAAGCAGCTAGGTGTAGATCAACCTTATTACGTTCAGCTCTGGATTTTCATTAAACAGATACTGACTTTTGACTATGGTGCAAGTTGGAGTACTGGCGAACCCGTTTCTCAAATTATTTTAACCCGATTAGGACCCTCGCTTACGCTTTTAATCCCACTGACTATTTTACAGACGGTTATTTCAATTATTTTGGCATTAGCTGTTGCTGCGGTACGGGGCTCTCTAACCGACCGTATGGTCATGATGCTATGTACTATTGGCATGTCGATCAGTATCTTAGTTTACATTATCGTTTTTCAATATGTTCTGGCGTATCAGCTAAGTTGGTTTCCTGTGCAAGGCTGGAGCGACACCTTTACTGATAATTTATTTAAGTTTGCCTTACTACCAATTCTAATCATGTTGGTGGTGAGTATTGCACCGACTTTACGTTTATATCGTAGCTTTGTGCTTGATGAAATCAATCAGGACTATGTTCGAACAGCACGTGCTAAAGGTGTAGGTGAAAGCCGAATTTTAGGTGTACATGTACTGCGGAACGCTTCAATTCCTATTATTACCGATGTGATGTCAACTTTACCTGCATTGCTCATAGGCGCATTTTTAATTGAACGTTTTTTTGGTATTCCCGGGATTGGTCGAGAGGTGATTATTGCAGTTGAGCGGAGTGATTTTCCTGTTATTAAAGCAATTACAGTTTACATCGCAGCTGCAACCATGATTTTTAACCTGATTGCCGATTTGGTCTACAAAGTGGTTGATCCACGTGTACAGTTGAAGTAGGTGGGCTATGCTGAGCGTTTTATCAAAAAGAAAACAACAAACAAAAGCCGAAGCTCATTCATCTGGCCTGTGGAAACTTGCCATGCGTCGTCTTCGGGCCGACAAGATCGCAATGTCATCGCTAGTGATTGTATTGCTTTATTTTATTATCTTGGTTCTATCAATGACGGGCGTGATTGCATCTGACTGGAATAAAGAGGTAGCCGTAAGTTATGCACCGCCTACATTTATAGGGGCAGATAAGACAACAGATGCAGGGCAAAAGGCGGCAGCGATTGAAGAAGAGTTACCAGAAAATCCAGTCGATCCTTTAAAAGATGTAATTGATAAGCTTAAGGCTGAAATTAAACAAGAAAAGAGCTCTGGAAGTGCAATTGATTATTATGGTGTAGTTGACCCATTAGCCGATGATATGAAAGCGATCGATCAGCAACTTGGAGGACATTTACTTGATCAACAAGCAAAACTGAAAAGTACCCTTGTGTTTGGAGCTGATAAATGGGGACAGGACGTTTTAACGAAAACTATTAAAGGTGCTGAAACTTCAATTATTGTTGGGGTGATATCGGCTTTACTCGCAGTAGGGATTGGTACACTTTTAGGCGCAATTTCTGGATATTTCGGTGGTTGGGTTGATGATATTCTCAACTGGTTTTATAACATTTTTACCTCAATTCCATATTTATTATTAGTTCTCGCGATTGCTGCCGTACTTCAACAAAAAGGCATTCTATCTATTGTTCTGATTTTGGGTTTAACGGGCTGGACAGGTGTTTATCGATTAATACGTGCGGAATATATGAAACACACTGCACGTGAGTACGTTCTTGCTGCCAAAACAATTGGTGTTGGTCACTTCCGCCGTATGTTCATTCATATTTTTCCAAATGTCAGCCATATTGCTTTAGTCCAGATGTCAATTTTGGTGGTTTCTTTTATTAAATCTGAAGTTATTTTGAGTTTCTTGGGCTTTGGTGTACCAGTGGGCGTAGTGTCTTGGGGAAGCATGTTAAATGAAGCACAAAGTGAACTTCTTTTAGGTAAGTGGTGGCAGCTTGTCGCAGCCTCTGTCGCAATGGCTGTTTTGGTAACGGCATTTTCAATGTTTACTGACGCACTTCGTGATGCGTTAGATCCAAAGCTAAAATAAGAGGAAGGTCAAATGTTAGAACAAGAAAATAAGAATGCGCCGCTACTGCATGTTAAAAATTTACGAGTAAGTTTTAAAGGTGAAGATAAGCAATATATTGAAACCGTAAAAGGAATTACTTTTGATATTCCTGCAAATACTACGGTTGCTTTAGTAGGTGAGTCGGGTAGTGGTAAATCGGTTACTTCTTTGGCAACTATGGGATTGTTGCCTGTAGGTCAGAGTAAAATTGATGAGCAAAGTAAAATTATATTTGAAGGCAAAGATTTACTGAGCTTATCTCGTAAAGATATGCGTAAAATCTGTGGTAAAGACATAGCCATGATTTTTCAGGAGCCGATGTCATCATTAAATCCTGTTTTTACGGTTGGCAATCAAATTGCGGAGGTGTTGTGTTTACACATGGGGTTGAGCCGTAAACAGGCTCGACAACGTGTTTTAGAGTTGCTTAAAGAAGTAGGTATTCCTTCACCTGAAACTAAAATTGATGCTTATCCAAATCAACTTTCGGGTGGTCAACAGCAACGTGTCATGATTGCTATGGCGATTGCTTGTGAACCTAAACTGTTGATTGCTGATGAGCCTACCACTGCACTTGATGTCACAATTCAAAAGCAAATTATTGATTTGCTCGAGTCATTGCGTAAGCGCCGTCAAATGTCGATGCTTTTTATTACCCACGATTTAGCATTGGTTGGTGAAATTGCAGATAAAGTCATTGTAATGCGTCATGGCGAGATTAGAGAGCAAGGTGCTGCTGAACAGGTTCTTGAACAGCCTAAAGATGTATATACGAGAGCTTTGTTATATTGCCGCCCGCAAATGTCACAACGGCCTTATCGATTGCCCGTGACGAGCGATTTTATGCGTCAAGAAGAGGATGTATTGGTCGAACAAAGTTTTGATGTCTCAGAAATTCCTGAGCGTAAACGTGGTTTAAATGGCGATGAGAAAATCATCTTGGAAGTAAAAGACCTGAAAAAAAGTTTTTATAGCCGTAAAGGCTTATTTGGCAAAGAAGAGTTTCAGGCCGTTAAAGGCGTTTCTTTTAAACTTGCTAAAGGAAAAACCTTGGGTTTAGTCGGTGAGTCAGGTTCAGGTAAAACGACTGTTGGGCTATTACTCATGCGCTTACATCAGGCATCTGGTGGGCAGGCTTTTATCGAAGGTAAAGATATTCTTTCATTAACTGAAAAAGAGTTTGCTAAATATCAACGGAAAATCCAGATCATCTTTCAAAATCCTTATGCCTCTCTTAATCCACGTTTTACCATTGGGCAGATATTATTAGAGCCTATGCAAATTCATAACATTGGTAAAGATGATGCTGAGCGCAAACAAATTGCGCTTGGTTTACTTGAGCGAGTCAATTTACCTGAACAAGCTTACTACCGATATCCACATGAGTTTTCAGGTGGTCAACGTCAACGTATTGCCATTGCACGCTGCTTAACACTAAAGCCTGAAATTCTAATTTGTGATGAGTCTGTTTCTGCACTTGATGTATCTGTACAGGCACAAGTACTTAATTTATTACAAGACTTACAAGATGAGTTTGGACTTAGTTATATCTTTATTTCACATGATTTATCGGTTGTGAAATATATCTCTGATCAGGTCATGGTCATGAATCATGGCGAGGTTGTTGAAATAGCCAATTCAGATGAACTCTATGCACATCCTCAACATGATTATACTAAACGACTATTACAGGCGATTCCTCAAGGGATTCAACACGTTTCATAAGCGTAAAGTTATGTCGTTAAGGGCACTTTCGAGTGCCTTTTTATTTGGTTTATGTGCTAAATGCTTATAAAATAAAAAAAGTAAATGTAGAGTATTTTATTCTTGCTATGTGCGCCAATTTTAAACCTTTAACGCTTGCCCAATTACAGCAACTTCAGTTGCCTATGGTCGGCTTTAGCTATGCCGAAGAGGTTTATCCTGCTGGAACAATGCCACTATTATTCAAATCATCAGAAGGGTTTGAATGGCGCGAAGTGATGTTTGGATTGGTTCCTAAATGGGCTGAAGATACAAACATAGCAAAACATACCTACAATGCCCGTCATGAGACTATTTTCCAAAAACCTAGCTTTCAAGAAGCCGCACTTAAATGTAAATTCGGTGTGATTCCAGTGTCCGAATTTTATGAAAGTAAGTATATAAATGATAAACCTGAGCGGTGGGGTGTTCGCCGTAAAGATGGGCAGGCTTTTTTCATCGCAGCAATCTATGAAATTTGCAAAATAAATGAAACGATTATTCGTTCTGCAAGCATGTTGACCATGGATGCTATAGACCATCCAATGATGAAAGACTTTCATGAGCCGGGCGATGTTAAACGATCAGTTATTGTGATTCCACATGACCGACTAGATGAATGGTTAAGTTTAGAATCACCTGATATTTCCAGCTTTATCGAAGGTTTTCCAGTTGAAGAGTTTGAATGTTCTCATGTCCCAAAAGAAAAAATTATAAAACCTACACCTCAGTTAAGTATGTTTGACTAATCTATCTAAAATTAAGATAAGGTTATTGATCTCAAATTTGAATCAATAACCTATATCACTTATTCAATATTTTTACTTAGTGTTTGTACTTCAGAATCTTCAGCTAAATAGCTCAATTCAATCGGTGAAATCACAAAAGTTGTATTATCTGAGGTCTGTTTAAATACAAAACCATATTCAAAAGATTGGCTATTTTTACTTGGTAACCAGAATAGATAAGGACAGCCTGTATAGCTACCATCCCAACCCATTTCTCTAGCGAGAGCTAAAGCTGTATCAGATTTCGCTATGATTTCTTTGAGAGATTCTTTATCTCGTGTTGAAACATCACCGTCATCATCTGCAAATGTTTGTAGAAACTCATTTAAGGGCTTAAGGTCTTCCCAGTTATGTTCTATTGTTGAGAAATGATATCCATATAGCATCATGTGCACTTTCTTCCATCTTGTTATTGTGTTCTTGAACATACCAAGAAATATATGAAAAGGAAATGGATAAATCTGATTTAAGTTGTTTATTTTTCATAACTTATAGATTGTTTTTTGTACGGAATAAAGACTTTTATAAATATTAAAATTATTCATATTACCTAAATAGCATAGGCGGAAAGCAACGGCCTAATGATTAAGATAAATGACTATTTTAGTAAATCAAACTGTTGGCGAATATAGAATTGTTCATAATTCACCTATAATAGAAGTGAAACTATGTAGAGCATATGTATGTTTATAACAACTACACGTCCACAAGATAATTTAATTAATCAACTTCTGCCTATTCTGGAACAGGCGAGTCAGATTTTACTAGAAGAATATCAAAACTATTCTGCGGGTTATGAGTTTACTATTCATGAAAAGCAAGATGATTCACCTGTAACCCAAGCAGATCTAAAGGTAAATAGATTTTTATTAAAGCATCTTGCAGAGATTACTCCAGAGTTGCCTGTATTGTCTGAAGAAAGTGATTATAGTGCCCGTCATGACTGGTCTACTTGTTGGATGTTAGATCCGCTTGATGGAACCAAAGAATTTATCCATGAACGTGATGAATTTACGATCAATCTAAGCTTGATCAACGGCAAAGAAACAGTTTTCTCAGTTATTGCTGTGCCATGCGAACAAGTTGTGTACTTAGGATATCTGCAAGATTTACCTTTTAAATATAGCTTTAGCCAACAACAATGGTATCAATATCAGGTTAATTCAACTTCGCTAGATGCACCCATACAAATAGGACTTAGTCACGGTAGTAAAAATCCAAAATACCAAAAATTTATTCAACCTATAGAAAAAGAACATCGCATTATTCGACGAGAAGCAGGAAGTGCCTATAAGTTTTGTATGATGTTAGAAGGTGAAATAGATATTTACCCACGCTTTCATCCTACTTCTGAATGGGATACAAGTTCTGGTCAAGGTCTGTTAGAAAGTATAGGCGGTGGTTTACTTACTCTGGATGGAAAACCTTTTGAATATAACCAAAGAAGCACGGTTTTAAATAAGGGCTTTATCGCTTTTCGTGATCAGGAAAGCAAAAAAATAGCATTTGAAGCATTAGCCCAATCAGGTGTTATCGATTGAGAGTTATGCCAGACATGTTATAGTGGCAAAGTATTGAAAAAAGATGACAAGATAAAGATGGCACTCGATTTATTGCCTAAAAGTATGTTTGAAGCAATTGATTTATTGCCCGATGCTTCAACTCCTGTAACCTTATTTACGCGCCATTCTTTAAGAGAACTTGTAGATGGGCAGGGCTTGGCTGGTTATGATCTCCAACTTACTCCTCAAGGACGTGAGCTTGCGCAGGCATGGGGTAATTATTTAATCAAAAATACAGATCGTGTTATTCAGCATTGTATTTCAAGTCCAATACAACGCTGTGTCGATACGGCTGCGCTCATGATTGAAGGGGCTGATGACGTAAGCCCTCAATCAAATACTCATACGATTGAAATTATTGAGCAAGGGCTGCTTGTTGAACCAGGTAGCTTTGTGTTGGATATACAACAAGCTGCTCCTTATTTCAAAAAGCAAGGTGCGTTGGGTTTTATTAATAGTTTTGTAAATAATGCATTACCTGGTATGAAACATCCCATTACTGGGGTTTTAGATGTACTAGAGCTTATTTACCGAACTCATCCAAAAACTAAAGGCGGACTTAGTTTAGCCGTGAGTCATGACACGATTATTGCAGCCATTGTTGCTGTAATTTCAGGTGAAAATAAAATTAAGAAAGAAGATTGGCCGGAAATGATGGAAGGGTTATTTGTATGGTTTGAAGGTGAAGAGTTTCCAAATTGTAAATTAAAGTGGATTTGGAGAGGAAAGGCCTACGAACTGAATGTGGCTAAATTTCATAAAGTGCTATAAGCTCAAAAACGATAGATAATAAAAAAAGCCCTATTGGGCTTTTTTTACATGTTCAAATTAGTTAGCTAACGCTTTAACTTGAGCATTTAAACGGCTCTTATGACGAGCAGCTTTATTTTTGTGGATGATGCCTTTATCAGCCATGCGGTCGATTACAGGAACAGCTTTTTTGTAAGCTTCTGTAGCAACAGCATAATCACCACCAGCGATTGCACTTAAAGTACGTTTGATGTAGGTACGAACCATAGAACGCAAGCTTGCGTTGTGTTTACGCGCTGTAACGTTTTGACGCGCACGTTTTTTAGCTTGAGCAGAGTTTGCCACTCTTGCACTCCTTGAAAATAAGTTGGTCTGGGCGGGCTGTGGTCAATTCAGTAAACTGATGTAACCATCACCAGCCCGTAAACAAGTGCCATATTGTGATGAATCAACACCGTGAAGTCAAGCCTTGCGAGCATTTTAAGCGGTTTTAGGGGCTGCTAAAACGGTAAGAAAAGGTTAAATTTGATACAAACTTAAAGAGGGTTGGATAAAAAATGACTATAAGTACTAAAAAAGCAATTGTGATAGGTGCTACGGGACTTGTGGGTTTAGCGCTTGTCGAACAGCTTGAGCAAACACCAGAATTTGAAGCGATTACTGTTGTGGTGAGAAAAGAATCACAACTACTTAATACATATAAAAAAGTTACTCAACTCGTTATAGAGGATTTTTTATTACTCAATGATGAAGATGTGAATGGCCATACCCATACATTTAGCTGTCTTGGAACAACATTAAAATTGGCAGGCTCAAAACAGGCTTTTTACGCTGTGGATTATGAAATCAATGCTCATTTAGCAGATTTAGTACAAGATAAACATATTCATCTATTGCTAGTGAGTGCCCTTGGAGCAAATGCAAATTCTCCAATTTTCTATAATAAAGTGAAAGGACAGTTAGAAGATTATATTGAGAGTTTAGAGCTCGAAAAACTATCAATTTTTAGACCGTCTTTACTGATTGGTAAACGCAGCGATGTACGGTTTATTGAAGACTTAGGGCAGAGTCTATTTAAGCTTATTGAGAATAAATTTCAAAAGCCATTCAAATATAAGCCAGTAACTGCCGAGCAATTGGCTCATACGATGGTCGTAGCGGCGCTAACGCAAATTGAAGCCTTTAAACGATATGATAATCTGAGCATACAACAAACTCGATAAGGGAGTATTAAAGTGTCGACAGTACCATTTGTAACATGTGATTTATTAGATGATAATCCTGAAAAAAACTTACAGGTTGTAATCCCATCAATGGATGGCAAGTTCTTTCAAAGTTATGGAGCACGTAAAACTTTTGGGGGACAGGTTGTAACAGTAAAGTGCTTTGAAGATAACTCACGTGTAAAAGAGTTATTGGCAACAGATGGTACAGGTAAAGTATTAGTTGTGGATGGTGGTGCATCTATGCGCTGTGCACTCATGGGTGATTTGATTGCTGAGTCAGCAGTTAAAAACAACTGGAATGGTGTAGTGATTTACGGTTGTGTACGAGATGTTGATGCACTTGCGACCTTAGATTTGGGAGTACATGCATTGGCTGCAATTCCGCAAAAAAGTAATCGTAAGGGCATTGGTGAGGTAGATATTAATTTGTATTTTGGTGGAGTCACAATTCAATCTGGTGATTTTATCTATGCTGATAATAATGGGATTGTGATAGCAAAAGAAAAATTAGTCTAATTCTCTAATATAAAGGAAGGCACGATGGTGATTCATCAAATTAAAGTACTTCAAGCAGTTGTATCTGCAATTGCTGAAGGTGGTAGAGGTGTTTCAGGAACAGCATTTCCCCAACAACCTGTAAAAGCTTTGAAACTATATGAATTTGAAGGTTCACCATTTTGCCGTCGTGTTCGTGAAGTGATTACACTTTTGAATCTGGACGTAGAAATTTATCCATGTCCTAAAGGTGGAACAAAGTATCGTTCAGTTGTAAAAGAAAAAGGCGGCAAATTACAGTTTCCATTTTTAATTGATGAAAATACTGGCGATCAGTTATACGAATCACAAGATATTATTCATCATTTATTTAAACACTATGGCAAAACAGGGAAAACACCTCAGAAATTTTCGAGTTACCCAAACATGCCTTATGTTGCATTTGCAGGAACTATCTTAAATGGTGCCCGTGGAGTTTGGATAAATAAAAAAATTGTTGATAGAGCTGCACCTGAACAAAAACTTGAGTTATGGAGTTTTGAAGCAAGTCCGTATTCACGAATTGTAAGAAGTCTACTCTCTGAACTTGAGCTTCCATATATTTTGCATAATGTGGCAAAAGAAAGATGGCAAGATATGGGACCTGCTATTCTTCGCTTAAAACCAGGTAAATATATACCTTTAGAAGGTGGAAAAAGAGAAAAGCTATTGCCGATTATGCAGGATAAAATGCAAGTACCATACTTAGTAGACCCAAATACGGGAGTGAAGATGTTTGAGTCGGCTCAAATCGTAAAGTATTTAAAAAAGCAATATGGACGTTGATTAAGCTTAATCTGAGTAAGAGTTTAAGGCGTTTTACTTAAGCTCTTATTAACATCAGATTTCTTAACAGGTTGTATGAAAAAAATATGAGTATGCTAAATTAATAAGCTTAAATACCTAAAAAGGCATATTTTATGGAATGTATGAGAATTCAACCTGTAACGAGTGCTCCTGGTGAAAATGCATTATTTATTGTATTGGGACTAGCTCAAGGTGATTCTGTAATAGAAAAAGTAAAAGATTTTGCTGCTAATTTTTCAGCACTAACCAGAAGTCTCTTTAATCGTTATCCAGATAGTAAATTTAATGCTACTTTAGGTTTTAGCTCCAATGCATGGGATATATTATTTCCAGAGCAATCCAAGCCTCAAGAGTTAGAGCCATTTCAAGAAATTAGAGGTCCGAAATACACGGCTGTCTCAACTCCAGGTGATTTATTTTTCCATATACGTGCTGATCGTCAGACTTTATGTTACGAGCTGGGCAATATAATTAATCAACAGCTTGGTAAAGTAACGTATCCAATTGATGAGGTTCATGGTTTTCGTTATTTTGACGGTCGTGCAATTATTGGCTTTGTAGATGGAACAGAGAACCCTGAACCTGTTATTGCAGCGCAGTGGGCGTTAGTAGGCGATGAAGACCCTGACTTTATCGGGGGAAGTTATGCTTTTATCCAGAAATATACACATGATATGGATAAATGGCGTTCATTAACTGACGAAGAACAAGAAAAAGTGATTGGCCGTAAAAAGTTCAATGATGTTGAGCTCGGCGAAGATGAAAAACCTTTAACTGCTCATAATGTCGTTAGTAAAGCTCATGATGCAGAAGGCAATGAACTTAAAATTATGAGAGCTAATATGCCTTTTTCAAATCCTTCTAGAAATGAATATGGTACATTCTTTATTGGCTACTCGCGTAAATTTAGTACAACCCGACAAATGCTTGAGAACATGTTTTTAGGTAACGAGCATGGTAATCTGGATCGGTTACTTGACTTTAGTACTGCTCAAACAGGTACTTTATTTTTTGTACCGACTGTAGATTTTCTTGATGATTTAGGCGATGAATAGTCGTTAGTTTAGAAGACTCAAATGATGGGAGTGACTAGATTACTTCCATTATTTAAATTGAAATAAATATGATGTGATGAAATGTTTAAAAAGATAACGCAGCTTTTTCAAGGCTCAAAAGAAACGCCAGAACAACTTTACTTGCAAGAGAATCAATTAAAATTTGATTCTGAACGTGGGCCTATCATTAATGATGTAGTGATTAATCAGAAGTGGTCAGAGCATCTTGAATATTTCTCAAACCGTAAATTACAGAATTTTGATAATCTTCAAAAGTTATTTCAAATTACGCCACAAATTAATGAAAAGATTGATTTAGAAATCGCAACACAGCGCTATGTTGCAAGATTGGAAAATAATCAAGAAAAGCTACTTCAACTCAAAGCGATTATACAAATTTTAAATCAATATTACGTTTTGTTTTTGCGTGATAAATAATCATAGTTGATTGATTAAAAAATATAAAAAGTAGGGCCAACTAGTAGTTTGATTTTCAAAAAAATAACTCATTTCACTAAAAACATCATGCTACTATTGAGCTCATATCTTCTTAGCTGATAAAAGCCATATACATGTTTCAACAAGAAATCTCTCAATTGAATTTACAACAGCTCAAAGCCGGTGAAAAGCGTTGGGTAGGGTCGTTATTAGGTTCGTCTGCTGCATTATTATTCAAAGAAATTGCCATTCAGCATTCATCTTTGCTCGTTGTAGTAGCTCGAAATAACCAACATGTTGCTCAGTTAGAAAGTGAACTTGAATTTTATGGCATAAAACCGACAATTTTCCCTGATTGGGAGATTTTGCCGTATGACCGCTTGTCACCTCATCAAGATATTGTTTCAGAGCGACTCGCGATTTTATCCAATATGCCGCAAAAAGGTGTATTGCTCATTTCAGCAAGCACTTTAGCTCAAAGAGTTGCACCATATTCTTGGGTTTTAGGGGAGCATTTTGATATACGTGTGGGGCAAAAATTTGATTTAGAACAACAGAAGCTACGTTTAGTACAAGCTGGGTATCATTTAGTAGATACGGTTTATGACCATGGTGAGTTTGCTGTACGTGGTAGCATTATGGATATTTTTGCATCTGGTCAGGATGCACCTATCCGTATTGACCTTTTTGATGATGAAATTGATACTTTAAAATTCTTTGATCCAGAAACGCAAAGAACAACAACTACTTTAAAAAGTTTTACCGTCTTACCAGCAAAAGAGTTCCCATTAAAAGAAGCTCGTTCAATTTTTAGAGACCGTTATTCTGAACTTTTTCCGACTGCAAATCCTAAGAAAAACCCAATTTACCAAGATGTTCTTGATGGAATTGCATCTCCAGGAATTGAGTTTTATTTACCGTTATTTTTTGATAAAACTTACATGCAATCTCAAAGTACACTTACAACGTACTTTCCAAAGAATTGCATTGTAATTACAAATAATGATGTGGATAGTGATTTAACCAGTTTTTGGAAAGAAGTTTTCCGTCGCTATGAAGATAGACGTCATAACGCAGACCAGCCAATTCTCCCACCTGATGAGTTATTTATTGCACCCAATAACTTGCTAAGTGCTTTAAATCAGTTCCCACGTATGCTTGTAAGCGCTGAAGCAGTTGAAGAAAAAGCTGGGGCTCTAAATCTTAAGGTTGAGCAACCACCTAAGTTGCCAGTTGACCCGAAAAAAGAAAAACCATTTGCGGTAGTTAAAAAATATATTGATGAAGCAAATCATCCTGTTTTATTGGTTGCAGAAAGTGCTGGTCGACGAGAAAGTTTAAGAGATGGTTTGCGTGCCAGTCTGGGAGATATTCCTAGTGTAGATAGTTTTGAGCAATTCCAGAAAAGTCAGTTTGCGATTGCGATTACGAATGCGCCATTAGACCGTGGTTTGCTTTTAACTGATGAATTGTCTGTTATTTCAGAAAATCAGTTATATGAGCATCGGGTAGTCCAACGTCGTCGTAAACGTCAGCAAGAAGTTTCAGAAGAGTTCCTAATACGTAGTTTGACCGAATTAAGCATAGGTGCTCCTGTTGTTCATATTGACCATGGTGTAGGGCGTTACGCTGGATTAATTACTTTGGCAATTGAAGGGCAAGATTATGAGTTCTTGCAACTAGACTATGCTGAAGAGGCAAAAGTTTACGTGCCTGTGACTAACTTGCATCTCATTAGTCGCTATAGTGGCGGAGATCCAGATTTAGCACCATTACATAAAATTGGAACTGACGCGTGGAGTAAGGCTAAACGTAAAGCTTTAGAACAAATTCATGATGTTGCAGCAGAGTTGCTACATATACAAGCACGTCGTCAGTCAAAACCTGGCTTTGGTTTTGAAGTCGATCAGTCACTTTATATGCAATTTGCGAGTGGATTTGCGTATGAAGAAACACTTGATCAAGCCAATGCTATTGAAGCGACACTTTATGATATGCAACAAGCTAAACCGATGGATCGACTTGTTTGTGGAGACGTTGGTTTTGGTAAAACAGAAGTTGCAATGCGAGCAGCATTTGTTGCGGTGCAAAATAGCAAACAGGTCGCTGTTTTAGTACCGACGACATTGCTTGCTCAACAGCATTATGAGTCTTTTAAAGACCGCTTTGCCGACTGGCCTGTTCGTATTGAAGTATTATCACGCTTTGGTTCAAATAAAACGCATACAAAAAATATTGAAGATCTTGCTGAAGGTAAAGTCGATATTGTGGTGGGCACCCATAAACTTTTACAAGAAAATGTGCAGTTTAAAGATCTAGGCTTAATGGTGGTCGACGAAGAACACCGTTTTGGGGTACGTGATAAAGAGCGTATTAAAGCATTACGTGCAGATGTAGATATGTTAACGCTTACAGCTACACCAATTCCTCGTACGCTTAATATGGCTTTTTCGGGAATGCGCGATTTATCTATCATTGCTACACCGCCAGCCCGTCGTTTAGCTGTTAAAACCTTTGTACAAGAACATACCGAAGCGTCTATTAAAGAGGCGATCTTGCGTGAATTACTACGTGGTGGCCAAGTATATTTCTTGCACAATGAAGTTGATACGATTGAGAGAGCAGCTGAAAATATTCGTGTGCTTGTTCCTGAAGCTCGTGTAGCAGTAGCTCATGGGCAAATGAGGGAAAGAGAACTTGAGCAAGTCATGCAACAGTTCTACCACAAAGAATACAATGTATTGGTATGTTCAACCATTATTGAAACTGGAATTGATGTTCCAAATGCCAACACTATTTTAATAGAAAGGGCTGACAAACTTGGTTTAGCTCAATTACACCAATTACGTGGCCGTGTAGGACGTTCACACCACCAAGCTTATGCCTACTTATTGGTTCCTTCCATAAAGCATTTAAAAGGTGATGCTGAAAAACGTCTAGATGCAATACAACGTGCTTCAACTTTAGGTGCTGGTTTCATGCTGGCTACAGAAGATTTAGAAATTCGAGGTGCCGGTGAACTTTTAGGTGAGCAGCAAAGTGGCTCAATGCAGGCAATTGGATATAGCTTGTATATGGAAATGCTGGAAAAAGCTACTAAAGCGATTCAGCAAGGTAAAACACCGAATTTTGATGCACCTTTATCATTAACAGCAGAAATTAATTTACACATACCTGCTCTTATTCCAGATGAGTACCTAGGTGACGTGCATCAGCGTTTATTATTCTATAAGCGTATTAGTAATACAGATACTCAAGAAAAGCTCGAAAATATCCGTATGGAGCTTATTGACCGTTTTGGGGTTCCACCGCAATCAGTTAAACACTTATTTAGTGTTCATCAAATTCGACTGAAAGCTGAACAGCTGGGGATTACTAAAATCGATATTAATACTCAAGGCGGCAATATTGAATTCTCGCCTGATACACCTGTTCAGGCCATTAGTATTATTCAACTCATGCAAAAACATCCAACCTATTATCGTATGGAAGGTGGTCAACGTTTAAAGGTTATGGTTCAGCTTGAAGAGCAGGAAAAACGAATCCAATTTATTAATGATTTATTAGCGAAATTATTGAATGAATTACATGCTTAAATAGTGTTTTAAAGTGATTTTCATTCTATATAAATCCTTTGTATGTTGATAACAGAATTTTATGCACGATTTCTCGGTCTATTGGGGGAATAAGTGCATAAAATCATTGTTATTTGTAATCAAACCAGACACTAGCAATACTCACATCAAAACTGATGTGATAGTATTAGCCATTATTGTTTATTGTCATTTATAAAAGATATGTTTAGTTTGCATCCACAACTTGCTCAAGATACTTTTTTTGTAGGCGATTTTCCGCTTTCAACATGTCGTTTAATGAATGATATGCAATTCCCTTGGCTGATTTTAATCCCTCGTGTGCCGGGAATCACAGAATTATATGAGTTGAGCCAAGCTGACCAAGAACAGTTTTTGCGCGAATCAAGTTGGTTGTCTAGCCAGCTATCTCGTGTATTCCGAGCTGATAAAATGAATGTTGCAGCTTTGGGGAATATGGTGCCTCAATTGCATTTCCATCATGTTGTACGTTATCAGAATGATGTTGCATGGCCTAAACCAGTTTGGGGTACACCAGCTGTTCCATATACAAATGATGTGCTGGCTCATATGCGTCAAACCCTTATGCTTGCGCTACGTGGTCAAGGCGACATGCCTTTTGATTGGCGCATGGACTAAATCAATGCAATGCCACATTTATATGAATGTGGCTACATTGAGGTGTGGAGGATAGGGTGCAATTAGAGAGGTTTATCGATAGAGAGCCTAAGCAGTTTGCATATTTTCATCGTTTGATGGGATATTCAATTCTGTCATTAATTTTAGTGATCTATGCTTTTACCTCACCTAATACTAATTATCAGATCTATGTTCCACCTTTTTTCCTATTCCTACTTTTTATTAGTTCGAAGTTAGAACACTGGCTTCAGTACCAATTTGATAAAAAAACTCAAAAAAGTGTTTTCTTTGCAATCGATGCAATTGTTGTAGCAGTTACCTTAGCAGGTCTGCATCTTAATTTGGTGCCTACATTTATTGCAATTTTTGCATTATTTTATTCAGCAATTAATAGTCGTATTTCTTTCGCAGTCATTTGTTTGACCAGTTTGTTAGGCGCGATTATTTTTTATTTAAGTACTTTCTTTTTATTTGGTTTTTATACATATTTTGAGCCTACTAGCCAAGAGTTGACTGTAATTACACTTCTTGGCTTGGTTATGTTTATTACCATCGGAAACTACTACCAGCATCGTTGGGTTAAAAAAATCAGTCAACAGCGTCAACATTACTATGACCAAATGACCCGCTATATTGCTTTTGCTAATCAGTTAAGTCGTTATGCGCCATTACAGTTATGGCAGTCTATTATGCGCGGTGAGGCTGAAGCAAAGATTGAATATAAGCGTAAAAAAATGACAGTGTTTTTTTCTGATATCCAGGGTTTTACGGAGTTATCAGAAACTTTGATTCCAGATGATTTGGCATTTTTGCTTAATGATTATTTAAGCCATATGACTGAAATTGCTAAACAGTATGAAGCTACAGTTGATAAATTTATGGGGGATGCCATTCTCATATTTTTTGGTGATCCGAATTCACAAGGTGTGGAGCAAGATGCTAAAGCCTGTGTAGAAATGGCAATCGCTATGCGTCAGCAAATGAAATTGTTGCGCGAGCGCTGGAAAAAAATGGGTTACTCAGCATTGCATATCCGAATGGGCATTAGTACTGGTTATTGCCACGTAGGAAATTATGGGGCAACACATCGTATGGCTTATACGATTGTAGGTCGTGATGTGAATTTAGCGGCTCGTTTGCAATATGCTGCTGAAATAGATGAAATCTTAATTTCAGACGATACTTATCAATTAATTAAAAGTGATTTCTTGTGCGCTCCTAAAACACCGATTTATCTAAAAGGTATTCAAGGTGCGGTAAAGACATGGCAAGTGATGGAGAAATATACAGGCAATAAATCGGATCATCAGCAATGGTTTGATTATGAGTATAAAGGCTTTCACTTGGTACTTAACCTAGAAGAAGTACAAAACTATGAATATCCTGAATTAGTAGAAGTGCTTGAGAAAATGGTTCAACGAATTAAAGTTCAACAAACTTTAGTGAATACTCAAGGTATAGCGCAGTTAAGACTTGAAGATGAAGTTAAGCCTTTAGAAATAGACCAGCAAGATCAAGTTTAGAGTTTATAAAATATAAAAAAGCTGCTTTAAAAGCAGCTTTTTTATTAACACGATTAATGATTTTCTGAAGCATGGTTAATTGTATATTTAGGAATCTCGATTTCTAAATCTTCATCCACAATTTTTACTTGGCATGAGAGGCGAGAATCTGGTTCAAGACCCCAAGCGCGATCTAAAAGATCTGCTTCAACATCATCCATTTCTTCTAGGCTATCAAAACCTTTACGAACTACTACGTGACAGGTAGTGCAAGCACATGACATGTCACATGCGTGTTCGATTTTAATTCCTCGATCAAGCAAACTTTGGCAAAGATTTGCATTCTGTTCAACTTCAAATTCTGCACCTTCAGGACAAAATTGAGCGTGAGGAAGTACTTTAATGCGGGGCATATTGATCACCTATACCTTTAGTTTGAATTTGACCAATCTTCAAGTTTTGTACCTTTTAAGGCGTGGTCAATATGTCGATTCATACGTAGTGCAGCAAAAGCATCACTATGTACTTTAAGTTGTTCTACAGCTTTTTCAATCGCTTGAATATCATTGCCTTCAAGTTGTACTTTAAGCATATTTTCAGCGGCTTTAAGTGCTTCGAGTTGCTCATCATTGAGTAAATCAGCATCAACTTTCAGTGCTTGTTCTAATGCTTCAAGTTCACGTTGAGCTTCAACTTTGGTTTCTTTTAAATGACGCAGATTTTTATCTTCTTCTGCGTGTTGGAAACCTTCAATTAATAAGCGTTCAGTGTCAGACTCTGATAAACCATAAGATGGTTTAATATCAATTTGAGCTTGTACACCTGAAGTTGTTTCACGAGCTGAAACAGTAAGTAAGCCGTCTGCATCTACCTGAAAGGTAACTTCAATACGTGCTTGACCAGCAGTCATTGGAGGAATGCCATGAAGAACGAATCTTCCTAACGATCGACAGTGTTCGACTAAATCTCTTTCACCTTGAACTACATGAATCAGCATGGCAGTTTGGCCATCTTGATAAGTAGTAAACTCTTGGCGGCGAGCAACCGGAATAGCTGTATTACGAGAAATAAGACGCTCTACTAATCCACCCATGGTTTCTAAGCCAAGAGAAAGAGGAGTAACATCTAAAAGTAGTGAGCCGTCTTGGCTGTTTCCAATTAATTGATTGGCTGTAATAGAAGCACCAATCGCGACTACTTCATCAGGATTAATCGTGCAAAGTGGTTCTTGATTAAACACATTGCGAACTGCTTGCTGAACAGCATACGAACGGGTAGAGCCACCTACTAAAACAACATTTTGAATATCTGATAATTCAAGTTTTGCATCACGTAAAACGCGTTTGCAAACACTGATTGTTTTGTCTAAAGCAACTTGAATAATGCTCTCAAAGGTTGAGCGATCAAGTGTTAGTACATTTTCAAGTAGTTTTAACTGAACGGATTCTTGTGTAGAGAGTTGTTCTTTTGCTTGGCGAGCAGCAACAATAAATACTGCATAGTTTTCATCACTTAGCGTATCAATATTTAATTGTTTTTTAGCCCACTTAACAATGAGACGATCTAAATCATCACCGCCTAAAGCAGTATGACCACCTGTAGCTAATACTTCAAAGACACCTTGTGAAAAACGTAGGATTGATACGTCGAAAGTACCACCACCTAGGTCATAAATCACATAGTTATGATCTGTAGCTAAATTCGTTTCTTGATCTAAACCATAAGCCACAGCAGCAGCAGTTGGCTCATTTAGTAGACGTAATACATTCAAACCAGCCAGCTGTGCAGCATCGCGTGTTGCTTGGCGTTGTGCTTCATCAAAATAAGCTGGAACAGTAATTACGGCTCCATTTACTGGGTTTTGTAAGCTAGATTCAGCACGCTCTTTTAGTTGTTTTAAAATTTCAGCTGAAATTTCAACAGGCGTTTTACGACCAGAACGTGTTTCGAAAGCTGGCATCTCATTTTCAGAACCCACTAATTCATATGGGTGTTGAAATTTGATATCTGCTTTTGAGCGTCCCATGAAACGCTTTACAGAAACAATTGTATTTTTTGGATCAGAAATAATGAAAGGTTTTGCTTCTTCACCATAATGAGTGACATCATTTCCATAATGCACAATAGAAGGAAGAAGTCGTCTTTCTTTTTCGTCGTTAAGGACTTTTGGTTTGCCTGATAACACTGTCGCAACTAAAGAATGTGTTGTTCCTAGGTCGATACCAATCGCAATGCGGTGTTCATGTGGGGCACTGGATTGACCCGGTTCAGCAATTTGCAAAAGTGCCATGAGTTAAATCCTTTGAATATAAATTGGAAAAAGCAAATTAAAAATCATCGTCTAAATCAAAGTTGTCTTCATCATCCAACAGTTGATCTTCTGCTTTTTCAATATCGTTAAGAACGCGCTGAAAGAAACGTAATTTACGTACAGTATCTCGAGCTTCGCCCCAATCTTCATCTGAGTAGTCAATTTTAAATTCGCGAACTAAGCCATCAATCCACTGAAAAACTTCTTGCTTAAGAGTACTTAAATGCTCTTGTGAAGTTGCTTCATCAAGTTGCTCACGAAGTTCTAGAGCTGATTGTAGGAACTCAAAATCACTAATGGATTGATCAAGGTGATGATCTTGCTTTTTTAATGCTAATAGATAAGCAGCGCGGCTATCTACTTGCGAAAGTACTTTAAAAGCTTGATTAATTTCACTTGATTTGATCAATGCCTGATCTTTATCTTCTGCTTTATCTGGGTGATATTGCTGTTGCAAACTTAAGAAACTAGATTTTAAGCTCACCAAATCGATATCGAGTTCTACGGGTAAATTGAACAACTCAAAATGATTCATTAGAAAGGAGGTCCACGTTAATTAAATACATTAAAACAGTGCTATAAAAAGTCACTGTTTTAATGAAAAGGATGGAAGGGGAAGAGGGAGTTATACAGTGAAAGACTCACCGCAACCACATTCACCTTTTTTATTGGGATTGTTAAATTCGAACCCTTCGTTAAGGCCATTCTTTACGTAGTCCATTTCTAAGCCTTCTAAATAGACAAGACTTTTTGGATCTACAAAAACCTTAACGCCAAATTGTTCGAAAACTTGGTCATGTTCATCGACAGAATCAACAAATTCGAGAACATAAGCCAACCCAGAACAACCAGAAGTTTTCACACCCACGCGAATGCCTTCACCCTTACCTCGATTTTTAAGGTAATTGCTAATATGAGTCGCAGCATTTTCAGTTAAATGAATCATGAAAACTCCAACGTTTACAATGGTAACAAATTAAGCTTTAGATTTTTTACTGCGGTAATCATCAATCGCAGCTTTAATTGCATCTTCAGCTAGTACAGAGCAGTGAACTTTTACTGGAGGAAGAGCAAGCTCAGTTGCGATATCAATATTTTTGATCGCTTGAGCTTCATCAAGAGTCTTACCTTTTAACCATTCAGTTACAAGTGAGCTTGATGCAATTGCAGAACCACAGCCATAAGTTTTGAAGCGTGCTTCTTCAATCACACCACTATCATTTACCTGAATTTGCAAACGCATCACGTCGCCACATGCAGGTGCACCCACCATGCCTGTACCAACATTTTCAGAGTTTTTATCTAAAACACCAACATTACGTGGGTTTTCGTAATGATCAATTACCTTTTCGCTATAAGCCATTTCGCTTCTCCAAACCTCGGGGTCAGCCTAATATTAATATGAGGGTTAAAACACTAATTTCAATAATTAGTGTTCTGCCCATTCAACTGTAGAAAGATCGATACCTTCTTTGTACATATCCCAAAGCGGAGAAAGTTCACGTAATTTCTCAACAGCGGCTTTGGTAATTGTAAGCACGTGGTCAATGTCTTCTTCAGTTGTGTATTTACCAAAACTAAAGCGGATTGAGCTGTGTGCTAGCTCATCAGATAAACCTAATGCGCGAAGAACATATGAAGGCTCTAAAGTTGCAGAAGTACAAGCAGAACCACTTGATACTGCAGCATCTTTAAGCGACATCATTAAAGATTCACCTTCAACAAAGTTGAAGCTAACATTTAAATAGTTTGCAACGTTTTGAGTTGGGTGACCATTTAAGAACACTTGTTCAAGGTCTTGTAAACCGTGCCAAAGTTTGTCACGAAGTTTACGGAGACGCTCTTGTTCTGCATGCATTGTTTTGCCTGCAATTTCAAAAGCTTCACCCATACCAACGATTTGGTGAGTAGCCAAAGTACCAGAACGCATACCACGCTCATGACCACCACCATGAATTTGTGCTTTTAGACGAACACGCGGGCTACGACGTACATATAATGCACCGATACCTTTTGGACCATAAATTTTATGAGCAGAGAAACTCATAAGGTCAATTTTCATCGTAGATAAGTCGATATCAACTTTACCAGCTGCTTGCGCTGCATCTACGTGGAAAAATGTTTTGTTGGCACGTGTTAATTCACCAATCGCCGCTACATCTGTAACTGTACCGATTTCATTGTTTACCATCATAAGAGAAACAAGAATAGTATCTGGGCGAAGGGCAGCCTTAACCATTTCAGGAGTGATTAAACCTGTTTGTGGTTCTGGCTCTAAATAAGTAATTTCAAAACCTTGTTCTTCTAATTCACGACAAGGATCTAGAACAGCTTTGTGTTCAATTTTACTTGTAATGATATGTTTGCCTTTAGATGAATAGAATTGAGCTACACCTTTAAGGGCAAGGTTATCTGATTCAGTTGCACCAGAAGTCCAAACAATTTCACGTGGATCAGCTTTAATTAAATTTGCTACTTGCTCACGTGCATATTCAACTTTTTCTTCTGCCTGCCAGCCATAAGCGTGCGAACGAGACGCAGCATTACCAAAGGTACCGTCGAAAGTTAAACACTCCATCATACGTTCTGCAACTTGCGGATCTACTGGAGTGGTTGCTGCGTAATCAAGATAAATTGGACGTTTCATATCAAATACCTGTACCCGATAAAAGAGCTGAATCTGTGCCAGTCACATTTTGGCGTAATGCAACAGTTTGAACGTTGTCTCGGCTAATGAGGTCGGCAAGAGAGATTTTTGCTAAATAGTCGGCAATATGATGAGAGAGTTCTTGCCATAAATCATGAGTGAGACACATTGCACCATTTTGGCAGTTACCTTTATGGTCACAACGTGTTGCATCAACCGTTTCATTTACAGCTTCAATAATTTCTAACACAGTAATTTCATCAGCATTTCGAGCCAAATGGTAACCACCATTTGCACCACGAACACTAGAAACTAACCCATGACGCTTAAGTTTTGCGAATAACTGTTCTAAATAAGCAACTGAAATGGATTGGCGTGCGGCAATTTCGGCGAGCGTGATCGTTTGTTCAGTTGGCTGCAAAGCTAAATCAAGTAGAGCAGTCACTGCGTAGCGACCGCGAGTTGTAAGGCGCATGATTCGATACACATGTTAAGACTAGATAATAGGATTTTATGAATCCCGACTAAAATAGTCAAGTTTTTTTATTTTTAATTCAAGTGTAGGAACAAAATAGAAAAATAAATTAGGCAACCCACAAATTATATATGAAATAAACAATAAATATTAGGCTAATTATACCAAAGGAGAAGTTAATATTTCGTTGACGTCGTTGTAAGCGAGTAATTCGATTTTGATATTGTTTAATTTCCACGTGAAGGGAGTTGATCTCTGATCTTTGTTGATCAATTTTCTCAAGTAATGGAGCGATCCGTTTACGTGAAGCAAGGGTTTCAGCTTCATCATCTGAAGTGTTAAACCACTGTTTCCAGTCAACTAGCAATTTTGGAAGAGTTAAATGAGAAATTAAATCTAGAAGTTCCTTTTTCGTTTCCTCATCACCATCAATACGCATATTTTTAAGACTGCGTTGGTTAGAAAAACCAAAAATTTTAATTAAATCGATAAGCGTACTATTGATCTCAAGATCAATATGTCTATCAAAAGAATGAATATCGAATAACAAACCTTTTTCTGTAAATTGAACATAGAAGTCAAAGAAAGGTAAATAGCTATTAATACGAATCGTTGTTTTGTTCAAAATAAACTTTTTCGCTTGCAAGCGAAGGGCACCATCGTGGGTGAGAATAAATGAAAAAAAAGTTTCTAAAATAATTAGAACAATATTCAGCAACAGACGCGGATGTTTTTGTCTTTGTTGCGTTTCACTCATAAAAGTTTATCCTTAGAAATAGCAATTAACCGAAGAATGGGACATCCTATCCCAAACTTAACACAATGTCGTGTTAAATATATTTACATGACTTATTTGCTTTGTAGAACAGTTTTGTAAATGGATCAAGTCTTTACTTTGTTATTATAGAAATATTTTGTGGTCAAATCAGTCATCATTTCTCTCATCTGATTAGGAGTTTAGATTAATGGATAATGCAAATACAGATACCCAGATAGAAGAGTCGGAAGAAAAAAATAAATTAAAATCAAAAAGTTCAAGAAAATCAGCTTTAGATTTTAGGAAGTATACTAAGCAAATTTGGCTAGCAGGACTTGGTGCTTTTTCACGTGCGGAAGAAGAGGGAAATAAGCTCTTTGATTCTTTGGTTAAAGTGGGTGAGGAGCTAGAATCAAAAACTGGAGACTTGGCAGACAATACTGTTGGCAAAGTCACAGAAAAAGCAAAAGAATCTGTATCTGAAACAAAAGACAGAGTAGAAAAGATTCTTGATACGAGTGTTAATCACTCTTTAAACCGTATTGGATTGGTGACACCAAAGGATTTGCAACACATCGAACAGCTGCTCGTACAACTGCATATTAAGGTGGATGCTTTAATAGAAGAAAATCAACAGTTGAAAGCAAAATTGAATAAAAAGTAAAAAAATGTTGGGATTTAGCAAATATATAACAGTTTTTTAGCATTTATTTTTGCTAAAAGCCCTGCTCTAGTATTGCGTTTTCCCCTAAAGCATTGCTATAAAGGCGTCATGGCCTTTTAAACTATAGCCTTGGACCTTAAACAAACGATATTAAGAGGATGTTTTATTCATGAATAAATCAGAATTAATCGATGCAATTGCTGAAAAAGGGGGAGTATCTAAGACTGATGCAGGCAAGGCACTCGATGCGACAATTGCGTCAATTACTGAAGCACTTAAAAAAGGTGACACAGTAACTTTAGTTGGTTTTGGTACTTTCAGTGTTAAAGAACGTGCTGCACGCACTGGTCGTAACCCTAAAACTGGTGAAGAGCTTCAAATTAAAGCAACAAAAGTACCTAGCTTTAAAGCTGGTAAAGGTCTTAAAGATTCAGTAGCTTAATCTTTTAAGATGAATAAACGCGCCAATATAGGCGCGTTTTTTATTAAATATCTGAATTGACCAATATTGCTCATTCATTGATTGTGGTTTTTCAGTTAAAATTCTCCTCGAAATAAAATATTGGAATACTTATGGAATCGTTTCGTACAGTCATTAAGGGTTGGCTCGGCAAAGTCCTTCTAATTTTGTTTTTGACCCCTTTAGCACTTGTAGGTATTGAAGGATATTTTAATAGGGGAAACAAGGCTGATGTTGCTAAGACAGTAAATGGCCAAGAAATATCTAAAAAAGACCTTGAAACTTTAACTCAGTCTTACAAAGAACAATATTTAGCTGCTGTTAAAGGGGATGAAAGTTTACTTAATTTGCCTGTCATTCAGGCTAAGGCACTCGATATTTTGGTGTCACGTAATCTATTAATACAGCAAGCAGAAAAATTAGGTATCTCTTTGAGTGATGCTCAAATTGAGCAAATGTTAGCTCAGCAGCCTAGTTTGCAAGAGAATGGTCAATTCTCACAAAAACTCTATGAAAATTACTTACGTTCTATTGGCATGACGAGTCAGGGTTTAATAGCAAGCCTACGTCAAGATCATGCTTTGAAAATGTTAACGTCAACATTTGCTGATTACTCTTTAGTAAGCAAAGTTGATCTAATGCAAATTGCGAATTTGCAAACTGAACAACGTACGTTACATTTAGCTAGTATTAAATTAGATGCTTACAAAACAGGTTTAACGGCATCTAATCAAGAAGCTACAGATTACTATAACAAGCATCAAAATGAATTTAAGCAACAGGCTTCGGTTGATGTTGATTATGTTGTCTTATCTCCATCAATGATGGCTAAACCAGCTCCTGCAACTGAAGCTGAACTTCAGCAAGCTTATGCAAAGTTTGTTGAAACTCAGAAAAAAGATGCTAAACGAACTGTAAAGCATATTTTAATTACTACTGATGCTCGTGATGACGCAGCTGGTCAAAAACTTGCAAAAGAAGTTTATGCTAAAATTCAGGGCGGCCTTTCATTTGCACAAGCTGCATCGCAGTTCTCTGAAGATCCTAGTTCAAAAGCAAAAGGTGGTTTAGTTGAAGCATATGCTCCAGGTGTTTTCTCGGATGCATTTGATAAAACTGTTTTAAGTTTGAAAAATGGACAAGTTTCGCAACCAGTAAAAACACAATATGGTTATCATATTATTGAAGCAGAAACTCAAGCTAACCAAATCCCTTCATTTGAAGCTGAGAAAGCGCGTCTAACGGCTGAGGTTGAAAAGAATAAAGTTGCTACTGTTTATTCAGATGCCGTAAACAGTTTGAATGAAACAATTGTTGGTAATGATTCTTTAGAAGCTGTTGTACAAGAAGTAAAAGGTGCAAAAGTTGAATCATTGAATGGTGTAACTTTAGCAACTCAAAACCCATATTTAAGTGATCCAAGTGTCAAAATTAAGCTATTTAATGATGATGTGAAAAATGGTGACCGTAATGCATCATCTAATATTCAATTAGCAAATGGTGATACGGTATGGGTTAAAGTGCGTGATTACCACGCAGCTGGTGTAAAACCATTAGCGCAAGCGATGAATGAAGCAAAAGCCAAAGTTATCGATGCAAAAGCGCGTAAAGCAGCCCAAGCAAAAATTGCTACCATGTTGACTGAGTTTAAAACTCAACCTGCAGACCAAGTGGTTGCTAAAAACAAAGTCGCATTTGAGTCAGCTGGTGTGTTTAGTCGTTCACAGGGTTTAAAGCGTGAAATTGAACGTGCAGCATTTAGTTTAGCTACACCAAAACCGGGTATGTGGTCTGTTACAACAGCAAACTTGCCAAATGAGCTGGTAGTCGTTGCAGTTTCAAATGTAAATTCATCAGCCGCTAATGCTATTCCTGCTGATCAATTACAACAGCTAAAACAACTTTATCGTCAATCTCGTGGTCAACAAATATTGGAAGATTACAGCCAATATTTAAAATCACATGCAAAAATTAAATAATAATTTGATCAAATAAAAAAAGCGCTTCGGCGCTTTTTTTATTGGCAGTTAATCTAAGCTGTGCCCAATATATTGCTGTCTATATTGTTTAGGAGATAAATCAAAAATTCGTTTAAATGCCTGACTAAATGCTGTTTCGGATGAATAGCCAACCTTATTTGATATTTGCTGAATTGATAAGTTACTTGTGCGTAAATACTGACTGGCTAAACGGAAACGGTAATGCTGTAAATAAGTTAGAGGTGGCTCACCAATAATACTACTAAACAAATTTGCAAATTTAGAACGTGACATACAACATTGTTCTGCTAAAGACTCAACTGTCCAAGCGACTTCTGGTTGGCTGTGAATAGCAGATAGGGCATTACTTAATTCAGGATGGGTTAACGCACTTAGCCAGTTTTGTTGATCTGTCATTTGTTGAACGTGATCACGGATGCACTCAATGAGAAGAATACTGACCAAATGATCAATAATTTTGTCATGTCCCGGCCTGATTTTTTGAGTTTCAATTGCTAAAAAATAAAGCCCAATTTGTAGCCATTCTGGTGGGTTAGTTTGATTTTCGTGTTGAATATGCATGATTGAAGGCAATGCATTAATCAAAGGGCCTGCCATATGAGTATCAATTTGACAGCGCAAACAGAGCAATAAGGTTGTATCTTGAGAGGAGGTGCCAAATTCAATCGCGTCTTGTCTATGACCGTTAAAAAGCGAAGTAATATCTAATGAATCTACTAATTTACTTGCTGTTGATTTTGAGTCAGTGGCATTATGTGCTTTTCCAGAAGGAATTAAAATAATATCACCAGCTGTCGCAATTATTTTTTCTGACGCATTAAGTTGAATATATACTGAACCAGTTAAAACAATATAAGCAAGTAAAGCAGATTGATCTTGTGTTTTAAAAGCCCATTCTCCTTGTGCTTTTAAATAGATGTATTCAGACTTATTAAGGTGAATATCATCAAAAAATTTACTTAGTGCATCCATCTTTAAATGATCAATCATTATTTTAATAAAATTATAGTGAGCTATAAGAATAGATCAACATGTGTTTTTAGGACAAAAAAGTGGAAGAAAATGCCAAAGACTTTGAAATAGGTTTTTTGGACGGTTACTACTGTTAAGTAAGTACTATTTCTTTAACTATATAGATATATAGAAAAAGGAAATATGACTATGAATGCACCAGTAAATGTTCAGCAAGAACTTATGCCAGTGCCAGCGTCTATGCGTGAGATAGATCGTAAGCGCTATTTATGGATGATTAGTCCAGCTCTACCTGTAATTGGTTTAGGTATTTTAGCTGGTTACCATTTTGGCCCACGCCCATTAAAAAAAGTTTTCGCTTTAGGTGGTCCACTATTATTACATGTTGTGATTCCTGCAATTGATACGATTATTGGTAAAGATGCACGTAATCCAACCGATGAAGAAATTAAGCTTCTTGAAAAAGATCCGTATTACTCACGTTTAGTGAAGAGCTTTATCCCATTACAATATGCAGCAAACGTTTACGCATGTTATTTAACAAGCCGTAAAACTACTTCATTTATTGATAAAATTTTGCTTGGTATTTCAATGGGTGCAATTAATGGTATTGCAATTAATACAGCCCATGAATTAAGTCATAAGCATGATCGTATTGATCATATTTTATCTCATCTTGCTTTGGTTCCTACAGGTTATAACCATTTCCGTATCGAACATCCTTATGGACACCATAAACGTGCAGCAACTCCTGAAGATCCGGCTTCTTCACGGATGGGTGAAACATTTTATGAGTTCTGGCCACGTACAGTTGTAGGTTCTTTTAAATCTGCAATTGAAATCGAGAAAAATCGTTTAAAACGTAAAGGAAAAGAGTTCTGGTCAGCAGATAATGAATTATTACAGGGCTGGGGAATGAGCGCTGCTTTCCATGCTTCTATGGTGGGAATTTTTGGTAAAAGCACAATTCCATATTTAGCGACACAAGCATTTTACGGCATTAGTCTTTTTGAAATTATTAACTATATTGAACATTATGGTTTACTACGTCAGAAAAAAGAAAATGGTCAATATGAGCGCACAATGCCAGAGCATAGCTGGAACAACAATAATGTAGTAACAAACTTATTTCTGTACCAGTTGCAGCGTCACTCAGATCATCATGCTTATCCGACTCGTCCTTTCCAAGCATTACGTCATTTTGATGAGGCGCCAGAATTACCAAGTGGTTATGCAAGTATGTTATTACCTGCGTTAATTCCTTCGTTGTGGTTCAAAATAATGGATAAGCGAGTTTTTGATCACTATAAAGGTGATTTGAACAAAGCGAATATTTCACCAAAACGACGTGCAAAAATCTTCAAAAAATTTGGTGCAGTAGATAAATCCTTAGAAGCATAAAAATTGAATAAATAATATATTCCTGAAATACGAAACCCTCTAATCATTTGATTAGAGGGTTTTATTTTTTAGATAAATCTTAGCGTTATGAACCAAGAGAGTTTAGATTCTCTTGCATCTTTTTTATTTTAATTCACTAGAAGATTTACCAAGCTCACGACGTGCAATAATTAATTGTTGAATTTGCTGAGTACCTTCAAAAATATCAAGAATTTTTGAATCACGTGCCCATTTCTCAAGTAGTTCATCTTCGTTATAGCCAACACTTGCTGCTAACTCGACACATTTTAAAGTGATCTCGTTACCAACACGACCTGCTTTTGCTTTTGCAATAGATGCTTCTTTAGAGTTTGGCTTTTTGTTATCAGCCATCCATGTTGCTTTTAACATGAGCAGACGAGCAGCTTCCCATTCAGCCTCCATATGGTAGATTTGAGCTGCAAGGTTAGAAGCATGTAGGTAGGGAGTCGAGTAGTTAGGATCAAGCTGATCTTTAAAAATCTCTTTAATACGCTCTAGTGAAGCTTTTGCACAACCGATTGCCATTGCTGCAACTAAAGGCCGAGTATTGTCAAAAGTTTCCATTACTCCAGCGAAACCTTTAGCAACATCCACTTCGGCATTACCCAAAAGGTTCTCTGCTGGTACACGGCAGTCAATAAAACTGATGACTGCTGTGTCTGATGCTTTAATTCCTAATTTATGTTCGAGACGTTCGACCTTCATGCCAGGCGTACCTTTGGGTACTACAAATGATTTAATAGCTGCACGGCCAAGTTTGCGATCAAGTGTGGCCCAAACAACGACAGAGTCTGCTCGTTCGCCTGAAGTTACAAAAATCTTTTCACCATTTAGAATGTAGTCATTGCCATCTTTGGTTGCTGTGGTACGGATAGCGGCAGAGTCGGAGCCACAACCCGGTTCGGTGATGGCCATTGCTGCCCATGTTCCTTTGAACCGTTCTAATTGCTCATCATTTGCGACAGCAGCAATTGCTGAGTTTCCAAGACCCTGACGAGGCATACTCAGTAATAAGCCTGTATCGCCATAACACATCTCAATAATTCCAAGAGCGGTCGACATGTTGGTTCCATTGCGAATACCTTCATTGTCGGTATCACCGCGCTTTCCAGCACCCGCAGCACCAGCATTAATTCCTTCACCACCTTCATTCATGCCATCAATGAGGGAGGCAAGCATATCAAGTTCTTTTGGATATGCATGTTCAGCTTTATCATATTTGCGAGAAATAGGGCGTAAAACATTGATCGCAACATCATGTGCCTGATCAATCATCATTTTGAATTTTTTAGGATTTTGTAAATTCATTAAAGTATCCTCTGATTGATCTTTTAAGCATGTAAGCCAGATTGTAAAATTGCAGTAGCCCGTAAATCGCGGTACCAACGTTCAACGGGATGTTCTTTTGTGAAACCATGTCCACCAAGAATTTGCACACCGTCTGTGCCAATTTTCATGGATTTTTCAGCACAAAGTAGATGGGCTAAGTAAGCTTCGCGGTGAAATGGCTTGCCTGACTCTGCAAGGCTTGCTGCATTTAAAATCAACATACGCATTGCATCAATTTCAATTGCCATATCTGCAATCATAAAAGCGACACTTTGACGATGTGAAATAGGTTCACCGAATGCAGTTCGTTCATTGGCATATTTAATACAGTAAGCTTTTACAGCTTCACATGTACCTACAGCCATTGCACACCACATTAAGTTGCCTAAATCTACAAAGGCTGTGTAATCAAAATCTGTTGCACCTAAACGTAGAGCAGGAGTGTGATTAAAGCGAAGAGTTGCTGTTTCTGTGGCTTTAAGACCCATGGCCGGAGTGTTTTTTATTGAAATTGTTTCATTACACTGCACGACGAATACGTCTGGCTTGCCGTTAAAGTCTGCACTTACTAAAAATACATCAGCTAAATCGCCTAAAATCACTAATGTTTTTTCACCATCAATAAAAAACTGATCGTTTTCAAGTGATGCTTTTGTTTTTAAAACATAAGGGTTAAATGCTGGAGTTGTTTCTTGAACAGCAAAAGTTGCTGTAATGTCTGAGTCTTCTGCAAAACATGGTAGGTACATCGACTGAACTTCAGCAGAACCCCAACGTGTGATTGCATTAATAACGCTAAATGTACTGAGTAATCCTGCTGTAAGGCTGAAATCACCTTCAGCTAGTTTTTCAGCAATTAACAAGTTACTAACGATATTTTGTTCGGCCGCTACTCCACCGAGTGCTTCTGGAAGTGAATAGTAGTTAAGTCCTAAATCTTCAACATATTGCCAAAGACTTTCAGGAAACTGAGCTTCCTGATCGGCATCATGAGCTAACCCCAATAAAACCTCTTGAGCAAATTGAGACATTGCTTCAGAAGTCATTTGTTGTTCTTCGGTTAAACTTAAATCAAATAAATTTTTTTGTTGGCGAGGTAAACGTTGTTGAGAGATTTGCTTGGGCTTAAATGCTTTTTGAGTCTGCGTTAATGCTCTAAAGCCAGCTTTTGAACCTTGATAAAGAGATTTTTCAACAAATTTACGCAACTTGAGTTGATCAAGTACATCGCTTCCAGCCAATCTTGTGATCAGCGATAAACCCAAACCCTGAGCTTTATTGATCATACTTGTCATGATTATGGTGTCCTAACACATTGTTATTGTTTTATGCTGACACGCCTTATATTAAAAAACTATGTCGTTACTGACATTCGAAAAATGAGTAGATAAATGGTAAATACAAAATAATAAAATTATAAGTTTTTGATTTTATTTATTTAAAGTGATTTTAATATTGGGGGAGTCGAGAAGGATTGACTAGAATGACATAGAATCATTCTAGTCTTTCATTAAATCAAGCAAAGTTACGAATCATACGTCGTACATTGGTTTTTGCATCAATAACCGTCATAAATGTGTAGGCTCCAATGAATTTACGGCTAATAAACATAAACTCTTTTGGCGGAACCGAAAAATAACGTGAAGCCATTGATTTACTAGCTTGTTGCATAACACGGCTATGGAGCTGGCTTTTCTTCCAGTCATAACGTTCGTGTTCATCCATAAGACCAGCGGGCATATCTGGGTTATTTGCAGGAGTACTGAATGCTTCTGTTGCAAGTAAAAAGACATCAGCCATACCTGGTTTAATACTTTCAGGCATCGCATCAAAGAACTCGTAACCAGTCATGGCTTTGACCATTGCATCTTTATTATGTTGATAACCTGCCTGAATGAGTTGACGGGCAACTGATAGCAAGTGTTCATCAAACTGGCGAATAGCACCAAAATCTAATAATACAATTTTGTCTTGAATGTCTTGGCCATTACCTAAACGAACAAGGTAATTACCAAAGTTAGGGTCAGTTTGCATTTCACCCCATTCAAAAATTTCACGAACCGCAATCTCTAATGACGCTTCACCGAGTTGATTACGACGTTCCTGAGGTAATGACAACATCACAGGGCTATTAATTGGCACACCACGTTCAAAAGTCATGCAGAGCACTTGATTTGTGCAATATTCATCTACAATTGTAGGAACAATATAGCGCTCATCATCTTTTAAGCGTTCACCAAAGCGACGAGTAGTGGCAGCTTCAACATCATAGTCAACTTCACGATGCATCATTTCACGTACTTCATCAAACCACTGATCAAATTCACGGGTTTGTGGAACCATACGCGTCAGTTTAAGCATGTTTTTAAACAAGCTCATATCGGAGTCAATAGCATTTGCAACGCCCGGATATTGAATCTTTAAAACTAACTCTAAACCATCTGATTTACGCGTTGCACGGTGTACTTGTGCGAGAGAAGCCGTACCAATTGGCTCATGATCAATTGTTAAATCATTTAATTTAGCGCCGAGTTGCTCTTGAAGGTGCGGCTTAATTGCAGGCCAATCTAAAGCAACTGTCTGGTTATTTAAGGTGTTTAATGCTTGTGTAATTTCTTCAGGTAAAAAATGTTCACCATAAAGGGCCATCATTTGGCCAATCTTAACAATAGAACCCTTAAGTTTACCTATTTCAGAAACCAGATAATTAGCTTGCTCGCTCATCGCTTTTTTGCGTTTCTTTTCTTTTTCTTCCTCATTAGAAAATAAAGAAGAGGCACTTGCAGTTGCCCAACGTGTTCCTGCAAGTAAAGAAGCTTTCGCGATTGATAAGCGTCGATCCATGGAAGAAGTTTTTAAACTCTTAAGCTTATCTTTCTGATTTGACATGAAAATAGAATCCTATGCGCATCATGCAGCCAAACGCTGGTGATCTAAAATTGTAACGAATATTACATGTTTTGAGCGTATTAAAATAGTTCTCTCAGACTGAATGATCAGTCGAAATGGCTATCTTTATTTCATTAACTTTAAAATAGCCTAAGCAATTTTAAAATTTAAGAAACTTACAGCGTTTAGGTGAGTAAAACTAGGGTAAAACGGATCTTTCACAAAAACTTAAATTACATTTTAAATTGGATCTTCAATTCAGACTTCTGCATTAAGTGAAGGCGATTGGACTGAATATGCTGTAATAACATTTGTTTGACTGAATCATGCATAAAACCAAGTGCATGAGCTTTTACAATAATAATGCTGGGTAAGGTATAGAAAAAATACTTAACATCCTCGAGTGTTGCGTTATTAAAGATGCCTTGTTCAATTAACGTCTGCTGTAAAAACTGCTTTTCATTTAAGACATAATCTGAAGATTCATCCCAAAAACGGTGACGCATAGCCATCAGATTGTTGTGTTTATAACTCATAAAATTGTCAGCTCAGACTTAAATCTAAATAAAATATATGGAGTCGAGCCATGAATATCAAGTTGAGATTATTTTTTATTCAGTTGCTGTTTGATTTTTTATGTAATTCTTGTAAATAGCCTAAGCGAATTTAAAAATTTTTCTAAAAAAACTATAATCCAAATAATTTCATCTATAACCCTACTTATTATGACTCCTGCATGTAGACTGTTAAAAAGTAATAAAATCGAATTTTCTATTCATGAATATGAACATGATTCAAATGCTAAAAATTTTGGATTAGAAGCAGCAGAAAAACTAAATTTAGATGTAAGGGAAGTATTCAAAACATTGATGGTTAGCGATGATAAGAATTTTTTTGTTGCAGTATTGCCAGTTAATCATCAATTAAATTTAAAAAAAGTGGCTACGGCGTTTGGCTGTAAAAAATTGCAAATGGCTAATCCAAAAGACGCTGAACGTTTAACGGGATATTTGGTCGGAGGGATTAGTCCTTTAGGTCAGAAGAAACGCTTAAAAACTGTTATTGATGCATCTGCACAAGAATTCAGCAAAATCTATGTGAGTGGAGGGAAACGGGGACTAGATATTGGCTTAAACCCGAAAGATCTAGCACAACTCTTAAATGCTCAATTTGTTGATGTACTTGATGAGTAAAATAAATCTATTTCTTATCTCATTAAATTAACTAATTTTAAGATAGGTAGGATTAAATCAAGTTCTTTTAATAAAAACAATTCTCATTATTATTTATATTTAGTATTATTCCGAGCCTTATAACTATCTAATAACTTTTGGGTTTGGAGAAAGGGAAAATGCATCAAAACAAAAAGGTTGGGGTTAACTCGAACCATCTGATGTGCGCTGAATCACGGTATTTTAAATTAAAACCTTGTTGTATTGCTTTAGCAGCAATATTTGCGCAGCAGGTTTATGCAAATACAAATATTGAAAAGGCAGCCCTTGATAATCAACCGACACAAAAGCCTGTAGCTCAATTGCAAAAAATTATAGTGACGGCGACAAGGACGCCCAAAAATATTGCTGAAATTGCAGGCACAGTTCAAACGATTGAAAAGCAGCAAATTGAACAACAGGCAACTGCTGGACGAAAAATTGCCGATATACTGGCTCAGTTGGTTCCATCACTTGGGGTAAGTAGTGGAACGACTACCAACTATGGGCAAACAATGCGTGGTCGTGATGTCATGATTATGATTGACGGCGTATCACAAAATGGATCACGCGATGTTGCTCGGCAGCTAAATAGTATTAGTCCAGGCATGATTGAACGTATTGAAGTTCTTTCAGGAGCTACAAGTATTTATGGATCAGGTTCTACTGGCGGGATTATTAATATTATTACGAAACGTGCTGATTCGACTAAACCAGTAAGTTTTGAAACTAAACTTGGTATTACGTCTTCCGATACATTTCGAAGTGATAGTCTAGCTTATGAAATTGGCCAATCTATTTCATTTAATAAAGATAATATAAATGGTTTCTTAGGGGCTAATTTCACTAGTCGCGGATCTCAGTTCGATAGCCATGGTGATCGTATTGCTATAGCACCTATGCAAGGTAGCCGTCCTGATACTGATACAATTGATATTAATAGTCGTATAAATATAGATTTAACTGATAACCAATCACTAAGTTTGGGTGCACAGTATTATAAGGATGAACAAGATACGAATTATGGTCCTGATTATGGGAAAAATTATATTTATGGAGGAGCGCCTAACTCATATATTGGGAAAAAGGGTTTAGAAATATCTAATCAGCCTTTTACGGAGCGCTATGCTTTCAACACTCAATACCAAAATAAAGATATTTTAGGTCAGGTCTTAAATTTAGAAGGATATTACCGTAAAGAAGATGCTCGTTTCTTTCCAGTCTTTTTAGGAGGGGAAGGTACAGAAGCAAAGCAATCTCAATCTGAAATCGAAGTGGCTGGTCTGCGTTCAACAGTACAAAGTGATTTAAATATTATGAATCGTGATCTTAATCTAACTTATGGTTTAGATTATGAACACGAAAAAGATCATCAACACTACGAGCATTTAACAGCATTTAATACAGGTTTGACCTATAAACCTACAGGTAAAACTTCCGATGCCGGTCCAAATACAATAATTCAAAGTGCTGGCATTTTTATACAAGGTGATTACGCTTTAACAGACCGTATGAATGTCCAGGCTGGTACTCGTTACCAATATATCAAAGCTGAAACAGAACAGTACTCGACTAAAAATGGCATACAGCCAAGCGGATCTGTAAATGACGATGCTGTTTTATTCAATTTGGGAGCGATATATAAATTAACAGATGAGCAGCAAATATTTGCTAATTTCTCTCAAGGTTTTAGCTTTCCAGATGTACAACGGATGATGCGTGATGCATTTAATATCTCAACAGCGAATATCCAACCTATTAGTGTAAACAGCTATGAATTAGGCTGGCGTTTACAAGGAGAGCAGAGTCTAAATCTAGGTATAACAGGTTTCTATAATACCTCAGACAAAGTTGTCCAATTCTACAAGAACAGTAATAAAGAAACTGTTGCTGAGGTTATGGACAAAGACCAGCGTGTATATGGTGCTGAACTAACGGCGACCTACCCATTTATGGAAGAGTTTAAAGTTGGGGGAACACTGGGTTATACACGTGGTCAATATAAAGATACGGATGGTAAATGGAAAGAGTTGAATGCTTTTCAAGTTTCACCAATCAAAGGTACGGTTTTTGCCGAATGGAGTAGCGATGAGGGTTATGGCGCTCGTGTGCAAATGCTTGCTATAAAAGGTACAAATGAAGCAGTAAAAGATGGCTCACTTTCAGCTGTAAAAATTAAAGGCTATAGCACGATGGATGTTTTGGCACATTTTCCAGCTTGGAAAGGACGTATAGATTTTGGTGTATATAATGTTTGGAATAGAGACTATCGAACTGTCTATAGTCAACAAGCAGAAAAAGTATATGGGCTGGTAGAGAGTATTCCAGCTGAAGGACGTACTTACGGCCTCAGTTATACATTTAATTATTAATATGAGGCAATAGAGGGAATATCTATAAATTATAGGTATTCCTTAATAAATATAAAAAAATAGCAAAATAAACTTGCATCAATAAATGAAAATGATTATCATTATCCATATTGAGAGTTAAGGAGGGTTCTAAAAAATTAATTATAGTGCGTACCACTCTAACGTTAAGTTTTTAGTCGATTTAAAGTTATACCAGCGACTCCAATAACAATAACGCTGAAAGATGAGTTGATTTCTGGTATGTGAGCGCCTGCAAGATATTATAAAAACAGGCAGGTTCATTTAGCGGTAAATGGAACTAATAAAAATAAACATTATCAGCGCAACAAAAAGAACTAATCAAAAGCAACAGGCGAGGATGGCCTGTTGTTTTTGTATCTAAACTCAATTTCATAATTATTTATCTATTTCAACTCTTTTCGTCTTTTAACTCTATTGAGTAACAGATGGATTATATTTTTGATTAAAAAATAACCACTAATGTTTCATTTATTAACATCCTGCCTTTTTAGCCATTTTTTTGTATACCCTGAATAAAACATGATCAAAAAAAGAGGTAAAAACGTGCTTATTTTTCATGGAAAACCTGTTCACGGAGCTATCTTCGATATGGATGGGACAATGTTTGACACTGAGCAATTACGGTTTCAAACATTGCAACAGGCATCTCAAGAACTCATTGGACAGGAGTTTTCACACGAATATTTAATGCAATGTTTAGGCTTAAGTGCAACTACTGCTGAGCAACTGGCTCAACGTCTATATGGCGTAAATGTTCCATATAAAGAAATTCGAAAAAAAGCTGATGAGATGGAACTCGAATATATTCGAAAACACGGCGTACCGATTAAAAAGGGTTTAGTTCAGGTTTTAGAACGTTTACGAAAATCGGGTTTAAGAATGGCCGTCGCGACTTCAAGCCGTAGGGCAATTGCCGAAGAATATTTAATTAATGCGAATGTTTATAAATTTTTTGATGTGATTACCTGTGGTGATGAAGTAGAGCAAGGAAAGCCACATCCAGAAATCTTTTTAAAAGCTGCTAGTCAACTTCACTTGGACGCTAACCAGTGTCTTATGTTTGAAGATTCTGAAAATGGTTTAACTTCAGCTCACACTTCAAAAGGTTTAACGATTTTATTAAAAGATATTAAAGAACCAAATGATGAAATGCTGGAAAAAGCACATTTTTATTATGATCAGATGTATGACTTTTTAACCGATCTCGACCAATTTATCCCTGTTATGGACATGCCGGAAATGCAGGAATCTTTTCCGCAAAGTCTGAATCAACTTACAGTTGGGATACATGGTTTTGGTGCTATTGGAGGTGGTTACGTAGCGCAAATCTTGTCACATTGGGATGGATATACAAAGCCAAAACGTATTATTGCTTCTACAAGAAATAGTCTTTTTCGCGAAGCCGTAAATGCATTTGGAACATATAGCATTCGCTATGGGCAATTTTCTTATGATGAACGTATTGAGAATATGACCATTGTTGATTCTGAAAATGAACAACAAATGTTGGAGATGTATACCCATTCAAGTTTGATCGCACTGTGTTTACCCGAACAGGCCATCGAAGCTGAAGCAAAAATAATTGCAAAAGGGCTGTATGCACGTTTTAACTCATCACTTGAGACATGTATTGAACCACTAACTTTTCTAATTATTTTAAATAAAGTCGGCGCGAAATATTTAGTTATGAAACATCTTAGAGAAGCTCTACTAGAATTGACCAACGATGAAGATGTAACTGAGCATATTTTAAAAGAACATTACTTTTGCGACACCGTTGTAAACCGCATGGTTTCAAAGCTATCTAATCAAAATTTATATCGCCAACTTCGTATTAAGCATAATTTTCTTGAACAGCATTTAGAAGATGTGGAAAACGAGGAACAAATCGAAATTGAAGACTGTAATAAACTGACCCAAGACCAGCAAAATCAGGCATCTTTATATGTCGATAACATGCGCCGTAATTTCCAGCCAGGCCATATATTACAAAGCATGGATCTAATTCTGTTTAATAGCGAAACGGACATGCCAATTTATGTAGAAAAAGGCAGCCCTTTACTCGAAAAGTTGCGTCAAGTTGTCTTGGTTAATCAGATTACAGACATTCAATTAATCAAAAACCGACTATGGAATGGCGTGCATGCCATGCTTGCTTGGTATGCATCTTTACTGGGTTATGAGTCTATTGGTGTTGCCATGGGGGATCATTCGGTTAAAGTATTTGCAGAGAACTTAATTCGAGAAGTAAAACAGGGGCTTGCAATCGTATTACCTAACTATGCGAAAGATTTGGATCGTATGGCACAAAGCTTTCTAGACTCATGTGAATATGCTTTTAAAGATCCTTGTCAACGAGTGGCAAGAGATCCACTTCGCAAATTAACTCATAATGAAAGAGTAATCGCATCAATTGAGGTAAATATCGCGCATGATTTATCTTATAAAAATCTCTTAAAAGGTGCTGCCTTAGGTTATGCCTATGCTATTCAATTTTTAGAAATTGAAGAGACTGATGCAATTAAACATTTACACGAGCAAGTTCAAAAACTGGATATGAGTGCTGCTCAAAAAGCACAACTTGAAGTTGAGTTAACGCAATTAGTTCAATATTTATTTTCTGAACAAGGCAAACAGCCGTTAAACATGAATATTGTCAACCCAAAAAAAGCGCGTACTCAATATGCCTAAATCCTTTTAATTATGCTCTACAACTAAAGGCAAACATGCTTTAATACAAAAATTGAATGATTTTGAATTAAAGCTGTGCTGCTAAAACCTTCGACGTTCATGGTGCCAACATCTATACGGGATTATCCCGAATGGCATCTTGGACGGCAAAATTATGCATTGTGGTATTTAGAAATTAATGATCAAAAAATAGTTGATTATTTAGATGACTTGCGTGCACATTTTTCAGAATTTTTAGTAGAACCCAATAGTCGTCAATATCATATCACGCTGTTTATATGTGGATTTTTAGGCCACGAAACTAGAATCTATAGTGATGACTTTAGTTTGAGTGAGTTAGAGCAGCAAAAGGAAATTTTAAGAAAAGAGAATTTTTCCTCATTTCAATTAAAAATTGGTTCTGTTGATAGCTTTAGTAGCGCTTTATTTGTAGAAATAGGAGACACCGAAAATATCTTATCCCAAATACGCCAAAAGTTAGGTTTAGTTTCTAATGAAATTGCGGCTTTAGATTATTGCCCACACATCACCTTGGGATTATATAAAACAGACTATAGTAGTGATTTGATTTTACAAAAAATTTCTGAATTACCTGTACAATATAAACAGGCTGAATTTGACCTTAAAGTTGAGCATTTAACATTTGGTTATTATCAAGCTCAAACTTTACAAGGTAAGTTATATCCGTATCAGCATTTGTTTTTAGGTGATGCATGTTGCAACTGATTTTGGGTGGAGCCCGTTCTGGCAAAAGCCGACTGGCTGAACAAACGGCAATAGACAGGCAATTAGCTGTCACTTATGTTGCAACGGCGCAAGCGCTAGATTCTGAAATGCAAAGTCGAATAACCCATCATCAAAATCAGCGTCCTTCTCACTGGTCCTTGGTTGAAGAACCTTTATATTTAGCAAAAATGCTGCAAAAAATTGATAGACCTAATCAAATTATTCTTGTGGATTGTTTAACACTTTGGCTAACCAATTTGTTACTTTTAGAAGATCAAAATGTTCAGAAATTTGAATGTGAGCAGCTGTTAAAAATTTTACCCACGCTTCAGTCAGAAATTATTTTAGTAAGTAATGAAACTGGTCTTGGTGTTGTACCACTCGGTGAGATCAGTCGTCGGTTTGTCGATGAAGCAGGCAGACTACATCAAGCTCTAGGGCAAATTGCAGATAAGGTTGTGTTTTGTGTGGCTGGTTTTCCAATGATTTTAAAAGGTGAGAAATAAAATGAACTGGTGGTTAGAGACTGTACAGCAACCTGATTTGGACACAAAACAACAAGCTGAGCAACATCAACTTCAACTCACTAAACCTACTGGAGCTTTAGGTGATCTAGAACTGATAGCAGTCAAACTTGCTAGTTTGCAATCAAATGTACATCCGCAAGTTAGCCATCCATGGATTACAGTTTTTGCTGGAGATCATGGCGTGGTTGAAGAAAATATTTCTGCATATCCTCAAGCCGTTACCCGTCAAATGCTACAAAACTTCACGACTGGTGGTGCAGCAATTAGTGTACTTGCTAAATATCATCAAGCTCATTTGCAAGTGATTGATTGCGGTACCGTAGGTGAAGCATACGAATACATCGGAGTTGAACGTCATTGTATTCGTGCCGGCACTGCAAATTTTGCCAAACAAGCCGCAATGAATGCAGATGAATGTCGTGCTGCTTTAGAGTTAGGTAAAAACAGCGTAGACACGGCCAAATCTAAAGGTGCAGATATTTATATTGCGGGTGAAATGGGGATAGGAAATACCTGTTCTGCTTCTGCCTTAGCATGTCTTTTATTAAATGATACTGCCGAACAATTAACTGGAGTTGGTACAGGAATTGGTGCCGATCAGTTAAGACATAAAATTGAAGTGATTGAAAAAGCAATCGAGCTTCACCATAAACATGTTACTGGCGATGCGTTCAAAACACTATGTGCAGTTGGTGGATTGGAAATTGCGGCAATTACAGGTGCTTATATTCGCTGTGCGCAGGTGGGCTTACCTATCATTGTGGATGGTTTTATTAGTTCGGTCGCTGCTTTATGCGCAGTACGAATGAATTCTAAAGTGCGTGACTGGATGCTTTTTGGCCATCAATCGGCAGAATATGGCCACCAACGTATTTTACAAGAACTCAATGCTGAGCCGATTTTAAAAATGAATTTACGTTTAGGTGAAGGTAGTGGTGCTGGCGCTGCTTTGGCATTGGTTAAAATGGCATGTGTATTACACAACCAGATGGCTACATTTGCCGAAGCTGCTGTTAGCGGGGATAAAATTGGGTAAATTTAGAATTGATTTGCTCAGACATGGCGAAAGTCAATATAGCCATACTTTACGTGGACATTTAGATGATGAGTTAACAGCAAAAGGTTGGCAGCAAATGCAGTCAACCATTGAGCAAGTGGCTAATCAGCCATGGGATGTCATTATAAGTTCATCATTAAAACGTTGTGCTTGTTTTGCTGAGCAACTTGCGAAGACAACTCAGCTGCCTTTACTTCTAAATCATGACTTAAAAGAAATGTATTTTGGTGATTGGGAAGGCGTCTCAACTCAGCAAATTTATGAAACCTCACCTGAATTACTTGCAAATTTTTGGCAAAAACCGAGTCAATATTGTCCACCTCGCGCAGAAACATTAAACCAGTTTCAAACAAGGGTTCTTAAAGGTTTTCAGGATTTGCTGAAGCATATGCAAAAGCAAAACTTACAGCATGCTTTAGTTGTTACTCATGGCGGTGTGATTAAGCTATTGGCTTGTTTAGCCAGACAACAACCTTTAGACGACTTACTTAAAATGCCAGCAGAGCTTGGAAAATTATATTCACTCGAATTTTCTGAAACAGATGGACAGTTAACTTTTATATTTAGATAGTAGTTTTATATTTTTATACACTTGTAAGTTATTATTTTTATAAAGATATTTAAGTCTATGTAATAGAACTGTCATTGCTAAAAACTAAGCTATTGGCATTTCTTATTAATCACACATCTGGCTTATGAATATTTTATTTAAAACAACTATACTCGCTGCATCACTATTACTCGTTGCGTGTAACGATAATGATGATCAAGGAGCTCAAACTACACCATCTACAAACCAATCAAAATATTATCAAACGAAAACACCTTATCAACCTCAACAAGAAATAAAAAACTATGAACAAACACCGAATGGATTCCAGCCAGTTTTTACAGAGCTAGTAGCACGTCACGGTTCAAGAGGTCTCTCAAGCCTGAAATATGATTTGGCACTTTATAATTTATGGAAACAGGCAAAAGCAGAAAATGCCTTAACACCATTAGGTGAGCAATTAGGTGCTGATTTAGAAGCTATGATGAAGGCAAATATCTTATTAGGCTATGGTGTAGAAGGGATCCGCCAGTATGGTTATGGGAATGAAACTATGACTGGTATTTTAGAACACCGCGGCATTGCCGATCGCTTATTACAGCGCTTACCAACTCTTTTAAACTCGCAAGCATCTATATTGGTACAAAGTTCTGGAGTGGATCGTGCGGTAGATAGCGCAAAATTCTTCACTGCTGAACTCATCAAACAACGACCGCCACTGAAAGATAAAATTGTTCCATTGTCTTATACCAATTTATCGAGTGAAAGCGTGCCAAGTGTTGAAGATGGTGGCGTTGATCGTTTCAAACTCTATTTTCATAGTTTGAATGCAGACGAAGACTTAGCTCAACCCTTGAATGCTAGCCAACAAAAAATTTATGATGCTAGTCAGGCCTATCAAGATTTTGAAGAAAATAATAAAGATTTAGCACAAAAGTTAGATGAGTTATCGAAAAATACCGAGGCTGAAAAAACAGCTCAAACAGTGCTCAGCCCGATTTTTAAAGCAGACTTTATTAAAAAACTTGGTACAACAGGTTATAGTTTTAGCAACACTGGATCTTTTACAGTCACTTCACCTAAAGGTGAGCAAATTACAGAAAAAGGTAAGGGCAAAAATACGATTGCTAGTGCAGTAGATGCAGCAGCTTATATTTATGAGCTCTATTCAATTTCGGGCGGCATGAAAGATGAGTTAAAAGGTGTCGATTTTGATAAATATATGCCGTTAGATGCTGCAAAATTTTATGCTGAATTTAATGATGCGAATGATTTTTATGAAAAAGGTCCAAGTTTCACAGAGTCAAATCAAGTCACAAGTGAAATTGCCCAAGGACTCAAACAGGACTTGTTCCAACAAGTTGATGCGGTTGTAAATAAAACCCAACCATACAAAGCAGTTTTACGTTTTGCCCATGCTGAAATTATTATTCCTCTAGCAACCAGTCTAGATTTACATAATATGATGCAGCCTTTACCGCTTCGCCAGACTTATAATTACTCAACAAACACATGGCGCGGTGAAGTAGTTTCACCTATGGCTGCAAATGTACAGTGGGATATTTATCAAAATAGCCAAGGCTCTACTTTGGTTAAAATGCTTTATAACGAAAAAGAAACTTTGTTTAAATCTGCATGTAACTATGCACGTTATACACCAACTAGTTTTTACTATGACTACATCAAATTGAAACAGTGCTATCAAATGCAATAGATTTTCAGTTTTTGAAGTCTTTAATGGGAATAGGGATTGCTATTCCCATTTTTATTTCTTCATAATTCAATTTGTTTTTAAATATAGACCAGTTAGAGACTTGGATATGACACCTTTTTGGATTGCATTGCAATTTTTAACTGTTCTGCCTATTGAGCTAAAGATAATGCCAACGGCGCAACAAAATGGTCGAGCTATTTTATTTTATCCGCTGGTTGGGCTGATTATTGGTGGCATACTTTTTATTGTTGCCTGTCTTCTTGCCAAATTACCCATTCTTTTACTTACGACAATCATACTCACTTTATGGATTTGGCTGACAGGTGGATTGCATTTAGATGGGCTAGCAGATACGGCCGATGCATGGGTAGGTGGTTTTGGAGACAAACTACGTACTTTACAAATCATGAAGGATCCAAGTTGTGGCCCAATTGGAGTCCTCAGCTTAGTTATCATATGTTTGCTCAAATTTGCACTGGTTTATGTATTGATTGAACAGCATCAAGTGTTATTTTTAGTCTTTGTTCCTAGCCTTGGGCGTGTGGTGCCATCTATTTTATTCTTAACTACACCATATGTACGTGAAAAAGGGTTAGGGCGTTCTTTGACAGATCACTTACCTAAAACAACTTCATGGATAATCACTGGGTTCGTTCTACTATTACCTTTGTATTGGGAGTTGCAAGGGCTTATTGCCATCATTAGTTTTTTAATAAGTCTCGTTTATTTAAGAAATCTGTTTATTAAAAGAATTGGTGGTATTACGGGGGATACTGTCGGTGCAGCGATTGAGCTAAGTGAAACCGTACTGCTCTTTGCTTTTATTGTGAGTTATTTTTATTTAGTTTGATTTTGAATTTCACCCAAAAATAAAAAAGCCCTCAAGAATGAGAGCTTAATTTTCAATCTTAAAAAGATGAATTAGCGATTTGGTAAAACTTCTTTTAAAGCTTCATGCATTTCAAGCAATGTCTTCTCGGTAGTTTCCCAGTCAATACAGCCATCAGTTACTGATTTACCATATTCTAAATCACAAAGATTTTCAGGAATATCTTGGCGACCACCTTTTAAGTGACTTTCAACCATAATACCTACGATTGACTTGTTACCATCTAAAATTTGTTCAGTAATATTTTTAAGAACAAGTGGTTGTAAATACGGGTCTTTATTTGAGTTAGCATGGCTCGCATCAATCATGATTTTGTTGCTCACTTTAGCTTTTGCTAAAGCATTTTCTGCTTCTGCAACAGAGCCTGCGTCATAGTTTGGTTTACCATTACCACCACGTAATACAACGTGTGCATAAGGGTTACCATTTGTATTAATAATTGAAACCTGACCGTCTTCATTTAGACCTAAGAAACTATGGCCATATTTAACAGATTGCATCGCATTGGTTGCAACAGTTAAACCACCATCTGTACCATTTTTAAAACCAACTGGTGATGATAGGCCAGAAGACATTTCACGGTGAGTTTGGCTCTCTGTTGTACGTGCGCCAATTGCAGACCATGAAATTAAGTCTTGGTAGTACTGTGGAGAGTTCGGGTCGAGTGCTTCAGTTGCACATGGCAAACCTTTTTCATTTAATTCAAGCAAGAGTTTACGGCCAATACGTAAACCTTTTTCGATATTAAATGAGTCATTCATATCAGGGTCATTGATTAGGCCTTTCCAACCAATTGTTGTACGTGGTTTTTCAAAATAAACACGCATAACTAGATATAGAGTATCTTTAACCTTTTCGCTTAGCGCTTTTAAGCGATCAGCATATTCGTGAGCAGCTTTTGGGTCGTGAATAGAGCAAGGACCAATAACAACAAACAAACGTTTATCTGAACCATCTAAAATATTACGAATAGTTTCGCGGCCTTTTAGAACAGTTTGCGAAGCAACATCAGATAAAGGAAGTTCTGACTTAAGCTCATTTGGTGTTACAAGAGTTTGAATGCTTTTAATATTAACGTCGTCGATATCTGGCTTTGAAACGGAATTTGAATGTGTAGTCATTGCTGTCACTGGTTCGATCATACTAAAGGTTGTTTTGTGTACTGAATATACCATGAAATAATTATGAAAATACTACATCTCATGGTATTTCAGATTGGAAAAATCCTATTGATTTTACTATCTTTCAGTCGAGTTGCCTGTTTTTTCGGCAACTACTGCTTGTTGTTGTACCACAGGTGCTTTCGGTTTTGCTTTGACTGGATGAACCATAAAGTTAACACCGAGAGCAAATAGGGTAATCCCTAGAATTTTTCGGATTAAACGTTCAGGCATACGAGAGCTAATTAATGTGCCAATAATAATTGCCGGAATTGAACCCACTAATAACCACACCAGAAGTGTAAAGTCGACGTTACCAGCACTCATGTGTCCAAGGCCAGCCACCAAGGTAAGCAATACTGCATGTACAACATCCGACCCAATAATTCGGATCATTGGCAAGTTTGGGAACATAATCACAAGAGCCATGATTCCAAATGCACCCGCACCAACTGATGAAAGGGTTACGAATACACCTAAAATGATTCCCATAATCACGATAAAGCTACGTTTTTTATGGATTGCCAATTGCTCATTTTCAGTTTGGGTAACTTCTTTAGATCTGAATTTATTAAAGAATTTCTCAATGCGCGTACGGAAAATGATGGAAACACCAGTTAAGGTCAACATAAAGCCTAATACCATGGTTAATACAACTTTATAGTGTGTTGACTGGCTTAAATAATGCTCAAGTACCCATGAAGTAATGAAAGATGCAGGAATACTACCTACTGCTAACCATAAAACAATTGGCCAGACAATATTGAGTTTTCTAGCGTGAACCATTGATCCACAAAATTTTGAGATTGCAGCATAAAGTAAATCGGTACCAATTGCGATATGAGGTTCAATTCTAAAAAGGCTAATTAAAATTGGTGTCATTAATGATCCACCACCAACTCCTGTAATCCCTACACAGAAACCAACTAACATACCCGCTAAGATAAATTCAAAAGCACCAGACATCTTTATCGCCACTTATCACGAAACGCAGATATCTTATTCCTTTTAGAGATAAACAGTTGTCATGAATAATGATTTACTTATGCAAAAAAAAGCTAAGCAACGAAAATTTTGCTTAGCTTGCACTATTTTTCATCATTTTTTAAAGAAAATGATTATTTTGATGACTTTAGTGGGTTAATTAAAAGTATAAGAATAAAAGTTAATGGCGTTGCAAAGATCCACCAACTGACAAAACCAATTGAAAATTTATATTGTTGAATAAGAATAAATGCACATAAACCAAATAGCATGAATGCAGCTATTTTAAAGTGCCGGTAATATTTTTGAGCTAATGATTTGAAATGACCTGTTGATTTCGGCGATCGATATTTTTCGCTCGCCATAAACAATAAATACATACCTAATAAAATTAAGATGAAAGCTATAAGAATCATGAGCTCACCTCAGTATTTAATTTATTCAGCTTTTTTTGAATTTTTGCGACAGCTTTATGCTGGATAGGTTGAATTTTGCAAAATATAAAAATGGCTAAAGCTGCAAATAGCCACAAAAATACATCTATGCGTGCAAAGGTCCAATAATCACTGAGGTTTTGCATATAATCATGTTTAAGTAAATAAATTAGATTTAAGATTGGAAGTGCAATACACAGCATAATAAAAACGCTAAGTTGAGTTCGCCACAAATGCTGTTTTTTAGTGATTAATGCAATGATTAAGCTGATTAACCAAACCAAGAAAAAGCTATAAATTTCATAATTGATTGTGGTTGAAGTAACTGTAAATAATCGATTAGCGCTTAAATAGGCGACAGTTGCACAAGGCAATCCTACAAATGCTGCAATATTTAAACGGTCAACTAAGTAGAGCCCGAAATGAAACTGACTACTTTTATTTTGAATTTGGCGTTTAAGACTCCAAAGTAATAAACCAGAGGCAATCATTACACAGCCTAAAATGCCTGAGAAAAAGAATCCTAAACGAAGCAAAGGCTGAGCAAATGTCGCCATATGTAATCCATAGACACCCGCATTTAACGTTGCAATAGGGCTATTATTACGTGTATCTGCCAAGACTTCGCCAGTTGAAGCATTTAAGGTAATTTGAGGCTGATTTCGAGTAATAGTGCGGTCTTCTTTTTGAATAAATGTAATTTGAGCTTGATTGGTATTCGGGTTTTTTACACTCATCGTTGATAAAGGTTGGTTGCCCCAACTTTGTTGAACTTGGCTCAACAACTTCTCAATAGCTAAGTTTTGAGCAGGCTGAATCGATTGATTCTCAAGTACGGTCTTTGTACGAATTTCAGTAAAATATTGATAAGGGTTTTCAGCGTAAAGTTTTTGCATTCCCCAAGGCAGATATAAATAAAAGAAAATAGCTAAGCCTGTAAATGTAATGGTTAAAAAGAAGGGCAGAGCAACGACTGAAGAAATATTATGAAAGTCTAGCCATGAACGCTGAGACTTAAATGTACGTAAAGTAAAAAAGTCAGTGAATATTTTTTTATGGGTAATAATGCCTGAAACCAAAGCAATCAGCATAATAAATGCGGCAAGACATACGACTAATCGCCCAACTATGATTGGAATGCCAAAAAGTTGGTAATGGAAGCGGTAAAAAAAATCTCCGCCTAGAGTTGCCGAAAGTTTAAGCTCTTTTCCCGTGTTAGCATCAAGTGTGGCATTGCCATAACCGCCGTCAGCTTTTTCCCAATACATGGTGTTGATCGGACTTTCTGGTGTTGCAACTGTTAAATACCAAGATTTGGCGTCTGGAGCGTTTTCTTGTAAATATTGATATGCTGTTTTAATAGCTATATCTTGATTTACTTCATATTGGGCAAGTGCAGGCTGCATCCATAAATTAATTTCGTGGCGGTAATAAGACAGGCTACCCATTAAGAAAATGGCAAATACGAGCCATCCAAAAATTAAGCCAGTCCATGAGTGTAGCCATGCCATAGATTGACGTATACCTTTATGCATAACCCACCGTCCGTGTCACAATAAAGAAAAGAGCAAATAGTGCGATTGATAGAATGGTCAGTCGCACTAATGATTGAATGCAGAAACCAACAATCACAAAGACGACATAAAATAAAATCGCTATAAATGCTGAAAGATAGATAGCCTCAGCTTTGTCCAGATTCAAAAGGAAAATTCCAGTGAGTCCAAGACTTAAATACGCCATACAGGCAAACCCCATACCGAAAACTAGCAAGAATCGATAGAAAACTTTTATACGATATGACACAGGGAGATTTACAGTTTTGGACATCTTTACTGACACATAAACAAAGAATAATAAGTAAAGCCAATCCCTAAATTGGGATTGGCTACGGTATTAATATTTAAACTTTACAGCAACTGTATAATTGGCTGGAGCGCCATAGTAACCTTGGCCACCAGATAAACCTGTCAAATATTTTTCATTTGTCAGGTTGTTACCATTTACTTGGAACAGTACATGTTCGTTTAAATCATAACTGGCCATAACGTTAAGCAATGCATACGCATCCTGTTTTACAGTTGAGTAAGAGGTATCATGTATATCATCTTGCCACTTAATGCTTGCACCAACTTTTAACTTTGGAATCTGTGGAACAGTATAAGATGCCAAAACGTTAAGCGTTTGAGTCGGGATATTAGGTCTACCTCTTTCACCCGTTTCCATATTTTTTAGACTAAATGTTGAAAAACCAAAAACCAAATCTAAGTTATCAGTTAATTTTCCAGTTAATCCTACCTCAACACCTTGCGATCTAATCGTTCCGATTGGAGATGAGTATTTGTTATAAAGCGGATCCCATAATGGGTTTAGTGCAAAATTATCTTCATCTGTTCTAAAGATGGCGATATTTCCTGTTAAAGCCCCATCTAACCAAGCGCTTTTTACACCTAATTCATAGCTTTCACCCTCTACTGGCACAGCTGTTTGTTTAGTAGAAAGATCAATAACAGTTTGTGGTCTAAAAATAGAGGTATAACTCATATAACCTGTGTATTCAGGAGTAAAGTTATATGTAATACCTGCATATGGAGAAACTTTATTCTTTTTATATTCTAAAGTGTCGATTTCAGTGTAGTTGGCACCTAAGATAAATTTAAGATCCTCACCTAAATGAAGACGAGTCGCACCGTAAACGGACTTCATGGTTCTTTCTTCTGGGTCTGCATAGGTAAAGTCTCCCCAAGTCGGTTCTTCAGGAGTCCAGCTTGGTAAGTCTGTGGTAATAACACCTAAACTACTGCCATACGAATAAACACTTTGAGCACTATATTTTGACCAGTTATAACCAATATTTGCTTCGTGTTGCTGTCCTAATAAATTAAAAGTACCTTGAATGTCTGCATTAGCAGTAGTTTCTTTAAATTTCTGATTATAAATTTCTGGATATAGTGAAATACCAGACGTATTGTCAGTAGCAGAAGGAAAACCACTGAGATAAAGCATTTTATCTTTAACATCTGATTTCTTAAGGTTATAGCCTAATCTTAACTTCCAGTCTCCCCATAATTTTTGTTCAATATTGGCAAAATAATTATCTATTTCCCAATCGTAGTATGTCCATGACGGTGCATAATTATAGTTACGAGAATAACTTAATGGTTCACCTTTGGAGTTAACCAAGGGTAGAGCACCCCATTGAGAACCATTAGCATATTGACGAGTTTTCGAATATCCTGTTGAAACATTTGTGGTGTCTGTAACGTCAGCTTCTAAAATTCCTTGAAATCCATTTTTTTCTTCTGAATAGCGGTCTAGATAAGAATCTCCTACTTTCTCATAACCTACAAGACGTCCTCGTACTCGTCCATCTTGTGTAAGAGAACCAGAGATATCCGCTTCATAACGTTGTGTATCCCATGAACCATAGCTCACCCCAGCATTTGCTTGGAATTCTTTAGTGGGACGTTTACGGATATAGTTAATTGTAGCGCCAGGATCTCCCAGAGCATTTGTTAAGGCATCAGCACCTTTGACAATTTCAACACGATCATAGAAATAACTGTCTGCATCACTATTGTTATAATTATAGCTGTCAACTTGAGGGATACCGATTCCATCAACCAAAATATTTGAAATATCAAAACCACGAGCCGTATAAGTTGTTCGGTTGGTTTCTAATCCGGTTACAGTAACACCTGGTGTATTACTTAAAATATCTCGGGTACTGGTAAGTCCGAAATCTTCAATTTGCTGACGAGTAACGACGTTAATGGTTTGAGGAGTTTCTTTAGCCTCAATATTAAGCTTGGTTGCGCTACTCGAGTTCTTAACATTATATGCTTTGGTTTGTTCAGAAGACTGCTCAGCATTTGATGCTTTAACTTGAATCGTCTGTAAAGCTTGTACCTGTGCATCTTGGGCATAGGTGAGGTTTGCATAACAAATTGCGCAGGCGATTACGGTAAGCTTAAATGGTCGAGGTGGGATATTCATAAGATTAAAGATAATGTAAATAATTCTCATTTATTTTATTGTTTGTAAATGTAAGCTACAATTCAAATTGCATTGTTAATTTAGATTAAAAGATGGTGAATGAGTGTAATTTTAGATAGTTTGTGCTGTGGCTGCTCTTGGTTAGTACATATAGATCAAGTTCAAGATTGATAAACCTCTATGCTAGAATGCATTATTTCAAATTCTTGGGTAAATGACCTTGGCAAACCGAAAACTTAAAATAGGCATTGTAGTTGGGGAAGTTTCTGGAGATACGCTTGGTGTAAAACTTATGCGTAGTTTTCGAGAACAAGGAATCGATGCCGAATTTGAGGGAATCGGTGGTCCTCAAATGATTGCTGAAGGTTTTAACAGTTATTACCCAATGGAAACTCTATCTGTGATGGGGATTGTTGAGGTCTTAAAAGATTTAAAAAAATTATTCGCCGTGCGTGATGGTCTAATCAATCAATGGACTCAACATCCGGTTGATATTTTTATAGGTATTGATGCACCAGACTTTAACCTTAGACTTTCGAAAAGTATTAAAGAAAAGAATCTTCCAATAAAAACAGTTCAATATGTGAGCCCATCAGTTTGGGCGTGGCGCCAAGGGCGTGTTCATGGCATCAAACAAAGTATAGATTTAGTACTTTGCTTATTTCCTTTTGAAAAAGTTTTTTATGAACAATATGAAGTTCCAGCAGCATTTGTCGGACATCCGCTAGCTAAACAATTGCCACTTGAGAATCCAATTCAAATTGCCAAACAGCAATTGGGTATTGATGAAAATCAAAAACATATTGCCTTGTTACCTGGTAGCCGCAAAGGTGAAGTAGAGCGTCTTCTTCCTATGTTACTGGGGGCTGCCAATATTTTGCATACCAAACATCCAGATATTCAATTTTTAATTCCGGCAATTAATGATGCTCGTAAACAACAGATTGAGCAGGGTGTTGAACAATTAGCGCCTCAATTAAAAGCAAAAATTCATATTTTAGAAAATACGGATAGTGAATCGAAAATTGGTCGTATGGTCATGAATGCAAGTGACGTTATTGCTTTAGCTTCTGGAACAGCGACATTAGAAGCCATGCTCATGCATCGCCCAATGGTCACATTCTATAAATTGCATTGGTTAACTTATTTAATTGCTAAATTCTTGGTGAAAATTCCTTATTACTCTTTGCCTAATATTATTGCCGGTAAAAAAGTAATTGAAGAGCTGATTCAAGCCGATGCAACACCTGAAAGTTTAGCAGCAGAAATAGAAAAACTAATGAATGTTGAAACCGCTCAAATTCAGGTGATGCAGCACTTAACCATGCATAAACAGCTTATTTCTGGAAATACGGAAGACCCAGTTCAAGTCATCCTAAATGTACTAGAGAAGTAAAAAAAAGGCATTCATATAAGAATGCCTTTTCTATTTATGCACGTACAATCAGCTCGTACCCTGTATATTTACGAATGTTGATAACACCGATATCAAAAATTAAATATTGGCCTTTAATCCCTTGTAAGACACCACGAATTTTTGGTGTTTTATCTAAGTTTAGAGACTTAATTTTTTCAGGATATTGTTCAACTGGGTAAACAAACTCACGTGGCAATTCATTTTCTAGTAGTTCAACCGTTTCGTTAAATTCAAGGTTTTGACTAAATTCTTCACGAATAGTTTGAATTTTAGGGGCGAACTCTTCGATTAATTGATCACGTTGTTCAACCATATTTAAAGGTTCAGCTTCACCCTTGAGGAGTTTGCGCCAATCTGTTTTATCAGCAATTAAAGAACCAAACATGGTTTCAAGCTGACCAGATAAACGGCGCGATCCAACTTTTAAAATAGGTAAGGCTTGAGTTGCACCTTGATCTAACCAACGACCTGGCATATGGCTAACACGAGTAATACCCACTTTTAAAGCACTAGAGTTTGCCAAATATACAATATGTGGTTGGAAACAAACGCTATGGGCAAAGTCATCTTCACGACATGTACCTAAATGATAGTGACATGTTTCAGGTTTCATAATACACAAGTCACATTCCGCTTTAGTTTTAAAACATTTAAAGCAGTGACCTTGAGAATAAGACTTCGGTGTTTTAGTGCCACAAGAAGTGCAATAAATATTACCTGTCCATTCGATTTCTAGTTCTTGTCCTAAATTAAAAGGAAGATCAATTTCTGAACGGTCTAATACAAATTTGTATTCAACATTTGCCTTGGTTGTCTGTTGATCAGTTACACTAGCATCTTTTAGGCCTGCATGCATTTTATGGCAAATGCCTTGTAGTTCCATAAAGTTTAAACTCACATCTTTCAATTAAGGGTTGCAGTTATGGCTGAACAAAATGTCATCACTTCTATGCTAGACGATTTATCAAACGAACAGCCCATTCATACTGCACTTTGTATTGGCCAGAAAATTGACCAGAATAACGCAATTCAATGGCACTATTTTACCGTAACTGAGCTTTTAAGTCTGCCTTTTACTCAGCGTTATGACTTGGGTTTTGTATTGTTTGATACTGATGAAATGCAGAACATCAGCGATGTACAAAAATCACAATTATTAGTAAAGCTAAGAGATTTATTAGCGAAACGAATTGTAGTGGTAAGTAAACGCAGTGATGAGCAGTTATTACGTTCTTTAGGTTTTACTCAACTTATTGATAAAACTTCACATGATAGTGATTTTGCTTTATGGCAATTTAATATATTGACTTATAAACATGTTCCAGACTGGTTTAATTCAAAGTTCTGGGCGAACCCGGAAAACTGGAATAAATTCCGCTGGTAAAAGGGCCTTAAATCTCTTTCAAAATTTAACAATTTGGTTTTTGCTGTCTTAACAAGAATCCGCGTATGCTCATGTATAAACCATACATAAGAGTTACACATGACTAATTTAAGCAATATTGTAGAAGTTTTGGCTAAGCAGGCTTTAGGTGGAAATCAGCAAGCGTCAGGTCAAGGTGGTTTAGGTGGAATTTTAGGTTCAGTACTAGGACAAGTGGGGGGCAATACTTCTTCGGGCGCTCAAGGTGGCCTTGGAGGAGTATTAGGTTCTGTATTAGGGCAAGTGACTGGCAATAACAGTACACCTCAAACAGGTGGCGGCGTACAAAGTTTATTAATTGCAGTTGTGCCTTTAATTTTAGGTTGGGTACAGCAACAAGGTGGTTTACAAGCTGCATTAGAAAAGTTGAAAGGTGCGGGTTTAGGAAGTCAGGTTCAAAGTTGGGTTGATCCAAATCAAAGTAATAGCGAAGTTCCGACCCAACAGTTACAGAGTCTATTTAACCCAGCTGACATTGAACAAGTTGCCGAGCAAGCTCAAGCGCCAAAAGAACAAGTTTATGGTGCAATCGCATCGGTCTTACCTCAGGTCATTGACTCTTTAACACCTCAAGGTGACAGTACCGATCATCAAGAAGCAAACCAAGATATTCAAAATGTCATGAATCTTGTAAGTGGTTTTTTAAAATAAGATATAAATCTTAAAAAAGCTGATAAGTTTTATATCGGCTTTTTTTACTCAGGACAAAAAATAAAAGGGCATAAGCCCTTTTATTTTAGATCTGAATCAAACATAACTGATTAGAAGTTATATTCGATACCAGTACCTACAACAGTTTGTTTGTCGTCTTCTTTAATCCAGTCGCGTTTTTGTTGAGCAACGATACCGTAGAAGCGAGCTTGTTTGTTGATTTGGTAATCAAGACCTAAACCGTACAAGTCGATTTTACGATCTGATTGGCCACTTACTTGTGTTTCAGCTGAAGCATATTCTGCTTTCACTTTAAGTTTAGTGTTAGGAATTTTATAAGCAGCTGTTACTGCATATGCTTCTTCTTCTAAACCACGGTAAGCTTTACCAGCTTTATCGATTGAACCATCTGATTTATATGATTGACCATATGCAGTCAAGTCATCAGTAGGTTCAGCGTGTTGCCATAAAGCACCTACAACAAAACCAGATTTAGCAATATCATAAGAACCAGTTACACGGTAAGCATCGGTATAAACATCTTTTAGACCGTAAGCTGCATATTTACCTTTAATACCAAAGTCACCAGCAGCAGCAATTGCTAAACCGATATCTTTGTTTTCGTAACCAAGCGATGTTGATACAGAGTCAAAGCTATCATTTTTGCTATCTTTACCAGTTTCACCCGGTTTGCTATCAGAGGTGCTTTCGCCAGTTTGAGCCATGATATTGAATGTTAAACCAGCTAATAATTTAGGGTCTAACTCAAAACCGATCACGTTGTCTAAACGGTTTTCACCGTACATGATATTAGTAATATCTAAACGTGTATCGTCATTAAAGATGTCTTGGTTACCACCAGCAGCTGTTTTGAAGTAAGAATCATACTTACCTACTTTTAATGTACCAACACCTTCAGTTTTTAAACCGATAAAACGGTTACGAGCACTAAGGTCAGTATCAGAACCTGAACCATCAGTAGAAATTGCCCATTCAGCTAAATAAACAGCAGATAACTTGTCAGTTAATTTCTCTTCGCCTTTTACCCCAATACGAGAAGAGTTTGAGTTAACTTCGGTAACGTCACTTTTACCATCGAAATTTTTATTATCAACTTGGTTAATAGAAACATTTAGTTTGCCATACAAAGTTGGCGCTGCTTGCACCGCGTTTACGCTCAAAGTTGCAACTGCGGCAGCGAGTAGCAATTTCTTCATTGAGATTTCTCCAAAAGGTATTTAAAAATGGCGTATGCCTAGCTAACTATTTATTTTGTAGTTGACTTATGTACAAAAAGTTACAAAAGCTCACCAACTTGCTAAGCAGTATCGGCAAATTTTGTGACAGGGAAGTGAAGAATAAATGACAGTTTTATGACGTTTAAAATTTAGAAATAAATTAGTTATTTTCATTTTTTATAGTTTTTAGACGAAAAAAAGCGGAGCCTAAACTCCGCTTTAACCATCTAAAAATCAAAGAGCTGCTTTAATTTTTTCAGCTAATTCTTTAATTTTTTCTTGATCTCCTAACTCAACAGCATGGCGTCCAAGATGATGCACATTTGTTGGAATTAGGTGAAAATGAACATGTGGAACAGTTTGTCCTGCTGCTGCTCCAGAAAGTTGCATCAATACAATACCTTCCAAATTGAGCGCTTTTTCCATTGCCTTAGCAATCTTTTGAACAATTTGTATAGTATAGGCTGCTGCTTCAGCAGGTAAGTCCAGCAGTGTTACAGCAGGTGTTTTTGGAATAACTAATGTATGACCATCGGTTTGAGGCATAATATCCATAAAAGCTAGAACTTGATCATCTTCATAGACTTTTATCGCTGGAAGTTCTCCACGTAAAATTTTTGCGAAGATATTTTGATCATCATATGCCATGTATTATTCCTTTAAAATTATTTACATTTCAATTCTTTTTGACGTTCTTTAATAGCGTCAAGACGTTGTTGCTCTTTGTCAGAAAACTTTGGTTTTGTCGTGTGACAGTTTTCATTACCATATTTTTCTTTAGCATCAGGATCTTTAAAGCAAAAGCCTTTTGACGCATAAATCAAATTATAATCATCTTGCAATTTTTGACATTCTTGCTCAGGTGTTGCAGCTTGTACGCCTAAACTAGCAATGCTCACCATGCCAGTAAAGACTGCAACCATAAATTTATTCATGAGCTTTTCCTCAGTTAAAGGTATGAACCTGTACTCAATATAAGGTTTCTTACCAATATTTCAATGACTATTAATTACTCAGGTGTCATTTTGGTTTATATTTTGGGCAAAAAATGAATAAAATCTTTATATATCAATATTTTAAAAATAAACAATAAAAACAAAAACTTAACTAAATTTTTATATTTCTTTCCATAATTTAACTACTATCTAACACCTTGTAATTGCTCATAATGAAGGAAATAGGGAGCTTGCTTCTATTAAATAAAAAATCAAAAAGTTCGTAGAAAAGCCATATTCATGACTCATCTTTTGCTGAAAAGACAGCTTTAGTTTGAATTTTGGTCAATGGAAAAGAAAGATATTAATGACATGATCAAAGAACAAAGCGTGATAATTATCACATTTTGTATTTTAGGATTAGGTGGAATTCACTAGGCCCATTTATTTTAGACGGAAATGGGCTTCTCTTATTGAAACAGAGATAAAATTATTTTCGACTTTTATTTAAGATTAAAATTCACCTGAAAGATGCATTGATTTTACATATTTAAAGTCTTATTATATGGCCCATAATTGCTGCGTTTGATAGTTTTTGTTTTTATAGCCCATTTCTCCAAATGAAATGGGCTTTTTTTATTAAAGTTATTTCGAATCATTAAAATTTAGTATTTTATATTGAGAATAAGTTCGCCTTATATTTAGATTTTGTGACATAGTCTAAATGTTGCTTTCATAATTGCCCTGATAGTTACTTTCTACCCTCATACCCTTACACATAGTAATAGTATATTCATCATACTTCCTTAAAGGATCTAGTCATTCGTTAAGACTAAATATTAAAGGAATAGGTGATGTCACAATTTTTATTAATTGCTGAAAAAGTTTATAAAAAGTTCGAAGAAGAAAAGCTTTTCTCCGAGGATGTAATTGGGCACTTGAATAGCTTAGTTAGTATTATCCGGTAAGAGATAAAAGACACTTCATACAAATTAAAATATAACTTTATTGATTTTGAAGAATGTTTAAATAAACCTGCAAAGGAATGTTCAGTTAAACTCGATATCAGCTTAATGCCAATTTATAAGAATAAAAGTGAGTACATTATGTGGTTAGCGAGTTTTATCGAAAAAATTACTCTAGGTGGAAGAGAAAAGTTTCCACCGCTTACAAATAGTTTACTTCCGAGCTGTATAGTGACTAATCCTTATGTAACAAAACTGGAGCAGGCCAAGGCCTCTTCTGAAAAAAGTGCGCAGATGATTGTAAATTACTTTAAATCATCCGATTATAAAAAAGTTAATAAAGTGCCTTCATAGTGAAAATAATAATTTTCTATTAAAACAATAATATTTTTGGTAAATGCACCATTACACGAGGGCTTATTGTAGCCAAGCCAATAAAAGCAATGGATTGAATTATGGCCTCATTCTTAAATTTGCGTTGATCGTTCGGTGAGCCATTTTGCTAGTTGTGGCCAGAACTCCAATGCACTTGCCTGACTCGACATGAGACCCAAATGTCCGCCAGGGATGAGAGTAAACGTAACATCTTGGCTACTGGTTAACTGGCTTAATGGTTGAGCTGCATCAGCGGTAACCAGTTGATCACTACGACCCGCGCCCACTAAGAGAGAGCAGTCGATATTTTTTAATTCAATTTTTTTATCTTTTAACTCAATAAAGCCGCACTTCAATGGATTTTGCAACCAAACATTGAACAACATGTCCTGATTAATTCCACCCGGGTAATCAATCATATTATTTAAAAAGCTACTTAGAGTGGCATGCTCTTGTACGAACTGAAGATCATTAAGATTTTTTAGTAGTTGAATATGACCATCGAACCAGCCTTTAGGGTCGAGAATTTTGAAACCTAAAGAATTTAAAATTCCTGGGCTATGAATCAGACGTTTTGGCAATCCAGAGTAAATACGTTTTTGAATTTTTTTATTGCGGCCAATCGTGTTGTTTATGGTTCGATAGAGTTTCCCAATATAGCCAGAAGCATAACTGTCTATTGGACTACCAAGAACAATAAGATTTTTAACATAATTTGGATGATTATGCGCTGTATATAAAGTGACGAATATACCTGCCATACTCCATCCGTGAAGCGAGATTTGTTCACTTCCAGAGTGTGTTCTGACAAGTTGTATGGCTTTAGGAATGAAATCTTCAATAAATGATAAAAAGTTAAGATGTCTGTCCTTAAACTTTAAACGGCCCCAATCTACCAAATAGACATCAAAACCAGCATTTTGGAAGTATTTAATAAGAGAACGATAAGGGTATAAATCATATATCGCCATATTAATAGCGAGTGGAGCAACAAATACTAAAGGTTCTTTGAATTGTTTTTGAGTAGCTGCGTAATAACGAATACGGGTTTGATTAAATTCACCAATCACTTCGAACGGAGTGCTTTGTGACAATACTAATGTTTGAGGACGAAATAGTCGGGTAGAGAGATGCTTGATTTGACTTTGTTCAGAGACAAGGGACTTTAAGCGTTTCATCTTACTTTTACCAACTATTTATTAAAGTTGAATAAAGTCTAAGCGATAATTTTAAGGTTTACCTTGACCTTAAATACCCTAGACACTCAAAATGATGATAGTTTTTTAGTACATGACCAGTAAAGGCGAACATTTAATGCACCAGTCTGATGATTTAGAATACCAACTTGATACTTTAGCCATTCGTACCGGACATACTCGTAGTTTTGAAGGCGAACATGGCGAACCGATTTTTTTGACTTCATCATTTGTATATGAAAATGCGGCTGAAGCTGCAGCAAAATTTTCTGGTCAGGTTCAAGGAAATATCTATTCTCGTTTTACTAATCCGACTGTATCGATGTTCGAAAAACGTTTAGCAGCTTTAGACGGTGCTGAACGAGCTGTAGCGACGAGCTCTGGAATGGGCGCAATCTTGTCAGTTGCTATGGCATATCTAAAAGCGGGTGATCATGTTATTTGCTCAAGAGCAGTTTTTGGTTCAGTTGTTGCCTTATTTGAAAAATATATTGCCAAGTTTGGTGTAGACATTACATTTGTTGATTTATGTGATTTAGACGAATGGAAAAATGCTGTACGTCCTGAAACCAAACTTTTCTTTGTTGAGTCACCGTCTAACCCTTTAGCTGAGATTGCAGATATACAAGCACTAGCAGATATCGCCCATGCGAATGGCGCATTACTTGCGGTTGATAACAGTTTCTGTACACCTGTTTTGCAGCAACCACTCAAGTTTGGTGCGGATCTTGTGATTTACTCTGCGACTAAATACCTAGATGGGCAAGGCCGTGCATTAGGCGGTGCTGTTGTTGGCAATCATCAGTTGTTAGAAGAAGTTTTTGGTGTTGTTCGTACGCTTGGACCATCAATGAGCCCATTTAATGCATGGGTTTTCTTAAAAGGTCTAGAAACTTTACGTTTACGTATGAAAGCACACTGTGAGAGTGCTCAAATTCTTGCAGAATGGTTATCTACTCATGAAAAGGTAGAGAAGGTTTACTACGCTGGTTTACCAGCTCATGACGGTCATGAACTTGCTGCTAAACAGCAAAATGGCTTTGGCGGTATTGTATCGTTCGTTGTTAAAGGCGAGCGTGAAGGTGCGTGGAAGGTTATTGATAATACTAAGTTTATCTCGATTACAGGTAATCTAGGTGATGTGAAATCGACGATTACCCATCCAGCAACCACAACTCATGGCAAACTTTCTGTTGAAGCAAAAGAAGCAGCTGGTATTCAAGAAGGTCTAATTCGTGTTTCTGTTGGTCTAGAAGATATTAATGATATTATTGGCGATATCTCGCGTGGGTTAGATTTAATCTAATTAAGTTATGTTTGTTATGGAAAAGCCACATAGATTTTAATGTGGCTTTTTTGTTACTTATAAACAACAATAGCAATAAAAAGTCTACGTTTTGTTATAAATCAGTCTAAAATTTCAACGTATAAAAGTTCTAAATTTAATAAAAATAACAAAGAGAGTCTTTAGTCATGCTTAAACCAATAATTATTTTAGTTACGATAGGGGTAATTGGTCTGGTTGGATATAGAGTATTTGCCCAAAAAGATGAACCAACACAGATGAGTGAAACTGTATTATTAATTAATGATGCAAACAAATCTGTTCAAGATGCTGATCTTTCAATAGAAAAAGCCAATACTTCGTTCAAGAAAGTTCCCTTAAGTGAATATAAAACAAACAATAAAAGTCTACAGGCTGCCCAGTAACTTTTCTAAATTTTACTTTTTTCTACTCATCAAAAGTTTTCTACATAAAAGCTTTATAGTGGATTGACCATAGAAAATAGTTTCATAGATACCAATAGAAAACATTGATTTATTGTGTCAGAATTACGGATTAATTTTGATTTAAACGTACTAACCTCAATGATCTTGATGATCTATAGGGGGAGTAGAAAGAGTTTAAGTTTTGCAGTGTTATGTGACTATCAATATTACTTGAAATATTTGATAGAGATACGGAGTTAGGTTTATGAATATCAATATGCTTATGCAGCAAGCGCAGCGCATGCAAAAAGATATGGAATCAAATATAAAAAAGGCTAAAGAAGAGCTTGCTCAAACTGAAGTACACGCTGAAGCGGGCGGTGGTTTAGTTAAAGTTACAATGACTGGCCGTTATATCGTAAAACGTATCGAAATTAATCCAGAATTACTTCAAGATGAACCAGACATGATTGAAGACTTAATTGCTGCTGCAGTAAATGATGCTGTGCGTCAAGCAGAAGTGATTTCTGAAGAAAAAATGCAAAAAGCAAATTCTGGTATGGGTTTACCACCTGGCTTAGCGGGCATGTTCTAAGGAAATTCAGTGTTTAGCGATAGATTTGAACAACTCGTTCAAGCTTTACGTATATTGCCAAGCGTTGGTCCGAAGTCGGCTCAACGTATGGCTTTACATCTTTTGATGAAAAATCGAGAAGGGGCATTTGCATTAGCGCATGCTTTACATGAGGCTTCAAGTTATATACATGAATGTAGTGTCTGCCATTCTCTGACTGAACATGAAATTTGTGATATTTGCGCCTCAACTGACAGAGATGATCAGTTATTGTGTGTGGTTGAATCACCAGCGGATGTGATGGCGATTGAGCAAAGCGGTAGCTTTCGTGGAAAATACCATGTTTTAGGTGGCCATCTTTCTCCATTAGATGGTATTGGTCCGGAAGAAATTGGTATTCCTTATCTCATTCAGCGTCTAAGCCAAGGTACTATTGAAGAAGTCATTTTGGCAACCAATGCGACGGTAGAAGGACAAGCGACAGCCCATTATTTGGTAGAGGCGACTAAACATTTACCAATACAAATGACGCGTATTGCTCAAGGTGTACCTCAGGGTGGTGAACTCGAATACGTAGATAGCCATACTTTAAGTCAGGCAGTGCATAACCGCATGAGAATGAAATAAGCATTCCGATGCTTATTTCATTAATGAATGTACTATCAATTTGATTAAATTTATTAATTAAATTCAGTTATTAAACATAAATATTATTCTGTCTTTTATTATTAAAGATAGTTTAAATAAAATATGAATATAAGCATGAAAAAGATCTTATAAATTTTAAATAAAGAACATTTGGAGATAAATTTAAAAAGTACAAATAAAAGATCAAAAAATTATCTATTTTCGAAAAATTGTTCAAAAATAGAGTATTCATAAAGGTTTAAGTGGCATTTTTCTGCTTCTATGTTATATATACCAGAGTTTAAAGCACTCTTTGCAATACTTGAGAAAGCATGTTTCAGTTTATCCAACAGCAAACCGAATTGGTTGATGTTCTTCAAAAAATGGATCAATGTTCAATATATGGACTTGATACAGAATTTATTAAGGTTGACACACTCTGGCCTAAACTTGGAGTATGCCAAGTCAATGTAAATGGTGATGTCTATCTGTTGGATGGTGTTTCATTAGATCTAAGTCAGTTTTGGAAAAAGATTTTTCTCGCGCAGCAAAACATTTTTCATGCATGTGGAGAAGATATTGATTTAATCTATCATTATGCTGATCAAGAAGATTTGCTTAATGTGTTTGATACTCAAGTGGGCCTTTCTTTTTTAGGTCATGGCCTGCAAGTGAGTTACCAAGGTGCTTTAAAACTTTGTCTTGATATTGATATTGAAAAAGATCAAACCAGATCTGATTGGTTAGCTAGACCTTTATCGCCTCAACAACTTTGTTATGCTGCTAACGATGTTTTGTATTTAATGAAGTTAGCTCATCATATTCAAGAACAGCTTAAGCAGAAAGGGCTTTATAACTATGTTCTTGAGGACTGTAGTAGTCTAACTAAAGAAATCATTAGTGAAACCCCTAACGAATTACTATATACCGATGTGGGAAATTATCGTCACTCACGTCGTCAGCTAATGCAATTACAAAATTTAAGTGAATGGCGTGAATACATTGTGAAAGCAACGAATCAGCCACGCAGTTTTATTCTTAGAAATTCAACCATGATTGATATGGTTGAAAAGAACCCACGCAATAGCTTTCAACTTTCGCAAGTTAAAGATATTCGTCCAAACGTAGTTCGCGAGTACGGCAAAACGATTTTAGAACTTCTTAAAGATTTGCCAGTCGAAAGCAAATGGCCATCAAAGATTGCAAAACCATTTAAGATTACGTCTAAAGAGACTTTAAATAAAATGGATATGGTACTTGCTCATGCAATAAATGAGACTTCTATTCCTAAAGAAGTGTTGTTGAGAAAAAAATGGTTAAACGCCATTCATCAACATGTTCTATGTCAAGGGGATGAACAGGATTTACCTGACTATCTATTAGGATGGCGTTATGAGTTATTAACGCAACCATTAATCCAGTTGTTTCAAGAAGAAAAACAAAGTTTATCTATTTAAAATGCAATAAATAATTAGAAATTTAAAGGTTCATCATATGATGAGCCTTTTTAACTAAAGCATAATCATGCTGTTAAATTTTTAATTAATTACTATTTAAAATGAGCTAATTATAATATCTAAGTATACAAAAAATAGATTTTCTGTAGTTTATCTAAATAATTATTTAACCTGATAAAATTCATAAAATAATGTAATAAAGTAAATATAATTTGAAATTTCAATAATGAATTAAATTAACTTATATAATGAGAAAAATTCAATTGATTAAACATACAGGTCTGTATATTCTTGGATTTAAGAAAAACAACTTCAATTTATATAATATATAACTATAAGTTTGTTTCGGTGCAGAAATGAAAAGCCTACCCAATTGGGTAGGCTTTTTTATTTTTAATGATATGGCTTAGTTAAAGTAACTTAATTTTATGAAATTTAAAAATGAGTATTAAAATCTACAGATATTATCTAAATGAATCAGCAAGTTTAGAAACAACTTCTTCAGCTTTTTGAAAAGCATTTTCTAATGACTCTATATGCCTATGATCTCTAAACTCTTGATACTCAGAAGTAATTTCATAAATTTTTTCTACGCCTAAATATTTGCTCAGTGTACGAATGTGGGGTACAAGATGACTCATATCATGCCGAATCCCATCTTTCTCAAACCCAAATTCACCGCTGGAAGTGATAATAATTAAAATTTTTCCAGCTAAAAGAGGTTGTAAGGGAAAGTCTCCACGAGCTAGGTCAAAATCAAAGGTTTTATTGATACGAATAATTTGATCAAACCATGCTTTCAGTTGAGCAGGCATGCCGTAATTGTACATAGGTGAAGAAATTACAAGAATATCTGAGCGTGAAACTTCTGCTATTAATTGATCTGATATAGATAAAACATCACGTTGAGCTTCGGTCCTTTTATTGTCAGGTGTGAATACAGCATCAATCCAGTTTTGATTAATAAAGGGTGGTGGATTCATTCCTACGTCACGATAAATATATTCATGTATAGGCAGTTGTTGTTTCCATGAGTCGATCAACCGACTGGCAATATTTTTTGAAATAGAATTATGGTTTGGATTAGCGTTAATTGCAGCTCTGACACTAGCATCTATATGTAATATTTTACTCATCATTAATTCCAAAAAGGTTAGGATTTAATTTATTTTGAGTTTTAAAACATAAGTAGACAAACGAGAAAATTACATTTATAGATGATTTTAATTCATTCATAAATGTAAATGGGGAGGAAGCATGCAAGTTTCTTTGCAAGCACTTAAAGCATTTGAATCAGCCGCTCGATTGGGTAGTTTTAAGTTGGCTGCTGAAGAACTTTCGCTTACACCGACTGCAATTTCACATCATGTTGCGAATCTAGAAAGCAGATTAAATGTTGATTTATTTCATCGACAGGTAAGGAAAATAACGCTTACAACGACAGGGGAAAGACTTGCTGGAGCAATTTCTGAAGGATTTCGTAAAATTGAAGATGCACTAGGTGAAATAACAGTAAATGGAAACATAGTAAGAGTCGCTAGTACGTCTTCACTAGCTGCAATGCTGCTAATTCCTTCAATAAATGAATTTTATCAATTGTACCCCGATATCTCTGTTGAGTTTTCTACAGGTGAAACTTTAGATAATCACTTGTATACATTACCTATTCGATATGGCGACGTATCTTTGGCCCAGTCTCAAGATATTGTTAAATATGAGTCTTTTAATGTATTTGGTTCATCCAAACTTGATCTGCTTAAATGTTCTAGTGAACCAATAACTTTATTTACGACAGAATGGAAAAATAAGGCATTACCAAGCCCACCACTAGAGGCTTGGCTTGAGGAAAATGAATGGAACCAAGATAGGGTGACGATTAAGAAATTTGATCAGGAAATTTTTGGGATACACGAGGCTTTATCTGCCAATGGTTTAGTATTTTGCTCTACTACACTTACCCAAAGGTTTGTTAAGACGAATCTTTTACAGGAGTTTAAAACTAAAGCCGTTCAATCAAAGCTATGTTACTACATTCCAAATAAGGACGATTTTAAAAATAGAAATGCCAGAAAATTTATTGAATGGGTAGAAAGTTTATTCAATCAATAAACTTATATCTCTGATTGGTTTTAACTACACAACACTAAAACTTATATAGCGTTTTTATGATATAAAATTAGATAAATTAATAATTAGAGAGATAAATATGCTTAACAACTTTAATGCTGAACAAGCTCGTCAAAACGCTAAAAACTTTAAAATAAATCAAGACGTCATATTGGAAAAAATTTTAACTGGTACTGAGTCTGAATCTAAGGAGGGGAAACGAAAAGCAACTTTCTGGTTTCCTGTTGATGCTATAAGCCCTGATCATCTTACACTGGTTGAAGAGGAGCTTAGAAGCAGAGGTTTTAATGTCTCAACTGATATTGAGCACTCCGGTACCACGATCACAATTGAAATAAGCTTCTAATGAATGATAATTTTAACTAAACCACTCTTAAAAAGGAGTGGTTTTTTATTGCATGATTTATTGTGAGTTAAAAGAAATTAAATATAAATTTATTTACAATTAAATTTATATTAATCAGGATATTATTTGACAGGTTCTATCTTGTTCTGTAGCTTTACTTTTTAAGTGGAATATGGATATGAACTTCCAAACAATACTTTTATCTTTCAAAAATCAATCTACTGGTACAGATGCATTTAAAGACTTAAAAAATGCATGTGAGCAGTCTCTTAAAGAATCTCAAGATACAAAAGAAAAAGCAGCAGTTTACCTAATCTACGGTTTTGCACGCAGTTATGTAATCTTATATGAAGATGAAGCTGTAACGACCGAATTCGCCCATACTTCTAAAACCCAACTCATTGCTTATATGGAAAGTCTTAATAAAGCTTTATTAAGTCAAGATGATAGCGCTATTTTGAGTGCGTTAAATCAAGTAAGCGATGACTATATAAAAAGCTCTCGCGTCTTCTAGAAAAAAATTAACACGTCTTTAAACAAAAAATACTTCTTTAGTTTGGGCTAAAGAAGTATTTATTTTTATAAATTAATGGGACTTTTTCTTACCGCCACCATCTTGTTTGTTGACGGTAGACCATGCAATTCGTTCGGCTTCTTCTTGAGAATGGCCTCTATCTACCTCACTCTCAACAATATGTTTGGCCTGACGTTTTTGCTTTGCTGTATAAGCAGTTTTATCACCACGAGGCATAATTTCGTCCTCCATATCTATGAACAAGATACTTATTATTGAATCATATCTCGCTATTAAACGAGTTAAGTAACATCTGGTGATGTGTAGTGAAGTAGTTAAAACTTTTACTCAAATGTGTATTCTTAAATAAGTGAAAAAGAAATTTATTATTTTGATAGCTTAAGTATAAATCTTGCAAGAACACTATTATCAAATCTTTGATGATGAATACTTTTTTAAAATCCAAGAACTGCTTTTATTTTAATAAAATAGATTTTGTGTTTTGGTATTTAAAATCAAAAACTTATATTGTTTTTATGAAATCTAACTCCTGTTTGGAACAAAGTTATTATCGACCTTAATCAATGTTGTAGGTTAATATTTCTCAAGAATTAAAAAAACGACTGATGCGTAAACAAACCTGCGTGTGTGTGTCGTTTTTTTTCATGTATGCTGTCCTTAGTTCAAGAGTTGATTTGAAATGCACTGTGATATTTATAGATCGAGCAAAAAAGATGAAATGTACATGTATATTGCTCGTCCAAACTATCCTGACAATACGGAACAAGCTGATCCGTTTGAAAATGTTCCTGAAGCTGTTTTACAAGCGTTTGGTCGTGCAACGTTTGTCATGCATTTAGAGTTGGCTCCAACACGTAAATTGGCGCGTGTTAATGTTTTACATGTTTTAGACTCATTACAAACAAAAGGTTTCTTTATTCAGATGCCGCCAGAAGGGTTAATTAACCCGAATGCAGTTGAACCAGAGGGCTTACGTGGTGCGTGAAGATCAAACTGGAATAATGAATCAGTTATTCTCTTTTTTGGATGTTATTCCTGAAGGTGTTATTGCTTTAACAGCTTATGGAATAGGCGCTATTATTGCTTTGTGGTGTTGGTGGCGATTAATGCGCCGTCTTCCTACCACTTTTGGTGCAATTAGCTGGTTGATTGTATTTGCTATTTTAGTTACACCAACAGTGTCTGAAGGACCGAATGCATCTGTAGCACCTGCTATTTTTGGACTTCTTTTTGGTATTTTAACTAAAGATAGTCCGTTAATTTGGTCAAATTTATCTTTAATTCTGTTTGTAGTTGGTCTAGGTTTGGTGATTGGATATTGTTGGTCAAAATATTCAACAAACAAAAGCATGCGTTCCATCTAACCATTGAAATAGAAAAATAAGGTCTTTACATGTCTGCTGATACCCAACATTTTACCGGTACAGATCAATATATCGCGACTGATAGTCTTAAGCTTGCTGTAAAAGCAGCTCGTGCTTTGCAAAAGCCTTTACTGATTAAGGGTGAACCGGGCACGGGTAAAACTTTACTTGCTGAACAAGTAGCACAAAGTTTAGGTTTAAAACTGATTACTTGGCATATCAAATCTACAACTAAAGCACAGCAAGGGTTGTATGAATATGATGCAGTTTCTCGTTTAAGAGATAGCCAGTTAGGTGATGACCGAGTTTACGATATTAAGAACTACATTAAACCCGGTAAATTGTGGGAAGCTTTCACCAGTGAAGAGCGTTGCGTATTATTAATTGATGAAATTGATAAGGCCGATATCGAGTTTCCAAATGACTTGTTGCATGAACTCGATAAAATGACTTTTTATGTTTATGAAACGAATGAAACAATTACCGCTACGCAACGCCCAATTGTAATTATTACTTCAAATAATGAAAAAGAATTGCCAGATGCTTTCTTGCGTCGTTGCTTCTTCCACTATATTGAGTTTCCAGATGAAGCCACAATGCGAGAAATCATTGCAGTTCATTTTCCAAATATCTCTGCAACACTAGTAAACGAAGCTTTACAGGTTTTCTTTAAACTACGTGAAATTCCTAATTTGAAGAAACCGCCATCAACCTCTGAGTTAATTGATTGGTTAAGCTTACTCATGGCAGATGATATGCCTGAAGATGTATTACGTAATCGAGATACCTCTAAAGCTATTCCACCTTTATATGGTGCTCTCATCAAAAACGAGCAAGATGTACAACTTCTCGAACGCTTGGCTTTCATGTCTCGACGTTAAGGGAGGGAGTAACCCATGTTTGTGCGGTTATTTTACACCTTACGTAAATATGGTGTTCCAGTTACCACTCGTGAACTCATTGATCTAAACCGTGCGGTGAGTGAAGGTTTGGTTTTTGCTGACCAAGAAGAGTTCTATCAGCTTGCTAAAACTATTTTAGTTAAAGATGAGCGATTTTTTGATAAGTTTGATCGTGCCATGAAAGATTATTTTGATGGCATTGAAACTTTTGATATCGATGAGTTGCTTAAGCAAGTTCATAAATTACCAAAAGACTGGTTCGATTTAGAACTTCTCGAAAAGCATTTAACACCAGAGCAAAGAGCTGAACTTCAAAAAGCAGGTTCTTTAGAAGAACTGATGAAAATGCTAGAAGAGCGTTTACGCGAACAGCATAAGAAACACCAAGGTGGTAACCGTATGGTTGGCACAGGTGGAACTTCACCTTTTGGAGCTTTTGGTGACCATCCAGAAGGCGTCAGAATTGGTGGGCCAGGGCGTAAACGTTCGGCGGTTAAAGTCTGGGAACAGCGGAAATACCAAAATCTAGATGATGACCAAGTTCTTGGAACTCGTCAGATGCAAATTGCGTTACGACGTTTACGCAAATTTGCTCGCCAAGGCGCAGCTGAAGAGTTAGACGTTGATGGAACTATTCGAGAAACAGCCAAACAAGGTATTCTTGATGTTCAAATGGTGCCAGAGCGTCGCAATCGAATCAAAGTACTCATGTTGTTTGATGTGGGTGGTTCGATGGATGCGCACATTGCCCAATGTGAAAAGCTTTTCAGCGCAGCTAAAACCGAATTCAAAACGCTTGAGTACTTTTATTTCCATAACTGTCTTTATGACTATGTTTGGAAAGATAACTACCGAAGAACAGCAACCCGCATGAATACGTGGGATCTGTTCCATACTTACGGACGCGACTATCGTGTAATTGTGGTGGGTGATGCTAGTATGGCACCGTATGAGCTGAAATCGGTAGGTGGCTCGGTTGAATATATGAATGATGAAACAGGTGAGGTTTGGTTACGTCGCCTACGTCAACATTTTGATAAAACAGCATGGTTAAACCCTGAAACTGAAGGGTATTGGCATTACACTCAAACCATTGGTTGGATTAAAGAGATTTTTGAAAACCATATGTATCCAATGACCCTAAAAGGCATTGAGGACTTAACACGCTACCTTTCTCGATAAACTTGATAACTTTAATAATTTAAAAAGAGGGATGATATGCAACATCAAATTAATGGTATTGCTTTGCCAAATGAACAAGGATTTTTTGGTGAATATGGAGGCCAATTTATTCCTCCGCATTTAAAAGAAGCAATGGATGAAATTAATGTTGCTTATGAAGAAATTCGCCATACAGCTGAATTTCAAAATGAACTATCAGACCTCTTTGCAAATTATGTAGGCCGTCCAAGTCCGTTATTTCATGCGAAGCGTCTATCTGAACAGTTAGGTGGCGCACAAATTTACTTAAAACGTGAAGATTTGAACCACACGGGCGCCCACAAAATTAATCACTGCTTAGGTGAAGCTTTACTTGCTAAATATATGGGCAAAAAGAAAGTTATTGCTGAAACAGGTGCTGGTCAGCATGGGGTCGCTTTGGCAACCGCTTGTGCTTTAGTTGGTATTCCATGTGAAATTCACATGGGTCAAGTCGATATCGAAAAAGAACATCCAAATGTGGTCAAAATGAAAATTTTGGGTGCTCATTTAGTTTCAGTAACACGTGGTACAGCAACCTTAAAAGATGCAGTTGATAGCGCTTTTGAAGAATATTTAAAAGACCCTAAAAACTTTATTTATGCAATTGGTTCTGTGGTTGGACCACATCCATTTCCAAAAATGGTTCGAGATTTTCAATCGATTATTGGTAATGAAATTAAAGAGCAGACGCATCATCGTTTTGGTAAAAACCCAGATTATGTTGTCGCATGTGTTGGTGGCGGTTCAAATGCAATCGGTGCCTTTACAGCATTTCTAAATGATTCGGATGTGAAATTGGTTGGGGTTGAACCAGCAGGACATGGTTTAGAAACTCACATGCATTCGGCAACTTTAACCTTAGGTAAACCAAGTCAAATTCATGGTATGGCGTGTTACGTGCTTGAAAATGAAGCTGGTGAACCGTTACCCGTGCATTCTATTGCTTCAGGATTGGACTATCCTGGTGTTGGGCCACAGCATAGTTTCTTAAAAGATTTAGGCCGTGTGGAATATAGCACTGCAACTGACCAAGAATGTTTGGATGCTTTTATGACCTTATCTCGTGTAGAGGGAATTGTTCCCGCACTTGAAAGTTCACACGCTGTTGCATGGGCAATACGAGAAGCACCAAAGCTGTCGAAAGAAACCATGATTGTGGTTAATCTTTCTGGTCGTGGAGACAAAGATTCGGATTATGTGGCAGAAAAACTTAAGCTTTAAACCAACTAAACATAAAAAGCGGTCAAACTTCAAAGACCGCTTTTTTATTTCATAGGCGAAATCTATACCTGGTTAAAAGTTCATTATTTCTTAATTAAAACAAAGTATTCTGATTTTAAGCTGTGATTGTTAGAGATAGGTGTGTAAAACACTGCTTCACAAGGCAAAGCGTTGCGTTGCTTTGTCTCACTCAGTAGAATAGTCACTTTGCAAAATTTGCCTTTGGAGACGCCTAAGTGGAGCGACCGACGATTAGCCCTGAACATTTACAGGAAGCTGCTGAAAATTTATCTACAATTCGAGATTTTATTCGCTTTGGGGTATCAGCATTACGTCAACATGATGCACATTTAGGACAAGGTACTGAAGATTATTTTGCAGAAAGTTCTGCATTAGTTTTACAAACCTTATCTCTTGAATGGTCAGCAGACTCAGAGATTTTAGATGCTAAGCTTTTGCCAAGTGAAAAAGCAGAATTCTTAAGTTTGTTAGAACGTCGTATTAATGACCGTATACCGACTTCTTATTTATTAAATTTAGCTTACTTCTTTAATAAGCCATTTTATGTGGATGAGCGTGTACTTATTCCGCGTTCACCAATTGCAGAATTAATTGAACAACGTTTTGCACCATATTGCTTAGATGAAAATGGTCAAATGCGTGAAGCACTTAACAACCTGCCAGAAAATGTAAAACCTAAAACTCCACAGCGTATTTTAGATATGTGTACAGGTTCTGGTTGTATTGCTGTAGCTTTGGCTTATGCTTACCCAGATGCGGAAGTGGATGCAACGGACATCTCTAAAGAAGCCTTAGAGGTAGCATCGATTAATGTTGAACACCACAATAAGCAATATCAAGTTGCGTTACTTGAATCAGACCTATTTGCCAAGATTCCAGCTGAAAACCAGTACGATTTAATTGTAAGTAATCCTCCGTACGTTGATGCCGAAGATATGGCTGACTTACCAGAAGAGTTTTTACACGAACCTGAGCTTGCATTGGCAGCAGGCCAAGACGGTTTAGATCTCGTGCGTAAAATGCTTGCTCAAGCGGCAGATTATTTAACTGAAGATGGTTTAATTGTCATTGAAGTGGGTAACTCTGAATGGGCTATGCGTCAGAACTTCAATACTATTGATTTCAACTGGCTTACTTTCCAAAAGGGTGGTTCTGGCATTTTTGCTTTAACTGCAGAACAATGTCGTCGTTATAGAAAACTATTTGAACAGCAACAAGCATAAGGAGTTGTACATATGGCAGGGAACAGTATTGGACAACTCTTTCGTGTAACGACATGTGGTGAGTCTCATGGTGTTGGCTTAATGGCAATTGTTGATGGCGTGCCACCTGGTCTTGAGTTAACCGAAGAAGATCTACAAAAAGATCTGGACCGCCGTAAGCCGGGTACATCAAAATTTGCGACTCAGCGCAAAGAACCTGATCAGGTTGAAATTATTTCTGGTGTGTTTGAGGGTAAAACTACTGGTACGCCAATTGGTTTACTCATTCGTAATACTGACCAAAAATCGAAAGATTATGGAAATATTGCGCAAACCTTTAGACCGGGTCATGCGGACTACACCTATACACAAAAGTATGGTTTCCGTGATTACCGTGGTGGCGGTCGTTCGAGTGCACGTGAAACTGCTATGCGTGTTGCAGCGGGTGCTATTGCTAAAAAATATTTAGCAGAAAAATTTGGTGTCTTGATTCGTGGTCATGTCACTCAAATCGGTAATGAAGTTGCTGAAAAACTGGATTGGAATGAAGTTCCAAATAATCCATTTTTCTGTGGTGATGTAGATGCTGTTCCTCGTTTTGAAGCATTGGTTACGTCTTTGCGTGAACAAGGTACAAGCTGCGGGGCTAAGCTAGAAATTTTAGCTGAAAAAGTTCCTGTAGGCTGGGGTGAACCTGTTTTTGACCGTCTAGATGCTGACATTGCTCATGCCATGATGAGCATTAATGCGGTTAAAGGTGTTGAAATCGGAGATGGTTTCGCAGTTGCTGGGCAGTTTGGTCATGAAACACGTGATGAGTTGACGAGTAATGGCTTCTTAGCGAACCATGCAGGTGGTATTTTAGGCGGTATTTCGAGTGGTCAGACGATTCGAGTTGCCATTGCATTAAAACCTACTGCAAGTATTACAACACCAGGTAAAACGATTAATTTAAGCCGTGAAGATACTGATGTGTTAACTAAAGGTCGTCATGACCCATGTGTAGGTGTACGAGCAACTCCAATTGCAGAAGCAATGTTGGCTATTGTCCTAATGGATCACTTCCTACGCCATCGTGCACAAAATGCAGATGTTGTTCCACCGTTTGCACCAATTGAACCATAGTCATAATTTTGACTGTAGTAAATTAAGCCCCCATATTTAACTTAAACTTGGGGGCTTTAATTTTTTTATCATATTCGGCTCTATTAAATTTTAAATTATTTCCTTGTCTTATAATCTCTATATAAATATAATACCCGCTATTTATTTCTGAATATATTTATCTGCTTAAGTAAGAAATTAAAGTCTTATTAATTTTATACTTACTCAAGATATTTATATCTTAAAACTAATTTTATTCAAATTAGTTTTATATAAGTTTATTACATATTTAAATTTTATTACTTTAAACAAATAATTTTCAAAGTCATCATTGAAATTGGGGAAATATCAATGAATCAATGTACATATAGAATTGGCTGTATGTCAAAGGATAAACTATTGCCTAAAAACTTAGAGGCAATGATAAAAGTTATTCATGACTTATCTTTATCCTCTCAGCTATCTGAAAACTGGATATATAGTGATGATAATCAAGATATATATATTATTGATTTAGACAGTGGCTATACAAATATTCTTATTCCTAAAAAAATTAAAATTGTATTAAGTAATAACCCTGAGCTTTTAAAAGGTTATCAATATGGATTAAAGAGGCCCTTAAGGTATCAGGAGCTTTTAAAAATTTTATTAGAAATTGAAAATAATGAATATTTTAAAAAATCTTATCGAGAACGAATAGAAAATATAACTGCTACAGATCCGTTTGAGACAAAAATTCTATACAAACTTGTTTGTTATCCAAACTTTAAAAATATTCATGCAGAGCAGATTGTTAATGTCACTAGAGTTTGTGCTTTATTATCTATTGAATCAAAGACAGTCCAAGAAATTAAAAAATTCTTGAACTTATCTGTAGATGAAATACAAAAAATTATAGAGATTATTAAAAAAGAGGCTTATCCGAACTATGAAACGATACATGAGAATATTGTCTCGATGTTGCCGTTTTCAAATGAAGTTGTTCAGACAACACCTCCAAGGATGGAGCAAAACTTATTGCTCTATTTTATAAATAAACTTTGGAAGAAGTTAAAAGGAGAATTCTGATGAACTGGAATTTTTTAGCTTAGAGTAGGTATGTATTAATCTTAACTAAACCATTCTTAATTTAATATTAAGAACTAAACAACAATATTTAGTACATATTAAATCTAGATTACATTTTAGCTTTACCACGGATGGAAAAGCTAAATAGAGAATTCTTTCATTATTTTAATTCAAAAGATTAATATCAAAAAACAAATAATGTAATCACTAGCCAAAAGTTATCCTCAATTGTTATTTGCCATTATTAAGTTAAATCTACAATTTGTTCTTCATTTACAGCAATCTTATATTGATTACGTCCATTGGTTTTTGCTTTATATAATGCATGATCAGCTCGTGCCACAAAAGCAGAAATAGAATCGTTTAGACGTGGAATTGTGGTTGCGACTCCTACACTAATAGTGACATGTGGTGAAACATCACTACATGGGTGTTTAATCGCAATTTTATTAATCGCATTCATTAAACGTTCGACTTGTATCAAAGCTTGCTGAGAATTTGTCATTGGGAATAGTAGTAAAAACTCTTCACCACCATAACGAGCAACTAAATCTCCACTACGAGCAGCAATAGAAGAAATAGCAATTGCGATTTCTTTTAAACATTCATCACCTTTGAGGTGTCCTAGCGTGTCATTGTATGCTTTAAAATAATCGATATCGACCATCATAATAGTGAGTGGGGTTTCATGTCGTAATGCACGTCGCCATTCATTATCCAAAGTTTCATCTAGATAACGTCGATTGGCTAAACCAGTAAGTGCATCTTGCTGAGAAAGTAAGGATAACTGCTGCGCTTGTTGCATGAGCTCAATGCGGTTCAGCTCAATCATACAGTTTTGTAAATAGTTTTCTCGATGTTGACGGTCCGTTGCATAGGCGAGGGTCATTCCCAAAAAACTACTAAAAGTGTAAGTTCGGTTTAAGAACGTCCAGTCGATCACACCATTTAAGTAGTTACTTACTAAAATTCCAACTAGTCCTCCCATCCATCCAGCAAATATGGCGGTATAAAAGCGCATACCAACAGCACCATAAATAATAACGATTGCATACATCATGGCAGCATGAAAAAGAACATTATCTTGTCCATTCTCAATAACGTTAATTAAAATAAAAGTAATTGCTACCGCTAAAGCCGAGCCAACTCCTACATAATAATCAAAATACTGATTTAATTTTTTAATAAATGATAAAATCCAAGCGATAAGAACAATTACACCAACCCAAGAATAATAGCTAAACCAGGATAAAACTTGTTCACTTGGTAAAACTTGATATATACCAAAGCTTAAAAATATATATAATATTAAAATAATAGGCGCTCTATAGCGGAACTCATAGGCAGCACCGTTTTGGTATTGAAAACGATAAATCGTTTCAAGCTGCTTTGGAAACCATACAAAGTTTAATCCTCGTGTGGTTAATAAATCTATTTGTTCCTGTCCCAATATATTGGAACCCTGCAACTTCATAATTAATGCTCTCTATATTGGAAGTTGTCATAAAATGAGACTTATTTTAAGTAAAGTTCCATCTAAAAATATTGATTATATAATGTGTGGTTTATTCAAAATAATAATACAGATTTTTTAAAAAAGTAATGATTTTTATCTATGTTAAATGTGATAAAAATCACGACATTTCAATGATTAGCCTAATAATTATCTAAAGTTCCCCAATCCATCGAAAAAAGTTACAAATGGTCGATTAACGATTGTATCTTTATCATTTTCGGATAGACTTATAGTGTGAAATACAGATGATTGCTGTCATATAAATAGGAAAATTAGCAATGACTGCTCTAAATCAATATGGAATGAATTTAGAAATTACGCCGCATAATGGATGGTCACAACGGTTCTGGGACGACCTGTTACCAGCTAAAGAACGGGTGAGTAAACATCCGTTTTTTACGGAAATGGCCAATGGGGGATTGAGCCTAGATAGTTTCCGTTATGCTCTACTTAATTTCTATCCATTAGTCGCCCATTTCCCGTCATATATGGCTGGAGCATTGGGGAAAGCGACTGGATTTTCTGAACCGGGAGTTACTGAAGCGCGAGATTGGTTAATTCAAAATATTAAGGTAGAAGAGCGACACTTAAAATGGTATCGCGATTGGGCTGGAGGTTTTGGCTTAACAGTTGAAGAACTTGATCATGTACGACCACCCGCTGCTATGAATGCTGTAAACCATTTTCTATGGAATATGAGTCATCGAGGCAATTTGGCAGAATGTCTGGCTGCAACAAATTTGGCGATTGAATGGGCAACTGGAGATTGGTCTATTCAGGTGTATAAAGGTATTCATACCTATACTAATCATCCTGAAGTCACGATTGATAAACGTTCTTTAGCTTGGTTGCGCGCTCATGCACATTACGATGATCTTCATCCATATGAAGCTATGGAGTTGATTAAACGCTTATGTAATGACCGTCCTGACTGGCAGCAAAAAGCATTTCATGCTGCTGAAGAAGGGCTGCGATATTATGAATTAGCTTTGGACGACTGCTATAGGGTACAGCTTCAAGCCTCTGCTTGATCTAGCCTTAAAAAGGGAGAATATCGTATGGATATTCTCCCTTTTATTTTATTCGAGCAACTTTAAGAGTTTAGTTCGATAAGGTGTTTCTTCGGGTAATAATTCAAGTAAACGCTCAACAGCATCTACACGGTCTGGTACACGACTGACTACTCGCAATAATTGATCAATATCTTCAATTTGATAAATCACATGACTCAAACGAGCATCAAAACAATCTCTCCATGCGCATAAAAAAGGACTTTCTGATTTAGCTAAGAAACTTCCTCTATAGAGTGTAAGCGTAGTTGATGTAAAACCAAGGTTTAAGGCTTGTTCGGCCATTAAAAAATCACATTGAATTTCGCAGTTAAGTCTATATGGTCGCGACTCGATAACGTCAGGTATTAGGTTTCTGAGTTGAGAAAGTTCTGCTTTTAAAGTGGTGGTACTTACAGGCCGATCACCATATAAAGCATAGTGAAGTTCTTCAAGATTAATTCCTTCGGGACAAAGGGTTAGGATGCACAGAATCTCAATTTGACGTTGAGTCAATGTAAGGCTGTGTTGGTTATATTGAACTTTAGGAGTGCCGAAAGCTTTAATATATAAGATATTTTTCTGATGAAATTGAATTGCTTGTTTAACAATGTCAGCACAACGCTCTACTGCTAAAACTCCAAGTGAATTATGTTTTTGATATTTAGTCGATAAATTCATAATTCCATAAAACTGACCTGTATTTGTATCAGTTATTGGGGCTGCATAACAGACCCAGTCTCTGACACTATTCATTTGGTTTTCATGTGAGTAAACACAGCTTGCAGAATGTGTATTTAATGCTAGACCAATGGCGTTTTGACCTACTGCCTGAGTAGACCACTGACCACCTTCAACAAAGTGGACTTGCTCAGCCGATGAGCGCATAGGGTGACTACTCCATGTCCAAAGTAGAGTACCATGAGGATCAGTCACACCAATGGCCATATCGGCATCTTCGGCAATATGCATTAAGTTGCGATGGCACTCGTGAATCGAACGACCAAATAATGAGTGTTCCCATTCCTCACCCAGATCAAACAAAGGTGCTGCTTCAAGGTCAAGTGATGGTTTTTTTCCTAATTGTTTAGAATGAGATGAGGATTCCGGCCGAAATAAGGACGGACTAGTGTCTATTAAAGGCGATGATAATTGTTCTGACATATCCATATCGAAATTCCTTTATCATTGAAATGGCGTATCCGTAGCCGCTCAACAGTTATAACTTTCTTATTGTGACTATTTCCTAGTTATCTCCTTACCTTAAATAATTTTATAAGTCTTGACCATTATCCTATTGGATAAGTTTTGTTAATTGCCTAATCATTAAGATAAGACATCTTGTCGGCTGAAAGGCTTTGGCACTTCTTCTCCGAAATATTGTCGATCAGCAAAATAGCTAGAACGAACCATAGGTGCGCTCCAAATGTTTTTAAAACCTAATCGCTTACCGTGTCGGGTATATCGTTCAAATTCTTGTAAATTTACAAACCGATGAATAGGCGCATGTGATTTTGAAGGCTGAAGATATTGACCAATCGTGACAAGATCGACTTGATAGTCTTTTAAATCGTTGAGTAGGGCAAGCACTTCGGCCTCAATTTCTCCTAATCCAACCATCAGGCCAGACTTGGTTTTGATATCGGGACAATATGCTTTAAAGCGTTTAAGTAATTCTAGCGAATGTTGATAATCTGAACCGGGGCGCATCGCTTTATATAAACGAGGAACCGTCTCAATATTATGATTAAACACATCTGGAGGCGATAAGCTTAGAGTTGAAAGTGCTGTCTCTAAACGACCGCGAAAATCTGGTACTAAAATCTCAATCAATGTTTCTGGACAACGTTTTCTAATTTCTTCAATACACTTTACAAAATGTGCAGCGCCGCCATCATGTAGATCATCGCGGTCTACAGAGGTAATCACGACATACTTTAAGTTTAGATTTGCGACTGTTTCTGCCAAATGCTTAGGTTCATCTTCATCTAGCGGTTTTGGACGACCATGAGCGACATCACAAAATGGGCAGCGACGAGTACAAATATCGCCCATAATCATAAATGTTGCCGTACCTCCACCAAAACATTCCGGTAAATTTGGACACGCCGCTTCTTCGCAAACACTGTGTAACTTCTGTTGGCGTAGCAAATTTTTTATGCGGTTAATTTCTTCAAAATCGATTATTTTGGCTCTAATCCAATCCGGTTTAGTCGGTAACTCTTCTGTAGGTAAAATTTTAATCGGAATGCGAGCAACTTTATCCGCTCCTCTTAATTTAATACCAGTTTCTATTTGCCTTTTTAAGTCCATATATAAAATTCCATTTTATATTAAATAATTTTCAACTAGACTCTATATAATAAAAATCCTTATAATTTAAATAAAGAATATGGAGTTTATTAATGAGCGTAGTACACAGCTAATATTATAAATTAATAAAGGTTGGTTAAAGGTTTGTTTCACAAGCCAATGAAATGTATTAAAATTTTTTAATTTTATTTTTGCTGTACAAGTTTTTGAAAAATAAAAAATAATATCCATAAAAACCATTTAAAACTTTTTAGTCTAATAGCATATTAAATTAAATTGAGCTTTATTATTTATAGCGAAATATATAACTCTCGCTGAAACTTGGTTGATTTTTAATAATCAAGATAATAAAGGAAAAGGATATGCAATTAACGGAAGAGCAATTACTCGCAGCATATAAACGCATGCGCGATATTCGTGAATTTGAGGATCGACTTCACGAAGAAAATACCAATGGTGATATTCCTGGCTTTATTCACTTATACAGTGGTGAAGAAGCTGTAGCAGTCGGGATTTGCGAAAATTTAACCGACAAAGACTATATCACTTCAACACACCGTGGACATGGACACTGTATTGCAAAAGGCTGTGACATTCACGCCATGATGCTGGAAATTTTCGGTAAAGATGACGGGCTATGCCGTGGAAAAGGCGGTTCTATGCATATTGCCGATTTAGATAAAGGTATGCTCGGTGCCAACGGGATTGTGGGTGGTGGACCTCCTTTAGCCATTGGTGCGGCGTTGACAGCGAAAACCTTAAAGACTGGTGGTGTTGGACTGTCTTTTACAGGTGACGGTGGCTCAAACCAAGGCCTTACCTTTGAAGCGATGAATATGGCTGTTGTGCTTAAACTTCCAGTAATTTTCGTTTTCGAAAATAACGGTTTTGGTGAGGGGACTGGTCATGATTACGCTGTAGGAAGCAAAGACATTGCTGGTCGTGCAGCAGGGTTCGGTTTACCGGCAGTTAAAGTTGATGGTACAGACTTCTTTGCTGTCTATGAAGCCGCTCAAACTGCCATTGAACGTGCACGTCGTGGTGAAGGTCCGAGTGTTATTGAAACCATTACGAACCGCTTTTATGGCCACTTCGAAGGTGATCCTGGCTTGATTCGTTCTAAAGAAGAAGTCGAGTTCATCAAAGAAAATAAAGATCCTTTGAAAATTTTCCGCGAAAAAGTCAAAGGCAAAATTGATGAAGCCAAACTAGACGAGATTGATGCAGCTTCTAAGGCAAATGTTGATGATGCCGTTGCCAAAGCTCGTGCTGCGGCTTATCCAAAACCAGAACAACTCCTTACTGACGTCTATGTCTCTTACTAAAGGAATAGTAAAGATGCCAAATAAAAGTTTTCGTAATGCAATTAAAGAAGCCATTGAATCAGAAATGCGCCGTGATCCAACTGTTTTTGTAGTTGGCGAAGATGTGCGCGGTGGCCATGGCGGCAAAAATACCGAAGAGAACGAGCTTGAAGGCTTCGGTGGGGTACTTGGTGTAACCAAAGGTTTATGGACGGAGTTTGGTTCAGAACGTGTGATTGATACACCAATTACCGAGTCTGCAATTATCGGTATGGCCGCCGGTGCGGCTGCAACAGGTTTACGTCCTGTTGCTGATTTAATGTTTATGGACTTCTATGGCGTGTGTCATGACATGCTTTATAACCAAGCCGCTAAATTCCGTTATATGTTTGGTGGAAAAGCAAAAGCACCAATGGTTGTACGTGGCATGATTGGCGCTGGTTTTTCTGCGGCAGCCCAGCATTCTCAGTCACCATATAACGTATTTGCCGCGGTTCCGGGCTTAAAAGTTGTGGTTCCATCTAGCCCATATGATGTGAAAGGGCTATTAATTCAGGCTATTCGAGATGACGACCCTGTAGTGTTCTGTGAGCATAAAATGCTCTATGACATTAAAGGCGAAGTTCCAGATGATGCCTATACCATTCCTTTTGGTGTAGCAAATTACACCCGTGAAGGAACAGACGTGACCATTATTGCTTTAGGCCTGATGGTACACCGTGCCAATGAAGTAGCAGATAAACTAGCAAAAGATGGCATTTCGGTTGAAGTGGTCGACCCTCGCACAATTTCACCTCTGGATGAAGAAGGAATTTTAGAATCTGTTGCATCGACTGGGCGTGTGGTTATTGTGGATGAATCAGCGGCACGCTGTGGCTTTGGTCATGATGTTGCCGCCCTGATCGCGCAAAAAGGTTTCCACTATTTGAAAGCACCTGTTGAACTCGTAACGCCACCACATACGCCTGTTCCATTCTCTCCAGTTTTAGAAAAAGAATGGATTCCAAGTGTAGAGCGTATTGAGCAAGCTGTACGAAAAACATTGGAGGCTTAGGATGAGCGAAATTAAAACGCTGGAGATCCCGAAATGGGGATTATCCATGGAAGAAGGCACGATCGCCCAATGGTTGATTAAAGAGGGTGATAGCTTTAATAAGGGCGATGAAATTTGTGAAATTGAAACCACAAAAATCGTCAATGTATTAGAAGCGCCTTTTGCTGGAACACTCCGTAAAATTTTAGCGAAAGATGGTGATACTTTACCTGTTGGTGGCCTTATTGCCGTATGTGCTGATAGTGAAGTTTCTGATGCAGAAATTGAAAAGTTTATCGCATCACTAGGTGGTTCAGCAGCTCAAGCACCTTCGGAGCAAAGTAAAGCGGAAACATCTGGACCTGTTGCTAAAAAAGCAGAACAACCACAGACTGTAGCAGTTAGCTCATCAAATCCTATAAAGGTAGCGAAAGGTGACTACGCTGTACCAGAGTCATTACAAGGTTATCAAACATCTGATGATTTGTTTGCAACACCGCATGCGTTAAAGCTTGCAGAAAAGCACAATGTAAACTTGGCAAAAGTCACAGGTTCTGGTCGTGAAGGACGTATTAGTGTTCAAGACATCCAGAAAGCTGTGCAGGCTGCTGGTGGTCAGTGGCCTGATATTAAGCAGCAAACTCAAGCTAAAGTGGTTAAATCTACTGCTGATGATAGCCAAGTTTCAGCGACACCTGTAGCACGCCGTTTAGCAAAAAAATGGGGCATTAACCTAAATGACTGCCGTGTTTCAGGTACTCGTGGCCGTGTCTGTAAAGAAGATGTTGAAGCGGTTTATTACCGTAATAATCCAACGTCGGTAAATGAACAATCTGCTCAATGTGCTGTTGCTCAACCACAATCGACAATTACGACTGTGGCGATGAATGGTATGCGTAAAGCGATTGCTTCACGGTTACAGACTGCAAAACGTAATGCACCGCATTTCCGCTTAGTGGTCGATCTCAACGTAGAGGCTTTGCAAAAACTACGTAAACAGATTAATGAGACTGTTCCACAAGTGAAACTTTCGATTAATGACATGCTAATTAAAGCAGCAGCTGCGGCTCTGATTAAAGTGCCGGAGGTGAATGTTCAATTTGATGAGGCGACTCAATCAATTTTACAGTTCTCTCAAGCGGACATTTCGGTAGCCGTAGCGATTCCAAACGGTTTAATTACACCCATTGTAAAAGCAGCAAATCAGAAGTCTTTAGCACAGATTTCCGATGACATGCGTGATTTGGCAACCCGTGCTAAGACTGGCAAGTTACAACCTGATGAGTTTCAGGGAGGCAGCTTTAGCATTTCAAATTTAGGCATGTTAGGCATTAAACAGTTCGATGCCATTATTAATCCACCACAAGGTGCAATTATGGCCTTAGGTGCTTCTGAATCACGTGCTGTTGTTGAAAATGGCAATGTAGTGGTTCGTGAGATTGTCACAGCGACATTGTCATGTGATCACAGAGTCATTGATGGCGCAGTTGGGGCGAAATTCTTGGCCAGCTTTAAGCAGTTTGTTGAAAACCCTGCTTTAATTTTGGTATAGGAGAACCCGCATGTCAGAAGCTCAATTTGATTTAATTGTGATTGGCGCGGGACCGGGTGGGTATGTGGCTGCAATTCGTGCAGCCCAGCTCGGGTTAAAAACCGCAATTGTAGAAGAGCAACATTTAGGCGGAATTTGCCTAAACTGGGGCTGTATTCCAACTAAAGCTTTGCTTGCAGGTGCAGAGCTCGCAACCCAGTTTAAACATGCAGGACAGTTTGGTTTTCAGGTATCGCAACTCGATTTTGATATTCAAAAGCTTGTGCAACATAGCAGACAAGTGTCAGCTCAGCTGGTACAAGGTATCGATTACTTACTGAAAAAGAATCAGGTGACTGTTTTTAATGGTCGCGCTCAACTTACAGCTAAAGAAAAAATTGAAGTGACCGATGCTCAAGGTAACAGTCAGGCTTTGAGTGCGCCACATATTATTTTGGCAACTGGAGCTAAAGCTCGACATGTTCCTCAACTTCCTGTCGATGGAACGTACGTCTGGAGCTATAAAGAAGCGCTTGTGCCAGAAAAGTTACCAAAAAGCTTATTGGTTGTAGGCTCAGGTGCAATTGGCAGTGAGTTTGCTAGTCTTTATCAAGACTTGGGTTGTCAGATCACGCTTATTGATTTAGCCAAGCAGATTTTACCAACTGAAGATGCGGAAGTTGCTCAATTTGTTAGAAAACAATTTGAACAAAAAGGTATGAAAGTCTTAACCGATGCTGTCGTTCAAAGTATTCAGATTGAAAATGAGCAAGTCCACTGTGTGGTTGAAACGGCAAATGATGTTCAAACGCTTGTTTTTGACCGTGTACTTTCGGCAATTGGTGTACAGCCGAATACCGCGGGGCTAGGACTAGAACGTTTAGGTGTAGAACTCAATCCACAAGGTTTTGTGGCAATTGATGACTATTGTAAAACCAACGTAGCAGGGCTTTATGCAATTGGTGATGTGGCTGGAGCACCGTGTCTTGCCCATAAAGCAAGCCATGAAGCCATGATATGTGTCGAGAAAATCGCTGGTGTAGCAAACGTCCATTCACTGGATCGTAGCCAGATACCGGGTTGTATTTTTACGCATCCACAAGTGGCGAGTATTGGTTTAACGGAAAATGCTGCAAAAACTAAGAATCTACCTATACGAATCGGTAAGTTTTCTTTAACTGCAAATGGCAAAGCTTTGGCAATTGGAGATGCGTCAGGTTTCGTTAAAACGGTGGTACATGCAGAAACGGGTGAATTACTTGGTGCACATATGGTGGGTCATGAAGTGACCGAACATATCCAAGGATTTGCCATTGCCAAATATCTGGAAGCAACTGATGAAAGTTTAGCTCAAGTGATTTTCCCGCATCCAACATTATCAGAAGTCATGCATGAATCCATTTTGGCTTCAATGCAACGAGCGATTCATATGTAGAAATTCTACATTTACAGGAGTTGAACATGGTTAAGGGATTAAAAAATAAAGTCGTTTTAGTGACTGGGGCAGCCCAAGGCATTGGCCGTGGGATTGCCCTGCGCTTGGCGCAAGAAGGGGCACATATTGCATTAGTTGATATGAAACAAGATCAACTGAATGATGTGCAGCAGGAAATTCAGGCTTTAGGTGTAAATGCGAGCACTTTTATTGCTGATGTAAGTGACCGCGAGCAAGTGTATGCCGCTATAAATCATGCTGAAGAGACTCTTGGTGGGTTTGATGTCATGATTAATAATGCTGGAATAGCTCAAGTTCAGGCGATTGCGGATATCACACCTGATGAATTCCAAAAAATTGTTGATATTAATATTGGTGGCGTGCTGTGGGGAATACAGGCTGCTGCTGCAAAATTTAAGCAACGTCAACATAAAGGAAAAATCATTAATGCTTGCTCAATTGCAGGCCACGATGGGTTTGCTTTACTCGGTATTTACTCGGCAACCAAATTTGCGGTACGAGCACTTACCCAAGCTGCGGCAAAAGAATATGCCAGTCACGGTATTACGGTAAATGGATATTGCCCCGGAATTGTCGGAACTGATATGTGGGTTGAAATCGATAAACGTTTTGCTGAAATTACCGGTGCCGCAATTGGTGAAACTTATAAAAAGTATGTGGAAGGTATTGCTTTAGGTAGAGCCCAAACACCAGACGATGTAGCCGCATTAGTTGCTTTTCTGGCAAGTGAAGATTCGGACTATATTACGGGTCAATCCATTTTAACAGACGGCGGAATTGTCTATCGCTAAAACAACATCCTGATTTGAGGGAGATAATAATGAAAGCAGCACGTTTTTATGACAGAGGCGATATTCGTATTGAAGATATCCCTGAACCAGAAGTCACTCCCGGCACTGTAGGTATCAAGGTGGCTTGGTGTGGAATCTGTGGTACAGATTTACATGAGTTTATGGAAGGGCCAATTTTTATTCCACCGTGTGGACATCCGCATCCTATTTCAGGTGAATCTGCACCGATTACCATGGGACATGAATTTTCAGGTGTGGTCTATGCCGTAGGAGAAGGTATTGATGATATTGAAATTGGTCAACATGTCGTCGTGGAGCCTTATATTGTGGCGGATGATGTACCGACTGGACCGGGCGATAATTATCATCTTTCCAAAAATATGAACTTTATTGGTTTAGGTGGTCGTGGTGGTGGTTTATCGGAAAAAATTGCAGTTAAACGCCGTTGGGTGCATCCAATTTCCAATAAAATTCCACTGGATCAGGCAGCCTTAATTGAACCGTTATCGGTGGGTCATCATGCCTATGTGCGTAGTGGTGCAAAGGCTGGTGACATTGCACTGGTTGGCGGTGCGGGGCCAATTGGTTTATTGCTTTCGGCAATTTTAAAAGCGAAAGGTCTTAAGGTCATCATTACCGAACTAAGTGCCAAACGTAAAGAAAAAGCCAAAGAGTCGGGAGTTGCAGATTATATTTTAGACCCGTCAGAAGTTGATGTTGTTTCTGAGGTCATGAAAATTACTAATGGCGATGGTGTTGATGTTGCATTTGAATGTAGTAGCGTTAACAAGGTATTAGATACTTTGGTCGCGGCAGTGAAACCAACAGGCGTGGTCGTTATAGTTTCGATTTGGAGCCACCCAGCATCAATTAATGTGCACAGTGTTGTAATGAAAGAGCTCGATGTAAGAGGCACAATTGCCTACGTAAATGACCATCAAGAAACCATTAAACTGGTCGAAGAAGGTAAAATAAATCTGGAACCTTTTATTACCCAGCGTATTCAACTTGATGATTTGATTTCACAAGGTTTTGAAACCTTAATTCATAACAATGAGTCAGCCGTTAAGATTATCGTACATCCATAAATAGACACTCAAGCCTATAAAAAAGAGCGATGATTCGCTCTTTTTTATTAAAGTAAATTGTTGTTTTGAGCTTCAATAATAGGGGGTAATGGCTGTCCTAAAGAACTTAGAGACTCACGTTCAATCAAACGCACAATAGAGTCGAGTGGTAAATCATTTTCTTGCAAACCGAAAGGTTCTTCAATTTGAGCGCTTAATGCATCTAGTCCTAAAAACATATAAGCGATTAAACCCACAATAAGCGGTGTCCAAATACCTAAAGCTGCTTCAAGGCTAAACGGTAATATAAAACAGAAACAGTAAACGGCGCGATGTAAAAGTACTGAATATGAGTAGGGTAAAGGCGTGCCAGCAATTCGGTCACAACCCGCTTGAATATTGCCTAGCTCAATAATATGTCGATTTAGCGTGCTATAGATAATGTCGCTAATTTCACCATCTTTTAGTATTTTAACTAAATCTTTTTGAATATTTTCGAGTACAAATTGCGGTGCATTAATATGCTCATTTAAATAATTAAGTGAAGAGTTATTTAAATAGGCATGTTCAAGAAATTTGGTGGGTTCGACTGTTTGTTGACGCAGTCGATCACGCAACAAGTTACTAAAAATTAAGACCTGATGAATTAAATGTTCACGTTGTTCATTAGATAAAACATGGCTATCTCTAACAATATGTCTGGCATTGGCAATTAAAGCACCCCAGAGCTTGCGACCTTCCCACCATCGGTCATAACACGCGTTATTTCTAAAACCCGTACAAATCGAAAGAATCACGCCAAAGATGGTAAATCCGATCGCGGGTACGGTAGGGATTTGAATCCAATGATAATAAGAGAGCCAGACCACACATGCTGAAATAAGTACCACAAAACTCAGTGCAGGCAAAACCTTCGGCAAAATTGTTCCTTTCCAAGCAAATAATAATTTAAATACATTGCTTTTATCACGGACAATCATATAAAGCCTTTGAACTAACGAACCTAACCAAGTGCAATATGATACGCCTTAGACGAGCTAAATACCTAGCTAAAGCTTATGCTTTTGTCTATATCGCCAAAGCGTAGTGCGGCTAATTCCAAAAATATTCGCGACCATATTTAGGTTATGGTTATATTTTTCTAAAGCTGCTTGTACATTTTCAGGACTAAGCTCTGTATTTGTCTCAGGTAATTTAACGTAATCATCTGCATTTAAGAGTTCATTTGGTAAGTCTTCGACTTCAATTTCATCCTTACCATTTGCCATGGTTAACGCATAAAGCAGGGTGTTTTTAAGCTCACGAACATTCCCAGGCCAGTCATAGTTCAATAAAATCTGCATGGCTTTTTGATTGACGTGACGAGGCATCGTGTCGAGTTGAGTAGAGCTTTCTTTTAAAATCTGATCGACAATGAGTGGAATATCGACTTTTCGTTCTCTGAGCGGTGGTATAAAAATTGGAATGACACGCAAACGGTAGAGTAAATCATGACGGAAACGCCCAGCCTTAGCTTCTTCACGTAAAGCTTTATGTGTTGCGGTAATAATTCGGACATTGGCTTGAATCGGTTTTTCACCACCTACAGGAGTAAATTCACCTGTTTCTAATACCCGTAATAATTTAGCTTGAAGCTCTAAAGGAATCTCGGCAATTTCATCCAGAAATAGTGTTCCACCAGCGGCACGTTCAAACACACCTTTATGGTCACGAATTGCTCCCGTAAAAGCACCTTTCACATGTCCAAAGAGTTCACTTTCTAAAATATTAGAATTTAAAGCTGCACAGTTAATCGCTACAAAAATCTTATTTTTACGTTGGCTATAATCATGAATTGCTTGTGCCACAAGTTCTTTACCGCTACCAGATTCACCGCGGACAAGCACAGGAAACTCAGTAATTGCCACTCTTTGAATGATTGAAAACATACGGGCCATTTCTGGTGAACAACTATTGAAAACTTTAGCCAAGTCTTGCAATTGTTCTGTTAGCTCTACTTGATCAGCAATATCATTCTCTATGCTAACGGGCTGTAGAATATGCAATTTCCCGATAATGCGATGCTCTGCGATGTAAATATCATGTTCTTGATAGATGAATCGCTTTCTCATTTTAGGAGTATTAATTTCAAGATACTGATTATGATGGTCTTGAGTAAGCGCTGCCATGCTCTCTACAGAAATATCGTCTGTATTAAATTTATAGTGAATTGCTTGAGTCGTTGTGTCTGCTAAAAACAGACTCGCATTTGGGAATAAAGCTTTTAATTGCTCAAATAAAATAAAAAAATCTTGTTCTGACTCAAAATTTAACTTTGCCATTTCATATGTTTCACAATCGTTTCATTGAAACATACTTGAGTTTCATAGGAACATCAAGCTGCGTTTGTTTTCTAACTTTAATTTCATTTTTTATTTTAAGTATTTAATTTTTATATTTATTATTTAATTTTAAATAATTGGCATCTTATTTGCAAAATATAGGAAAGAAATAAATTATTGGGGTATAAATCATGTTCTTTAAGCAGTTTTTTGAAAAAGAAAGTTCGACTTATACATATATGCTTGGGTGTGAAGAAACACGAGAGGCTGTTTTAATTGACCCAGTCGCATCAGATATAGAGATTTATGCCAAAGAATTAGAGCAGCATCAATTTACGCTCATCTATACCTTAGATACCCATGTTCATGCAGACCATATTACTGCTGCGAATTTGCTTCGTGAACGTTTCCATTGCAAATCGGTTTTACATCGAAATTCAGATGTAAGTTGCGGAGATATTTTAATTACAGATGGTTGCATGCTTAAAGTTGGCAACCTCAGTATTGAAGCGCGCTATACGCCAGGTCATACCAATGCTTGTACGAGTTATTTAGTTGAAAACATGGCTTTCACTGGTGATGCATTATTAATTGACGGCTGCGGTCGAACCGATTTCCAGCAAGGTAGTGCGGGCACACTTTATGACAGTATCCATAAACAACTTTTTAGCCTACCTGACGACACTATTGTGTATCCGGGACACGATTACAAAGGTCGCCTGTCTTCAACAATTGGTTATGAGCGTTTAAAAAATTTACGTTTAGGTCAGAATCGCTCACGAGAAGATTTTATCAAATTGATGAATAATTTAAATCTGCCATATCCAAAACAAATCGATAAAGCACTACCTGCCAATCAGGCCTGTGGTTCAACTTCACAATCATAAGGTGGCGATATGGAACTTAAACGAGTTAATCAAGAATTTTATGTTGCTGACCAGATTACTGCCGAGGATGTCTTAAAAATTGCAGACCAAGGAATAAAAACTTTGATATGTAACCGTCCAGATGGAGAAGGTGCAGACCAACCCAATGTGATTGAAATTGAAGAAGCAGCTCAACAATATGGTCTAAACGTAATTTATCAGCCTGTGACCAGCGGCAAAATTACCGACCAACAAGTTACCGAGTTTAAGCAGCTTTATCAGAATGCTCAGAAACCTGTTTTAGCGTATTGCCGTTCTGGTATGCGTGCAATCAGTTTGTGGGCTTTGGCTGAAGTTGCTCCACAAGATGCAGCGCTGTTAGTTGAGTCGGGTAATAAGCTTGGGTTTAACTTAAAAGGCTTGGTGCCACGTATTTTAAAACGTGATCATGAACCAGCCACAATTCCTTGTTATAGCGTTGTGATTGTTGGCGCTGGGGCAGCAGGAATTTCTGTAGCGTCGAGTCTTTTATGTCGTGAACCTCATTTAGATATTGTCATTATTGATCCGGCAGATACACATTATTATCAACCGGGTTGGACTATGGTCGGTGGTGGTATTTTTAAACCACAAGTAACCGCACGCTCAATGGCAAGTGTGATTCCTTCAAAAGTAAAATGGATGAAAGCCGCCGTTGCTGGATTTGACCCTGAGCATAATCAGGTCATTTTGGAAGGATGCCAACCCATTCAATATAAAGCTTTGGTCGTCTGTCCCGGTTTAAAACTGAATTGGCATGGCATTGAAGGTTTAGTCGAAACCTTAGGAAAAAATGGGGTGACGTCTAACTATCGTTATGATTTAGCGCCGTATACATGGGAATTGGTGCAACGGCTAAACGGTGGAAAGGCAATCTTTACCCAGCCACCTATGCCGATTAAGTGTGCCGGTGCTCCTCAAAAAGCAATGTACCTTTCAGCCGACTATTGGTTAAAGCAAGGCAAACTTAAAGATACCTCTATTCATTTTTATAACTCAGGCGGTGTTTTATTTGGTGTGAAAGAATATGTGCCTGCACTAATGCAATACGTTGAAAAATATGGCTCTGAACTGCATTTTAACCATCAACTTGTCAAAGTAGACGGGCCTGCAAAGAAAGCATGGTTTAAGGTCGTGAACGATGAAAATTCGGCATTGGCCGAAACTGATTTCGATATGTTGCATGTTGTTCCACCGCAACAAGCACCTGATTTTATTCGTGCAAGTACTCTTAATGATGAAGCAGGCTGGGTGAGTGTTAATCCACAAACTTTACAACACACACAACATGCCAATATTTTTGCTTTAGGCGATGTGATGAATGCACCTAATGCCAAGACTGCTGCGGCGGCACGGGCACAAGCTCCGATCGTTGCGGTTAATGTTATAGCCCAGCTCAAGGGTGAACAGAACTTCTGTGAATACAACGGCTATGGCTCATGTCCACTCACCGTAGAGCGTGGAAAAATCGTTCTGGCTGAGTTTGGCTACGGCGGCAAATTACTTCCAAGTTTTCCAAAATGGATAATTGATGGGCAAAAACCTTCCCATTTGGCTTGGCTGCTTAAAGAGCAGATTTTACCGCCAATTTACTGGCAAGGCATGCTCAAGGGCCGTGAGTGGATGGTCAAACCTGAGCGAGGATAAACAAAGCAACGCTTTGTCCGAGCGCAAGGCGAAAGCTGTGCTCGAGTGGAAGAGGATAAGTAAAGCAACGCTTTACCCTGAGAAGAGGATAAATAAAGCAACCTTTGTCCTGAGAAGCGACTAAAGCTTCGCAAGAAGATGAGATCTACTCACTCATTAATCAGCAGTCTACTGCAAACGATGTATATGCAATTTTAGGCTTTTAATATGTTATTACTTGTCGTTGAAGGCATTGTGATTGGCTTTTTACTTGGTCTTACCGGTGCGGGTGGTGGCATTCTTGCTGTACCCGCGCTTATGACCAGTCAAGGCTGGAGCGTGGCGCAAGCTGCACCGATTGGGTTATTAGCAGTTGCGCTATCTACACTCATTGGAACTATTGAAGGCTTATTTAAAAAGATTGTTCGTTATCGTGCTGCGATCTGGATTGCCTTAATTGGTGCTCCTATGGCACATATCGGCATTTTAATAGCCAACGCGATTTCACCTGTTTGGCTCATGTTAATGTTTAGCTTGGTCATGTTTACAGTGGGCTATCGACTTATCAGTAACCGAGTTTCAGATTTTCATAACCCGCCGTGTCAGGTCAACCCAAGTACGGGACGCTTTATCTGGAATTTTAAAACTGGTGGTGTGCTTGCGAGCATCGGGATTATTGCTGGGCTTTTAACTGGTATGTTAGGGGTTGGAGGCGGCTTTGTAATTGTACCCGCGCTTAGAAAAGTCACAAATTTGGATATGCATAGCATTGTTGCAACCTCACTTATGATTATTTTCCTGATTAGTGGCATGAGTATTGTGATGCATATTGCAGAGGGCTTTCACTATCCAGTAGCAATCACTAGTGCGTTTGCACTCGCATGTGCATTCGGTATGTTATTAGGACGCCGAGCTATTCGGTTTATTCCGTCTGCAATTGTGCAAAAAGTCTTTGCTTTAATGGTTTTTGCTGTCGCAATTTATATGGTCATTAAGATAGTTAATCTAACAAATATCTAAGTAATATAGTATTTTAACTATCTCTGTAGTTAGCAATTTTCCAAAGACGAGATGTTAAAATTCTCTTGGGAAATTTGATTTAAACGATATAAATTTTTGAGAAAGCGATATGAAGCGAGTTAACGTAGCAATTTGTGGTTTTGGACGGATTGGGCAACAAATTGCAGAGCTTCTTTTAAATAGATCGACATACTATAAACAAAAATATCAAATTGATGCCCGTTTAGTGGGCGTCTGCAACTCATCATCAGGTTTAATTGATCAAGAAGGTTTACAAGCTGCAAAGTGGTTAGATAAAACACAATATCAAGCAGGCTTAACTGAGCAAAAGTTTTTAGAACAGGTTCAGGCGGATGTCATTATCGAGACAGGCCCAAGTGACTATGTGACAGGTGGAAAGGGCCTATTTTATTTAAATTATGCTTTAACACATAGCATGAATGCGATTGCGGTATCTAAAGGTGCTTTAGTCGTAGATGGTAAAAAATTAGTTAACTTGGCACATCAGCACAATAAAAAACTATTTTTTAGCGGTGCGACAGCCGCTGCCTTACCAACTGTTGATTTGTTTGAATATAACTTAGCTGGCTGCCAAATTTTAGAAATAGAAGGTGTGTTTACAGGTACCACGAATTTTATTTTAAATGATATGTTGCAACATGAATGTGCGTTTGCAGAATCTCTTGAAAAAGCTCAAGCAAAAGGTATTGCAGAACCTGACAGCTCTTTCGATGTAGATGGATGGGATACTGCTGCCAAAATTACGATACTAGCCAATACTGTTTTGGGGGCTGATGTAAAAATTCAAGATATTCCAAGACAAGGAATTAGTCACGTTACGGCTGAACATATTCGTGGTTGGAAAAAAGAAAATGTAATTCCTCGTCTGGTTGGTTTTATTCATATTAAGAATCAGCAAATTCAAACAGGTGTTGAATTAAGATTAGTTCCAGCAAATCATCCGTTTGCTCATCTGCAAGGTTCCAATAAATGCATTCGGGTGTTAACGCAAGAAATGGGGGAATTTGTTGTCAGTGGAGGGGCATCTGCGCCTTTAGCCACAGCAGCCGCAGCTTTAAAAGATTTTGAGTTGATGCTTAAAACGGGCTGCTAGAGATGAATTATTACTTATAAAAAAAGCAGGCTTTTAGGCCTGCTTCTCACAATTTTTTTGACTATTAAATAACTTTTTTCCAATTTCTAACTTACTAAACATTAAGTAGTTACCAAGTAAGATTAATAAAATTCCAAATACAGCATTTAAAGTCCATACATATCCTTCAAAGAAAGTAGAAACTGTTAGAGCAACTAAAGGAAAGAGCAACGTGCTATAGGCTGCTTTGGCTGCGCCAATTCGCCCAACCAAAGAAAAATAAGCCGAGAACCCAATAACCGTACCAAATACTGCTAGGTAAAGTACCGAGCTTAAAAATGGGAAATTCATTGGAGGCATTAAATCTTGGCCAGTAAATAAAGCTAGACTTAACATCACCAATGCGCCATAAGTCATTGCATAACAGTTTGTTGAAAAGATATTTAGACCACGTTTTTGGTGTCTAACACTAATCATGTTCCCTAAAGAAAAACCGTAAGTGCCTACTGCACACAGACCGATACCCATTAATAATTGTGCATTAAACTGACTATTAATCAGGTCATGCCAGAACAGTAAAACAATACCTATGAGCCCTAAAATTGCGGCTGGGGCAAAGTTTGGCGATGGTTTTTGCTTAAAAAAGATAAGTGCATTAATAGCATTAAAGAAAACAGCCATCGAAAAAATGACAGACTCTAAACCACTGTTTACATATTTAACGGCGGTATAAAAACAAATAAAGTTTAGGCCGAAAACACAAAGGCCTTGCAGCATACAGAACAAATGATCTTTTAAAGCAATCCGCTGTAATTTTCCTGAAAATAGTAAAACAACCCACAGTAATAAGGCTGAAATAGCAAAACGCCATAAAATTGCGACAACGGGCGTTGCATAGTGGCTTTGAACGGCAATTCCAATCCATGTTGTTCCCCAAATCAACACCACCGCAACATAGAGTAAAATATTCATAACTTCATCCTCGATTACCAAGCTTAAGTATCTAGGAATGCTTCATTTTTCACGTACATATTCTTGTTTTGCACATGCAAGATCTTGCGTTTTTTATAGATCTAAACTAGCTGAATTTTGCTGAATATGGTTAACTTAAGCTCAATGATATTCGTTTTAATTTTGCATGGCCTATCAAACTTTAGAACAGCTACAGCAATCTAAAGCCAAGCTTCACGAAACTGTGGTGCTTGATGAGAATATGCAACTTGCATTTTGGTCTAATCAGCAAGATCGTGTAAGTGTCTGTAGCGATCACCACACTTTAAGTCTCTATATTCAAGATGGCTATGAAAGCTATCAAAAAACCCCTGCAGGCTGGAAAAACGGCGGTGGGCCGGGGCGTTTTTGCTTATTGCCTGAGCATCAGGAGTCGACTTGGGACATACGTGGTGGGCTTAAATTCGTTCACTTGTATTATACCGACCAACATTTGCGTGATGTTGCCGAAAAAATATGGGACAAAGAGCCGAACCAAATTGAACTAAACGAAGTTGTTTTTAACGATGACGAAAAGATTCGAGCGCTTTATCAGTTTTTCTTGCTAGATTGTGATTGGAAAGATTCAGCAAACCATTTACAAATGAGTACAACTGCCAGTTTATTGCTGAACCATTTAATTCGAAGATATAGCAGTGTTCAATGGCAACAACCTACTATCAAGGGTGGGCTCGCTCCTCATAAACTCAAATATATTCAGGACTGGATTGAAGGGCATCTAGATCAAGCACTTACCTTGTCTGATTTGGCGAATGTTGTGAATTTAAGCGAATACCATTTTGCTCATATGTTTAAACAGTCCATGAATATGGCACCTCACCAATATGTCATGCAAAGACGCTTAACCAAGGCCAAAGGGCTAATTCAGTCATCTCAGCTTTCTTTGCAAGATATTGCCCTAGTATGTGGGTTTAGTTCAGCAAGCCATTTAAGTCATCGCTTTAAACAATTTTATGGCATAAGTCCTTCGCAGTTACGTTAAGTGTCTAATGTAATTGGTTTATCTTGAGCTGCATCAAAGGCAGCTCTTGCCGCATCAATATCCGCAATATGCTGCTGAGCCCATTGGCCTAAAGCAATTACAGGTTCTGTAAGTGAATGGCCCAATGGAGTTAATTCATATTCAACATGAGGTGGAACTACAGGATAAACCGTACGTTTAACCAATCCATCTCTTTCTAAACCACGCAAACATAAGGTAAGCATACGCTGTGATATTCCATTGATACTTCTTTTAATTTCAGAAAAGCGATGAGAACGTGATGCAAGTGTCATTACAATGAGTATACTCCATTTCTCGCCAACTCTAGCCAATACTTGGCTGACTCTTTGGCAATCTGAACTTTGGATATCGTGAGGTATAGTTACAGTCATATTACTTGGTTCCCTAAATGTGCCTTCTTGTGCATCAGAATAATAGTAGTAACATAATTAGTTCAAGTAACAATTTTATACTGTGAGTATAAACGATGAAACTACTTCAAATTGACACAAGTATTTTAGGTGAGCAGTCTGTTAGCCGCCAACTCACCTCATCTGTTATTGGAAAGCTCAGCGCAGCTTATCCTGATGCAAAAATTATTCATCACGATTTTGCTTTAGAACCAATTCCTCATTTATCTGATGCTGAGTTTTTGGCATGGCAAGGTGTTGAACCTAATAATGAAATAGCGCAGCAACATGTTGCACGAAACACCCAATATTTGGACGAGTTCTTATCGTCAGATATCGTTGTAATCGGCGCGCCAATGTATAACTTTAGCTTTCCATCACAGTTAAAAGCGTGGCTTGACCGACTATCTGTTGCTGGAAAAACATTCCGTTATACGGAAAACGGCCCTCAAGGTTTAGTAGAAGGTAAACGTGTCATTATTGCTTCTTCGCGTGGTGGTGTGTACTCAGAAGGTTCACCAGCCGAAGCTTTAGACTATCAAGAAACTTATATCAAAGCGTTTTTCAATTTTATTGGTGTGACTGATATTACTTTTGTGCGCGCGGAAGGGATCGCTTTCGGCCCAGAAGCACGTCAAGCTGCCTTAGATAATGCAGCAGCACAAATCGCACAATTAGCGGGTTAAAAATATAAACAGCCGAACAGAAAAGAAACTGTTCGGCCTTATTGATAAGATTTTCTGAATTTAAAAAATATTTAAATCAATAGTTAACTAAAAAAAGTGACAGCTAGTCCAACCAGCGCTGATGCAAAAATCACATATAACACGTTCACGTTAAAGCGGAATAAAGCAATAAATGCACAAACAGTAATGAAGGCTGCAACAATGTCAAAATGCCCTGAAAAGCCTTGTGGCCATAACACGTGATAACTAAAAAATAGTGCGAGATTTAAAATTACACCGACCACAGCCGCGGTAATTGCAGTGAGTGGCGCAGTAAATTTAATTTCATTATGTGTAGATTCAATAATAGGCGCACCCGCAAAAATAAATACAAATGAAAAGAGAAAGGTAAACCAAGTCACAATGACTGCACCAAGTGCTCCAGCAAAAAATAGATGCTCAGAGCCAAGTAATGAATGATTGACGCCTCCTAAAAAGCCAACAAAAGCCACTACCATAATCAGTGGACCCGGTGTAGTTTCACCTAAAGCTAAACCATCAATCATTTGTGTAGGTGAAAGCCATCCAAAATGATTTACAGCTCCTTGATAGACATAAGGTAAAACTGCATAGGCCCCACCAAAAGTGAGTAATGCAGCTTTAGTAAAAAACCACGCCATTTGAGTATAAGAATGATGCCATCCAAAATATGCGCCTAAAGCTAAAATTGGCAATAGCCATAAAGCGATTGCTACAAAAATAAGTTTAGCTAAACGCAACCAATGGAATTTAGCGTGCTCTGGTGTTGGGGTCTCATCATCAATAAATGCCGGACCATAATCTTTTTGACTGGCTTTATGTCCAGCCGCGGAGGAAAATAGTTCTGGGTACTTTTTACTCGCTAAATAGCCAGCAATACCAGCTGATAAAACGATAAGCGGGAAAGGAAGCTTTAAGACAAAGATGGCAAAGAACGCCGCAATCGCGACGATCCATAAAAACTTATTTTTAAGCGAACGGCTACCTATACGGTACGTTGCATGGAAAACAATTGCGGTAACGGCAGGCTTGATTCCATAGAAAATACCTGCAATAACGGGAACATCTCCAAATTTTATGTAAACCCAAGACAGTCCAATTAAAATAAATAAGGAGGGTAATACAAATAGAATACCTGCAACTAATCCTCCAGCAGTTCTATGCATGAGCCAACCAATGTAGGTTGCTAATTGCTGTGCTTCAGGACCAGGTAATAACATGCAGTAGTTCAGGGCATGCAAAAATCTTTTTTCAGATATCCAGCGCTTTTGCTCAACGAGTTCCTGATGCATCACAGCAATTTGTCCAGCTGGTCCCCCAAAGCTAATAAAGCCGAGCTTGAGCCAAAATAAAAAGGCTTGCCAGAAGGTGACTTGTACCACTGAATCATCAGGGGTATTTTGTTGTTTTTGTTGCATATTATCCCCTAAAAAATAATATTAATTTTTACGTTTATGGCATAACGGAGTATGTTTTATAGCATAACAAACACAAATGTATTTTTTATGATAAAAATTCAACTTTTATAGATAACTATTTATTAATTTATTGATATTAAATGAAATTATTTTTTTAACTAAAGTTATCGCTTTAAATTATTTCCAAAGCTGAAACATTTTAAACATTATTTGCTCAAGTTGTTATAACAGGTTGTGAGCCGTGAGCCAGCTACCCCAAGATCCCAAAAATCATAAGCCTCTTTACGATCAGTTAAGGGAACTCATCCTTAACAAAATTGTAAATGGTGAATATGCCGTATTGAGTCAAATTCCATCTGAAAACGAGTTTGCTGAACAGTTCGGTGTAAGTCGAATCACAGTTCGCCAAGCACTCAACCAATTACAGTTGGAAGGTTATATTTTTAAGGTGCCAGGTAAAGGGACCTTTGTAAGCAAGCCAAAAACGTTCCAGAACATTTCAAGTTTGCAGGGTTTTGCAGAAGCAATGTCATCTGCTGGTCACGAAATTTTAAACCGTGTCATCTCGGCCGAGCTTAAACAGGTGCCGATGCACGTAGTACCCAAATTAAAGTTACCTGTTAAAGCCAATGTGTATGAAATTCAACGTGTTCGTTTACTCAACCGTCAGCCAGTGTCTTATGATTTGACTTATTTGCCAGAACATATTGGTTTGAAACTTAAAGAAAAAGCGATTGATTTACGTACAACCGATATTTTCAAGGCATTAGAACAAGAGTGTGACATCCCTTTGGGACATGCGGATTTAAGCATTGATGCCACTGTTGCGGATGAGGAATTAGCGGCTTTGTTGCAAGTCGAAATCGGAACTCCTGTATTACGGGTTGAACGTTTGACTCATGACGCAAATGGCCAACCTATTGACTATGAATATCTCTATTTCTCGGGCGATACCTTCCAGTACCGTTTACGTATTCATCGTTAATAACTCAGATAAAAATAAGGAATATTCAATGGAAACTAAATATCTTGAGTTCGATATTGTGGTGGTTGGTGGTGGAACTGCTGGACCAATGGCTGCGATTAAAGCAAAACAAGAAAACCCCAATTTAAAAGTCTTGCTCATTGAAAAAGCGAATGTAAAACGTAGTGGGGCGATTTCAATGGGAATGGATGGGCTGAATAATGCTGTCATTCCGGGCTATGCAACACCTGAGCAATACACCAAAGAAATTACCATTGCTAATGATGGGGTAGTTAACCAAACCACTGTATATGCATATGCAAAGCATAGTTTCACAACCATTCAACAGCTCGATCAATGGGGCATTAAGTTTGAAAAAGATGAGACAGGCGAATTTGCAGTAAAAAAAGTACATCACATGGGGGCATATGTTTTACCAATGCCTGAAGGCCATGACGTTAAAAAAGTTTTATATCGTCAGTTAAAGCGTGCTCAAGTCAAAATTAATAATCGGATTGTCACCACAAAGCTTTTAAAAAATGAGCAAGGTGCAATCAATGGTGTACTTGGTTTTGACTGTCGTAGTGGCGATTTCTATGTCATTAAAACGAAAGCTGCCATTTTATGTTGTGGTGCAGCAGGGCGTTTAGGTTTACCAGCTTCTGGCTACTTAATGGGAACTTATGAGAACCCAACCAATGCGGGTGACGGCTATGCAATGGCATACCATGCCGGTGCTGAACTAGCCAACTTAGAATGCTTCCAAATTAATCCTCTAATTAAAGACTATAACGGCCCAGCTTGTGCCTATGTGACCGGACCTTTAGGAGGTTATACCGCCAATAGTAAAGGTGAACGTTTCATTGAATGTGACTACTGGAGTGGTCAAATGATGTGGGAGTTTTACCAAGAACTGGAAAGTGGTAATGGTCCTGTTTATTTAAAAGTAGATCATCTGGCCGAAGAAACGATCCAAACTATTGAAGAGATTCTACATACCAATGAGCGCCCAAGCCGTGGTCGTTTCCATGAGGGCCGAGGAACCAATTACCGTCAAGATATGGTGGAAATGCATATTTCAGAAATTGGTTTCTGTAGTGGACACAGTGCTTCTGGCGTATGGGTCAATGAAAAAGCCGAGACTTCGGTTAAAGGCTTATATAGTGCTGGCGATATGGCGGCTGTACCTCATAACTATATGCTTGGTGCATTTACCTACGGATGGTTTGCAGGTGTAAATGCCGCCCAATATGTGAATGCAATTGAAGATAGCGAATTAAACCAAAGCGAAATAGAAGCAGAAAAAGCTCGAATATTTGCGCCACTGGATTGTTCAGAAGGTTTACCTCCAGAACAAGTGGAATATAAGCTGCGCCGTTTTGTAAATGACTATTTGCAACCGCCTAAAACTCGCCAAAAAATTGAAATTGGGCTCAAACGTTTTGAAGAAATCAAACAGGATATTAAGCGAATTTCTGCAAGAAACCCGCATGAGCTGATGCGTGCCGCTGAAGTTTCTTTTATTCGAGACTGTGCGGAAATGGCAGCCAGAGCCTCACTATTTAGGGAAGAAAGCCGTTGGGGACTGTACCACTATAGAGCAGATTTCCCTCAAAAAAATAACTCGGATTGGTTCTGTCACGCGCATTTGAAAAAAGATGAACAGGGCAACATGGTCAGTTTCAAAAAACAAATCGAGCCTTATGTGGTTTCGATTAACCAAGATGAAGCTGTGTCGTATGACCGTTTACGTATTCAAAAAGATGTTGCTCTAGCAGACTAAATAAATCAGGAATTCAAAATCATGGCTTTTATTTTTAAAGAAGTACAGCACCGTACTGTCGCACCCGTCATTATCGATGAAGATAAATGTATTGCTGATAAAGGATGCACAGTCTGTGTAGATGTTTGTCCAATGGACTTATTGGCAATCGATCCAACAACTCAAAAAGCTTTCATGCAGTTTGATGAATGTTGGTACTGCATGCCTTGTGAAAAGGACTGCCCAACAGATGCAGTCAAAGTAAATATCCCATACCTACTCAAATAATTAATTTGGAATACTCAACATGAGACAAAATAAATTGATCAATAAAAAACTATTACTCAGTAGCTTAATTGGTGCCATTGTACTCGGCACTTTGGGGTGCGGCAGTAAAACAGAAACTGTTCGTGTAGCGATTGGTACGCAAGACACAACCATTAACTGTGCAACAGGTGGGTTGTTGATTCGTGAATTGAATCTATTACCAAAATATTTACCTAAAGATGGTAAATACAAACATGTTAAATATGACATTCAATGGAAAAACTTTACCTCTGGTGCACCACTGACCAGTGAAATGGTGGCTGGGCGTCTAGATTTGGGAGCAATGGCTGACTTTCCTGCTGTTAATAATTTAGCGGCATTTAAAAAAGCTGGAAAAGAAAGCATATTTTTAGCGCCTTTGTCGGGCAGTATTAATGGTAGCGGTAATGCGATTGTTGTTCCAATTGAATCAAAAGTAACATCACTCAAAGAACTAAAAGGACAAACCATTTCCGTACCTTTTGCCTCAACTGCTCATGGACTGTTACTGCGAGCGATTCAAGCTGAAGGCTGGCAACTTGATAAAGATATTAAAGTGATTGCTCAGGCGCCAGAAGTGGCGGGGCCTGCATTAAAAAGTCATAAGATTGCTGCGCATGCTGACTTCGTACCATTTGGAGAGTTATTTGCTTACCAAGGTTTTGCTAAAAAAATCTATGATGGTTCACAAGCAAAATCACCTACATTTCATGGTTCACTTGCCAGCAAGGATTATGCACAGCAGCATCCAGAAGTCATAAAAGCTTATTTACAGGCAACTATTGAAGCGAATCGATTGATTCGCGAACAACCTGAAAAATATAGTGAATTTATTGCTGAAAAAACAGGTATTCCTGCCGAAGTGGTCTATCTGTTTCATGGTCCACTAGGTCTGCAAACTCGTGACTTAACTTGGAAACCTGAATATCGAAAAGCGACTCAAATTGCGATAGACACATTAAAAGTTTTAGGCAAAAACGACGGTACGCTTGATGTAAATAAATTTATTGATGATCAATATATTAAGGATGCATTTCAGGCATCTGGACTTAATTACAGCCAGCAATTGGCTGACTATGCAAAATCCCCTTTAGTTGCCAATGACGCTTTAACGGGACAACCCATCAAAACATTTGATCGGGTGACTCAAATTTGGGTAAAGGGTGAAGAAAAAGTGCGTAGCTATGAAACACCTGAGAATGCTTTTTCTGATTTAAAGAAAATTCAAGCCGATGGAAAAACGGTGCGTGTGGTTTATAGCCAAGATCATCAGTCCGACATTAAGTTACTTGCCAATCTGGCATGGTATGCCACAGATAAAGCAGGACAAATTCAGGCCTTTTTATTAAAAGATGATGCTGAAAAATGGGCTAAACAACAGGGCGGAAAAGTATATGACTTTAAAGCTATTCAGCTTGTAACACAGAGCTGATGTGTTGTCTTACCTAATGAGCAGGAGGTGACGAATGAGTAGTTTAGTCCAAACAAAACCTAAAAACCAAAGTACATTTTTGATTAAATTTTTCCAACAATTGAGGTTATATCCGACGCATTTAAAAAACTACGCGATTGCTTTTATATCGATAGTTTTCTGGATAGTCATTTGGCAAGGCCTAGCTCAGTTTAAAATAAATTTAGGTATTGTGAACTTTAGCAATGTACCCACACCTTTAGATGTTATTCATGCACTGTGGACTTTCTTTCAACTCAGCACTGCATTTGAACATGTTGAATCTAGTGTTTTTCGCGTAGTAGTTGGTTTTGTATTGGCAGCTCTAATTGGTGTAGGTATTGGTTTGTTAGCAGGACGTTATCAAAAACTTGCTGCATTTCTAATGCCGCCATTAGAAGTACTACGTCCAATTCCAGCAGTTGCATGGATTCCTTTAGCAATTCTGATTTTTCCATCATCAGAAGCTTCCATGATTTTTATTACCTTTATTGGGGCTTTATTTCCAATTTTATTAAATACGGTACATGGCGTTGGTGCAGTTGACCCAAGGTTCGTTGCGTCAGCGAAAAGTCTGGGTGCTTCTGATCTCGCCATTATTCATGAAGTCATTATTCCGGGCGCATTACCGAACATTATTACGGGTTTATCTATTGGAATGGGCACTTGTTGGTTCTGTTTAGTGACTGCGGAAATGATTTCTGGACAACACGGAATTGGATATTTCACATGGGAGTCTTTCACCTTGCAAAATTATAGCAATATCGTGGTTGGCATGGTGCTGATCGGAGCATTAGGTATGTTTAGCAGTACATTGGTGCGTGTGATTGGAAACCGATTTACTCCATGGTATCAACTGAGGAAGTCTTAAAATGTCAATTACACAAGGCCATGTGCGTATTCAAAATCTATCGCTACATTTAGGGCAAGCTAAAAATCGTTTTCAGGCGCTAGATCGGGTTAATTTCGAAATACAACCGGGCGAGTTTATATGTCTACTTGGCCCATCTGGCTGCGGTAAATCCACATTATTAGGTGCTTTGGCAGGGCACTTACCGATTAGTTCTGGGACTTTAATGGTCGATAATGAATCTATCCTCGAACCGCATCCAGACAGAGGTTTGGTGTTCCAGCAACATACCTTATTTCCATGGAAAAGCGTGCTTGAAAATATTGCTTTTGGCTTAAAAATGAAAGGCATCGCCAAACAAAAGCGTATTGAACAAGCTCAGAAAATGATTGATCTGGTCGGCCTTAAAGGTTTTGAACATAAATTTCCAGCTGAACTTTCTGGTGGCATGCAGCAACGAGTTGAAATTGCGAGAGTACTGATTAATCAACCTCGCATTTTATTAATGGATGAGCCTTTTGGTGCGTTAGATGCTCAAACTCGTTTAAAAATGCAAATGCTATTACTCGAAATTTGGCAAGAAATTCAAACGTCGGTTTTATTTATTACCCACGATATTGATGAGGCACTTTTTTTAGCTGATCGAGTGCTGATTATGAGCCATAGACCGGGGCGAATTATTGAAGAAATTCCGCTTAAGTTTGAACGCCCAAGAGACGTTGAGCTTGTAACAAGTAGTGAATTTACAGCCATTAAAAAACATTGCATCCAGACTTTAAAAGAAGCAACCCAACAAGAAGAGTTAAGCCGTTTAAATCCATTAGGGCTTGGAAAGAAATCACAAATTAAGGAATACGAATGAGTTTTTATTATCAAGCTTTAGATGACCTCGATGAATATAATCAGGAATTTCTTGCGCAGCTCAATCATGCAGATGAAAAGATCCGCTTTGTCGCTTTAATGAATATTGGTGATGAAGAAAATCCGGATTTACTTCCTTGGTTGCATACAGCACTGCAACACGACTCTTCAGCTTTAGTCCGTGAAGAGGCGGCAAAAAAACTAGAAAGTTGGGAAGATCCAACCAGTTTGCAAGTATTGGCACAAGCCTTATTTGATACTGATCTGAATGTAAAACAAGCTGCCAGCCAAAGCTTAAGTGAAGTAAAAAATGCGGCATCAGCCCAGATCCTTGCGCCTTATTTAAAGCATACGGATACTTTTGCTCTAAGTGCAATTTTACGTGCTTTAAGACCTTTACGACCACAGCAATTATTCACAGAGATATCTGCTTTGGTACATTATGAAGTTGCTTTAGTGCGCCGTGAGGCAGTCAGTGCATTAAGTTGGTTACAACAAGACCAAGCGATTACGATATTGGCAAAAATTGCAGAAACAGATACAGATGATGAGGTTCGCCGCATTGCAACAGGTGGTTTGGCTTATAGCCAGGACATAAACGCTGATGTTATCCAAGCGCTTCAACATTCTTTAACCTCGGAAAGTTGGCAACTAAGAGTGGAAGCCGCACTTACGATTGGAAAATTACATATCACTCAGCTTGAAACTCTCTTAATTCATGCTTTATCTGACTTGTATTGGCAAGTACGTATTGCAGCAGTAAGGAGCTTGGGACTACTCAAATCGCGTATTGCAGTTAGTCATCTATTTGATAACTTTAATCATGAAATTAGCAATTTACGTAAAGAGGTCGCTTTAGCACTAGGTGAAATTGGTACAGCAGAAGCTCATCACCTATTATTAGAACAACACCAACATGACTCTGACCCAGAAGTACGAAAAGCGATTCGTATTGGGTTAAATCAAATTGGGGAGGTGAAATATGCAAACCAGACCTGATATTCGTGTCGATACTATAAATAAGCAGGTTCACTTTATATGGACCGATGGCTCAAGCGTATGTCTGAGTCATCAAAGTTTAAGGGAAATTTGCCCATGCAGCTTTTGTCGAGCGAAGCGGATTAAACAAATTGAAATAGAGCATCAAAATGTTGAAGTGACAGCTATGTTTGATCAAGGTTATGGTGCTCAAATTTGTTTTAGTGATGGGCATGATAAAGGGATTTTTCCGTGGGCTTTTTTAAAAGAATTTGCTAAGAGCTAAAAGATGCCTTCTGCTTGGGACAGAAGGCATATTGTTTAATTAATGATCATGTTCTAAATAATCTGGTTTTTTCGGAAGCGCAAGGCTACATAAGAAACAGATAATCAGCATGACAATGACATATATAAAGAAGGTATTTTCAATTCCGGCAGCTTTGAACTGTAGGGCAACTGAAGGAGCAGAACCGCCAAACAGCGCATTACCTACTGCATAAGAGAAACCTACACCTAAAGCTCGCACATGAGGTGGGAACATTTCAGCTTTTACCAAGCCACTGATAGATGTATAGAAACTGAGTAACATCATCATAAAAATAAGTAGCAAGGCAATAATGATCGGCGAATCAATATAGGCACGCATCCCGATCACCATGACTGGGTAGATAAAAATCGCAGACAATAAGCTAAAGGCCAGCATTGAAGAGCGTCGCCCAATACGATCAGAAATAGCACCAAATACAGGTTGAGCACACATATAGACAAATAGGGCGAAGGTCATGATATAACCAACGGTTTTTCCATCCATCCCTAAATTGGTTAAATAGGTTTTTGAATAAACGGTCTCTACATAAAACGTTAATGAACCAGCAGAAGTGTATCCAACCACCAATAAAAAGGTTTTCCAATGTTTCTTAAAAAGTTCTCTTAAGCTACCAGATTCTTTTCGTTCGCTATCTTGATGAGAAAGTGTTTCTTCTAAGCGACTACGTGCAAGCAAAGAAAAAATTGCTGCAATACCACCAATAACAAATGGAATACGCCAACCGCCATCATGTAATTGTTGTTCACTTAAGAACGTTAATAAAATAACGCCCAGTAAACTTGCAAGTAATTGACCACCAGAGAGAGTGACATATTGGAAAGACGAGTAAAAACCACGCTGACCTTTTAAGCCTAATTCACTCATATATGTTGCTACTGCACCATATTCACCACCAACCGATAAGCCTTGAAGTAAGCGCACTACCAGTAAAAGAAAAGGGGCAAATAAGCCAACTTGGTCATAAGTAGGTAGGGCTGCAAATAGAAAAGAACTCAAAGCCATCAGACAAATTGAGATGACCATCGACTTTTTTCGACCATGCCGGTCTGCAATTCGTCCAAATACCCAACTACCAATAGGACGCATAAAAAAGCTTGCAGCGAATACACCCCATACATAGATAGATTTAGTCGTACTATCCATATCAGGTGCTGTTAGAGCCTGTGTAAAGTAGGCAGCAAATACTGCATAGATATAAAAGTCGAACCATTCAACTAAATTACCAGAGGCTGCGCCTACAATCCCACGTATTCTGCTACGTTTTTCTTCCTGAGTGTATGTCATATTTCTTCCATCATTTTGCAGACAAAAACGAGGAATTTTTTAGATATGCTGGATAGAAAATAAAATGAAACTTTAAATATCACTCAATCCTGAGCATGTCCTTAAATTCCTAACCCTTCATTTTTTCTAATTTTAAAATTCGATTCTAGTGAGATTACGTCCTTTTGTTCGATTTAATGATATTTTTACCGATGATCGAACACTTCCTTTCATTTAACTTAATAATTAATTGTATTTAAAATCAGTGAGCTAATTTACAACGGTACTTTTCTATTTTATTTCTCCTTTTAAGTTTCATTTCGAGCTTAAGTTTATTTTGAATATTTGGTAATACTTAAAAAGTTATAGCGTCAATTCCTAATAAAATAAATGAAATTTATATAATGATAAGTTCATAAAAGTTGTATCACTTTCACTTAATCGAAAAAGTACAGAATGTATTGTTTCTCAATATATGTAGCGGTATTCTTGCGTGGCTAAAAATAGGCTCAGTAGTTACTTCTAGCGCTTCAAATTATGCACGGTATGGCAGGTAGTTATTCAATGGAAAGACATTCGTTAAATCTTCACTTTATGACATGCTCTAAAACAGCATTGGCTTCATCTATTGCACTCATAACATCTGTTGTCTATGCAAATGAAGCAGAGGTTTCCCAACTCCCAACCATTACTGTGAATGCTACACAAAATAATGATGCACTATATACGTCTAAAAAAGTGAGTTTACCTGGTTTTCAAACTGGTGATGTAAAGAAAGTTCCTGCATCTATTACAACCATTACTTCTGAGCGCATAGCAGACCAACACGCAAAAACACTGACTGATGTTATTAAAAATGATTCATCATTAGGGGATGGCTACGCTGCAATTGGCTACTATCCAAACTTTGTAGCACGTGGTTTTGCGCTTGATTTAGGCTCAAGTTATCTTATTAATGGTCACACTATACGTGGCGAACAAAATGTGGCTTTAGAAAATAAAGAACAAGTTGAAATCTTAAAAGGTATTTCTGCAATTCAATCTGGAATGTCGACGCCGGGTGGTGTGGTTAACTATGTAACCAAAAGACCAACCGATGTTAAAAACATTACTGTAGATGCAAATTCAGAAGGCGGCTATACACTGGCAACAGATGTTGGCGGCTTTGTTAATGATAGTTTTGGTTATCGAATCAATTTAGCCCATGAAAGCATCCATCCAAATGTTGATCACGCAAATGGTAAGCGTGAGTTTGGTTCAGTTGCTTTAGACTGGAAAATTAATGAGCGTTCTAAATTATTGTTTGATATTGAAGCTCAGCATCAAAATCAACGTTCAGTACCGGGTTATCAACTGCTTGATGGGCAAGAAGTACCAACAAATGTAGATCAAGACCGTTTATTGGGTTACCAGTCTTGGAGTAAACCTGTTGTAAATAACAGTGTAAATGCGAGTTTGAAATATCAATATGCATTTAACGATCAATGGAATGGTAGCTTAAGTGCATCACAAAGCCGTGTTGTGATTGATGATAATAGTGCTTTCCCATGGGGATGTTATAACGATATTTGTGAATATTCTGGTTTGGGCAATACTTTTGATAAACACGGAAATTATGACATTTATGACTTCCGCAGCCCAGATGATACACGTATTACTAACCAGTTCGCTGCTGGGTTAAATGGTCAATTCAACACTGCTAATATCCAGCATCAAATCGCTTTCGAATTACAACGTACATATAAAACCTTAAAGCACCATACACCACTGAATGTAGCGGTAGGAACAGGCAATATCTATGAAGATACGATTGACTATAGTCCGTCATCGGAAAGCTTAGGTGATCGTTATAAAGCCTTAGAAAGTGATCAGACTGCATTTACTATATCTGACCGAGTTCAATTTAATGATCAATGGTCAACTTTACTCGGTGGAAAACTTATTCATCTTGATGAGCAAACTTATAATTCAGATGGGCAACAAAGTCGTGATACCGACTTAAACAAGTTCTTGCCACAATTAGCGCTCATGTATAGTCCAACTGCTGGGACTAACCTTTATGCTTCATATGCCAAAGGTTTATCGGATGGTGGTGAAGCTCCGTGGTTCGCTAATAATGCTCTAGAAGTTCTATCTCCTAAAAACTCTGAACAATATGAAATTGGTATTAAGCAACAAATTCGGAACTTCTTAGTAACAGCAGCTATTTTTGATTTAAAACAAGACAATCAATATAGCAAAGTGAATGCAGAAGGAACTTTCGATTTTGTTTCACAAGGTGAACAACACAATCAAGGTATTGAATTAGGTTTAACAGGTGCTTTAACTGATAAACTCGATGTAAGTTCAGGTATTACCTATACCAAATCTCGTCTAGTTGATATTGATAATGACAGCTACAAAGGGCATCAAACTCAAAATGTACCAAAAGTCCGCGCAACTGCACAGTTATCTTATAAAGTACCTTCCGTTGAAGGGTTAAGATTATTGAGTGGTATGCAATACAGTAGCAGTAAATATGCAAACAAAGAGGGAACGGCAAAAGTAGGTGGTTATAGCATCTTTAATATTGGTGCTGCCTATAAAACAAATTTTGCGGGGCATGACACAACTTTTAGATTCAATATTGATAACTTGTTTAATAAGAAATATTGGCGTGATGTAGGGGCATTTATGGGTGATGACTATTTATTCTTAGGTAATCCACGTACAGCCCAGTTCTCTACAACTTTCAGTTTTTAAAATATAGAACAAATAAAAAAGGAGCTTATAAAAGCTCCTTTTTTATTTTCAGGAATTAAGCCGACATTTTTGGTTTAACCATATTATTAATCGACAAGATATCATCAAGCACTTGTGCCGATAATAAACCTTCATTTTGAACTAAAGCCAATACGCTTTGTCCAGTTTCGTTTGCAGTTTTAGCAATACGAGTTGTAGTTTCATAACCTAGATATGGGTTAAGTGCAGTCACGATACCAATTGAGTTTTCAACCAAAGCTTTACAATGCTCAGGGTTCGCCGTAATTGTATCAATACACTTAGTTTGGAACATTGCCATTGCTTTACCGAGCAAGTCCATCGATTCAAATAGTTTGAATGCAATAAGTGGTTCCATTGCATTTAACTGTAATTGACCAGCCTCAGCAGCTAAAGTTACAGCCAAGTCATTTGCAATAATTTGGAAACAAGCAAGGTTCATTGCTTCAGGTATAACTGGGTTTACTTTACCCGGCATGATCGAGCTACCCGGTTGGCGAGCTTCTAAATTAATTTCATTAATGCCAGTACGTGGACCACTTGAAAGTAAACGTAAGTCATTGGCAATTTTTGAAAGCTTAGTTGCAGTACGCTTTAATAAACCAGATAAAAGAACAAAGTCACCCATATCTGAAGTCGCTTCGATTAGATCAGGAGCAGACTTAATTTTCTTACCAGAAATTTTTGCAAGCGCTTGAATCGCAAGTTCACGGTAACTATATTCAGTAGTAATTCCGGTACCAATCGCCGTACCACCAAGGTTCATATACGCTAAAACATTAGGAATAAGCGTATTAATTTGCTCAAGGTCTTTTTGTAAAGTTACTGCAAAAGCTCCAAACTCTTGACCTAATGTCATTGGCACAGCGTCTTGTAACTGTGTACGGCCCATTTTTAGAATATGAGCAAATTCTTGAGATTTATTGCGGAAACTTAAGATTAAGTTGTTAAAAGGAAGATTTAGTTCATCTAAGCTTAATAACAAACCTAAGCGAATCGCAGTAGGGTACACGTCATTTGTTGACTGTGACATGTTAATGTCATTATTAGGATGCAAATATTGATATTGGCCTTTTGCGTGTCCCATATATTCTAAAGCGACGTTTGCTAATACTTCATTTGCATTCATATTGGTTGAAGTACCAGCACCGCCTTGCATCATATCAATTGGGAACTGGTCGTGAAAATTACCACGAATAAGTTGATTACAGCTGTATTCAATCGCTTCAAATTTAGTCTGATCTAAGCTTTTAAGATTATAGTTCGCTTCAGCACAAGCAAGCTTTACCATTGCTAAAGCTTTAATAAGGTGAGGGAAATTTCCGACCTTGCTTTGAGTTAAATTAAAGTTTTCTAGAGCACGTAATGTTTGAACTCCGTAGTAGTCGTTATTATTGATCTCTCTATAACCAATAAGATCCTTCTCAATACGGGTGGTAATTTCAGCGTTCATCATTAAACTTCGAATTAGTAAAGAAGATAATTCATATTAGATTTCGAAATGCTTCACTTCTAATGCATTTATCAAGTTAATTATGCATTTTTTGCATATCAGTTTTTTAATCTTATAGTCAACTAACTAGGAGAGTTTATTTTAAACTATTAATTTAACTATATAAATTAATAACTTAATAATTAGATGAAGTTAATTTCAAAATTTGCTTGATACAATGAATGGTCATCTAATTTTTAAAAGCAACCCATTGCAAAAATTAAGACTAGTTAATTTAAGTGAAATATCAACTTAATTATCTTTATTATTAGCTTTTAAAGTGAAGTTTATCTAACAAATTCATATAAAAATGTGATGCATTTCACATAAAAAACACTATAATACGAAAAAATCTTAGTTTTAAGTTTATGTTAAAAGTCACAGCCGCATTAATTATTTTGGGAAGTTTTACATACTATGTGCTTTTCCACGGTGAAGAGAAAAGTGAGTCTAAAACTTCTCGTCTGCTTAAAGAAGCAGAGCAATCAATCGCTTCTGCTGAAACCTCGGTAAACAAGGCTAATAGTATTGTGCCCATATCTTACAAGTAGCCTTAGTTCTTAGGTTAACCATTCCATATTATCCATCAAAATATTGTTTTATCTAGATTTTCTTAAAATTTGGGTAAAAGACTGTATGTATAGAGACAAAATTCATGAGAATGAAGTTTATCGCCTATGATCCCAATTCTGGGGAAAAATTAAGCTTAAAAGAGCATATCCACCATATGGATAAATACACCACTTATATCTTTTTTAGTGATGAAAATGACAATATGGTGTTCAATCCTCAGAAAAAGCAAGTTTTTGAAATTACTCAATATACTTCTAATATGATGGTTGAAATTTCAAGAAAGTTATATTACCTCATTGGTGAATATTAGAAATTCGGTTTTTATTCAATCTTAAGTTAAATACTTTAGTAGAATAGTCAGGTTTTATGGACTGAGCTATACTACAAGCATATCTTCTGATTTAAATGAATTTATTGAGTCAGAGAGTTTAATTCCTGAAATAAGCAAGATAGTCATTTTCAGTTTTACAGTCCGTATTCTTCCCCAAGGTACGGACTTTTTTTATAAAAAATAAAACATGAGTAAAGCATAGGATTATTTCTATTTTTTATTAACTTAAAACTTGTTATTTACTTGCGTTATATACTCCTTACTTTTTGATTTAAAATAATTTTTAGATTAATAATTTTATATTTGTATGAGTTCTTGAGTTAAATCAAAGTCTTTTATTCTCTTACGCTCTTTTCTATGTCAGAATTATTTAAATACTTACTTTTATTGTTTGGCTTTGCCAATCCTCTATCGCATTTTTGCAGGTACTCCCATGTTTTATAGTTTTTATTCATCTATTCAGCTATTTATTCAGCTTCCCAACCAGACAGATTAAGGACATAACTATAAAAAGGGAATGCATAAAATGAACTTAGAAGTACGTTGGGTAGAAGACCTTTTGACACTTGAGCGTGAGCGTTCTATTTCAAAAGCAGCCGAAAAACGATTTATTAGTCAATCTGCGTTTACGCGTAGAATTCAGCAAATAGAAGAGATGATCGGAGCTGAAGTTATTATTCGAAATAATAAAAATAATATTGAATTTACAGACATTGGACGGATTATGCTGGTGATGTCTAAAAATATTGAGAAGCAGGTAGAAGAAACAGCAAAGCTGATTAAAAACATCAAAAATGAAACCGAATCTACGATTCGTTTCTGTGTTGTCCACTCATTAGCATCAGGTTTTTTAACCACTTTTTTAAAAAAATTCCCAACATTTATGCGTGATTTAAAAATTGAAATTGTCGCGACGAATAGTGGTGAAGGCTTATCTCTTTTAAAAGAAGGTGCCTGCGATTTTATGATTTGCTATGCAGATCGATCTAATATTAATCGAGTTGGCGATGATATTTTAAGTGGTATCAAGATCGCTGAAACAGAGATTGTTCCAGTGTCAGCTACCGAAGCAGATCATACGCCTAAGCATACAATTCAGAGTAATTTTTCATTACTTGCTTATAGTAAACATGCATATTTGCGCAAATTGGTCGATCAATTGATTGAAGGTAAACTGATCTATAAAACCTTATATGAAACTGACAATGCCACCAACTTGAAAGAGCTTGTATTACAAGGTTTAGGTGTAGCATGGATTCCAAAAATTAATGTAGAGGAAGATCTCGCTACCGGAAAATTGGTCATGTTGGACCATAACGAATATTGTCTGCCACAGGATATTTATATTTTTAAAAATAACTTGAGTGATAACAAATCAGTTCAGCAAATCTGGAAGGGCTTTCAAACTCAGCATGATTAAAATTTATCATGATATGTGATGTCTTAAAGGTATTTACATACAAAGTAATCAATTAAAGAGTTCATACCTTTGTCTTTATGATGAAAGGCTTTATAAAGCATTGCTCATGGTCTAGATTCTTTGTTAATTTAGACCATATATCAATAATTCAGAAATCTAGTGAGCATTTTTATATATGCTGTGCCTGATTTCATTCCTTTTGAATGGATTATTTGATCCAGACGGAGACAATTTTGTTTGATCTAGATAGTAGATTACTAAATATTTTTTATCATATTTATCGGTTTAAAAGTGTTTCAATGGCTGCTGATGCTATTGGCCTTACACAACCGAGTGTTAGTAATGGACTGAACAAAATCCGTCAGCATTTTAATGATCCACTTTTTATTCGTGTTGGGAATGAGATGATCCCAACCGAATTAGCAAAAGAGATTTTTCCACTCATTAGTGAAGTTATTGATAAAGTAGAAAGCATTAATAATTTTAGCGTGAATTTTGATCCGCTAACTTCAGATCAGCTTTTTACAATTGCCATGACAGATGTATCTCATCTGGTTTTATTACCGCAATTAACAAACTATTTAAAAGAGAAAGCACCTTTAATTCGCTTGAATATTAGGCCGATTACACCAGAAACCAGCTATCAAATGGCAAATGGTGAGATTGATCTTGCAATTGGTTTTTTACCCCAATTAGAAGAAGGCTTTTATCAACAAAAGTTTTTTAAACAGCATTATGTGGTGATTAGCTCTAAGAGTCATCCTCGTTTAGACCCAAATAATTTTACTTTAGATGATTATATGCGCGAGTATCATATCGACATTGATGCGGGAATCGGGCACTACCATATTAAAAATGAATTGCAGAACAAAGGTTTAGATCGAAATATTTTAATTCGATTACCGAGCTATCTTGGAGTGGGTTTAGTCGTTCAAGAAACAGATGCGATCGCAACGGTACCGTATTATTTAAGCCAAGTCTTATTGGTGAGAGAAAATTTACAGATTTTACCAGCACCTCTAGACTTCCCAACTTATGATGTTAAACAACATTGGCATATGTCTTGCCATCATAAAAGTAGCCATAAATGGTTCCGTCAAACCTGTTATGAACTTTTTAAAGTCTAAAAAAAGAAGATGTAAAAAGAATTCTTACATCTTCCGTGCACTTTAATTTTTAGATTTCAATTGCAACAGCTGTAGCTTCACCACCACCAATACATAATGCAGCAACACCTTTCTTCTTACCAAGGCGTTTTAAAGCATAGATAAGAGAAAGAATAATTCTTGAACCAGTTGCGCCAATTGGATGGCCTAAAGCACAAGCACCACCATGGACGTTTACTTTTGCCTCATCAATGCCGAGTTCATGAATTGGCGCCATTGCGACCATTGCAAAAGCTTCATTAATTTCCCAAGCATCTACCTCGTCAACTGACCAACCAGCGCGCTCAAGCACTTTTTGAATTGCACTAATTGGAGCAATGGTAAATTCGCTTGGATGTTGTGAGTGAGTAGAAGTTGCAACAATTTTTGCTAAAGTATTTAAACCATGGCTTTGAGCATATTCTTCAGTGGTGAGTACTAATGCAGCAGCGCCATCAGAAATTGAGCTTGAGTTAGCTGCTGTAATTGTACCGTCTTTACTAAAAGCAGGACGTAAAGTTGGAATTTTCTCAAGATTAGCTTTTAATGGCTGTTCATCTTGATCGATAACTTCAACACCTTTACGTGTTTTTACTTCAACAGGAACAATTTCTTCTTTGAAGTAACCTTCCGTAATCGCAGTTTGCGCTTTTTTAAGTGAAGAAATCGCAAAGTTATCCATTTGCTCACGGGTAAAGCCTTTGGTATTTGCCATGTCTTGAGCAAAAGAACCCATTAAGCGGCCTGTTTCTGCATCTTCAAGACCATCTAAAAACATATGGTCCTTAATTTCACCGTGACCCATACGGTAACCACCGCGAGCTTTAGGTAAAATATAAGGCGCATTGGTCATAGATTCCATGCCACCTGCAACAATAATATTGGCACCGCCTGCTTTTAGAGTATCAGATGCCATTAACACCGCTTTCATGGCAGAGCCACAAAGTTTATTAATGGTGACAGCGCCGACATGATCAGGTACACCAGCTTTACGCATCGCCTGACGAGCAGGACCTTGGCCTATGCCTGCACTCAATACACAACCAAAAATAACTTCATCTACTTGTTCAGGTGCAACACCTGCACGTTGGATCGATTCACGGATAACAGTAGCGCCAAGTTCTGGTGCAGTTAAAGCCGATAGGCTGCCTTGAAAACCGCCCATTGCAGTACGGCTACCTGAAACTATAACAATTGAACTCATCTTAATATCTCTTATTGATGTATTTGCTAAATTTGCCTTTAGCCGAAACTAAAGGCGCCAGTAAATTAAAAAGTAGGTGGGGTGTAGCTAAGTGTTCTTCCAAAGAACCATAATAAAAATAAAACTAACGGAAAATGCACAACGAGCTGAGTGACTGTAAAACCAATCACATCTTTTGCTTTTAGTTTTAAAATGCCTAACATTGGAAGCATAAAGAACGGATTGATTAAGTTCGGTAAAGCTTCGGCTGCATTATAAATTTGTACAGACCAGCCTAAATGAACTTTCAAATCATTTGCTGCCTGCATGACATATGGGGCTTCAATAATCCATTTTCCACCGCCAGATGGCACAAAGAACCCAAGGATGGCAGAGTAAATTCCCATCACAATTGCGAAGGTTTCTTTTGAGGCGATTGAAACGAAAAACTCAGCTATATAATGCGACAGCGATAAATCTTGACTGTTTAAAGCTTGCGTCATAATAAAAGCGATGCTTCCGTAAAGTGGAAACTGAATTAAGATTCCTGAGACAGCCGGAACTGCCTTTGAAACAGCATTTAAGAAGTTTCGTGGTGTGCCATGTAACGCTAAACCAAGCATTAAAAACACAAAGTTGTAGGTGTTTAAACTTGAAATAGCAATGATTGGATTACTTTTTGAAAATTCAAAAAACATCCAGATTAAGCCTAATGCAACCACAATAATCGTTAAGATAGGCGAGTTTTCTAACCAGTCACCTGGACGATTAGATTTCTCATCATGTGGTTTGTCTTCTTCAAATTGAACATCAAAACTATCAATCGTTTTAACATTATTACCTTTTGGAGCTGACCAGTAAGCGATTGCGATTGAAACAATCACTAAAATAATGGTCATCGCAATTGATTGCCAAAGGAAAATCGTTTCAGTAAATGGAATAACGCCAGTTAGGTTGTAAATTGACTCAGGTAAACTGGTTTTATTCGCTTGAAGCTGTGCTGCCGAAGAGCTAATTCCCAGTGCCCAAGTTGCCCCCATACCAATAATTGCAGCCGCTGCCGCTGCACGGTAATCCATATTCAGCTCTTTACGTTTCGCTAATGCAATCACTAAAAGTGCAGTAAGAATCGTGCTTACTGCCCAATTGACCAGTGAAATTAATAAACTAACGGTTGCAACTAAAACAATAGCACCACGTCCCGAATTTGGAATACGTGCCATTTTTTGAATGAGGAACTTTACGGGCTTAGATACAGAAACGACATAACCTACAATAATGAGCATCGTCATTTGCAGGGTAAAGGGAATAAGACTCCAGAAACCGTTACCGAAGGAAGTCGCAACATCGTGAATAGGCGCACCAATACTTAAAGCGGCAACTGACACGATAATGACGCCAAGTAATGCAAAAATATATGAATCAGGAAACCATTTTTCAGACCAGTCACTAATCCGAAGAGCAAATCTTTCAAAAATTCCTTGCTGTTTTTCCATAGCTGAAAAAATCCTTCTCGTTCTTATTTATAGACAGCACATCCGGTGCTTAAAAGGGCTAAGACTTAAGCTCACTTTCTAACTTAAGTCTTATCTGGCTTACTAAAAATTAAAATTTAAGCGACTAAGGTTTTATAAAACTCAACACCTGTAGCAGCTTGAATCTGTTCAAGCGTGACATCTTTAGCAAGTTCAATCAGCTCTACGCCTTGTGGAGTAATGTCCATTACACCTAGGTCAGTAATGACGCGATGAACCACGCCTTTACCTGTTAAAGGTAAACTACAGTTTTTCACAATTTTTGGCGTACCATCTTTTGCACAATGTTCCATTAGAACAACAACTTTTTGGACACCAACAACCAAGTCCATTGCGCCGCCCATACCTTTGACTTTCTTGCCTGGAATCATCCAGTTCGCTAAGTCACCATTTTCGGAAACTTCCATTGCACCTAAAATTGCAATATTGACATGGCCACCACGGATCATGGCAAAAGATTCTGAGCTTGAGAAAAAAGCAGCGCCGGGACGAGCAGTAACCGTTTGTTTTCCAGCGTTAATTAAATCAGCATCAACAGTTTCTTCAGTTGGAAACTCACCAATGCCTAATAGACCATTTTCAGATTGAAGCCAAACATTGATATTTTCAGGAATATAGTTGGCAACTAGAGTAGGTAAGCCAATACCTAAATTGACATAAAAACCGTCTTCAAGTTCTTTTGCAGCACGTTGTGCCATTTCATTACGTGACCAAGCCATTTTATACTGCCTCCGTGCTTAAAGTTTTATGCTCAATACGTTTTTCAGGTGACGCATTAAGTACAATGCGGTTTACATAGATACCCGCTAAATGGATCTCATCCGGATCTAAGTCGCCAATTTCAACAACCTGTTCAACTTCGGCGATTGTAATTTTTCCAGCCATCGCACATTCAGGGTTAAAATTCTGAGCAGTTTTACGGAACACTAAGTTACCAGCCTTGTCTGCCTTATAGGCCTTAACGAGGGCAACATCTGCTGTTAAAGATTCTTCTAAAATGTAGTTTTTGCCATTAAAGGTACGTTCTTCTTTACCTTCGGCAATGAGTGTACCAACGCCGGTTTGTGTATAAAACGCCGGAATACCAGCACCACCAGCACGTAACTTTTCAGCTAAAGTACCTTGCGGAGTAAGTTCTACATCAAGTTCACCATTTAAATATTGGCGCTCAAATTCTTTGTTTTCACCAACATAAGAAGAGATCATTTTTTTGATCTGTTTGGTTTGAAGCAAAATACCTAAACCAAAATCATCTACACCAGCGTTATTTGAAATACATGTGAGACCAGTCACACCACTTTGCTTAACTGCAACAATCAGTTTTTCTGGAATTCCACATAGACCAAAACCACCTACGGCAAGTGTTTGATTATCTGCAATAACGTCTTTTAATGCTGCCTCAGCATTGGCATAAACTTTATTCATTCTATTGTTATCCTATATCCCTTAGTAATCTTAGTTTTAGCATCACATTTTGCGTTATAGAAGTTAATTTTTTTAAATGATTAATAAGTATAATCAATGAATGGTTTCAAATCGTCTACAAAAGATCAGACGAACATAAAGCAAAATACTTTAAAAAACCACCTCATATCATTGAAAATTATTATAATTAATAATTTTAGCTTAAGCGTATGCTTAGCTCATCCTAAAAAGCAGTCTTTAATTTTTTAAAATTTATATTGAATCAAAGCTTCAATAAATTGAGTCGAAATATTTGAAATTTCAAAGTTCTTTTTATAAACAATTCCTACAGTCTTATGAATAGATTCATCCTTTAACTCAATGAGTACGTTATGTTCTTTATCAATGTGTTTAGCAAAATGCCTTGGAATTGCACTCACCCCAATTCCATAAGCCACAAAGCTTGAGAGTGATGAAATTTGATGACATTCAACTTTCAAATCGAGCGTTATATTATTTCGCAAACAATTCTGCTCAACCAAATATCGAACAATTGAAGGTTTTTGCAATGTCACGAATGGATTTGAACAAAGCTCTTGCCATGTAATAGAAGATGATTGAGCAAGTGGGTGAGTCTTTGGTAATAGAGCTAAGAAATCTTCTTCAAATAGTGGTTTGAACTCTAGGCCTTCGGTGAGATCAGGTTCAAAGCAGATACCAAGCTCAAAAATACCGTCTTGTACTTTTTCTATAATGGTCTCATTTGGAATATCTTGAATTGAAAAGTTCAAGTTGGGATGAAGTTCTAAAAATTGATGAATTACTTCAGGCAGAATCGCATGAGTCACGAAGGGCATTGAAGCGATACTTAAGGTTCCACGATTGAGCTTAAAACGTTGTTTAACATCGTTTTCCATTTCATCCCAATTGGCGAGTAATTTTTTAGCGTAGGGAATAAGGGATTTACCTTCTTGGGTAAGCTCAACACGGCGAGTATTACGGTTAAATAGTTTTCCGCCTAATTCTTCTTCTAAGCTTTTGATAGTAAGACTTAAAGCAGACTGGCTGAGATGTAGCTCTAATGATGCATTAGCATAGTTGAGTGTACGCGCAAGGGCTAAAAAAGCTTTTAATTGTTTAAGCGTCATTTCTATCCTTTAGATTGCCCAACTCATCTAGAAGGGTAATTTATACGAAAATTTGTCTAATATGATGTTTTTTTGACAAAAAAATAAAAATAAAGCAGGGGACAATAGGCTGAGCTACTTCAGTAAATTTTCCCAACAAAACTCATCTGTGTTATTAGCAAAGAATAGAGCCATTCCAACTACATGGAAAAACAAATAACCTAGCCAAATTGCTTGAGGAGCAACTTTTAAGCCTTCTAATAAAATAGTTGTTGAATAGATTGCTAACAAAAAGGTGAAGAGAATAATGTATGTAGCACTCGCTACAAATTTATATTTTGGTGCTAATTGAGGGATTTTATAACCAATCAAAATTTGCATACCGCAATTTATGATCAATGAAAGTATAGCTACAATGACTTGTGGCGTATTTAGGTATGTTAAAGAGAGTTGCGTAATTATGAAAATAATTTGCCACAGTACAAACATCCCCAAAGGGTATATTATAAATTTAATCCATATCATATTTTGTTTTCTTATCAAGATTTTATATTGTTATTCTATTGAATAATCTAAATTAAATAAATGCTATTTTTAAAAATAAAGAGTATAAATTTGTCCACCCCCATAAAGATAAAAAGATGAATAAAGCTAAAAATTAGACGTCAAAAAATTAAATGTGCATCCTTAATGAGTGAACGGCACTTTTATAATTTAGTTAGTAAGTATCCAAAAGAATATATTAATTTTTACTATTTTGAGATAAGGCTTTATAAAAATCATATGAAAGGTTTGAACATGTCATTGCCATTGGTTTTTGATTCATTTGAGTAAGGCCTAAATTGAATATTTTTTACTATCAATTAAACTATCATTTTGTATATAAATTACTGTAATTAGATGGCTACAACTACACATAGTTCAATATATATTTCACGTCCAAGTAATTACGAGGGAGATGGAACTGACGATAAAGAAGAATTTATTGAGACATGCAATATCCGTTTTAAAGATATGTTTAAAGATCAAAAATCAATCTCCACACTGTCTGAAATTGAAAAAAAATACTTTGAAAAGTGTGTTTCAGCTTCAAATGATAAATATGCTGCTGAGGAAGTTATTTATGATATTGGAGTTGGTTTTGCGGTACTAATTGTTTTGCTGGGTATAGGCTGGGGATTCTATGAGGCAAAAAAATCTTTAAATACCCCAATGATAATTAATCCCAAGGAAAACACTGAGAATGGTACCAATGGAGACCATATCACTAACGGAGTCATCATAGTCCTTTTTTCCATAATTATTGCTGCATTTATTTATCTAATTTTTAGTTTTGTTTCCGGAATATGGATATCAATTAAATATTAAAGTTTGCAGAGATGTATATGGGCTTGAAAAGGATAAGCCGATTAGTTCTAGTCTTGGTGTGGCAAAATAAGTAGAAGATAAGGTAAAGAAAATCACTATGGAGGTTGTGCAATCTTTTGTGGTCTCTATTGTAGGTATTGATGCATATCAAACATCTCATATTGGTTCAATCAGGTCTAGTGTGTATGGGGTAGGGCGCTATATGAACTGATAGTTTTTTATTTTCTGAACTGTTAAGTTTTAGTCATAATTAAAAGGAGTAATTTCATGAAAAAGATAATTTCATTAAGCTTAATTTTTTCATTAAGTGGATGTGTAAGCCCAACTACCCAAATGACTAATAATAAATTTAGCGAAATACAGCCTTCTATACCTTTAGTGTCAGGGGTATGGACGATTTCAATCGGCCCAAGCATATCAACCATAAAACTTGACGCAGATGGTAATGGAATACTTTGCGACGATACTAGTGGACATGTAGTATTCAATAAAGTTAAGTATTTTAATAATATAATTTATCTTCAAAATGGTATGGTTTTAGAAGTTAAGTTTCTTAACAAAGATATACTCGAAGCTAGAACAATTTTAAGTGCCTCTAATTCGAATATGATTTATAAAGCTGATAACGACTTAAAGGCAGCTTCACTAAAATGTGTTAAAGAAATATAGATACCACTTTATAAATTTGCTGCCATAAGGCCAAATAATCAACGGACCTTTTTCATCGCCCAGTCTGATACATCCATTTTTATCTGCTATAAGCTTTCCATGTGCTGAAGCCATCATTGAAATATTACTTTTCATATTGCTTGTAATAAGTATCGGTTGAATAGAAACCTCTTCATGGTTAGTTATAGTAGGCTTTACCATGCAAGATGTTAGGCTAAAAGCAGTTAAAGAAGCTAAGAGTTGAATTTTCATATAGGGCTTTTTTTATTTACTTTTTAGTAAGAGGTTCTATAAATTGATTGATAATAACGCCTTTACTTAGATCACATGTAGTATCAGGTTTAATTATCCATTTGTAGTTGTTCAAATTAATGGGATAAGCTTCTCCGCTGCCGTAAGCAATCGTGTCCCCATCTTTATATTCTTTTGAGTCAACAATTAAAAGATACTTATTGCTATCCCAATGAGCATCTTTAGTTGCAAAAATAGGAATCACTCGATCATTTGTATTCATTAAATAAACACAAGAGCCTTCAATCTTGATTTTTGCCTCACTATAGCTTGCATTATCAGCATTACCAGAGTAACCAATTTTTGGAACAATAACCTTATTTTGAGCCAGAGAAGTATCGGTACATCCATTAAGTAGGATGATCAATCCAGTTTGAAGAGTGAACAAAATATTTCTTTTATTCATAACTTATATACTAGTGAAAAGTCTAAATTATAAATTCTATCAGTAGACATGTAATAGTATTCATTACATTGTCTAACTCTAGTGACAGAAGTAGAAGTTATCTTTAATAAACAAGCGCCGTTTTCGAGTAAAGATGAGAATATTAAAAAACACGACTCTATATTTCTGTTCTAATCTTTTGATGATTAAGCTTCAAATTGCTTTATTCAAATAAAGATAAAAAATTATCTGCGCAATATTTCAAAAGAATAAGATGAATTATATTTATCAAATTAATTTAAAAAATATATTATTTAATTATCTTTATTAAATAATATAGAGATATTAATTTAATTTACTCAATAATTAAGAAGTTTTATTAAATAATAATAGTTTCTAAATAATTGAATTTTTCTAATGAAGCAACTTAACTATTTGTATTGCATGTATATTTTAAAATTTAAATAAATTGCATTGTTTTTAAATATTTTAGTGATATTTTATTTTTAAGCTCATTTACCTATTACCACTCATAGATACTGTGATTTTTATCATTTTAGGTTTGGGATAACCTAAATATCTTTTGGTAATTTTATTGAACCTAATATCTATTCTTTAGGGAGAAGGAATATATGTGGGAATTATTTGTAATTCTACTTTCGCTTGGGCTGTTGATGTATACAGCTTACAAGGGCTTTTCAGTCATTCTCATGGCACCAATTTGTGCCTTACTCGCTGTTCTTCTCATTAACCCTGCCAATGTCTTACCGTTTTATTCGGGTGTATTTATGCCCAAAATGGTGAACTTTATTAAAGATTACTTTCTTGTATTTTTACTCGGGGCAATTTTCGGTAAAGTCGTTGAAATGTCAGGAATTGCTGAGTCTATTGCACGAACTATTGTGAGATGGATTGGAGCAAAAAAAGCAATTTTAACCGTTATATTGTTAGGTGCAATTTTAACCTATAGCGGTGTAAGTTTATTTGTTGCTGTATTTGCCATTTATCCTTTTGCAAACCAGCTATTTAGACAAGCCAATATTCCAAAACGTTTAATTCCGGGGACCATCGCGCTTGGTGCATTTACATTTACCATGGATGCATTACCGGGTACGCCACAAATCCAGAACGTAATTCCAACTACATTCTTTGGCACCAATATTTATGCTGCACCATTTCTAGGAATTATTGGCGCTATTTTTGTTTTATGCATGGGTTTGGCTTACTTAGAATGGCGTCGCCGAGCTGCTGCAAAAGCAGGCGAAGGGTACTCTGGTTTTGGCGCAGACAATACACAGCCTCAAGAAATTGAAGCCGATATGAACTTACAAAATAACGGAAGTACGGCGCGTCAGTTTTTAGCTTTTGTACCTCTTATTCTTGTTGCTGTAATGAACAAATATTTGTCTAAAGCAATCAAAGAGTGGTATCCAAATGGTTTTGATTTTGCCGCAGTTGGATTAGCGGATTACACAGTGGATATTGCGAAAACTGGTGCGATCTGGGCGGTGGGCCTTGCGCTGATTGTTGGGATTATTTCTGCAATTTTATTTGATTATCAACGTGTAGTGACGAACTTCAAAGAGGGCATTAATGCCAGTATTGGTGGCTCACTTTTAGCAGTGATGAATACGGCTTCTGAGTATGGTTTCGGTGCAATTATTGCGTCATTACCGGGCTTTGCTCTGATTAGCCATGCAATGAGCAGTACCTTTACAAATCCATTAGTCAATGGGGCTGTGACCACAACCGTTTTAGCGGGTATTACCGGTTCAGCTTCAGGTGGTATGAGTATCGCTTTAAGTGCGATGGCTGAACAATATAACGCCGCGATTTTAGCTGCGGGTATTCCACCAGAAGTCATGCACCGTGTGGTTGCAATGGCATCGGGGGGAATGGATACACTCCCGCACAACGGCGCGGTAATTACTTTACTCGCTGTTACAGGTTTAACCCATAAACAATCATATAAAGATATTTTTGCAGTCACGGTAATTAAAACGTTAGCGGTATTTGTGGTCATTACGGTCTTTACCGTAACGGGTATTGTTTAAATCAGCACGTTATAAGTATTAAGGAGTAAATAAATGACAAAACTTTTAGACGGTAAGGTCGCTTTTATTACAGGTTCTGCAAGTGGTATCGGTCTAGAGATTGCTAAGAAATTTGCTCAAGAAGGTGCCAAAGTTGTTATTTCTGATATGAATGCCGAAAAGTGCCAAGAAACAGCGAACGCACTTAAAGAGCAAGGTTTTGATGCATTATCTGCACCATGCGATGTGACTGATGAAGATGCTTATAAACAAGCCATTGAGCTTACTCAAAAGACTTTTGGTACGGTTGATATCTTAATTAATAATGCTGGTTTCCAACACGTTTCATCTATTGAAGAGTTCCCAACTGCTGTTTTTCAAAAGTTGGTTCAGGTCATGTTAACTGGGGCGTTTATTGGGATTAAACATGTTTTTCCAATTATGAAAGCTCAAAAATATGGTCGTATTATTAATATGGCCTCAATTAATGGCTTGATTGGTTTCGCTGGAAAAGCAGGTTATAACAGTGCTAAACACGGCGTAATTGGCCTAACAAAAGTTGCGGCATTAGAATGTGCACGCGATGGTATTACGGTAAATGCTCTATGCCCGGGTTATGTAGATACACCATTGGTCCGTGGTCAAATTGCAGATTTGGCTAAAACCCGTAATGTGAGTTTAAACAGCGCACTTGAAGATGTAATTTTGGCAATGGTTCCTCAAAAGCGTTTGCTCTCTGTTGAAGAAATTGCTGACTATGCAATTTTCCTTGCGAGTAGCAAAGCAGGTGGGGTAACAGGCCAAGCTGTTATTATGGATGGTGGTTATACTGCCCAATAATTTAAATATTTTATAAAAGCCGCTTATTTAAAATAGGCGGTTTTTTTATTCGTTAAAAATTTATGATAGTCTGCTGTTCAAAATAATGATTTATCTCTACTCTATTTCTTTATAAAAAATCTAATAAAATAAGTTTATTAAAGTATGAAATTATACTTTAAAGGTATTTAACTTATTTCGATTTTTAAAATCTAATAGAGTATGAGAAAGTAATCTTTACTCTCTTTCTTGATTCGGTATTTTCAGGAAAATTCGTCAATTAAAGGATATTAATTGGCATACAAGTTGCTTTTTAAGCAATAAGTTATTTAGCTAGGTGAAAAGGATATGATATCACTCAGCCAACAGACGGAACTCAATCATTATTCACGCAAGGCTGAATTTGCGCAGAATCTGATGTCCACAATTTGTGGTGAACACCGTTTAGATACAATTTACAAAGACACTCTCGATTTTCACTATGACGGAATGCGTTTGCCTAATAAAAAAATGGCAATCGGTACAATCAGTTATGGTGCAAACGTTGCCATTAACATCTCAAATTTAAAAGCGTATAGCATTAGTTTGCCGATACAAGGTCGACAAGCTCTCAACATTCGTGGTGCTCATTATCAATCTGATGAAAACAGGGGCCTTATTGTTTCAAATAACGATCAGCAAGATTTGATTATCGATAAAGATTGCAGAAAATTTCAGGTGGTTATTCCTGAACGAAGTATGCAGATTGTCCTTGCGGATCTACTGAATAAACCCATAGAAACGCCTATTATTTTTAATCCTGAAATGCACTTAGACTCTGAGCAACTTATTGGTGCATGGTGGAAAAATATTCAGAATTTTGTACAGTTAAAATCGCAATATAGCAATTTTTATGGTTTGCAGATGTTGTCTGAAGACTATGAAAATTTTATAATTAAAGCGTTATTGTTGTCTCAAGAAAATAACTACTCTGAAGCCTTAAAGTTACTCTCACATCAGGATGAGCCAGCGTATATCCGTAAGGTTCGTAATTTTATTATTGAACATGCGCACGAAGAAATCTGTGCAGAAGATTTGCAACGTCTGGCTGGGGTTTCAAAATCAAAATTGTATGACGAATTTCAACAGTACTACGGCACCAGTCCAATGTCGTATTTAAAAAAATATCGTCTCCAACAAATTTATAAAATCTTGAGCACCACAGGAGCAGATAGAAAGGTTTCTATTTCAAAGCTTGCCTATGACTGGGGCTTTAACCATTTAAGTCGTTTTTCTCAAGAGTATCGTGAAGAATTTGGAGAAAATCCAAGTGAGACTAAAGGGAAAATTTTCTAATATTTAATTTTTCGCAATAAAAAACTGATTTAGGCAACTAAATCAGTTTTTTATTTATAGCCTAATATTTATAAACTTTCTTCGAGCTTTAACACTTGTTTGTTTTTAGATTTCTCATAAATCACTTTGAGACTAAGTGCAATAAATGAGATGAAAGTTGGTATTGCTAGAATAAAGAAAATACCGCTTAAGCTTAGGTTAAAAGTAAAAATGAGCGAGCCAAAGAAAGCGCCTAAAATTGCACCGATACGACCAATACCATGCATCCATGAAACGCCAACCGCACGACAGACCGCTGGATAGAATATAGCTGCAAGTGGCAGTAATGAAGACTGTGCACCAGCGAGTAAAGCACCAATTAAGAAGATAGTAAGACCTAACAAGAAAATATTTGAGCTTACTAGACCTGCGACAATGAATAGGGCGAAGGCAATTAGATATGAATATTTAATGACTGTGGTTGGGTTCAGTTTATCCATGTACCATCCCATAATGGTTGCACCAATCACACCACCAAAAGGGAAAATCGCGGCAATTAAACTAAACTGTTGGGTACTAAAACCAGCTGTTTTTAAAATCGTTGGCATCCAGCTTGTTAAAAGATAAAACACTAAAAGACTCGTAAAGCAGCAGAGCCAAAGCATACTTGAACCCCACAGATATTTTCCTAAAACCACTTTAACTGGATTTTCATCTGAAGCATTTTCTGCTTGAGTTAAAACAAGTTTTACTGGCTCTTGGAAGGAATGTCCTTGAATATTTTCTAATATACGCTGAGCTTTGTCTTGTTGATGACGTGTAATTAAGTATTGAGTTGATTCAGGTAATTTAAGCAATAAAGCAACCACTAAAATTAGGGGAATGCTTCCGCCAATAATAATCACTTTTGCCCAGCCATAGCTTTCTAATAGATAAGCTGACAACACACCGCCACAAGAAATACCCAGCATAAAACCACAGCCAGCAAGACCTGTAAGGAATGCTTTACGTTTTACAGGCATGTATTCAGAGACAATAGTACTGATGTTTGGCATGGCTGCGCCTAAACCAACACCTGTAATAAAGCGATAAATCATTAAGTCTTGGGTTGAATTGGCAAAGCCACACAAAATCGTAAATATGGAAAACAAAAGGCTGGTAAAAACAATAACGCCTTTACGGCCAAATTTATCGGCTAAAGGGCCAGAAATAATTGCACCGATCGACATGCCCACTAAAGCTGCACTTAAAACTGGGGCAAGCTGAGGCTTGGTAATTCCCCAATCATCGAGCAGTGCAGGGGCAATAAAACCGATAATTCCTGTGTCTAGACCATCACAGAAGAAGACAAAAAAGCCTAAGATAAAAACCATCCATTGTAATCGAGACAGTTTTTCGCGATTGATAATCGTGTTTGCATCTATCGTTTTCATACGTATTCCTTATTCATTAAAATTTTTTGCTGTAATTGACGAAGAAACGGTTTTCAGAGAAATCGTTTCCATGCTTAACGTCGTAATTGATGAAGATGTATTGAAGAGCTAAACCTTTGAGGAGTGGCTGTTGAAGGGCATAATTGACAATAATGTTTGCTTCACTTTCTTTATTTTTTAAGCCATCTGCTGTCTTAAAGTGATCGCCATATACATATTTGAAAGTGGTATTTAAACCAGGCACATAATCTTTAAAGTCATAGCCATAGATGAAGTGATAAGATTTTTCATCTTGTTTGAAGAAACCAGTCGTGTTCCAGTTAATGAAATAAGTTTCAGGCAAGAAACCATCTGGTAACGGGTAAGCAGACTCACCAATAATTTGCTGATAACCCACACCAAAGCTGTGATTTTTTACTTTAAGCGTTTCTAATAACCCTACGTTTTGTGCGTCAATGTCAAATAGATTTCCATTATCTTTAGCATTGAAATATTTGAATTTTGAATTAACTGAAAAATTAGCGTTTTTCCATATGTGGTCCATTCCCACATAATGTTTGTTATATAAATCCTCCATATTTCCAAAGTAATATTCACCCTTCAGCGTAGGCGTAAATTGATAGCGAAGATCTATATAGTTAAGGCCGTCGGAGTAACCAGTCATATCTTTTGAAGTAAAAGAAAATCGATGAAAGTCTTCTTCATTTCGCGGTGATACTTTTTCAATACGGCCAATTTCTGCAAAAAGCTTATCGTTTAGCTGACTTTTAAGATTAGTTCCCCAATAAGACGTTAGAAGTTGTCGACTTGCATCTACAGTGGTTACGGGTAAATCCAGCCATAATTCACCAATGCTGAGTAGTGTCTTGTTATAGCCTAACTTTAAAGTCGCGCCATATTTTAGATAATCAGGTGCTTGGGACTGCGTGGCTTTATCAAAAGGTAATACCGTATCTGCAACATGTTTATCTTGGCTTAAACGAACCGCATATTGTGCTGAAGCATTTGCGCCAATTTGAATCGGGGTTCCACCAATTTCTAACGGCGTATCATGCATATTTGAGTTGTAAAATAGAGAAACTGATTGTGACCAGCTACCTGTGTCTTTTACATCTGGATTGTCATAGTTTCTGTCTATATATGCATTTTTTGATGTAAATTTCCATTCTTCATCCGCTGAATAAGCCTGAGTAGAAAATGCACTGCAACATAAAATATTGATGAGCATTAACGTTTTTTGTTGTCCATAAATTGGCCATGGTCTATGCATAAATAAACGCCTTAATTTAGAAAATGACTGGGCTTTTTTTATGTAATCAAACGAATTACATGACTTGATTGAACTATTTTTAGCCAATCGTCACTATCCAATAAGTCCTAATCTTCATCCATTTTTTCCAAATTAGATAAAAATCATTCATTTCCATTTTTAATTTAAAGTTTTGAAATATAGGTGTTTCTTTGTTTTTAATTTTTTATCCAGTTTGATTGATTTTGATAATTGCGCAGAGATTGGATAGTGCTTGCAGCTTTTGGACAGTCTAAAAAAAAATTCAGATAGAAGATAAAGCCATAACAATGTCAGGAGTTGACACTATGGCTGGTCAAACCATTCAAATTAAAACTGCATCTGGAAAGCAGTTCAGTGCATATCTAGCGACACCAGAAACAGGAAAAGGACCTGGGGTGGTCCTTTGTCAGGAAATCTTTGGGGTTAATGCAGCCATGCGAGAAAAAGCAGAATTTCTTGCAGAAGAAGGCTATACCGTTTTAGTTCCTGATCTATTTTGGCGTGTAGCACCTAATATTGAACTCGGTTATACACCAGATGACTTTCAAAATGCTTTTGAACTTTATCAGCAATATGATGAAAACCTCGGTGTTGAAGATATTCAAGACAGCTTAGCTTTTTTAAAGACACGACCAGAATGTGATACCTCTATAGGTCTCGGCGTAGTGGGCTATTGCTTAGGTGGAAAGCTTGCGTATCTTTCAGGCTGTCGACTTTCTGAAGTGGCATGTGCCGTAGGTTATTACGGTGTAGGCATTGAAAAAGCCTTAGATGAGTTAGCCAACGTAAAGGGGCGTTTGGTTTTACATATTGCAGAACTGGACCAATTTACACCGCCAGATGCGAGGCAAGCGATTGTCGATGCAGTTAACCAATATTCAAATGTACAAGCTTATGTTTATGAAGGTGTTGATCATGCTTTTGCACGACCAAAAAGCAACCATTACCACAAACCTTCAGCGCGCTTTGCCCATGAACGTACAGTAACAGCTCTACATGAAACGATTGGGCCGAAATATGACCTAGTTGCACTATGGGAAGAGCATATTCGGCATGAGTTTGATACGCGTGATGTGCCAGCAACCATGGCAACAATGGTCGCAGAACCGTATGTGAACCATATTCCAACTTTAACTGGTGGTGTAGGCCAAAGCCAACTTGCGCGTTTTTATCAATATCACTTTGTCCATCAAAACCCGAAAGATATGAAGATCACCTCGATCTCTCGTACGGTTGGCTCAACGCAAGTGGTAGACGAGTTCATTATGAGCTTTACACACGACGCTGAAATTGACTGGTTATTACCGGGTGTAAAACCGACTGGTAAATATGTCGAGATTCCAATGTTAGGTGTAATTCAGTTCAGAGGTTCAAAGCTATGCCATGAGCATATTTACTGGGACCAAGCATCTGTACTTGTTCAAATTGGTTTATTAAACCCAACAGGCTTACCAGTTGCAGGTGTCGAGACAGCAAGAAAACTTCTTGATGAAGATCTTCCTTCAAATACGTTGATGCCATCTTGGTCAAGTAGTGAAGGCAAACCAGTCAATTAAGGAGTATCTGCAATGAATATAGATTTAAAAGGAAAAGTCGCTGTAGTGAGCGGCGGTGCAACACTCATTGGTAAAGCTGTTGTACAAGCTTTGGTAAGTGCAGGTGCTCATGTCGCTATCTTAGATATTGATGGCAAAGGCAAAGCGATTGCAGAAAGCTTTAACCATGACGTGATGTTTATTCAAACCGATTTAACCAGCGATGCGGCTATTCAACAAGCCGTGGCGGATATTCACCAACATTTAGGTGAAGTGAGTTATTTGGTGAATTTGGCATGTACCTACTTAGATGATGGTTTTAAATCTTCACGTCAGGACTGGTTACAAGCACTCGATATTAATTTGGTCTCAACAGTTGAGCTGAGCCGTGCTTTATACCATGACCTAAAAAAGCAGCAAGGTTCAATCGTTAATTTTACTTCAATCTCGGCCAAAGTAGCACAAACAGGGCGCTGGTTATATCCGGTTTCTAAAGCCGCGATACGTCAACTCACACAAAGCATGGCAATGGATTTTGCTGCCGACGGTATTCGCGTCAACTCCGTTTCACCGGGTTGGACATGGTCGCGAGTCATTGCAGAAGTCAGTGGTAATAACCGTGAAAAGGCCGATAGCGTGGCAGCCGATTATCACTTACTAGGCCGATTGGGTCATCCCGAAGAAGTCGCCAACGTGGTTTTGTTTTTAGTGTCACCCGCTGCGAGTTTTGTCACCGGAGCAGATTATGCGGTCGATGGCGGATATTCAGTGATGGGCCCTGAAGGATCACAGCCCGCTATTCCACGTTTAGCTGAATAGCACAGCGTTTTAAAAGCACATTTAAAAAATTATGGAGAAGATTATGCGCCATATTGCAATTGTTGGAGCAGGACAGTCTGGTTTACAGCTTGGTTTGGGCTTATTAGATACAGGTTACGACGTAACCATGATCACCAACCGAACTGCCGAGGAAATTCGTCAAGGTAAAGTCATGTCAAGCCAGTGTATGTTTCATACCGCTTTACAAACTGAACGTGACTTGGGACTAAATTTTTGGGAAGAACAATGCCCAGCGGTAGAAGGCATTGGGCTAGCTTTAGTTAACCCTGAAAATGGTGGTAAAGCATTTGAATGGAGTGCTCGTCTTGAACGCTACGCTCAATCGGTCGATCAACGCGTCAAAATGCCATATTGGATGGAAGAATTTGAACGCCGTGGCGGTCGATTAGTGATTCAGGATGTGGGAATAGACGAGTTAGAACAACTCGCAAACGACTACGAACTTGTATTACTCGCGGCTGGTAAAGGTGAAGTCGTTAAACAGTTTGAACGTGATGATGCACGTAGTGTTTTTGAGAAACCACAGCGCGCCTTGGCTTTGACCTACGTCAAAAACATGAAGCCAATTTCACCTTATTCACGTGTGACTTTTAACATTATTCCTGAAGTAGGCGAGTACTTTTCATTTCCAGCACTTACCGTGAATGGTCCTTGCGACATTATGGTGTTTGAAGGTATTCCAAACGGTCCAATGGACTGCTGGCAAGATGTCAAAACACCTGAACAGCATCTGCAATGCAGTTTGGATTTACTCAAGAAATTTGTGCCTTGGGAATATGAACGCTGCGCAAATGTTGAGTTAACCGATGCTGGTGGATCTTTAGCAGGACGTTTCCCACCGACAGTACGTAAACCGGTTTTAACCTTACCGTCTGGCAAGAAAATTTTTGGTATGGCAGATGCCTTGGTGGTGAATGACCCGATTACTGGTCAAGGCTCAAACAACGCTGCTAAGTGTAGCAAAATCTATTTCGATGCCATTTTAGCCAATGATAATCAAAGTTTTAGCGAACAATGGATGGTTCAAACTTTTGAACGTTATTGGGCTTATGCAGAAAAAGTCGTGGCTTGGACCAATAGCCTGTTAGTTCCACCACAGCCCCATGTTGTTGAGCTATTAGCAGCCGCAAGCCAAAACCAGAGCATTGCTTCAATTATAGCCAATAACTTTGATGACCCGCGCTCTTTTGCCCCTTGGTGGTTTGATGCAGATCAAGCTCAAGTATTCTTGGCTTCAAAAACCACAGCAAAAGTGGCCTAAGGTCAAAATATCAAGGGAGATTTAAAAATGGACACAATTGAAACTTTAGCTTTGCGAGCGATTAATGCTGAAAACCCAAGAGAAATTCGTAATTTACTTGGACAGTTTGCAACTGGCGTTACCGTGATTACCACTCGTGGTAAAGATGGCCGGAAAATAGGAATGACAGCCAATTCATTTTCATCGCTGTCTTTAGATCCGCCATTAATTTTGTGGAGTCTTTCAAAAACAGCGCCAAGTTTGTCAGATTTTGTAGAGGCTGAATATTTTGCCATTCACATGTTGGCACAGGAGCATCACCAGCTTTCGGGACATTTTGCTCGAGGTGCTGAAGATAAATTTGCAGGCATTGCCCATCAACAATGCAATGCTGGCGTTCCAATTTTGACGGATGCGCTCGCAACCTTGGTTTGCCGCAATGTCAATCAATATGAAGGTGGAGATCACCTGATTTTTATTGGTCAAATTGAACAATACCAACAACGCCAAGGTGAACCATTGGTATTCCACGCAGGAAAGTATCGGATTGCCGCTGAGCATCCAGAATTAGCACATTAATTCACCACAATCACGATCAATCCGGTCGTGATTTTTTATAGGAAATAAGAAGATGAAAAGCACTTTAATTAAACATGGATTTTTAGCAGGGACATTGTTGGGTTTGCCATTAGTTTCTCATGCCTATGATTTACCGACCGTAAACTTAGGTATGACCAGCTTTCTCGATGGCGGTTTACCTGCAGGGCCTGGCTGGTATGCTCAAACTTACTTTCAAAATTACGATAGTAATAAACTGGTCGATGCCAATGGACAAAAATTAGGTTTACCTAAAACAGATTTAAATTATCAAGTACTGGTTGAACAGATTAGTTATTTATCGAATGTCCGAGTAAAAGATAAAGCCAGTTTAGGTATAAATTTTTTAATTCCTTTTGTTAGCAAAATGGACATAGATGATGGCTTGAATAATGCTGCTATTAAGGCCCAAAGTGGCTTGGGGGACATTATGATTGGACCTTTTATTCAGTTCGATCCAGTCATGGGTGCACAAGGACCGAAGTTTGTACATCGTTTTGAATTTCAGGTGAATTTACCTACTGGCGAATACGATCAACAAAAAGATATTAACCCAAGTAATAATGCTGTTTCATTTGATCCTTATTGGGCTGCCACATATTGGTTTAATCCCAAATGGACTGCTTCAACACGCATCCATTATCTCTACAACTTTAAAAATGATAACCCGAGCTATGCGTTTGCTGGAGCAAATGATATGCAAGCTGGGCAAGCAATTCATGCAAACTTCGCAACAGACTATGCTATTACTGAACAGTTTCGCTTAGGACTGAATGGTTATTGGCTAAAACAAGTCACTGATACCGAAGTCGATGGTGAAAAAGTCAAAGGTCGACGTGAACAAGTTTGGGCAATTGGTCCTGGTGCGATGTACAGTTTTTCTAAAAATGATCATTTGGTTGCAAATGCATATTTTGAGCAAGATGCTGAAAACCGCCCAGAGGGAACACGACTACAAGTTCGTTATGTCCATCATTTTTAAATTATAAAAAAAGCCTTTTATATCAATCAATATAAAAGGCTTTCGTCTATTTTAAACTTAAGAAAAAATTGAAGTAATTAAGCCTGAACCTTCACTGTGACCAGATCGACGAGTAGACGAAGGTAATTCCCCATAGCGGCGTTTATATTCTTGAGAAAAACGGCCTAAGTGAGTAAATCCCCATTTAAATGCAACGTCTGTGACCGATAGATTTTCATTATGCATGAGTTCTAAATGAGCTTGTTCAAAGCGTAATTCCTTTAGATAAGACATTGGGGTTGTCCCCAAATAATTTTTAAAACCGGTAAATAGGGTTCTCACACTCACGCCTGCATGTTCAGCCAAAATTTCGACATTAAGTGGCTCATGTAAATGTTCTTTTATATAAGCTTCTGTACGCTTCACAAAATAAGGAGAGACTGTTTTTTCTTTATACTGATCTATTTTATGTAATGCATTATTCGGTTGACCATAAATGAGCGCATTAAACAAATTTGACTCAAACTGTTTAAAAGCTAAAGGATGATGGAGTGGATGTTGCTCACATGCTAAAGCATCCATTAATGTTCTAACCAGCTGCAAAAAATAGGCTCCACTTTGTGTAGAAAAGTCTAATTTTGGGTCAAAAATGAGTAAGTTGTTTTCTGAATCGGCAATGTGTTGGCGACAATGGTAAGTAAAATCATTCTTTGACACTTTTAAAATGAGCTGCGGTGAGTTCGCATGCCAGCGCATACGTAAAGATTGCTGAGGAGAAATAAGAGAAGCAACTTGAGAATAAGAAATAAACTTTTGTGAACCAAACTCGATTTCTGCGTAGCCTTGAGTTGGAATTTGAATGAGGTAAAAGCTATCAAGGTGATCTGGTTCAATAATGACATCCGCACCATATTCCAAGCGACTAATAGACAGTGCGCCTGTTTTAACATGGTGCATGGTTGCACTGAAATCTCGCTTCTGCTGAGAGATTTTAAGATCATGCGGTTTAAAAATCTGCCCGACATTTCGGCAGGTTTCGCTTAAATCGTGATGATCAAACAATAGATTATGATTGGTAAAGATAGACTCATTTTGAAAATGACGCCCACTGAGTTCTGGGGAGTTGGCTTGGTTCATATTTATCCCTTTTGGCTCACTCCTGTATTTACTTGTATTGCAAAAGCCTTAAAACTTCGCTGCACAGCAAGTAAATACGGCACTTAAAAAATTAAGTTACTCGCAAATTACAATGAGATATAAGCAAAATACAGACCAATTTATCCGCTAATTAATGTGATTTTCTCAAATTTTTACTTCGGATTTTGTCCATCAATTTAATACATTCGAGAAATAGAATAGGGGGATATAAAAGGTGCTATAAGTTAATCTCATCATGATCTTATTCCTTAAGATCTACCAAAATTTATAGCAAATCCGAGTGAGCTGGTCAATTTATTTTGTCGGAATTAATTATTTTATATTATTGATATATAAAAACTTTTAATTTAAATGCAAAAATTCAATATACCCCTTATAAGAGTATATTGAATGATTTCAGGTTTAGTGGTTTTTAAATTATTTATACTTCAACGTGATGTATTGCTCTGTAAAAACTTCTCGCTATAAATACGATAGTTTTGCAAAGATTGTTCATCTAACCAATTTTTAACAGCTTCAATCATTGGCGGTGGACCACATAAATACATATCAAAAGCCTGCTCGGCCAGTTGATCTTTATTTAAGTGCTCATGAATATAGCCCGCTTTACCTTGCCAAGCTTCGGTTGCTTTAGTCACAATCGGGTGATAGCTAAAGTTGGGTAGCTGTTCAGCATAGGCATGTAACCGCTGTTGTTCACACAAGTCAGTTTCATTATTTACGCCATAATACAACTGAACAGCAGGTGAGTTAGGCTGATCAACCAAGTTATCAAGCATACCTAAAAATGCAGATAAACCTGTTCCACCTGCTACAAAAACCAGTGGTCGCTCTACTTCACGTAAATAGAAACTACCCAAAGGGGCTTCAATGAGTAGGGTTTGTCCAACCTGACAACGATCACGCAAATAATTACTCATCACACCGTCTGGCAAGAGACGAATGAGAAATTGCAATTGATTGGTTGCATTTGGTCTATTTGCAAAAGAATAAGAACGCCAATCTTCAGTATCTGGAATTTGCAAACGAGCATATTGACCCGGTAAAAACTGAAGCTGTTCAGCATGACTGCTCGCATCAAGATGTAAAATTGCTGTCGTTTCAGAAACCAGCTCAACTGCAATCACTTTGGTTTCAATTTTTAAAGTATCACCAGCGTTACAGATAGCAGAATCATGATCGAAATAAAAAGCAGCATCGGATTTCACACGCGTCTGGCAAGCTAACATTTTACGCTCAGCCAAATCACGCTCACTTAATGCATCTTCATCAACATATTCTTGTTCATAAATACCAGTTTCACACTGACCCTGACAGGTACCACAAACACCTTCACGACAGTCTAGCGGTAGGTTAATTCCTTGGCGAACTGCTGCATCAAGCAACAATTCGTCGTTATTTACCGAAATGAAAAAGGTTTTGCCATCGGCAAAGTTAAGTGCAACTGAATGTCCCATTTTCATTCCCCTTAAACGTGATAGAAGTCTAAAACGGAATCAATTTTGTCATTCAGCAAAATGCTGTGCTGACGACGAATGCGGAAACCATCTGCTGTTTGGCGTAAAAGATAAGTAGCGTGTCCGTAAAAACAGCCATCTAAACCTTGACGGTTATAAAGCGTTTGCCATGCAACTTTTGCTTCGATAAGACCATCTTCCAGTGTTTTAACTCGAATGTTGTTTATGCTGTGCAAAGTACGTGGTAACGGCGTTGCAGAGGCTGCTTTTCCGGTACGAATACGGAATACACGGTCTTCAAGGCCTGTACGGTCCGCATAATAAATATAAGACAAGCCCTGATTTGGATCTTGAACATAGCTATGGTCATCAATCCACTGTGGAATATGATATTCACTATCTTCATCGTAAAGCTCTAGGTAGGCATCCCAGTCATAAGCATCACAAAGCTCTGCTTTTTTGTACAAAAACTGAGATACAGCAAAATGTAGTTCTTGTGACATGGTTACACCTCATCCATTACGGCATTGTTTTCAAAAGTAATATCCTGCATTTTCAATGCTTTTTTATTTAAGCCATCGAGCATGAGACGTTGCCAATGTCCATGCTGGTTTACATAAAGTCCTTCATGGGTAAACTCACGGCCAGTAATGACGGGTTGAATGCCTAAATCTTGTGAATTTTTGGTCGCGCCATATTCCCAAGACTGACAGCCACGAGAAATATCGCTCCAACGTTCAAGACGTGCCTGAAAACCTTTTTGCTGTTCACGGAATTCAACTAAATCGTCTGGTGTACCAAGGCCTGATACGTTAAAGAAATCTTCAAACTGGCGAATACGGTTACGGCGTGCTTCAGCAGATTCACCTTTAACACCAATACATTGGCTAATGACTTCAGTTTTATTCCATGCCACAGGGCGAACAATACGAAGCTGTGAACTAATTTGGTCCATAAAGAAGAGGCTAGGGTACAAGTTTAAGTTTCTTAAACGGTGCATTGCCCATTCAGCATATTTTTCACCATATTTTTCGACCATATACGGCATAACTGTGCTGTAGCCCGGACGAACAGTTGGGTTCGGCATGTCACTAAATAATACGCTATGGCCATTTTTGAAACTAAACCAACCATCGTCAGTTTCTGAGTCACCAGCCCCTAATTTGCTATAGTCAAGCGTATCGAGTTCTTCACCTTTTGATGCATTGACTTGTTGACGGTGTTGGACTGTAGAGACATAGTTATAGTGAACAGTACTTACATGGTAACCATCTAGGCCATTTTCATTTTGTAGCTTCCAGTTACCTGCAAAGGTATAAGATGACTTGCCTTGAAGTACTTCGAGTTCACCTGTTGGAGACTGGTTAACCATTAAATCAAGAAACAGTTTTGCATCGCCCAAAAAGTCTTCTAGAGAATCTGTTGCTTGAGTATCAAGGCTTACAAATACAAATCCTCGATAACTAGCAATACGGCCTTGTTTTAAGCCACGGCTTGATTTATCAAAATCTTCACAGTATTCCCCAGGTGCTTTTACTTTAACTAAACGGCCATCTGACTTATAACACCAAGCATGGAACGGACAAGTAAATGTAGATTGGTTGCCTTTTGCAACACGTGTTAAGGTCGCACCGCGGTGTTCACAAGCATTGACCATGGCATGTAGTTCGCCTTTACCATCACGGCTCACAATAATCGGCTGACGGCCAATTTGAACGGTTAGGAAATCATGATTGTTTGGAATCTCACTTTCGTGACATGCATAAATCCAAACCTTTTCAAAAATAAGTTCCATTTCCAAGTCAAATAGTTCAGGCTCAGTAAACATATTACGTGCAATACGAAACACGCCATCATTAGGACGGAAGTCGATACATCCATCTATAAAATCATTCCATTGTTTTAAATTAGATGAGGTCATTGCTCAATCCTCCAATCAATCAGCTTTTAACTGATTGAACCGCGATTAAGCCTTTGCCTCTATCCGTTTTTTCCAGATCTTTATCCACTTTGTGCAGTTTTGATTTTTTGATCGAACTCCTTTTAGGAAAGAGTAGAGATTTAAATTTGTATGTGTTTTAACCTATCAAAGTTCCTTATAATGTTAAGGAGCATAAAATGAAATTTTGTGAACTAAGTCTATGAAAGAACAAAACTTAAAATTACAAATTAGAATTCTTTTAGAGCAAAACATCGCATTTGGTCCGGGTAAAGCAGATTTACTTGAAGCAATTGAAAGAACTGGTTCGATCTCACAAGCTGCAAAATCTATGAATATGAGCTACCGCCGTGCATGGCAATTGGTCGACACCATGAATCAGTGCTTTGAAACAGCTTTAGTTGAAACTCAAACAGGCGGAACACATGGTGGTGGGGCAGCTGTTACAGCTTTGGGGCAGAAAGTCTTACAGCATTACCGCCAAATGGAAATCAATGCTCGACAAGCCTTAGAACATGATTATCAAATTATGAGTAGCTATTTAAAAGGTTAAGATAAAAGATTGTTTAGGCATGAAATCTTTTTAATTTGGTATAGCTTTTGCTTAATTCAAATTACGTGCTGAAAAAGCACTGCTGCAATTTTAGTTACACAGACAATGGCGTCTATTCTGCACTATCGTAAAAGATGGTTTGGGATAGGCGTTTTTTATTGCGTATCTAAAAAAGTAGCTGGCATAAACGACTGATCTTTATGGTTATCTCTATGTGTTTTTTGGCATAGGGATAACCATAAAACCAATTAAATTATTCACTAAAATTTAAAAGAAAATAAGTTTTATATAGTGTTCTTAAGTGGTTAGTTCTCACTACCGAGTGCACCAAAATGAAGTTCTAAATACAAATTGCGCTATTTACCTTCATTCCGATCATCTATATTTGACGAATTATACTTTTCATAATCTTTATGTAGCGCTATATTCTTGGGTATATATCGCTGCAAAAACGACAAAAAGGTAAAAATAATGGTAAGTGATACGAAGATAAAAAAATTGGCTTTAGCTTGTTCAATGCTCAGCATAGGATTGGTCTTTAATGTTCCAGCCAAGGCTGAATCAGTTACTGTTTATGCAGCAGCAAGTTTAACCAATGCAATTAATGATTTAGAAAAAATTTATGAAAAACAAAATAAAGTAGAAATTAAAACTTCGTATGCAGGATCATCGACTTTAGCGAAACAAATTGAAGCAGGTGCGCCAGCAGATATTTTTATTTCAGCAGATACCCAGTGGATGGATTATCTGCAAAATAAAAAATTAGTTGCAACAAATGACCGTATAAATCTATTAGGCAACCGTCTGGTTCTAATTACCCCTAAAGGGCAGTCATTCAACATAAAATTAGATAAAACCAATGATCCAAACAAAGTGTTTACAGGCAAGATTTGTACAGGAGATACCAAAAGTGTGCCTGTAGGCAAATATGCTAAACAAGCTTTTACTAACTTAGGTTGGTGGAATCGTATTGAGCCAAAGTTAGTTGAAACAGAAGATGTTCGGGCGGCATTAAATTTTGTTGCACGTGGTGAATGTCAGGCTGGGATTGTCTATGCAACTGATGCAGCGATTAGCAAAGACGTAAAAGTAGCTGGCGTATTTCCGGAAAATACGCATTCGCCAATTATTTATCCTGTAGGGATAGTTAAAAAGAATTCAAACTCAGCAAAGTTCTATCAATTTTTACAAAGCAATCAAGCCAAAGCTGTTTTTAAAAAATATGGCTTTAGCGTGTTGGCTCCAGTAAAACCATGATGTTTTCTTTAACCCCAGAAGAGCTCAGCGTACTACAACTTTCTTGTAAGGTTGCAGCAAGTTGTCTTGTCGTCAGTATTATTCCCGCAATTTGTGTGGGATGGTTTTTGGCACGTAAAGAGTTCTGGGGTAAATCATTCATTGAAACATTGGTGTTCTTACCTTTGGTGTTACCGCCAGTTGTTCCTGGTTATTTGTTATTACAGGTATTTGGGAGCCGCGGCCTTATTGGACAATATTTGGCACCGCTTGGAATTGATTTTGCATTTAACTGGAAAGGCGCTGTTCTTGCTTCGGCAGTGATGGGTTTTCCGCTATTGGTACAATCTATTCGTCTAGCAATTGAATTGGTCGATCAGCGTTTAGAAATGGCAGCAAAGACATTAGGAGCTTCATCTTTAGGGGCATTTTTTCATGTCACTTTACCTCTTGCCAGCAGTGGCATTTTAGTTGGTGCTATTTTATGTTTTTGCCGTAGTTTAGGTGAGTTTGGTGCGACCATTACCTTTGTGGGTAATATTTCAAATGAAACGCGTACTTTGCCTTTAGCTATGTATAGCTTAATGCAACAACCAGATACAGAGGCCGCTATTCAACGGCTTATTGTTTTATCGTTAAGTGTGGCTTTTTTAGCGCTATGGTTTGCACAGTGGTTTCATCGTTATCAAAAGAAGCGTTTAGGGCGGTAAAACTATGTTGATTGATTGCCGTTTTCAGCTACAGATGGGTCAATTTCGTATTGAACCTAGTTTCCAGTCAGATGCTGCTGTTATTGGTTTATTCGGTGCATCTGGTTCAGGTAAAACGTCCATTTTACATGCCATTGCTGGCCTGAACACTCCGCGTAGTGGGCTCATTAAAATACAAGATCAAACGTGGTTTGATTCAGATCAAAAAATTAACTTGAGTACCCAAAAGCGGCATATTGGATTGGTTTTTCAAGATGCTCAGCTTTTTCCGCATAAAACAGTCAAGCAAAATTTATTGTTTAGTTTTAAGCATCTTTCCCAACAAGAACGTCACTTCGAAGCAGAATATATTATTGAATTATTAAAGTTAGGGCACTTATTACAACGTATGCCCATCAAACTCTCAGGTGGGGAAAAGCAGCGCGTGGCACTAGGTCGAGCATTGTTATATTCACCTAAACTGTTACTGCTTGATGAGCCTTTATCAGCATTAGATGCGAATCATAAAGCTGAAATTATTCCTTTTTTTCAGAAAGTAAAAGAGGAAATTAAAATTCCGATGATTTATGTAAGTCATGATATTCAAGAGATTAAACAACTGACCGAAACTATGTGGATTTTATAATTTTTAATTTTTTATACGCATTTCCAAACTTACGAGAGTCAGAGTTATAGAGAATTCATTCTGAGCCTGCGGGAGATTGAACCCTAAAGTTATAGGGTTTGATAAACCATAAATCTGATTTTAGCCGAATAAATCAAAACCTGCCTTATGGAAAATGATTATTAATAATAAAATATTTTTGACCTTCTTATTTAATAAAAAGCATATAAAACAACAAATTAATTTAAAATTTTAAGCTAAAGCTCATTTGCCTTAGATCATAAATTAACCTTTTATCTTAATTTGCTCTTGATAAGAATGATAATTATTTGCAATTATATTTATAGATTTCTTTATAATATAAATTGGAGTATCCGCATGCGCTCTACCATCGTGGTCACAGGTGCTGCAAGAGGGATAGGAGCGGCTATTGCCAAGCAACTACTAGATCAGGGCTATTATGTTATTGGTATTGACCGACAAGAAAATCCTAAACAATGGGATATCAGCAAAATAATAACGCCAGATCAATCTTCACAATGGCAAGGCATCTCACAAGACATTACCCATCAGCAAGAAACGCAAACTTTAATTTCAGAGCTTTTGGAAAAATACGAAATCACGGGATTAGTAAATGCAGCAGGAGTATTAATTATGCGCTCCATGCTTGAAGCAAAAACGGAAGATTGGGAAACACTTTTTGCGGTCAATGTCATGGCACCTATCGCGATCAGCCAACAAGTTGCTAAACATTTTTGTGCAAAAAGGCGGGGTAGCATTGTCACTATTAGTTCAAATAGTGCACGCATGCCGCGTATGCAACTTGGTATGTACGCCACTACTAAGGCTGCACTGAGTCATTTTTGTCGCAATCTGGCACTTGAAATCGCACCTTATCAAGTCAGGCTAAATATTGTTTCACCTGGATCTACTCTCACTCAAATGCAGCAACAACTCTGGACTGATAATGCACCTCCACCTGCAGTAATTGATGGTGATTTGAGTCAGTACCGAACAGGTATTCCCTTAAGAAAACTCGCGCAACCAGATGATATTGCCAATACCGTGAGCTTTTTACTTTCGGACCGAGCGGCCCAAATTACGATGCAAGAAATAGTGGTAGATGGGGGAGCTACACTTGGGGTCTAAAGACTACTTCAGCACAACAACCATCTGAAATTAAAAATATTTTGAAAGATAAAAAAGGAAAATACTAATGAGTATTCCAAAGATTGCAAGTTATAGTATGCCCCAAGCCCATGAATTTACTCCCAATAAAACAAATTGGTTATTGCATACCAATCGAGCTGTTTTATTGGTTCATGATATGCAGCAATATTTTTTAGATTTCTATGATTTAACTCAAGAACCTATTCCAGAATTAATTAAAAACACCAAAGCATTAATTGACGCCGCTCATCAGTCTAATATTCCCGTTGTTTATACCGCACAACCGGGTAATCAATCACCTGAACATCGACAGTTATTAACTGATTTTTGGGGACCTGGTTTAAAAAACGAGCCGAGTTTTACGCAAATTTTGCCAAATATTTCCCCTCAAAAAAATGATACGGTTCTTACCAAGTGGAGATATAGTGTTTTTAAATTCTCACCTCTTGAACAACTCATGCGGGACTCTGGTCGCGATCAACTCATTATCTGTGGGGTATATGCACATATTGGTTGTTTAATGAGTGCTGCGGAAGCATTTATGCTAAACATACAGCCATTTTTATGTGGTGATGCGCTGGCTGACTTTAGCAGAGAAGAGCATGATATGGCATTAAAATATGCTAGTACACGATGCGCTCAAGTCATGACAACACAACAAGTGATTCATGCATGGATGCAAGAACAAGATGTACCATCCTTAGCATAATAGTCATTTAACTTATTCTATTTAAAATATAAAAAAGCAGATCATCGATCTGCTTTTTATATGGGTGGAAATGAATACTTATAATAGAGAATTGATGCAACTCATCATCATTTAATCAGTAATATATAATGGTTATCATTATGTATTTGATAATTACTTAATATTGAATATTAAAACTTATATGTATATGATACACCGCTAAACACAAATGATAATATTTATCATGTGTTAATCATTATATAGAATAAGGTCGAAAAATGACTTAATGAAGAGGGTCGCAATATGGTTCAGCTCAAGAATTCTTTTATTCGCCAAGGGCGTACATGTAGATAGTGAATTAGGAATAATATTAAATTATTCAGAATCTTATAAACAGATCAAAGCTTGTTTATAGGGTAATAAGCTCTGATTTATACATCAAATCATTTCCATAATTTTCAAGTAAGTATAGACAAAATAATTTTAAAAAATTTCTATATTTTTTCAACATTAAGGTTAATTAATCATGACAGCAACTTCAAAATCATTATTAAATGGACTACCCATAAAAAAATCGAGAATACAGGTTTTTGAAATTTTAAATCAAAATCCACAAGGCTTAAGCGCTGTAAGTATTTATACGCAAATTAAAAATGAACATAAAATAACGCTAGGAACGATTTATCGAATCTTGTCGGAATTTGAAAACCGTAAACTCATCAAAAGGGTGTTTTTAGGAAAAAGCAAAAGTATTTATAAGCTTAGAAAAGACAAGATGAGTTGTAACCTCATTTCGCTCAAAACCTCTGAAGCCTTTAACTTTGAACATGACAAAGTTAAAGAATTACTTCATGAGGTTACTGATATTATTTTTGCAAATACCGGAGTCGATATCAGTAGTGTTGAGCTCAATCTATATACCGAATAAAAATCTTTTAAACTGCCATAAAAATAAAGGACAGCATCATACTGTCCTTTATTGTCATTAAATCAGTTACTTGATAACTTTAATTCGAGTCGTAGCTGGAATAGTTAAAGGTGAATCTTTAGAGTTTTCAGCAACATAGTTTTCAAGCGCATCAATATCTTGACCACCACCGACACGGTTTTGGCCTTCTTTTAATACCGTAAAGTTGTCACCACCATCTGCCAAGAAGCTATTTACCGTCACGCGATACACTTTAGTGTCAACCAACGGCGAACCTGCAATCATAATATTACTTGCTCGTGGTGAAACAGATGTATTTGCCGCATATTGGTAACTCAACTCCTTAGACGGTTGTAAAATTCTAGGCGAATTTGCATTTGCACCAGACCATTGCTGTTCAAGCACATCTCTAATCTGTTTACCGGTTAAGCTCAACGTCACAATAGAGTTACCGAATGGTTGAACCGCAAAAACATCGCCAAAGGTAATCTGGTTATTACTATTAATAAATAGATCAGCACGCACACCACCTGGGTTCATTAGCGTAAAGTCTGAGCCTTGATTACTTGCTTTTAAGGCAGCCGCTTGCTGAGCATCTGCAATCATAATACCTAGCGGACTTTCACCACTTTCGACTTGAGTACGGCTCACAACTGCAGTAGATGTACCAACCACACGACTTGAAATGGTGGTCACAGCTTGGCGGTATTTATCTAAAATTGCTTCAATGCTTGGGGTTTTACTAAATTTTTGATAGAGATCTGTAAGACTTACTGTGGTTGTACCAGACGTATATGCTTCACTTTGTACAGGAACCTGTTTCGCATCTTTTTTAATTACATCACCAGTTTTACCATCTAATTCAATCTTGATGTCAGTAATAAGCGTGCCATATTGTCCAGCTGAAGTAAGTAAGAATGGTTTAGCCGGATTTTTTGTTGCATAGTCACAAATATAAGATTGATGTGTGTGACCTGAAACAACAATATCAACTGCTGGATTAAGCTTATCCAAAATTCCTAAAATCGGACCACTTAAACCATCACATGTTTTTTGATTGAGCTTCGTACTTGGCGCTGCACCTTCATGGACAACGACTACAATAGCTTCAATTCCTTGTTTTTTTAATTCAGGAATCAGGGCATTTACTGTATCTGCTTCATCACGGAATTCAACATCTTTAATACCTGCCGCAGAAACAATACTTGGCGTCGCTTTAAGAGTTAAACCAATAAATGCGACTGGAATTCCGCCATAAGTTTTGACTTTATAGGCTGGGAAGATCGTTTTACTGGTGTCATTTTTCATTGCGACGTTAGCAGCAAGGAAATCAAATTTTGCACCGCTAAAATTTTTATTAATTTGACAAGGTGCAGTGCTGGTATATTGCTGACATCCACCATTTTTTAAACGGCGTAATTCGTCTGTACCCCGATCAAATTCATGGTTACCTACAGCATTAAAGTCAATCTGAATATCATTCATGACTTCAATGGTTGGTTCATCTAAAAATAAAGAAGAGGTGAGAGGAGAAGCGCTAATTAAATCGCCTGCCGAAACCACAGCATTATTTGGATTTTCTGCTTTAAGTTTTTTAATTGCATCGGCAAAGTAACTCACTCCTCCCACAGGAATACGAACAGATTGAGCAGCATCATTTGGATTTGGTGCCTCGACATAACGCTTAGGTGGCTCAAGATTTCCATGAAAATCATTAAAAGCTAAAATATTTACGGTTTGATTGCTTCTTTGGGCAGGTGGTGCTGCGTCATTATCATCATCGTCATTACATCCCGCCAATAATGCTACAGCCAGAGAAAGTGTTGTTACTTTAAAAAGTATTGTTAAATTTTTCATTTTTTTATCATTTGATCAATTAAGACGGATAAAAAATACGCTTTTAGTATGAATGTTTGATGAAAGACCCAATAAGTAAATATGTTCGAAATATTAAAATTTGGACAAAAAACACAATTATCGAACAATATCTTAGCTAGGGGTGGTCTACAAACCCAATTTTTTTATTTAGAATAAATTTTTAATTGCCTTATAAATCTTAATCAAGTGATTAATTTCATAAGATTAATATGAACCGGAGATAATTTATGCAATGGACTAAACCAGCTTTTACTGATTTACGCATTGGTTTTGAAGTGACAATGTACTTTGAAGCACGTTAATCAGTTTCATCAAATATGTCATAAGCCCTAGTCTTGTTCTAGGGCTTATCTCTTTCTAATAAGATATTAATTTTATGTATATTTATGTTTTAGGTTCAGCTGCCGGAGGCGGGTTTCCGCAGTGGAATTGTAATTGCCCGAATTGTCATGGTGTGCGCGCAGGTACAATCCAAGCCAAAGCCCGTACTCAATCATCGATTGCTGTTTCTGAAAATGGAACAGACTGGGTTTTATTAAACGCGTCACCTGATATCCGTCAGCAACTCTTCGAATTTAAAGCAGCGCAACCAGCGCGTAAATTACGTGATACAGGAATAACAAGCGTTATTTTAATGGACAGTCAGTTAGACCATACCACTGGGCTTTTAACCTTACGTGAAGGTTGCCCAATGAATGTATGGTGTACAGCAATGGTCCATCAAGATTTAACGAGCGGCTTTCCAGTTTTTAATATGCTCAAACACTGGAATGGCGGTCTTCAATATCATGAGATTAACCCTAAACAAGCTTTTAAAATTAATGGTTTCGAAAATTTAGAATTTTTGCCTTTAATTATTAAAAGTGCTGCACCACCATATTCACCGCATCGAAATGACCCACATGACGGCGACAATATCGCTTTAATTATCAAAGATCATAAGACACAAAAGCAGTTGTTCTATGCACCGGGTCTTGGAAAAATTGATGATCAAATCATGCAGATTATGCAGAGTTCAGACTGCGTCATGATTGATGGTACGCTTTGGACAGACGATGAAATGCAGCAAATTGGGGTTGGAACTAAAACTGGCCGAGAAATGGGGCATTTATATATTAGTGGCGAAGGTGGTTCACTGTCTTATTTAAACCAGCTGAGTACACCTAAAAAAGTGCTGATTCATATTAACAATACCAATCCAATTTTAAATGAAAACTCTAGCCAGTTTGCTGAGCTTAAAGCAAATGGTGTTGAAGTTGCCTATGATGGCATGCAGATTGAACTCTAAGGTGAAACATGACTCAAACACCTGAAGCTTTAACGACTGAACAATTTAAACAAGCCATTATCGATAAAGGCCAGTATTATCATATTTATCACCCATTTCACGTGATGATGTATGAAGGTAAAGCGACCCAGCAACAAATTCAGGCTTGGGTTGCAAACCGCTACTACTATCAGATCAATATTCCGCTCAAAGATGCCGCAATCATGGCAAATTGTCCTGATCAACGTGTGCGTCAAGAATGGATTCAACGTATGATCGATCAAGATGGTGAATATCCAGATGGCGGTGGTCGAGAAGCATGGTTACGCTTAGCCGAAGCTGTGGGCTTGAGTCGTGAACAAGTTATTTCCGAAGAATTAGTTTTGCCGGGTGTACGTTTCGCAGTAGATGCATATGTGAACTTTGCACGTCGTGCTTCATGGCGTGAAGCAGCAAGTAGTTCTTTAACAGAACTTTTTGCTCCTCAAATTCATCAATCACGTCTTGATTCATGGCCACAACATTACCCATGGATTGATGATAAAGGCTATGAGTATTTTCGTTCTCGTTTAAGTCAGGCACGCCGTGATGTTGAACATGGTTTAACAATTACGCTTGATTCATTTACAACTTTTGAGCAACAAGAACGAATGCTGGAAATATTACAGTTTAAGCTGGATATTTTATGGAGCATTTTAGATGCTTTAACTTTGGCATATGTTCACAATGAAGCACCATATCACAGCGTGACAAGCAAACGAGTTTGGCACAAAGGACTATTTAAATGAATAAAGAGCAGTTTGATTTAAACCTTGTGCCAACATGGCGACAAGGTTACCGTTTTCAGTTCGAGCCAGCTCAAAATGGTTTTGTGATTTTATATCCTGAAGGCATGATCAAATTAAATGAAAGTGCAGGGGCAATTGGACAATATATTGATGGGCAGCAAAATGTTTCTGGAATTATTGCTCAGTTAAAGCAAAAATTTGGTGATATTGCTGAGATTGATCAAGATGTAGTGGATTACATGCTGGTCGCAAAGCAGCAACACTGGATTGATTTAGTATGACTGAAGGTGTTGGCCTGCCTTTATGGTTATTAGCGGAACTCACTTATCGTTGTCCGCTACAATGCCCATATTGCTCAAACCCATTAGACTACGCTCAGCATAAAAATGAGCTGACCACTCAAGAGTGGTTTGACGTTTTTGATCAAGCACGTCAGATGGGTGCTGTTCAACTCGGTTTCTCTGGTGGTGAACCACTGGTACGTCAAGATTTAGAACAACTCGTTGCACATGCTCATCAGCAAGGGTTTTATACCAACCTCATTACCTCTGGTATGGGCCTTACTGAACAACGTATTGCCGATCTAAAACAAGCGGGTTTAGACCACATTCAAGTGAGCTTCCAAGCTAGCGATCCTGTGGTAAACGATGCCTTGGCAGGTTCAAAGCATGCTTTTGAACAAAAGTATGAAATGTGCCGATTGGTTAAGAAATACGATTATCCAATGGTCCTTAACTTTGTTATTCATCGACATAACATTGACCAGATTGAACAAATCATTGAACTTTGCCTTGAACTCAATGCAGATACAGTCGAGTTGGCAATTTGTCAGTTTTATGGCTGGGCTTTTTTAAACCGCCAAGGTTTATTACCTACACAAGAGCAACTGACACGAGCTGAACGGATTACCAATGAATATCGAGAAAAATTAAAAGCGCAAAATCACCCTTGCAAACTCATTTTTGTAGTGCCTGATTATTATGAAGAACGACCAAAAGCCTGTATGAATGGCTGGGGTAAAATCTTCTTTACGGTTGCTCCAGATGGTATGGCGCTACCTTGCCATGCAGCACGACAACTGCCCATTTCGTTTCCAAACGTCCGCGAACATAAATTGTCAGATATTTGGTACAAATCAACTGGATTTAATCATTTCCGTGGCGATGCATGGATGCCAGAAGGGTGCCGTAGCTGTCCCGATAAAGATCGTGACTTTGGCGGATGTCGTTGTCAGGCCTATATGTTGACTGGAGATGCGGCTAATGCCGATCCTGTATGTGGGAAATCGCCGTATCATCAAATGATTGAACAAGCGCGGGCAGAAAGTCAATTGGCTGCACCTTTGCAAAATTTAGTATTCCGTAATACTAGAAACTCTAAATCCTTAAGCACCACACAAAATATTCCAGTCCACACAATTACAGAGATATAGCAATTAACAGGAATACTCATGAAGCCTCGCCATATTCCAGTTTTTGATGGACATAATGACGCATTAACACGCTTATGGCTAAGTGATCATCCAGATCCTGTACATGCTTTTGTTCATGAACGCTTAGCAGGCCATCTTGACCTAAAACGCTGTCAAAAAGCTAGTTTTATAGGAGGAATGTTTGCGATTTTTTTACCTCCGTATGGCTATGTTCAACAGCATCATCCCAATAAATTATTTGATCCGAATGCTTCTGACTTTACACAACAGCAAATTGAACAAATTTGCTTGGAACAACTCGATTTAGCTCATCAACTTGCTCAGCGCTCTGAAAATATTAAAATTTGCACATCAGTTCAAAATATTCAAGATTGCTTAGCAGAGCAAAAGCTAGCAATTGTATTGCATATGGAAGGTGCCGAAGCTTTACAACATAACCCTGATTTACTCGATGTATTTTATGAAAGAGGCCTGCGTAGTATTGGTCCACTCTGGAATAGACCGAGCCGCTTTGGACATGGTTTAAATGCTAAGTTTCCCCATTCACCCGACACCGGAGCGGGTCTTACCAGCGATGGCAAAGACTTTATAAAACGCTGTGCCGATAAAAAGATGGTGATTGATGTTTCACACATGAATGAGAAAGCTTTTTGGAATACTGTAGATATATTGCAGCAGCCAATTGTAGCAACACACTCTAATTCACATGCTTTATGCCCTCAAGCTCGCAACTTAACTGACCCACAGCTTAAAGCAATACGGGAAAGTAAAGGGATGGTGGGGGTAAATTTCGATGTCGCTTTTTTACGGTCGGATGGACAACGAAATGCAGATACATCGATTGATGTAATTTTGGAACATTTAGAATATTTAATGGATCATTTGGGCGAAGAATATGTGGGCTTTGGTTCGGACTTCGATGGTGCACTTATAGGTACTGAACTTGAAGATGTGACAGGCCTACATCGCTTAATTGAACGTATGCAACAGCGTGGTTATTCTAAAACACTGATTGAAAATATATGTCTTAATAATTGGGTGAGGGTGCTTTATAGAATTTTTGGTCAATAATGAATGACTAAACAGAGTTAATCTACAGAATCATAACTGTTTTTTTATTGGCCGAAATGACTAAAAAAAATACAAACAGTTTAATTGTCAACCATTCGGTATATTCACTACACTCAACCTTACTGAATGTAAGAACATTTGGTATTTCAGGTCTTTTGTGGTTTTCACATCACCCATTTCTTCATGAGAAGTAGAAATGGGTTTTTTCTTATCTCAATCAAATAAACGTGATGGTCATCACAATAATCGCTAATTATTGGTAAAAACCCTCAATCCCATCTTGACTAAAAGTTCAGCATTAAATACATTTGTAATGTATTTTTAAAGATAATAAGATTGCATAAAGCGATTCATAATACTGCTTAATCCTGAAATACAGTGAAAAGCCTATTCTTTTTTAGAATAGGCTTTTTGCTTTGTATCAAAATTTATTTTTCGGGATTATTTTACTCTTCAATTAACATAAAAAATAAACACCTTACAAAAGCGGCGCAAATGAAAGCCGTTAAATAACAAATTTTATGCTATTAATTTAAGCTAATTTCTCAAAAGTTACTCCGTTAATCGAAGAGGTGCAAAATGTTAAAGTCAATTATAGTATTGGGAACAGGTATCGCGATTGGGATGTGTATGTACAAGAAAAAGCAAAAAAATAGCAAAAGCTTTACCACAGATAGTGATACAGACTCATTGATTAGTAAAGACACTGCTAAAAATAAAGATGATGGTTCGCTGGATAACGCAGTACAAGTTTAGAATTAAATAAAAAGGGTTCAGTTAATGAACCCTTTAATTTTGATTAAAAGTAAATTTTTTAATAAGTAATATTTACATTGAATAGATTAACTTAAAAATAATATTTAAATTAAATAATCACTCAACTATTCATTTAATTATTACAAAAATATAATTAAAACAAAGAAAACACTTTCATTATTAAAATTTACATATTGTATCAGTGCAATCTTTATTATTGTCGATGCGGATAATAAAAAAATGGAGACTAGTATGTCAAAACGCCATATCTTAAAAGAAGTGAATGCTAAAAGTATGTGTGGTATGGAAATCGTTGTCGAACAAATTTATGAAAATATCAATGAAAAAAACTTTGTAGACATTGAAATGGAACAGAGCTGGTTACCACTTTCTAAAATTGTGATTTCGGATAAAGTCATCAATTTAGATCCAGATAATAGCTTTGCTCATCCTAGAACAGGTAAAGTCTTTAAAGTCCTTAATTCTTAATCGTTTTTCTGTCAGTAGACTTTTCATATTTCTAAGTCATTGAGGCGAAACATAGATACGTTTCGCCTCAATCCATTTAACTAAGAATTAATTTTCTTTTTTGAAAATAGTTTCTCTGCGGCTCCCAACACAAAAATAAAGAACACGGGAACAAAAAAGATGGCTAAGATGGTGGCAGATATCATGCCTCCAAATACTCCTGTACCTAATGCATGCTGAGTTTCCGAACTTGCTCCAGTTGCAATGACCAATGGGATAACACCACAGGTAAAGGCAAGGGAAGTCATCAAAATTGGGCGTAGGCGTAACTTTGCTGCTGCAACGGCTGCTTCAATTAAAGTCATGCCTTCTTCTTTGAGCATCTTTGCAAACTCAACAATTAAGATCGCATTTTTGGCAGATAAACCAATAATAGTGATAAGACCAATTTTGAAGAAAATATCGTTTGGCATTCCTCTTAACATAATGGCCATTACCGCACCAAAGATGCCTAAAGGAACAACAAGCATGACAGATAACGGAATTGACCAACTTTCATAAAGTGCAGCTAGGACTAAAAACACGACTAACATTGATAAAGCAATAAGAAATACCATTTGAGATTCAGATTGCTTTTCTTGTAGTGAAATGCCTGACCACTCATAACCAATACCTTGAGGAAGTTTAGCAATTAACTTTTCCATTTCTCGCATCGCATCACCTGAAGATACTCCTATTTTAGGCACGCCAGCGATACTTAATGATGGTCGGCCATTGTAGCGGTTATATTGCTGTGGCAACTTATTCCACTGAGGAATCACGACCTCAGATAAAGACACCAGTTGTCCGTTTGCGCCTGCAACCTTCAAACTCAAGATATCTTTTAAATGCATTCGTGATTTTGCATTGGCTTGAACAATAACTTGCTGCATTCTGCCTTGATTTGGAAAATCATTGATATACATCGATCCCATTGAGGTCGAAATAATATCCGAAACAGAAGCAAAGCTTACTCCTAGAGTGTTTAGTTTTTCGCGGTCGATTTTCAAGCTAATATTGTCACCTTGAGGTAGACCTTCTGGGTAAACCATGTAAAACTTTTTGTTTTGTGCCGCCATTTCCATGAGCTTTTCTTGGGCCGAAATTAAAGCAGGCATTCCTAAATTTGCTTTGTCTTGTAAACGCAAACTAAAGCCTGAAGATGTACCCAATTCATCAATGGCCGGAGGAAGTACAGACATAGTTGTACCTTCTTTACTGTTTGCCATTTCTGCATTTATGAAGTTGGTATAGTCAGTAGTAGATTTATCACGCTCGCCAAAATCTTTTAAGGTTGTAAAAGCGAGTGCAACGTTTTGGCCAGCGCCACTAAATCCCCAACCCATAATTGAAATATTGCTTTTAACATCCGACTGCTCATTTAAATGGCCTTCAAAATCTTTCACAATTTTTGTTGTACGTTCAGCAGTCGCATCTGAAGGTAATTGGAACGACGTTAAAAACCAGCCTTGATCTTCCTCGGGCATAAAAGCAGTTGGCCAATATTTCATACCTGCAAAAGTTAGACCTGTAATCACCACAAAAATAATTAGAGTCGGAATAGTATGTTTAACGATTTTAAGTAAAATCGCTTCATATTTTTTTGTGACTTTATCAAAGCTACGGTCAAACCATGCATAAAAACCTTTCTTTTGATGATTTGCATCAACTGGTTTTAATAAGGTTGCACAAAGTGCAGGGGTAAGCGTTAAAGCTAAAAATGCCGAGAATAAAATTGAGACTGACATCGTAATGGTAAATTGGCGGTAAATAATACCGACTGAACCACTTGCTAAAGCCATTGGTAAGAATACGGCTGCCAGTACCAAAGTAATACCAATAATCGGGCTGGTAATCTCTGTCATGGCTTTGGAAGTCGCTTCTTTAGGCGATAGACCTTCGGTTGCCATAATTCGCTCTACATTCTCAACAACTACAATCGCGTCATCGACAATAATCCCGATCGCAAGCACCATACCGAACATAGTTAACACATTAATTGAGTAACCAGTTAAAAGCATGATGGTAAAGGTGCCAAGCAGGGCAATTGGAGCGATAATCGCAGGAATTAAGGTATAGCGAACATTATGAAGAAATAGATACATCACAATAAAGACCAAAGCCATGGCTTCAATTAATGTATGAACGACCTTTTCTATCGAAATTTTAACAAAAGGAGCAGTATCGTAAGGAACGCTAAATTGCATGCCTTCAGGTAAATTTACTTTTAATTCTTCGAGTTTCTGTTTTACCGCATCTGCTGTTTTTACTGCATTTGCACCAGGGCTCAACTGAATAGCTGCAGCTGTTGCAGGTTTACCATTTTCTAAAATCGCAAAATTATATGACTGAGCTCCCATTTCTACATCGGCGACATCCGACAACTTAATATTGGCGCCGCTAATATTGCTCTTTAGACTAATATTTTTGAACTGCTCTACATTTTCAAGCTGTCCTTGAGCGGATAAAGGTATGGTAATTAATTGACCATTAACTAGAGGACGATCACCAAGTCTACCTGGTGCAATATCGATATTATTGTTACGAATCGCATTATTTACATCACTAATCGATAGACCATAAGAAACTAATTTATTTGGGTCTACCCAAATTCGCATCGCTTTTTCAGCACCAAAGGACTGAATTTTTCCGACACCGTCAACACGTTTAAGCTCTTCGACCACATTACGAACCAGATAATCGCTCAAATCGACTTCTGAATAACGATGGTTAGGTGAGTTTAAACCCACAAGCATTAAAAAGCCTGAGGAAGATGCCTCTACAGCTAAGCCTTGTTGGCGGACGACTTGGGGTAAGCGTGCTTCAACCGCTTTAATCTTGTTTTGTACGTCGACTTGTGCCATATCCACATCGGTACCGGGTTTAAACGTCGCGGTAATTTCAGCGGTTCCTGATGAATCCGTTGTAGCACTATAGTAGAGTAAGTTTTTTACTCCTGACATTTCCCGTTCAATAAGGGTAATCACACTATCATTAATCGTTTTTGGAGTAGCGCCAGGATAACTTGCTGTAATGTTCACTTCGGGTGGTGCAACACTCGGAAAGCGTGCAATGGGTAACTTTGGAATACTTAGTACACCAAATAGAATAATAAAAATTGCAATTACCCATGCAAAAACAGGACGGCGAATAAAGAATTGAGACATCATTTAGCATCTCCTTGCTTCACCGTATTTTCTGTTGAGGCCGCTTTCCATGTTGAAATTGCCAGTTTTTGGTTGGGCTGGATACGCTCTATACCTTCAACGACAACTTTTTCGCCTGCTTTCAGCCCTTTATTGATGAGATAAAACTGCTCATATTGTTGCCCTAACTCTACTGAGCGAACATCTGCGCCACCTTTGGCATTCACTACATAAACTTGAGGATCGCCATTCATATTGCGTTGAATAGCTTGTTCTGGCACGAGTAAGGCCTGAGGAACCGAAGCACGCTCAATATTAACGCGGACATACATACCCGGCAGTAATTTTCTTTCAGGATTGGTCACTTCAATACGAATGGTGACATCCCCAGTTTCAGGGTCCACATTAATATCTTCAAACAGCATTTTTGCTGTAACGTTATAGGGCTGTCCCAAACTATTCAAAATCTGTACAGCTTTTTGATTGTTGGCAGACAACTCACCACTTTGTAGAGCCGCCTGTAGGCGCTCATATTCTCCAATAGACTGCTTTACATCGACATAAACGCGGTCAATTTGTTGAATGGTCGCCATAGTATTGCTATCAGCCTGACTAACCAAAGCGCCTTCCGTTACGAATGATTTACCAATACGTCCGGAAATCGGTGCTCGCACTGTCGCATACTGTAAATTAAGATTTTGACGAGCCAATAACGCTTTCATTTGAGCAACATCTGCAATCGCTTGTCGATATTGCGCTTCGACATTACTTACTTCTTGCTTGCTAATCGCATTACTTGGTAAAAGTTGCTGGTAGCGCTCCAGTTGTATTTTTAGGCGGTTTACTTCTGCTTCAGCTTTATTTAAACCCGCTCGATTACTATTTACATCAGCCTCAAATGTTTCTGAGTTTATTTTGTATAGAGGTTGTCCAGCTTTAACTTCACTACCTTGAGCGAATAAAACTTTTTCGATAATACCGCCAACTTGAGGACGAATTTCGGCAGTTCTGAAAGCTTGAACGCGCGCCGGTAGATTTTCACTAAAGTTAATAGACTGCGGTTGAATTGAAATAATGGTAACCTTAGCCGTAGATACTTGTGTTTGATCACTTACTTGTTCATTGCCACAGCCGTTTAACACAAAAACGAAAGATAAAACGAATGGAACTAAAAAATGCTTTTGCACTTTTATAACACCTAATGGACTTCTAGATGCTGGCATTATTTTTGATGTATGTGTAACCAAAATCACGAATATGTGGAAAAAGTGTGGAGATCTATCAAAAAATACGCGTATGATAAATCAAATTTTTCCCGCGTCTTATTGTTATGTTCGAGTCAACCTTTACGTTTAATTGTCAGGATAAGCTTATTCTTGTTGTAGAAGATGAATATGATATTGGCGATATTATTGAACATTATCTTAAGCGTGAGGGTATGCGTGTTGTACGGGCCATGAATGGTAAGCAGGCAATTGAAATACACGCAGCGCAACCTATTGATCTGGTGATTCTCGATATAAAAATGCCGGAACTGAGCGGGTGGGAAGTACTGAATAAAATTCGGCAAAAAGCAGCAACACCAGTCATTATGCTTACGGCTTTAGATCAAGAAATTGATAAAGTCATGGCTTTAAGAATTGGAGCAGACGACTTTGTCGTAAAACCCTTTAACCCAAATGAAGTGGTCGCACGTGTACAAGCAGTACTAAGACGTACTCAACAAAACCAGCAAACTCCTAACCGAAATCTGATTTATAAAAATATTGAGGTGAATACCGAAATTCATACTGCTTACATCCATTCGGGCGATCAAAAACAAACACTCAATTTAACTCTAACTGAGTACAAAATTTTATTACTGATGTTACCGCATCCTCATAAAGTCTTTACCCGTTCAGAGCTCATGAATCAGTGTCTACCAGATCGAGATGCATTAGAACGTACGGTCGATAGTCATGTCAGTAAGCTACGAAAGAAAATAGAAGATCTGGGTTTACGAAATATGCTCATCAATGTTCGTGGTGTAGGCTACAGGTTGGATCATCCACATGAAAAATAAAACGGGCATTAGTAAACAACTAATTATTGCACTGAGTTTTACCAGCCTAAGTGTTACGCTGAGTTCGCTAATTTTAGGTTATGGCACCTACTATGTTGCAATTGAAGTAGGGCTTATATCTCTCGAAAAGCTGAAAGAAAGTGATGAGTTCTTCCACTATCTAGATGGTATATGGTTATTCGCCGTGCTTCTATTTGGCACAGCATTATCAATTATTTTAGGCATTAAGCTTGCTCAACGTTTTATTGTGCCTATTAATCTATTAGCCGATGCAGCTAAGAAAATTAGTCATGGGGATTTAAGCGCACGAGTTGAAAAACCAATACATCATTCTTCTGAAATTGGTGAGCTTATGGATAATTTTAATGATATGGCTCAAAAACTAGAGACCTCAGTTGAAAATGCCCATGTCTGGAATGCCGCAATTGCACATGAGTTAAGAACGCCAGTCACCATTTTGCAAGGTAGGTTGCAGGGAATTATTGATGGTGTTTTTGAAGCTGACCCTATTTTATTTAAAAACTTACTGAATCAAGTAGAAGGTCTTTCAAACCTAGTCGAAGATTTACGTACATTGAGTCTTTTTGAAAACCAACAGCTTAGACTTAACCTCGAAACGATTTGTTTTAATGAAACTGCTCACAAAGTCGTGCACATGTTTGAAGAAAAATTAGAAAAAGCTCAGCTTAAAGTCATTTTCGATATTGAGACGCCAAAAGTTGAGTGTGATCAACGGCGAATTGAACAGATTTTAATTGCTTTACTGGATAACGCTACACGTTATGCAAATCCGGGAAAGTTAATACTTTCAACCAGACAGGAACAGAATAACTGGATTCTTGAAATAGAAGATGAAGGACCTGGCATTTCAGCTGAGCATCGGAAAGATTTATTTAACCCTTTTTTCAGGTTAGAACAATCAAGAAATAAAGAGTTAGGCGGCACTGGGTTAGGTCTTTCGGTTGTACAAGCCCTTGTGATTGCCCATAAAGGTCAAGTCGATTATTTAAATCAACATTCACATAGTATTTTTAAAATAAGCATTCCTCAATAATGATCGCTTTTGTACAACCTTTAACGCTTTAATTAAGAGAAATTGCATTTCATGACTCGTGATTAACTAAAAAATAGGTTAATTTGTTTATAAAATTTTTAAGTAAATACTGATTTTTTATGATAATTGAGATAGAAACTCATCCACTTGAGCCATTTTTACCTGAAAATGCCCGTTTATTAATGTTAGGCAGTTTTCCACCGCCACGTAATAAATGGAAGATGGATTTTTACTATCCTAATTTCCAAAATGATATGTGGCGTATTTTCGGTTTAATTTTTTTCCAAGACAAAACTTACTTTTTAAGTGAAAGCCAAAAAAATTTTAATGAAGAACGTATTCGAAACTTCTTGATTGAAACTGGTATTGCAATCTTTGATACCGCTTATCAAATTAAGCGGTTGAAAGGGAATGCCGCAGATAAATTTCTTGAAATAGTAACACCAACAGATCTTGCGGTTTTACTTCAGCAGATTCCTCTATGTCAAACCATTATGACCACAGGCGATAAAGCGACTGATACTTTAATATCAGTTTTACCAGAACACACCGAAAAACCGCTTATAGGAATGTCTACCTCGACTTACTTTGCTGGACGAAATATTAATTTATATCGTCTACCATCTTCTTCTAGAGCATATCCATTAGCGCTAGAGAAGAAAGCAGAGGCTTATCAAAAATTCTTTAAAGAGATAGGCATTTTATAAGTAAACTTGAAATGCTGTTACATCATCCATTCAACTGGTAAATATGAAACAGCTTTAATCATGGTACGTTGGAAAAGGCTCGTATCTGGATCTTTTTCATATTCAACAATCTTTCCATCCGACTGATAATCTAACCAAACAATTTTGCCTTCACTATTTAACTTAAGCTGGTAAGCAACTTGAGGTAAGTGCTGATCGAGCATGACCGAAATTTGCGCTTGTAATTGACTCGACTCAATAACCAGACCGACCTCAGTATTTAGGTAAGTCGAACGTGGATCAAAGTTAAACGAACCAATAAATACTTTACCGTCTACATCAAAAAACTTGGCATGTAAGCTCGATTTATTTTTACCTTTAGCAGGGATCACACTTCCAGTCACCACTTCATACCAAGTTCTGCGTCTGCGTTCTAAAAAGGGCTTAAACTCAAATAGTTCTACACCACTTTTGAGCATCTCAACTCGATATTGACTATAAAAAGCATGCACAATTGCTACGTCATTTGCAGCAAAAGAGTTGGTTAAAACCCTAACTTTAACACCTTGTACCTTGAGTTGTTTTAAATAGTAAGTGCCTTGTTGGGTAGGAACAAAATAAGCAGAAGCTAATTCGATATGCTGCTTTGGTTCACCCATAATCTTTAGGACTTGCCCATAAAGCATTTCTTCTTTAGCGGCCAGTCCTAAGATTTTTTTAGGTGAATCAGCAACAAAATATGCTTTTGACCACTGGATTGGATAGTGCTCTAAAAGTTCTTTTAAATAGCTTTGAGCATCGTAAAGCTTATCTTCGGTTTGAGTATGATTTTCACTTTCATGAATTAAATCATGGTAGTGCTGCCTTAGTGTTTGCAAATGGTGAACAGCACATGTTCCCACCAGCTCAGTAGCATTTTGACTTAAATCACTTTGCCAAAAATCATTAAAGACAGACTGTGCATGTTGTACGGTATGTCCATAAAATAAAATATCTAGATCTGTAAACTGAAATTTACTACTTGCGTCAAAATATTCACTACTAATATTTCGACCGCCTGTTACCGCAATCACGCCATCCGCAATAATTAACTTATTATGCATGCGATGGTTTACTTTTTTGAACCGAAAAATATAGTCTAAAATTCTTAAATATCTAAACTTGTATGGATTAAATAATCGAATTTCAAAATTGGGGTGGTGGAGAAGGCTTCTAAGAACTCCATCCAGCTTTACTCCATTTTGATCATCAATGAGTAACCGAACTTTTACACCACGATCTGCCGCCGTTAGTAACTCGTGCAGCATTAAGTTTCCAACAAAATCATTGGTCCAAATATAATATTGTAAATCGATTTTTTCTTTTGCATTTCTAATCAGATACATACGAGAAGCGATACTGATAAAGGCATCATCTAATGCCACAAAAGCAGTCAGTCCTTGTTCTGTTTTTTTTGTAGCTTGCTCATCATTCAACCAATTAAAGCTATTCGTCACTATATCATTCTCATCAGGGTCGTATGTACCGTTATACGAAGGTGTATGTGTAAAGCCCCAAGCATTTAATGCCATACTACTATACTGCTGATAAATTTGATTAATCATGTAAGCTTTTAAAGTCGCATCCAAGATAAGCACATCACAGCATTTTTATATTCAATTTATATGTCAAAATTCATATTAAACGTTATAAATACATTCTGCCAAGCCTCAACGCTAGCAATTCTTTATTTTTATAGAGATATATCTATTTAAAAATATAAAGTTAAATTTAACCCTTTTATGCCTAATGCTATATTCAATATTATTTTTTTAAGGATGCCTGAGATGAGCCAAGTGGGTTCTTGTCTATGCAATGAAGTCAAATTTTCAGTTACTAAGAAAATAAATACGGTCTATCATTGCCACTGTAGTCTCTGCCGTAAACAAACTGGAACGGGGGCAAATGCAGCAACATTAGTAAATAAGGATAAATTTGAATGGTTATCAGGTTTAGAACTTGTCCGTACCTATAAAAAAGAAACTGGCTTCACATCTTCATTTTGCAGTCAATGTGGCTCACCAGTACCTAACTTGGTAGGCACTACTGATTTTATGTGGATTCCATTAGGTTTATTAGACCAAGATATTGTTGTGCTAAAAAAGCTTAATTTTTGTATCGTTTCAAAGTCAAATTGGGTAAACACAGTAGATGCAGATGAATCTTACGATGAACTTCCAACTTTAAATGAACTAAACATATTGTTTGATTAAAGAATTTTTAAAAATGAGACTTAGTCTGCATTAAATTTAATTTTTTCGGATGGTTATGCTTGCAGGTTTCGCAAAAACACACTAATTACAATTGCCAGCACAACAATTACATTAGAAAACATGATATCTATCATACTTCCTTAAAGGGCTGAGTGAGTAGCTTAATAATAAAAGGGAGAAAATAGAGATGCCACAATATTTAATCATCGCTGAGAATGTATATAAAAAGATTGAGGACAAAAATTTATTTTCAGAAAGCTCGGCAGAACACTTAAATCAATTAGTTGGTGTAATTCGTAATGAAATTAAAGGCACCAAATTTAAACTTAAATACAATTTTATAGATTTTGAGGAATGCCTAACTAAGCCTTTAGAGGAGTGTGCCATTAAGTTAGACATGAGCCTTATGCCTAACTATAAAAATAAAGATGAATATATACTCTGGCTTGCAGGTTTTATTGAAAGAATTACAACAGGAGGTGAGGCAAAGCTTCCACCAATCTCAAAATTTATTCCTCCAGACTTTAAGTTTAATTATGAGGAACCACCCAAAGTATCATCTTCTACACAAGATGATGGAGAGATGATCATTAATTATTTCAAATCTGATGCCTTTAATAAAATTATAAGCCAAGAAAAATAAGTACATAAAAAATATAGAAGTGATCGTCCACTACACTTCTATATCTCGCTGTAAATTCAGCAACCGCCTACTGGGGCGGTTTTTTAATTTTACCCACCTTATTCATAAAAAATATATTGTTATAACTTTTCACAAAAGTTTGCATAACGCACAGAATCTGTCTCATTGGCCTAAAAACAGATACAACCTTCAATGTTAATTTTAAATTTACTTAACTATCGTTTGGAGATAAGTATGTTCAAAGCTATGTTTTTCTTTGGTGCTGGGGCTGTTTTCGGTTACTGCTGTAAACACAAGGAGGATAAAGCTAAAGAGGAGAACTCATCAAAATAAGCGAACTACATTCATAAAGAACTTACTAATTAGTTGGTTTTTTATAAGGAGGTGTCTATGCTCCACAACCTTAGACAGCTTTTCTGTATTCATGTCTGGGAATATGACTTTGATATTACTCATGACGAAGTTAAAGAATGCAGAAAATGTGGGAAAATTCATAAAATCAAGAGTTTCCCAAAATTGACTTAAGATGTAAATTTTTACTTTTAGTCTTAAGTGAATATTAAAAATTAAATAGGCTCAACATTTTAAATATTGAGCCTATTTAATATAAAACTTAATTAATTATCCTTAACTGAGATTAAAGAATACCCACCAATTTAATCAGAATAAAATCCCAAATAAATCACATTTTAAATCAATAAAACAGTTATATTGCACATAACTTATCAATTAAAATTAAAAATACAGAAACAATTTAATAAAAATTAAAAACTTATTTTTATAGCTTTCAACTTATACTTATATTTTACAAATAATTAATAAGGAGATAGAAATGCCAAAATATTTACTATTAGCAGAAAAAATTAATAAAAATATTAAAAGTTCTTATTCAAACAATCATTTTAGAAATTTAAACAATCTTATTGTAGAAATAAAAAAAGCTATTGCAGGCACTGAACTAAAGTTTTTATATAACTTTGTGAACTTCGAAGGTGTTGTTATTAGTGTAAAAAATGAACTTCCTATTAAGCTAGATATGAGTTTGATTCCAAAGCATAAAAGCGAAGATGATTTTATTTTATGGTTGGCAGATTTCATTGATCGAATTACTATCGATACAAGCAAAAATCTCCCTTAAAAAGAAGCAATTGCAAACACTCATCTGTAAAAAAATTTTATACCAAACCACAATGGATAAAGTATTTAAGGTTCTTGTCTAGGAGCTGAATTCATATCATGTCGAACTCTGCTGATGTTTTCATAAATGACTTTACGCATTCGGTTTACTGCACCTAATGGTTTATGCTCAGGTAGGGCATGCCACGGTGTAAAAGACAGATTCTCACAAAACTTATTTTGTTCTGGTGTATCAAAGTTCTGCTTGGGAATATGAATAGTTGCTACTTGATAAAAAGGAGCTGCTTTTTCATCCCATTCTGTCATTGAGTCTTCTACCAACATTTGATTTGAAGTTCGTGGTTGAATAAGAAATTCCATACAAGCATCTGTACTTTGCAAAGTATTCTTTAAAGCTTCTCTTAAGAAATCATGACTAGGATTTTTAGGTAGATTATTTGGCTGCATTGAACAAGCACGTACTGAATATTTAACTGCTTGTCGATCATTACCAAGTCCTAACTGATAGGGAACCATAGACCAATAACGTGCGTATAATGGATTTGCAATTTGTGAATTACGTGCTCCAAGAGCATTCATTGTTCCCTTAAAACCTAAAGCGAATGGAATGTGAAGTTTTCTAATCATATTATGGCTATTCACGTCATTCATAAAAGAAAGGTATCGTTTAGCATCATTCGCAAAAAAGACTGGATGATTAATCATAATAAAATCTTGAGTAGTTGCTTGCTTTTCACTTTCTAAAATTTTCTGTCCAGACACACCTAAAATTTTTATTGCGATGCCACGTGCATCTTTTTTAATGTCGGCATTAGAGGCGTCATTTGAAGCATTAGAAAATCGAATCCATGCTTGATAACTTCGATCTGGAATAAACATTCCTTTAGCAAACTGGGCAGGTATATTTTTTGAGACATGAAAATCGGCACGAACACAACCATGCGCCTTAGGATGTGCATCACGTAAAGCATTTCCAGCCGTATACTGTTCCCGAATCGATTTTTCAATGACTTGAGCTATGTGATCGGCTATTAACTTTTCATTAGGTTGTAACTTTTCTCCTAACACTGGGTCGATCTCTGGATAAGAGTTACTTTCCGAAAAGGTCTTTGCGGGTGACGTTGTGTTGGAATATAAAGTTTCTGTACAACCTGATAATGCAAATACAAGTGGAGTAAATAAAAACAAACCCTTAAAATTTATAGGCTGTATAAAAGTTTCCATTTATTAACTCCTCAGTGTAAAAATATTTTAGGATAATATTAAGATTTCATGTTTAATTTTATTTTGAACTTTATGAAAAATATAAACTGTAAATAATTTAAACGTCATTGTTACTTATCTGAACAATAAAATAGGAATTATTATTTAATATAAAATTTCTTAATACATTAAGAGAATGTAGACATGATAAATAACTCACAGAATGTACAAAATAATACTAATACATCACCTCGTCCAATCACTCAGAATACACTTATTGATCGGTTTAGCCCTATTTATTGGAGAATAGACGGCCCGCAAACGATGTCTTTCGCCATTACGAACTATGGAAATGGTTTTGAAGCATCTTTTAGATCACGTATGACAAATGATTTGGTTGGAATTACTTGGGATTCTTATGACACTAAAGATCATAAATTTTTAGCGTATCAAACCAAATATAGCTATGCAGGGGTAGTGTGGGATTTTGATATTGAATTATCGGCTTCTATGCCAGTGCTGAACAATCCAAGTTTAACGCCCACTTTAACGGTGTACTACAATGAAAATGGCGTAAATAAAATTGCATATATTGTTCTATTTAATTACGCAAATAATCCTTCCTCGCGAACGGCGCATATTCGTATTAATTGGGATACAGTAAAAGCAGGCTTCTCTGCTACAGATAGCTTTCCGGTAACCAATATTCAGCGAATCTCATTTTCGGGCTTTACCAGTGACTATAATGGTCAAACCGCTATACCTTTAAGTCAACCAAAAGATGGCTACATTCGCCTCACTAACTCCATTGTAACTGGAACAAATGCAAAGTTAAATTTGAGCCGCGTAGTTGTGCCACAGCACAATTATGGCATCTGCACCAGCTATGATGATCACTATGACTTAAACCCGCAACGCCTAGTCAACAATATGGTCGCTTTGGGATACCAGGGTTTCGTTAACCACTATTGTGGAATGTCGCATTATCCAGAAATGACATGGAAAAGCGATATTAATAAATGGCAAATACCTGATACGTTGGTGACAGGCGAGGCGGTCGTTAACTCATGCACTCGTAAATGGCATGAGAAATATGCCCAGGCTTTACATAACGCCAGTTTGCAACCCATCTTTGGGGTAAGCTTTGAAATGTATTCCTTGGGGGCCAATGAATATTGGGCACAGCGTGACTGGAACAGTAATTTAGGTAAAACAGGCTACCAACCACCGAGCTATTTTTTTAGTTTAAGTCACCAGAATGCTTTGGCATATCTACATAAAGTCTTTATTGAGTTTGCAGATGCAATGGTAGTGGGTGAATGCGATGTAAATATGCAGATTGGTGAACCTTGGTGGTGGTATAACACTGACACGAATCTACCTTGTGTGTATGACTATCCAACAAAACTGGCTTTTAATGCAGATACAGGATTATATGCACCAGATTTGGGTACAATTTATGAAGCAATGAATAAAACAGGAACGCCTTATGATGAGTTTAAAACATGGCTTAGAAATAAATTAGGACAAACCTGTCAAAATATTCGTAGCGTGATCAAAGCAAAATATTCCAGTGCCAAAGTTAGTCCGCTCATTTTCTTTCCTTCCATTCAGTCCCCAATTCAGACTTTAGCTACTTATATTAACTATCCAAGCCAGCACTACTCATATCCTAATTTTGATTACATGATGACAGAGGCTTATGACTGGCTATTAGAAGCTCGCTTAGACTTGGCACATCAGGCAGTTTCTCAGATTCCTATACAAGGGTTAGGCTACCCTGCCAACAAAGTCATTTATTTATCTGGTTTTGTTCCCGATGCCTCTATTGCTTATATCTATGGTTTTGATAAAAACAAGCCATATCGAACACCTATTTGGCAACGAATTTTTGGTGACATGAAAAACAATGTTTCTTTAGGGTTAATGAAGCAATTTATCTGGGCATATCCACAAGTTATGTTTGATTCAATTACGATTGATACCACTCAAGCCCCCAATGGCTTCTTTGTTGAAAATACACTTTATTCTCCAATTAGTGATAACACACCATATCCACCAGATATTTACCTCTAAGTAAAAACAAGCTGCTTATAAGCTAATGATTTGATAAGAAACCTCTTCAAGTAAGAGGTTTTCTTCTTTTTTAAATGTAGGCTTGCTTAGATGTATTTGACTGGCTATGCTGTGATAGATTGTCATGAAAGCCAATTGTAATTTAAGCAAAATTAAGCTCTTGTATTATCAATATATAATCTATTTTGCTCGACTATAAATACCGAATGATTTAAAGGAAACCCAAAGATGAAATCTCGTGCAGCTGTCGCCTTTGCCCCAGGAAAACCTTTAGAAATTGTTGAAGTTGATGTTGCACCACCTCAAGCGGGTGAAGTTTTAATAAAAATTACCCATACGGGCGTTTGTCATACCGATGCTTTTACATTATCTGGAGATGACCCAGAAGGTGTTTTTCCTGCCATCTTAGGTCATGAAGGCGCAGGTGTTGTGGTTGAAGTGGGTGAGGGCGTAACAAGCGTTCAACCAGGTGATCACGTGATTCCACTTTATACAGCTGAATGTAAAGAATGCTTATTCTGTAAATCTGGAAAAACTAACTTATGTGTTGCGGTACGTGCTACTCAAGGTAAAGGTGTAATGCCGGATGGAACCACACGTTTTTCATATAACGGCGAACCAATTTATCACTATATGGGTTGTTCAACCTTTAGTGAATATACGGTAGTTGCAGAGGTATCATTAGCAAAAATCAATCCTAAAGCGAATCACGAACAAGTTTGTTTACTTGGATGTGGTGTGACAACTGGTATTGGCGCCGTGCATAACACAGCAAAAGTACAAGAAGGTGATTCTGTTGCTATATTTGGTCTAGGCGGTATTGGTTTGGCGGTTGTACAAGGTGCACGTCAAGCTAAAGCAGGGCGCATTATCGTCGTAGATACAAACCCAGATAAATTTGAACTTGCTAAACAGTTTGGTGCTACCGATTTCTTAAACCCTAAAGATTATGATCAACCTATTCAGCAAGTGATTGTAGAAATGACAGGCTGGGGCGTAGATCATTCATTTGAATGTATTGGTAACGTCAATGTTATGCGCTCGGCTCTAGAGTGCGCACATCGTGGTTGGGGACAATCTGTTATTATTGGTGTAGCTGGTGCAGGCCAAGAAATTTCGACACGACCATTCCAGTTAGTGACGGGCCGTAAGTGGTTGGGTACTGCTTTTGGTGGGGTAAAAGGCCGCTCACAACTTCCTAAAATGGTCGAAGATGCTATGAAAGGTGAGATTCAACTTGAACCTTTTGTGACTCATACTATGCCTTTACAAGACATTAATACCGCTTTTGATTTAATGCACGAAGGTAAATCAATTCGTACAGTCATTCATTTCTAAATAAAAGAAAAAGGGCTGTGATTCAGCCCTTTTTTACGATTTATAGTTTTATATCTTAAATGGCATTACCACACATGTCAGTGGTACCCTGAGGGTAGTTAAACTGTAGCGCATTACGGTCAGTAATCAGTTCGTTCGACAACTCTTGTCCAAATAATTGTTCGGCATCTATTGATATATCACTTGAAACAAAAAAGCGTATATTCTCAAGTGGCGCAGGCAAAGTAGATTTATATCCTTGATCAACACCATTTATAATAAAGCCAACTTGCTTAGTGTTCTGATTAATATAAATACCTAATCTTTGGTATCCATTTGCATTATTTGTCATGTTTTGACCTTTAGAATATCGACTGTCAGGGCCAGTCTCATCACTAAGTCGGTAAGCTACAGAATAGCTTAATCTAGCAGGATTCTCACCAAAATCTGGATCATAAGTACCCATATTAAACCTAAAATTGGATCTGACTGTATAGCCATTATTTGTTACACCATTAAAACCAATGCCAGAAGAGTAATAAGCAGAATTACCAAGTGATGAGCTCCCAAGAGCTGAGGTTGGGATCTTAAGCTCTATTTCAAATGCAATAATACCTGTGTGAGGTATTATTAAATCACCAATGTCATTAGTAGAATTAAGACTAGCTTTACTTCTAGCTACATACTCTACAGTACCATACTCATTTTCTGGCATAGGCTCTACTTTAAGACTAAATTTTTGGCCAATTATTAATGGGAATATTTTAATTGGCCAATAGTCAGTATGTTCATTGTTCCAGAGATCATAATCTTCTTGAGTCGCATCAAAATTATATTTACAGACTGGGGCAGAGGAATTAAGGGCGGTAGTTTTAGCCAAGAGGGTTTGAGACGCTAACTTTTCATTCTTTGTAGTGGACGAAATGCTTTTAGATGCTACTTTTTGGCTAGATTCATTCTGCGATACGGTAGTCGTATTATCAGAAGATACCTCATACATTGCCCAACATAATGTAATTGCACTAACAGCAACTATACCTATTTTTTTCATAAATATTCCTATTAAGTTAAGTATAAAATTCTTAGAAAGTAGTGATAAAACAAAATTTATTATTAATATTTAAAATTATTAGGTTTAAAAAACTATTGAATATGATTAATCATATTCAATAGTTACAGTAGCCATTGCACGGACCTTACCAGCAGTCACATTTGTTGCAGTTTGATAGTAGCGGGCAGTCATTGGTACGTTATATTGAATTGTCTGGTTAGAAGACAATGTACCTAAGGCTAATTTGTCACCTTTTTTGATGACCTGATTTTTATTTTGATAGTTCCAGAGTAACTGTACACCTACGCCGTTTGCTTTTTCAGATGTTGGAGCAGTATTTGCGAGTACCTGAGTGTTTGTTCCGTCTTGGGTAAAGTCATAAGTTAAACTAATGAGGTTTTTCTCTTCATAACCTGTTGGATTGATACCACCATTACATAAGATATTCATATCAAAGGTTTGTTCGCCTTGAGTAGAACCAACGCCTTTGAATCCCGCCTTTGTAACGGTTGGAAGCTGTACAACTTTATTGATATTACCTTGAATTTCACATGAAGAAGAAGCAATGGTAATTGCATTACCATATACAGTACTTGTTAACCATGGAACAGCTGAATAACCAGAAGCATTATAAGTACTATAACGGCCAGGTACCAAGGTGCCAGAACCAGTCTGCGCAGCAGTTTTCACAATTTCGACAACAAAATATCCAGTTGCTAGCGTATATCTTGTGTTCCTTTGAGTGGCTGCTCGGTAAGGATAATAACCAGAGAAATTTGTAGCATTTTCTGCTTCACGATATAGGCGAATACCAATCCCAGGGATATTTGTTGAATAGACACTATTTCCTATGGGGCTGATAGCATAATTTTGTGTAAGATTAGCTTCTAAATATCCTCCATATGAATCACACCAGTAAGTTGAACCATTAGGAGTAATTGGGAAGGTAGCTTTTCTTAATACTTTTCCAACTTCATCAGTTGGACGAACTACCACACGTCCAACTGCCATAGGAATATCTACTGTCTTAAATACTTTGTTATATCCAGTTTCAGGGGTACAAGCGGCATTAGCTTCACCATATACACCAAGACCAGCCGTAAATAAGAAACCTGTTAATAATATTCTTTTCATTTGCAGACAGCCTCAGTCATTACCATGCTTTGTTGCTTATTTTGCAACTGATTACTGATGTTGTACTTAACTGAACAACGCTCATTGCTTTCGTCGCCCCATTTTACATAGAGACTATCTTGAGCAAGTGGGGTACGTAAGTAAATCATACTACCTTGTGCAACAATACCTACAGCTTCATCTTTTTGATTAAAGACTTGAGCTCCAAATGGTAAACTGTTGCCATCAGCAGTTTTACTATTAATGTAGACTGCATAACCTGTCTTGGTCGCAAAATCCACTTTCGCAATTGCACCAGCAAAAGGTGCGATACGTTGACTTGTTTCTTCTAATTCTACTTGGCTCGACATCTCTTGTGGGTCAAGCGTAATATCATTTAGGCGGTAAGGTGTTACATACGGGATAACCGCATAACCAGCCTTATTTACGCTTAAACCAACAGTATTATTAACTTTTGCTCCAGCTGCATCAGGTGCATGTACAAGTACCATTGTTTGACCTTGCTCAGGTCCAAATAAAATACCGTCAGAATGCGCAACTACACTACCACTTAAGCTAACCATTGCTTGTTGGTAAGAGTCAGCAATACTATAAGAGCCACCAACAGTTGCATAGTTCATACGATAACGACCATTAGCGTTAAACGTTGGGTTTGCATAGTCTTGATGTGAAACAGAGGCACCATAACTAAAGCGATCGCCAACCATTCCGCTTGCACCAACAGTACGGCTGTCTTCAGAAGCAGTAACGTTGACGTTGACTGAATTCTTCTTAAAGTTAATCGGGAATGAAAGCGTCATTAAATATTCAGTATCATGCGTCGCATCATTTGAACCGTACTCAACCTTACGGTTAATCGCAGATAAACCATAAGTTAAACCATGGTAGTTATTGCTATAACCAATTTGGTACTGTTTAGTACTTTCGCTACGGTTCCAATAGTCAACCCACGAACCTACTACATAGAAGTTACCCCAACCTTCAGGAAGTCCTTGGTTTAAAGTAATTTGGAATTCACTACGCTGGTGGCCCGCAGCCGCATAAGTGTTTACACCTTTTTCTTCTAAATCACGAATAAGTAGAGCATCACGTAATTTATAGAAGTTTTCTGTCGAGTAACGATATGCAGCAAGAGTTAAGTTTGTGTTAGTCGGAGAAATTAACTTACTATAGCTTAAACGAAAACTTTGCCCAGATTGTGATGACTGTTTTTCAAAGTCGGCTTCAGAGTGGGTCACATCTAACGCAACAGCACCAATTGGTGTAGCAAAAGCAGCACCTAACAATACAGCAGCATAATTTTCTGTAGCTTGTATGCCCGTATAGCCTGTTAGGTAATTGTTAATACCTTGTTGGTATTTACCTTGAATTACCCAAGGGTTAAGGTCGATATCCTGATCTCGGAACTGACCTACAGTTAAAGAATAACGGTTTACACCTGGACGCAACATTTGTACAACTGAAGCATATGGAACCGAAAATTTTTGTATTTGACCATTTGCTTCAATAATAGAAACTTCAATTTCCCCACCAAAACCAGTAGGGTAAAGGTCATTAATCTCAAAATTACCTGGTGCAACAGTTGTTTGATAGATAAGTTGGCCTTGTTGACGAACTTCAACTTTTGCATTGGTTTTTGCGTTACCACGAATACGCGGGGCGTAACCTAACATACTATTTGGTAGCATTCGGTCATCACTTGAGAAATCGATACCACGATAACCAATAGAGTCAAATACTTCGCCATTGGTAAAGCTGTCACCTAACGTTAAAACACCACGGTACTTAGGAAATGCACGCTGTAAGTAAGTACTTGTTTCTTGATAATCTGATTTAGATTGATTTTCAGCAGGCGTATCTTGCCACTGCCATTGGCCATTATGACGTAATTGCCAGCCAGCAATATTTAAACCAGCTGTAACACCCATAAATGCGTTTGTTGTTTCGCTTTGATCATTCGACTGATTAAATGTTTTATAAGCACTACCACTATAAGACAGAAAACCAGCATTGATACCACGATCCCATACGCTTGGGTCGACATAACCTTGCGCATTTTTTTGCAAAGCAACTTGCGGAATAGAAATATCTACACGTAAACGAGAGGTATCAAACTCATAGAATGCATTTTCAACCCACTCTTCAATTTTATAACAACTATTATTTTCTTTTTGAAGGGTAGTGTGTTTAGACAAAATCTCTTGTTTAACGCCGTACTCAAGCAGGTTTGTTCCTGTGAAACACGTTACTGCATTTTTATTAGGGTCTAATGCTTTAAAGACCATACGACGTTTGCCAAACCATTGACCATTTACATAAACGTCAACGTTATATTCGCCTGGTAAAACAGGGTTTCCATATTTAAAACGAGAAATATCAACTTTTTGAGCATCCCCAATTAAAAAAGCAGAATCAAATTCAGCCTCTACTGGAGCACTCGTAGTTGTTTCTTCAGCATGCACGAATACAGGCATTGTCATTGTGACAACACCAGAAGCCAAGTAGTAACAAATATGGCGTTTTAATAATTTATAAGATTCTTGCCTTTTTTTTGGCATAGCTAAGTCCGCCTACACATATAGGTGCTTAAATTTATTAAAAAGATAAATCTGATTACTGAAGTTTTATCGGGTGCTCAACGCGACCACCATAGTCATTGACGTTAATAAAACTCATATCTTGAAGGTTGCCATTCTTAAGCTGAACTGACGCTTCAGAGAAAGGCTTAATCATTAGCCCCTGAGGTAATAAATCAACCTTTTTATCACCTGCCTTTTGGTAAACAGAAGTCATTGTGATATGAAAAGGGGTAGGATTTTTTACAGTTAAATTTTGACCAGATTTAATCCATTGAAGCTTATCTGATGCTAAATTCGCATCTTCTTTAATCGATGAAGGACGATAGAAGAATTTAATACGTGAACGAATTGCAAGTTGTAAGAAATTATCAGGCGTCGTATCTTCACTTTTTGAAGTAGGTCTTGGTGGAATATCTAAAATATTCAACCACAGAACTGTTTCTTGCTTCTGATTTAACTGAGAAGCATTTGGTAAAGCTGTAATACGAAGAGTCTGACTTTTCGTTGCTTCAACACGAGAAATAGGAGGAGCAATCATAAAAGGAACTTTTGATTGGTCCGGTGTACTTTTTGGGTCACCTTCGTCAATCCAAGCTTGGACAAGTGCTGGCTTTGAACCGTTATTGCTAACTTGTAGCGTAACTTCTCTAGCATCTGACGGGTAAATTACACGAGTGCCATGAATTACAATTTCTGCTTGAGTAGCAGGTGCAATAACTGCTGAAGCAAATGCTAAACCTAACAAAAAATTATAACTGTTCAATTTCATTTTCGAGTTCTCAACCAAGAAAGATTCAGGAAAGCGTTACACAAAACAGGGTTTCCATGCGGACATAGAAACCCCGCTATCAATTAATTATTGATAGATAATTGTGTATTGAACAGAAGTAGTTACTTTACCAGCAGTAGAAGCGCCAGTTGCATAGTATTCAGCGTAGTAGTTAAGGTCAGCACCTGCGCCATCAGCTACGTCAACCCATTGAGAGTTAGCTTGAGCACCGTTTGCACCCGCAGCAAGTACTGGGATGAAGTTGTTGTTGCTACCTAAAAGTTGAACGTTAACGTTTTTAGCACCAGTAGCGTCTTGGTTAAGTAAGCGACCAGTATTAAAGTCAACAGTTGCACCTGGTTCGAAGTAAGTAGCTACTTTACCTTGTGAACAGTTAGCTAAGTTGATTTGGAAAGGAGTACGACCAGCAACATCCCCAGCAACAGCTAAAGTTTGTTTAGAAACAGTTGGAAGAGTAACTGTGAAGTCTTTACCAGCAGGGGTAACGATGTCACAAGTTTTGTCTGTAACTAAACCATTAATTGTAATTGTACCATCAGCAGCTTGAGCATTAGCAATCCCTACAACCGAAAGAGCAGCGATCAAAGCAAGTTTTTTCATAGTGTTTTCTCAAAAGTCTGGATAAAAGTTTATTTCCTTACTTTTCCAGTGTTTGACATCTTGAAAAGTAATGCGGCGATCTTAACACTTCTTAAACAAAATGCAAACTAGATCACATTATTTTTTCATAATTTTAATTAAATCACGCTTTGTATTTGAAGTTCAGGCCGACCATCAATGGTCTATATCATTGTTTATGAAAGTTTTTTTATTTTATAAAAAAGAAAAGCTATAAAGAGAAGAAAATTACATAAGAACACGATGTAAATAAAAAAGAATTAAACAAATTATGTGAAAAATAAGCTTAAATTCTTAGAATACAATTATATAGAATAAATTATGCATATGTATACAGAAAAATATACAAATAGTCATTTTTTATAAAAAAAGAGTGACTCATCAATCAATTCATCAAAACATGCGATGGATTCGACAAATCACTCTTTCATCAAACTTACTGCAAAAATAAGTTTGGATATTAATGGTAATTAATAAGCACGACTTTGTGGTTAGAACTTATGCTCTCAATGCTTGTGTCCATTTTCTCAGTATGTTGAGCTAATTTAAAAAGACTATCTTTATTTAAATATTCACTATCAAGTTTAATATTTAAATTATTTACCTCAACACATTCTATCTCGCTATGTTCTCTTGAACATGTATCTTCAACAATATTTCCTCTTATCATTATTGTGTTACTTGCATAACAAAATAGTGGGGAAGAGGAAAGCACCATCAAAACAAGAAGTTTAAATATATTATTTTTCATTTTATATACCTATTTATAAAATAGTTTATATATATGTGATACCTTATTTTTAATTTAAAAACAATCATTAAGCTTTAAATAATAAAAAATCATTAATTTATACGTGATATAAATCACATTAAATACTTTAAATAATGTAATAGTTATGATTTCTAAAAATTTATTAATAATAAAACCACCAAAACAATATTAAGTTATTGTTATTTATAAAAATTTATAAAATAATGATTAATAAAAAAACAGACTGCAAATTAAAACAGCATGATATACATTAAAATATTTAATAAAAATATAATTCATTTTTTAATTTATAATTTATATTTCAAAATTATTACTGAGAAATAAAATATAGATTTCAATAAAAATGTGACTAAATATACATTATTCAACCAATCTGTAATTAAATTTGCTTTATATTGCGGATTGGAGCATATCAGAGTTAATAAATTAGAATTTAGCATAGACTTTAAAGATTTTAGGAAAATGGTCTATCGAAATATAGTTTTAATTTCTAGGAGCGCTAGGTAGAGAGAAAGCTCAATAAAAATCAAACAAGCGATTATTAGCCAAACCTAATCATAATTTCTATTTAATTAGATTTTATAAATCCTATTTATTATCTATCAATAGCAACGTCAGAAGATGCTAGTGCTGAATTTAATTAGAATAAAAATTCATTCCACATAGCTAAAAGTACCGCAATAGCTAGAAAGAAATAAGCACTACAAACAAATGAAAGATAGCTACCAAGCTATGGGGCAATATTGAATTATACAACTGTTCGTATAATGTATATTATGTTAAATGGAGTAAAAGATTTGGAAACCTGCCATATATAAAGCTCTGCCTCTCTGTGGTGTTGCTATAGCAAGCTTTGACCTTTACTGTAATTCACCACAGTTTGATTAGACTTATGTTCAGTCTTAAGTGTGCATCAGATCTTTATTTTTTGCTTCATAAGAAGTTTAAGCAATTCTCTATGGCTTGTGCTGTTAAATCTCGAATATCTGATTTGATGTTCTCTGCTAATAAATTTGCATCAAACTCACTAGTATCAGGATTAATTGCTGTCTTACTATCGTTGTTAAGCTAGCGTTGCACCCAGAATTGCATGACTTGCTAATTGTGCTGCCTTGTTCTTGTCTTCTCCATGTCCAAACTTCTCGCCAATTACATTGGCTGCAACCTGAATATCAGTTTGTCCACCAAGTGCGCTAGTAATTGCCGTAGTTACTGCATTTAAAGCGCGGCTCTGATCTCCTTGCTTGGTCACCGCTTTTTTATTGGTATTTAAAGATTCATTCTTTAAAACTATATAAGAGTGGATTTGAGTTTTTCCAAGCTGAAAATGGATTGTGGTTAGTTAAACATGTAGCATATAGAATCTATTGTTTTTCAATAGAATGGAAATTATGCTTATACTCAAATGTGTAAGCACTTTTAAAAAATAATCAAACTTATAAAAATCATATACTTAGGTTAATTTTATAGCATCTTTCTAAGATCTCTTAAATTTCATAGATAACATCATACTGACCACTTAACTCTTCTCTTAAAGATTTAAACAATTCCTCTCCTAATAGTTGGAATTTTTTTTCATCCTCTCTGGACTTAAAACCAGAATTAATAGGATTATCTAAACATAAAGTTTCATCATACCTATCTGACCATAAAATAAGTTTATCTATTAATAACTTTGATATTGGTAAATTTTCTGGATTTAAATTAGCTACTAAACCAAGTTCATCATATTCCCATAAAGGATAGCATTGATAATCTGGCATTAATTTAATTAATTTTTTCATCTAATCGTTCTCTAGTTTTATAAAAAAAGACTATCTAAAATTGATAGTCTTTTTTTAAATTACTCTATTTCACTAAAAAAAAGTCCATTTCTCTGTTTTCAATCAAAATCCTGAATACTTCCTTTCTCTCAACTTTAAATCAGGATAAATAACGAGAAAATTGCTCTTTTACTATTATAGAATCTGATGGCAAAGAAACCTCTTCAGGATAACTTTTAATTCCTTTAATTAAAAAAAATCCTAACTCCAAAGAATACTGCTTCCAATTTTTCTCAAAATAGCAGAACTCCACATATTCAAACCAATTCTCTATTATCATGACTAAATCATATTTAAAGTTTATATAATCATTTAAAGTATTACTTTTACCAATTATAAAACCTTTAAAATCATAAAAGTTGATTTCCTCATGAATATATTTTGAGACTAATTCTTCTAATTCATTCAGTACACTGTTACACATTTTAACTACTCTTTTTCTGTCACAATAGTGATTACACGCTTCCTATCTGGACTTAAAATCACATTTAAATCACCAGATTTATATGACCAGTTTCCATTTTGCTGCTTGATTGGCGATGCATTCTTAATAATATCTTCAACATAATTAGGTGAAATTGATCTACCTCTAATCATTTCTCTGCCATCATAAGAAGTGATCCCTGGTATCGGTTTCCCTGTTGTATTATATAGGGTACCCTCAGCTACACCAGAAGAATATCTCTGATAACTTGGCTGCATTCGTGCTACAGCATGTTGAGAATAAAGTCGACCACCTATATTAGCAAATTCTTGCTGTCCATTCGGTGTACTAATCAATACTTTTGGATATTGATTCCATGTACCCCATAATGATTCAACAATTTTTTTCTCAATTACAATCAATGCATCATCAGTTAATCGTGTAACTCCCGAAACAGTTCTGGTCAATCCTAATCCTAACATTGAGGCTTTAGCTAACTGCCTTTCATTTGGTGTAATTTCCTCACCTGTCAAAGGATCATATTTTGCACCTGCCACTGCGGCAAGTTGACGAAGTGTCATATTATTGATGACATTTAAAGCCTTATCACCCAAGCTCTTTTCAGGTATTGGAATCATACAACTTTGCCCCTTTGGACAACTTAAGTGAGCTTGCGCTTCTTTTTCCTTTTTATTATCAGCTAATTTCTTTTCGACTCCCTTAGTAATGATCGAAAATTCATTATTCTCAACCGCATTCTGCCCAATCACACCCGCCAACTGTGCATTCGATGCTGAATCTCCAACTGTACCACCAACAACTGCGCCAATCGCTGCCGTTAAATCTCGAATACCTGATTTAACATTTTCCGGTAATAAGTTTGCATCAAACTTCCCTGTTTCAGGGTTAATAGCGGTTTTGCCATCGTTGTATTGATTCGCAAAGTAATCTGCCGCTGCCTCACTCGCAACTGCGACACTACCGCCAGCAGCTGGATTGCCTCCATTTAAGTAAGCTAGTGTTGCACCCAATATTGCATGACTTGCTAATTGTGCAGCTTTATTCTTGTCCTCACCATGACCAAACTTCTCGCCAATCTGCTGTGCTGCATACGGTGCAAGTGCATTGGCTGCAACCTGAATATCAGTTTGCCCACCAAGTGCGCCTGTAATCACTGTTGTAACAGCATTCAAGGCACGTCCTTTATTACCTCCCATACCCCATTGTTGGGTTGCTGCTTTTTCATTGGCAAGCGCTGCATCATAAACACCGTATTGCGCTAAATATGCATCCTTATCGGACGCAGACATCTCTTTGAGTTTAATTTGTTCTTCTGGACTTAATTGACTGGCAATCTGCTTTCCAATCGTTTCTTTTTCTGCTGCTGCATTCTTGATCTGGTCTTGGGCATAGGTACGTGATGCCGCTGCAATTGTTGACGTCGCATCTGCTACTGTCTTTTGCTTATCTAAAATAGTTTGTAAGTTCGGCAAAGTCTCAACCGCTCTGTTGGCTGTTGCTGCATCGCTATGAATACCCAATTGCTCAACCGTAGTCGACTTTCCACCTACCGTAATATTACCTGCACTTAAAGTCGCATAAGTGGTACTGCTGTCTTTGTCAGAATCATGCTGTGGCAGGCTTGGGCTAAAGCTGGTTGCATTACGCCAGTTGTCATTATTGGTTGGTGTTGATGCTTTGCTATCTCCAGTTGATTTACCTTTACCTAAACTTGTACCTCCAGATAAGCTGACTGTAGTCGCATCGTACTGGCTTTGGTTTTCGATATTGCTAAAAGTTAAACGGTTCGTGGTCAGATCATTCTTATCTTTAGTTGCAGTTGAAACAATTGCACCACCTTTTAAATCAACACTATCTGCTTTTACATGATAACCACCGTCTCCAGCAAATAAACCAGACTGTTGGTTAACACTATTCGAATCACCCGAAGCCTTGCTACTACTAAAATTACCAGATGCCTGCCAAGCTGTACCAAACGAAGCTTGCAAGCGACCACCCGCTCCAGTTTGTTTGGTATTTTGCTCAACAGTGTCTTGTAAACTTTCAACTTTAAGCTGACCACCTACATTTGCCTCAATCCGATCTGCTTTTGCCTGTGCTCCACGTAGTGTGGTGTCACCTTTACTCGTTAAGCTGATATTTTTTGCATCTAAAGTTGTTTGGCTATGTGTATTACTGTCTAAATGATTACTACCTTTACCAAAACCAGCCTCACCATAAATGTAAGCACCTGTTTGCGCACCAACAGAAACACCAACACCAACACTTAAGCCCGCATTACTGTTTTTACCATCAGCTTTATTTTGGCTTTGACCTGACTCCAGAATAATATTTTTTGAAGAATCTAGATTGATTTTGTCTTCTGCCTTCACCTGTGTATTTTGAAGATGAATATCGCCATGAGTACTGGTTAAGTTGACATTGCCACCAGCTTTTAAGTTGTTTTGTTGCGAAGTGGCATAGTTGCTATTTTGCTGATTTTTATTGGTACTAAAGCCAATACCAGATTCAGCTTTAAATAGTGCGCCACCTTTTATATCACTATAGGTTTGGTAACCCTGAGCACCTGCTGCAACAGCTTGTAATGCTTGGGTACGGTCATCTGCTTTACTGTTTTTCGCTTTATCTGCTGCATTCAACAAATCAATGAGTGGTGAACTCACACGGCTAAATTGTCCGATTTTTAAGTCTTTGCTATTTTCAGATGAGCTACCTGTGTCATGGCCTTCTAAAACTTGAATGTCTTGCGCCTTAATATTTAAATCTTTCGCAGCAACAACGTCAGCAACTTGTTGGGTATATTGACGGCCTGCCTGAATATTGACATTGCCTTCTAAACTGCCCACTTGACTGCGGTGCTGTTCAACACCTTTACTATTGCTTTGGCTCTGACCATTCATATAGCCATAGAACTGCTCCGTATCCGAAATCTGCGCACTACCAATACCTTTGTTTGAACTCTGCTCACTTTGGCTTTGGCTGTTCTGGCTCGATTTGATATTGATATCACGAGCAGCATTAAGGTTCACATCACCTTTTGAGGCAACTGAACTACCGATAATATTAATATCGCCTTCCCCAGTTTGTAGGGTTGTTTTTCCACCCACCGAAAGCTGGGTTCCTGTCGTTTGAGTACTACGACCATCACCTTGGTTTTTGTTTTTGAATGTTCCAGCAGGTGCAGCCCAATCACGGTTATCAATACTAAAACCACTTTGTTTACGGTCAGCAGTTTGCTCTGAATGACTCTCGGCAATACCCAGATTAATATTTTCCTTGGCATGCAATAATGCATCGCCTTCGGCAGAAAGCTCGGCACCTTGGCTATTAATACTCCCTTCTGTTGCAATAATATTTAAATTGCCTTTAGCGGTAGCTTGAGTGACTACAGCTTGAGTGCTGGATGTATTACTGACCTGATTTATTTTATTGCTACCAGCTTGGATAGTAACTGGTGTCATCGCAGCCATAGATGCTTTTCGTACAGCTTCACCTTGGGCCATCACCTGACCAACGGCGCTATCAGAAAATTGACCATTGTTCATACTGTTTTTGTAAGCAGAGGCAGCGGCCATCGCTGGAGAGTAGGTCACACCAACCGAAATACTAGACTGTTTACTATGAACTTCTGAATGTTGCTCATCGGTTGCATATGCTGAATTTAAATTAACATTTGCACCTTTTAGATTGAGGTCTTTTCCTGCATCTAAAATAGCTGCTTCAGTGGTCAAATCTTTACCAGCAATAATTGTCGTATCACCTTTTTGGCTACGAACTACACTTTGAGTTAAGGTTGTAGATTTTCCATCCTCTTTTGTATTTAAGCTCGATTTTCCATAACCTACACTTGCCACGCCATCAGAAAGGCTCGCTTTAAATCCTGATTTTTTGACAGTCTGCTCTTGTTGATTTGAATATTGATTTTGTGCAGCAGTAATGTTCACATTTTCTTTGGCCTGAATTTGAGTCAATTCATTCGACACGACTTGGCTACCACGAATATTGATATTATTTGCATCGAGTAGAACTTTTTTACCGCTGATCGTACTTGCTATCGCTTCACTAGATTGATCATGAGTAAATCCAGTATCTGTCTTACTGCCTAAAGTTCCTTTATGTTTCTCATACCACTGTCGATCAAACTGGCTAGTCTTACGGCCTTCCTCAATATCTAATTGATTAACAGCGGAGAGTTGAGTCGTACCTTGTACGCTATTTAAACCCGAACCTTGTACTTTAATATTTTGCCCAGTTAACAATAATGAGCCGTTGCTATTCAGCTGACTACCGACATCTTGGGTTTTCTGGCTAGTCGCATGATTTTGTGCATCACGGTAAGTTGTAAGTTTATAACCCGTTTGTACGGTTCCAATGTCAACATTACCTACTGTATTGATCACCGCTGCGCCGTTGCTATTATTGAGTTCTGCAGCTTTCAGAACCGTATTTCCAGCAACATCAACGACTAGAGTTGCCTTATTCGGTTGAATCTTATTGCCACTACCTACATAAAGCCCAGCAAAACGATCCACTCCTGTTGTACTTGAACCAAAGCCACCTACCTGGGTTGTCGATGTTCTTGTCGTAGTCTCAATTTTGAGATTACCGCCAACTTTAACAGCCATTGCATTTTTGGCACTGATTTGACCACCAATATTATTAAGGTCTTTTTTCGTGGTGATATCAACGGTATTGCCCTGAATACGGCCCATCAGGTTATTAATATTATTTGCAGTAATCTGAACGGCTTCTCGACCTGCAATGGTTGAACCATTCAGTAAGTCGCCGTTTAACTTAAAGTTAACACTATTACCCGTAAGTAAAGAACCGTCTCCCTTTAAGTCACCCACACGTGCTTTTACATAGACTTGCGGAACAAGCGCCTTAGTTTTCGTTCCATCTTGTAGAGTCACGTCTTTTTCAACTAACCAGACAATATCACTGGTCAATTGCGCAATTTGTGCAGCACTTAAAGCAATACCCAGACGCAAGCCATATTGTTTGGCAAAAGTCACCCCGTTATTCATTAAGGCTTTATATTGTTCCTCATCCGATGCGTAACCTTCCAAGAAACGATAACTAGTTAAGTTAGCTATCTGGTCTTGCACCATACGCTGCTCATAAAAACCGTCACCTAGACGTTTTTGTTGCAGCGCAGGGTCAAGTCCTAAAGCATTCAGCATATAGTCTGAAGACAACCATTTGTTGTAATTGGTAAAGTTCGGGTCAGTCTCAATGAGATAACCTGCTTTACTATCAGCTCCTGTTCTATACAAGGCGTTATTGGCAACTTTAATATTGTTGTTATTAATGGTACGAATTTCGAGTTGCTCCCCAGTACCCGCTTGATCTGGTGCAGTGGCCTGATCTGAAGTGGAGACACCTGAAACTTGAGAAGCTTTTTGACCTTGTAATTGGTCCAAAACAGAGATTTGAGTGGTATTGTCTTTTTGTTGAATGTTAGATGAGTTTCCATTCAGCCCTGAAGTTTGAACATCAGTTTTTACAGAAGTTTGACCTGCTGCTTGTAAATTTTTATTTTGTGCAACACCTGCTTGCTCAACAAAAGTTGTATTAGATGTAGCTGTTAAATCATTAACATGAGTTGTTTTGATCTGTGCATTAGTGATTGGGCCACCAGCACTCTTAGAAACATCCGTAATATCTTGATTCGTTTGGTTCAACTCATAATGATCGGTGACTTGACCTATCGGCACATCAATTGTTGTTTCACTTGAAACTTCAAAAGGTCCTTCCCAATCACCTTCATATTCCCAATGTTTATATACTGTCCCTCGATCTACAACCTTCCTAGTCCCTTTTATGCCATTATCGGAAACAATAGCGCCTCCCAAATTTATAAGCTCACCTCCAGCTAAAATTTGGCTCTTATCATTAAATACCTGTGCACCACTTAGATCCAGATTTCCGCCTGCTTTAATTTGACCCGGAGCGGATTCAAGGGCTTTGGTTTCATAGGTAATTTCACTATAGGTATATCTCATCCAGTCTTCAAACCAGTTACCGCCATCATATTGACCGTCAAAGGTACACCAGGCATTACAGAATTTTTCTAGGCCATCTATACGTGATACTTCAACATTATCATCGGTTATGAAATGCTTATTAATATTGTTAATCTGTGCAGCAGATAAGCGCATGTTACCTAAAGATTCAATGGTCGCGCTCTCATTGTTAACCACACTGGCTTGACCAGTCGCTTTACTGTTCTCATCTAAAGCACCACCTAAATATAAATTTGCAGCACTGAATATAAGTGCCTGGCTCGCATAATCTTGTGTATTTGCCAGATTATTTAACACTCCCACACCAAGGTTCATATCACCTCGTGAAGCGATAACAGGAGCCTTACCTTGAACATCTGGCAAGTTATTTAAAGTGTTAGCGCTAATCGCAAGATCTGTACCATAGATACGACCTGTACCTTGGTTATTTACAGTATTTGCTTTTAGTGTGGTGTAATCACCATTAATCAGCCCAGTGTTATTAATCTGGTCTTGAGCTTCAATCTGGGTATCGTGACTTTCAATCTGAGCATTGCTATTGTTGGTTATATTGGCTGCATTTAGTTTTAAAATATTGCCTGCATTGATTTTGCCATCATTGGTAATATCCGCAGCAGTACTTAAACTAAGATTGTTATTTGCCTGTAATTGACCTTCTTGAGTCTGCTTAAAGCTTTCTTTTAGAGTAATATTCGCATCGCCCAAACTTGCAATCTGACCATCACCTGTAAGCGATTGAGCTGTAATATTTAAATTTTCGCCTGATAGCAACTTGCCTTTTTGGTTATTAATAACAAGCTGATTGCCTTGTAAATTAAGCTGTTTAACGGCGCTGATTTCACCAGATTGGTTACTCAACTGCCCGCTAATATTAAGTACAGCATTTTGGTTACTACGGATTGCACCAGACTTGTTATTCAAGGTTTGGGCGCTCAAGTTTAGATTACCAGCATCAATACCTTGAACAGACGTACTATCAGTAAAGGTATTTTGGTTATCTAACTGCTGAGTGACAAGATCTAGCTGCCCTGTGGCCATGATATGGCTATCTGGGTCTGTTGCAACTAATTTACCTTGGTTATTGATCTGCTCAATGGTCAGCTGCATATCCCCCATCGACAAAATCTGTCCAGACTGGTTATTTAGCAGTTGTTTTTGACCTGTCCCTTGTAATTTCAGGTTTTGGGTTGCAAGCAAGGTTCCTTTGTTGTTAATAACCTGATTCGCGCTTAAATCTAAATTTTGCCCACTTGCAATGTAACCTTGCGTATTGTCGAGAGCACTAAGATTTTTTAAAGTGAGATTACCTTGGCTAAGTAATCCACCTTGTGTACCACTATTGGTATTCACCAGATTCTGCCCGTTGGTATCAAGCACAAGTGACGTTTTCGCCTGCACAAGGCCCTGATCATTATTAAATGGACCAGATAAAATTGAAATCTGATCTGAGCTGATCGTACCTTGTTGGTTCGTGAATGCCTGTTTCTGGCTATCTATATTTATTGCCGTTAATGATGTAATTTTGCCTAATTTGTTATTTACACCACCCGCTTTAAGATCAATTACGCCAGACGACTGCAATGATCCAGATTGATTATTTAAAAGTGAAGAACCTACATTAATATTTAATGCACCATTCACACTTCCAATTTTACCGTTGGCGTTATTTAAACCATTACCGTTAAGCGTAAGATCCTGTCCCGCTGCTAAAACACCTGTTTCATTATTCAAAAGACCTGTGCTTTGTAAGGTTGCACTACCTTGTGCATTAATCTGTCCTGATAATGAGTTATCAATTGAGGCAGCTATCACGGACATATCTTGTCCAGATTGAATAATACCGGCTTGGTTTTGTAACGCTTGCGTACCCGCTTGAACAGTTAAATTACCTTGCGTTGCCAGCTTCCCTTGATTGTTAATCAAACCTTGACTATGGATATTGAGGTTTTGATCAGCAACAATTGAACCTTGGGTATTATTAATATTTTTTTGGCTAGTTAAATCAATTTTACCCTGAGCGCTGAAGTGTCCAGCTGTATTATCTACAGATAAGGCTTTTGCTGTTAAATCAGTTTTTGCCTGTAATACGCCAGACTGATTGGTGAGAGCTTGATCTCCAACATCAATAACTAATCCGCCTTGGATACTGCCAATCTGTCCCTGATTATTATTTAAACCTTTACTGCTCAAAGTTACATTTTGGTTTGCAACCAAAGTACCTGCTTGGTTATTGATGAGTCCTGTACTGATGATATTTAGTGCATCTTGCGCACTGATTTGCCCTTGCTGGCTATTATCTAAAGTATTCACTTTCAGATTCAAACCAGCACCACTCAGTAATTGGCCTGCTTGACTATTATCTAATGCTCCATTAATTACCAGATCTAAAGCTGAACCACTACCTGACTGAATCGTTCCAGCCTGATTAGTTAAATTCTGACTTGTAATTGTGGTATGAGCATTCGATGCAATTTTCCCTGCTTTATTGCTGATGTCACCCGTGCTTGTAATTGTATTATCGGTAAGCGCAAGAATAGTGCCCGAATCATTATTCAAGCCACCACTCGTGATTTTCAGACTCGTTCCTGCTTGAAGTGAACCCGAAGTATTTAATAATTTTTCTTTTTGAGCATCAATGGTTAATGAACCCTGAACACTACCAATTTGCCCCGACGTATTATCCAAGCCCTGACTTTGAATAGAAACGTTCTGATTCGCGGCCATCACCCCAGTTTGGTTATTAATTCCTTGTTGCGATAAAACAGTTAAGGTATCTGTAGCATTAATTTGGCCTTTATTACTGTTATTTATTGAGCCTGCTGTAATTTCTGTAGTGTTGCCCGTCAATTTGCCTGACTGACTGTTATCTAATGCACCTTTGATATTTAAAGTAAGATCAGCATTTGTCTCAATTGAACCACCTTGGTTATTCAGACTTTGTCCCGTAATTTCTATGGCATCGCCACTTTGAATTTGACCTTTAAGGTTGTTTAATTTCTGAACTTTTAATGCCAATTTTTTTTGAGCAGAGATAAGACCAGACTGATTATCTAAATTTTGAGCGCTTAAAGTCAGATCTTGAGCAGCAAGTATTTTACCTGCTTGATTATTCAAATCGCCTAAACCTGCATCTAATGAGACATTGCCTTGAACGCTACCAATCTGTCCTGAATTATTGGTCAAACCTTGACTGTGTGTAGTCACATCTTGTTTAGCAATGATTTGTCCAGATGTATTATTAACATCTTTACGACTACTTAAACTAAGTGAACTTTGGCTGTTCATAAGACCAGATTGGTTATTAATCTGGTCAGCAGTTACAGTTAAATCTTTTTCAGCTTGTAGAGTTCCAGAAGTATTATTAACTACACCAGATCCTGCATTAATCGCTACAATGCCTTGGCTACTACCAATTTGGCCACTGCTATTGTCTAGGCCATTAGAAGTAAGAGTGACATCTTGATTCGCCACAATTTTACCAGACTGGTTATTAATGATTCCCAAGCTGGTCAGAGTTAATGCATTTTGTGCAGAAATGAGTCCACTTAAACTATTATCAATAGAACCAGCTTGAATAACGCCATTCTGACCTGCGTAAATTTTGCCTGATTGACTATTATCGAGTAAGGCTGCCACATCAAGTTGTACATCATAATTAAGAGCAGAACTTAACTGACCACCCTGATTATTAAGCGTAGTTGTTTTTAGCTGTAAACCCGATTGGCTCTGAATAAAACCTAATTGGTTATTCAATTGATCTTTAATCGCTAAGGTAAGCGGTTTTAATGTACCGCGCTGAACCATTTGACCTTTTTGATGACTCAAACTATCCGCAGAGATATTGATCTGATTCGCCGAAGTAGTTGCACCATCTAATACAACTTGTCCACCCTTCAATAATAGCTGTCCATTACTGAGAATCTGGCCTTGTGCTCCTTGCAATTGATCGGCAGTGATATTCAGTTGCTGACTCCCTGCATGGATAATCTTTCCAGCTTCATTATTCAGAGCAGATGTGTTCAGGTTAATTGAAGATGCATTACTACTAATTTCACCTGATTTATTATTTAAACCGTTTACAAAACCTAGGGTAAATTCATTGTTCCCAATATGCTGAATTTTACCTTGACTATTATCAAGTTGTTTGGCGTTCAGCACTATATTTTGAGCACTTAATTGCCCTTGTTGATTATTAATGAGGTTCTGGCTAACTAGTTTGAGTTGATCTTTGGCAACTACGCTTCCAGCTTGTGTGGAAATGTTGCCAGTTACACTCCCTAGTTCAATATTTTGTGCCTGCAATTGCCCTTTTGCCGCATCAATATTGCTTTGTGCTTGTACTTTTAAATTACCGCCAGCTAAGGTTTGTCCATGTAAACCGACTTGATCTGAACTAATTGAAACATTACCAGCATTAGCTAATTTGCCTTCACGATCTAGGCCTGCTGCAATCAATCCATCTACACTATGTTCTAAAGTTGAACTGGTAATTTGGACATTTTTTCCAGCCGCCAAAGTACCAGCATTCTGAGTATTTTGTCCTGTAATCGTTAAATCTTGATCTGCATAAACACTACCAGTGTTTTTAAGTTGATCATGCTGTAACTTTATTGATTTAGCTTGAATCTGACCTTGAGTATTATCAAACTGCTGAGCAATACTGTTTAAATTTTGCTGAGCTGCGATAGATCCCTGATTGTTATTAACCGTCACATGTTTCTGATTAATTTGATCTGCAACAATTTGTCCTGATGTATTATTAAGTGATTGGCTATCTAAATTTAAATTGGTTTTAGCCTGAATGAGCCCCTCAGTATTATCAACCGCTTTATTCGCTTTAATATTTACAGCTTGGTTTTCTGAATACACGACACCTGACTGGTTCTTCAAATCACTTGCATTAACATTGACAATTGCTCCACTAGCAATTTGTCCATCAACATTATTCAACTCACCAATTACAGCTAAATCAAGCTGTCCAATTGACTGGATTTTTCCGCCTTTATTGTTGGCAGACTGAGTTTGAATATTAAGAGTACTATTAGAAGCAAGCTGGCCTTGCTGGTTAGTAAAACTTGAGGTTTGGATATTGGCACTTTTAACAGTAAGCTGACCTTGGTTATTATTAAAGCTATTTCCTTTAATATTGATAGCACCTAAATTAAGTTGGCCGCCTTGGTTATCTAAACCATTTTGGCTGTCTAAATCTACACCACCATTAGCAACAATTGCACCTTGATCATTATTCAGCACATCTGACACATGGATAAGACCAGTATCGTAAGTTTTTGGAGTTGTATCTACTGGAGTTACAACACCTAAACTTCCACCATCTTTAGATGGATCTGTTGGGACCGTCGGAACACTTCCACCTGTAGATCCCCCCGTACCGCCACCAGTATTACTCTTAGCAATTCCAATTTTACCGCCAAGATTTGTCATTGAGCCTGATTTTAAATCAAGCCCTTGTATGCCTGTTTGTTCGATAGAACCACTATTTTTTAGATTTTTAGAATTAATCGCTATTCGAGCAGCATTTAACGTACCACTATTGTTAACAATATTCTGGTTTTGGAGATGTAACTCATCTGCACTACTGATTAGACCAGAGTTATTTAAATTTTGGCTCTCAACTGAAATTTGTGAAGTTGCACTACTGATATTACCTGTATTCTGAATGTTTTGAGCTTTAAGTTGCACCTGATCTTTATTTGCAACCAAATTACCACTATTGACCAGATCACCATTTGTATTCAGGGTAAGGCTGCTTTGGGTACTGTTAATCGAGCCAGCATTACGAACACCTAATCCTTGCTCTGTTCCTACTAGAAAGATTTTACCACCATACATTCCACCAAGTTGGCCCACATCTAAGGCAAAGTTCGGCTGAGGTGTAGATGTTGACCCTGTAGTTGCTTTAATTTGAGGAGTAACTTGGTCTTTGACTTGAATGTCATTTTGTCCAAGTACCGTGCCCAATTCATTTGCATACAAGCCAGCATTGACTTTTAAGGCACGCGCATAAATATCTGTATAAGGTGTTAAGCTTCCATTTAAGCCTTTACCTTCAATCGTAACTTGCCCTTCACGGACACGGAATGATTCAAGATAACCTTGATTCATTACCGCTTGGCCTGTGGTTAAAGTAAAACGGTCTGCATTAATCACACCACAGCCATCACAAATTAGACCTGAAGGGTTTGCGATCACGACTTGAGCCTGTTTTCCGGCAACTTCGATATAACCTTTAAGTTGACTTGGGTTACTGCTATTTACCTCATTCAAAATAACTTTGGCTTCACCTGTTGCAAGCCATGGGTTGCCTTGTACCCATCCACCAATCTGGGTTTGAGTGTTATTACGCGAGTTATTTAAAATCGCACCTTCTTGACCAACATCAAACTGCGTATAGGTATTCCGCGAAACACCACCTGCACTTGGGGTCTGAATATTGACTTGAGTTGTTCCATTGGCACTATTTAAAATAGTTGGCTGCTGTGATGTCGGCGCACCTTTGTCTGCAATGATCTGCGTTCCAGCAACACTACTCATTGGTAAGCTGATCACCAATGCCCCTAAACAACCAATAACGGCAAAGTTAAGCGGATTTAGTTTTTTATAATGAATAGGTGAAACAGAAGACGTTATTGAGCCTGTTTCCATTGTTCCCTGACTTTGTCCTGCTTGCTTAGTTTTACTTTTTACAATCTCGGCAACAGCAATAAACATACCGCGAGCATGGCTAAAGATAATACGATAACGGTTCTTATTCATTTTAAAATCTCACTAAATCTTTTTTTAATACAATTAATTGCGTCCTAGACCTTTGAACTTAAATTAATAGGTCCAGTTCACGCTAAATCCAGTCGTGTAATCATCCGTTTCAAAGTGATCTGGCTTTTTCAACGGTGCTCCGACAAAAGCGTCATAATTCAAATGCAGAGGGACAATTTGTCCACGCAATCCCACAACTGCACCTAATAAACTGGTACCCGGTAAAGGGTTTGGATAATGCGCGGTTTTTCCACCCACCTCTCCATAATCAATACCGGCATACCATGAATGTGGTTTATTCATGATTGAGCCACTCAGTTCATTGCGAACTAAAAAGCCATTATCTGCCAACAACGTTTGCTCACCGTCAAAACCTCTTACGGTATAACGGTTTCCAATCGAGAAGCGGTCTTGCGGTGTTAAAGGTTTATTACTGTGCTGGGTACGCCATTCTGCAAGATATTGCAGGTTCTGTTGCCCTACTTTAAAAGGAACTTGTAAACTGGCATTGGCCTGTAAAATCCCTACATGTGTATAAGCCTCACCAAAATCTTCTTCTGGTGCTCTCATTGCATTAAGCCAGCCTGTACCACGCTTATAAGTCACATTACCGCTTAAAGTGGCATTAGAAAAATATTCGGTATGATCGAGACTTGCTTTCCATCCCGCCGTTTTTCGGCGTTGTACTTCTACTTCAACATCATTGATATAGTTTTGTGATTCACGATACCAGCCACCAAAACCTACGGCAGTTTTACGGTGTGCATCGCGATAAATAATTCGGGACAAATCTGCATTAATAAGTTCGCTTTTACCGCTATATTGATAGGTCTCACTGCTTCCGGCGACTGTTTGTAAATAGTTAGAACGGCTATAACTGGTTGAAAATAACCAATAATCAAATGGAATGGTATAACTTGCATAAAAGCCATCTGTACCATGCTTACCAGAACCACTACCCCCTAAGTCATGATTATAACTAACATAAAACAAATCATTTAAAGTCAACACATGATCAAGTGACAAGGTCGCTGTACCTTGGTATTTTCCAGTAGCATCAGAACCTGAATCATCAATTCCCACATGTAAGCGATAAGGTTTAGCCTGTTGCCATGCAAGAATCACATCACTATAGCCCGGTTCATTTTTTTGTTCTGCTGGCTGAATTTTAAAATCAGCCTCAACCGTAGGTACTCTTTTAAAGTTTTCTAAGCCTTGCTCCATATCACGAATATTTAAAAGCTCACCCGATTTCATCGGTAAAGCGTTCCATAAATGAGCACGTTTAGAAGTACCTTCAGCAAACTTAATCTGATCAACTCGGCCAGGAATAACACGAACTCGAACAGTGCCAGATGCGATATTTTGCTGAGGAAGCAAAACTCGTGTTGTGACATAACCATCTGCAATAATTTTGTTTTGAACAAGATCAAGTGCCTGATTGAGACCATTTACACCCAAGCAACGTCCAATAATATTATTCTTGCCAGTCGTAATCACATTAAAATCTGATATGAATTGATGAGCTAAATCACCTTCTAAAAGTATTTTTTTAATTTCAAAACAAGGAGTTTCACTATTAGAGCGTAAATATTGTAATTGTTGAGCTAAATTTTTATTTTGTTCTTGCCCCAGATTGACATTCACATTGGGCTGGATTTGTTTTTCTAGCGCTGTATCACGTTGTTGTTGACGAGTAGACTGATCAGCCTGAATTCGCTGTCGAATCGGGTCATCAGGATCTGCAGCGTAACTTAATCCTCCCATAATCGATAAACAGATAAATAAGACACTTTTATTAAATTTGTTATAGTTCACCATAAACTAGGCAATCCGTGATAAATATCAACTTAATTTTATTTTAACAAAACCTTAACAAAGTGGAAGCATTTTTTATACAGATTTGTCTGTATATGAAGCACTATTTGACGAACGGATTAATTTTTCTAAGATTACTCAACAAGAAATGTATTTCCATTCCCATTAAGTTAGAACTTGTTCAAGAAACCAAGTATTAGTATTTATAATAAATAGCTATTCCGTCATATTTTTCATTTTCTCTTGCACAATTTTCTACTTCATTAAGTAGTAATAAAGCCATCTTTTGACCTTTTCTCTTTAAATTCTTATTTAAATGTCATATCTAATCTAAGCAAGATTCATAAAATAATTTTTATAATTTAAATAATGGATAATTAAATATGGATCATTTTAAAACTATTTTACTCATTGCAAGCACATATTTAACAACAACTATTTATGCAAAACAACAAGTCGTTTGTGTGTATGACCCCATTGGTAAATCGGGAGATGCTTTCGCTTTAGCCAAAGACTATGCACTTGAAGCTAAAAACTGGGGAGCTGATCTATCTTTAAAAGCATATGTAGATGAACGCATTGCGGCTGAAGATTTAAAAGTCGGTAAGTGTGATGGCGCTATTATTAGTGGTTTACGTGGCCGTCAGTTTAATAAATACACAGGATCTTTAGATGCAGTTGGCGCATTAACAAATATGAAAACGGCAATTAATGCCTATAAGCTGTTGTCTTCACCAATGGCCGCAAAAAATATGGTGGTCGGTCCTTATGAAATTGCAGGTTTAGGCACAATTGGCCCTGCATACTTATTTGTAAATGATAGAAGTATAAATACTCTCGCGAAGGCTGCCGGTAAAAAAATTGGGGTATTTAAATATGATGAAGCCCAACCAAAGCTTGTTCAACATGTTGGAGGTCAGGCTGTATCTGTAGATGTCACCAATGCCGGTGCGAAGTTTAATAATCATGAAATTGATATTGTGCCCGCTCCTATTGTGGCATTTAAACCTTTTGAACTACACAAAGGTTTAGGTGAGAAAGGAGCAATTGTTCGTTTTCCTTTAACTCAAATTGCAGCAAACTTTATTATTCGTAAAGACCAGTTTCCAGCAGGTTTTGGGCAAAAGTCGCGGACTTGGGTAGCCAGCCAACTAAACAGAACATTTGGCATTATTGCTAAATATGAAAGTGATATTCCTTCAAAATATTGGATGGATATTCCTAAAAATGAACAAGTAAACTATATGAAAATGATGCGTGAAGCTCGTATACAGCTAACTAAGGCTGGTATATATGACCCTAAAATGATGAATTTTTTGAAAAAAGTAAGATGTAAAGAAAACCCAAGTAATTTTGAGTGTGCGTTAAACGATGAATGAACACTCAAAACATATGCACATCTTATTTTAAGAGGTTCTAACCTTAGTTATTCATTTCCTCTCGGGCTTGTTGTGGTGTTTTACCCGACCACTCTTTATAAGCCCGTGTAAATGGGCTGTGCTCGGCATAACCTACCAACTAAACATATCACTTACTAATATCATTTCAATATTAAGATAAGTTAACTTAGTGCTATCTTTGACTTAAAGCTATTATGATGAAAAGTGTTGTGCTTTTAATACCTAATTTCTAATAGAGAAAGCGTTTTATGAATGTTTCGCCAATCATTGTACTTGATTTCGAGACCACAGGAGTCAGCCCTGAGGCTGGTGATCGTATTACAGAGGTCGCGGCTTTACGTATTGTAGAAGGTGAAATCACAGAACGTTTTGTTTCACTAATAAACTGTGGTGTAAATATTCCATACTACATCACAAAGTTGACTGGCATTACTCAAGATATGGTTAATCATGCTCCTTTAGTGGAAGAAGTCATTCCTTCTCTATTGGACTTTATTGGAACAGATCCTTTACTTGCTCACAATGCAGGATTTGACGAGAAATTCCTAAAAGCAGAAAGTATTCGACAGGAGTTAAGTCCATCACACAATGGACTGATTTGTTCTTTGAAACTTGCTCGCCGTATTTTACCTTATCAACCCAGTTATCGACTTGGGGCAATGGCAGACTTATTCAATATTAAGTTTAATGGCACAGCTCATCGTGCAGAAGCAGATGCTGAAGTTACGGCTCAATTATTTAACTATCTTTGTACGAATATTTGTCACACATATGGCTTCAATAGCATTGATCAAGATTTATTGTTAGCCATTAATAAACTTACTATATCGAGAGTACCCAAATACCTAAAGAATATAGCTGCCCAATCCTTACTTCTTAAATAGTAATCCATAGGCGACATTCCCTGCTAATTTACAGGTGTCCTCATGACAAATTTAAGATCTCATTTTTCGACGTAAATCAAAAACTAAAGCAACTGCCTATTTTTTCAAAAAAATTATTTAATTAATATTTTTACCCCACATTCCTGTTAATCATTTTTTGTAGATCCTCGACTGTTAATGTTTTATCTCTTTTTCTATGAATAATTGCATGGCAGTTTGCACATAATGGGACTAGATCTGTCTCAGGATTTACTACTTTTTCACCTACTGAAAAAAGCGGCTCTATATGATGGATATGAATAAATCCCTTCGCATAATCACCATAAAATTCTTCAAAATTAAAGCCACATGCAGCACACGTATAACCATGAATTAAAATTGCTTGTTTTCTAAGCTTTTGATCTCTTTCATACTTAGTAGTGATTTGTAGAGTTGGTTTGCCTTCTACTCCAGATTCAAAACTTTGACTATCCTCATTAGATAATAGTGTTTTTGTTTCTGAAACAGGCCCCAAATTCGCCAGGCTTATAATTGCATTGTAAGTATCCTCATCAATCTCTCGTACACCATCTCTCCAATAATTCTTTTCCTTATTTTTAGGAATTTTTTCTAGATATTCATTATTTATTTGAAAATCAACTGGTTCAATAAAAGGCCTAAAATTAATAATTTCCGCTAAGAGTTCTTTGTCATTATTGATGGAAATAACATCTCCTACCTCAGCGATCCCAAAATAATGAGGAAACTTACTTAGTCGACGAGATTCAAAATTTTTATCTCTCATTCGTCCTTTGTAATAAATAACTTTTTCACCAGTTAAGAGTAAGTCCTTATATCTTTTAGGAAAATGATAAACTTCCCCTGTTAAATCATCCCATTGGGAAATATCATTTTCTACAATAACTGTTGGCATCTTTATTCCTAACTAACTCAATTTAAAATATTAAAAAAGATGTCAAAATGATCTACGGTCTAAAAATGCATTTTAAACTTATTTGGTTTATTAAGTTAATAATCATCATTGAAGCTCCGTTATTTACAGAATCTTCTAATAATAGCGATAAGCCTTCTTCATGATCGCCAATTTCATTTATTTCTAAAATTTCAATGTCTTTCATATTTTTTCTCTAAATTGTTTGAATAAAATTTACTAATTTTTAATCTTTACCTATTAAATTTTAAAATATTGAATTTCCAATATATTATCAAAGTTAGTTATTGAAAAATTAGAAAGAATATAAAAATCATAAATAATAAAAAAGCACCTTAAGGTGCTTTTTTATCCTTCGGAAGATATTCTTTTTTCCATTCACAAGATTTATAGGCTAATCTTATTCTCTCATTAATTGAGGAATATTCTTCCCGGACAATGTTGAATGAAGTTTGTGAAAGGGAGTAACCTTGAAAAATAGCAAAACCTACCCCTATGGTACAAACAAATTCATCGAAGCTAATAAACCTATCATGAGAAATTCTCTGAAAAAAACTTTCTCCTTTTGATATTAACTCAATTTTATTGAACGTATTACTATGCTCCGAATCGCTTAACTCATCAAAAAAAGTATCAATAGTATTTTTTTCACAACTCTGACTATTTCCGCCAACAGATATAATCGTAATATTATATTTTTTATTATATTCCTTTAGAAACTCTATAAAACATTCAATACTGGTTTTCTTTTTAATACCAATATCTTTTCGAAGATTTTCAAAAAAATATCTATCAATAATCACAATATTTTTCGAATATTTTGCAAGCGTATGAAATTTATTGCTCCAAATAACTGCAATGTCAGAATCTCGAACAATATCACTTCTTGATTCATAATATGATCTTTGAATATTCTTGGAAGAATGATGCTCATCAAATTCGACAACCTCAAACTTTGTTACTGGACAACATGAGATATAGTTAGGTAGAAATTTAACTAAGCCGAAAGAAGTTTCTTCTGTGATACCTGTTTTGAATTGATCATTCAGGGCTAGAATTTCAGAGTAATCAGAATAATCACAATAATTTCCCCACTTTTTGTTAGATAAAAAAACTTTATTATCCAAAAATGCATTTTGCCAGTCCTGATACACAGTGGCAGGTATCTTTTTATTTTGGATTTTTTCCTTTAACTTCTCAAGAAAAACTTCTTCACTTTGCCCTTCAGCTAGAATAAGAACTCCATATTCTTTCCATCTTTCAATAAATGATCTATTGTTACCTTTACTATCTAAGTGCTCAGATTCAAAAAACATATTATCTAAAGAAAATTCAGTTAACATTATACAAACTCTCTTATCTTTTTTCTCTAATACGTTCTTCGAAAAATCCTTCTGGCCAGAAATCTATAAAGTCACCATCTTCATCTAAGCGAATTTGTATAACTTCTGCTCCTTCATAATCATTTTCTTTATCACTTGGTATTACATATAAAATTGAAATATCTTCGGGTTTTAGTCTTTTCCCATTAATTAACTTTCTATTACGAATTATTTTTTGAATTCTTAATATTAGAGCTTCACTGTGAGTTTCAATAATCCATTGATTTTTTGTACAAGTTTCTACGAAAAACTCTGCAAGTTCTGCTTGTAATCTAGGATGGAGATGGATTTCTGGCTGCTCAACACATATTACAGAATCCTCACGCACAACTCCTTCGATTAGGATAGGTAATATCTGCCCAATACCAAACCCTACATCTAAAGGTGAAACTGTTACATCATTCCTCAAATCTTTTAATTCAATTTGAATTAACGGCTCAGAGTTTCTCTCACCAATAGGGCGAGGATTAAAATAATAAGGAATATGAAATCTTTCAAACCATGTATTAATTTTTTTTGTTAAATTTTCTTTATTACTTTTTAAGAAATAAGCAATATTCTCACCTTCTTTACCAACTGTAATCTCAAATTCGGTATCAATCGAATAATATCTTTTAGGGTTACTTCTTAATGGGCCTAAATAACTAATTTTCTTTAATTCTTTTTTGATAAGATTCGTGTGACTACTTAATTTTTCACTTAGAAAACCTAAAGTTTCAAAAAGTTTATTGTCTAGTTCATCTTCCTGTAATTTTTTTAAAGAATCGACAAATTTACTTCCATCTATAGTGGCTCCTTTAGGAATGGCAAGCTCTTCTTCTGCATTGAATGAAAAATATTCCATTAATTGTGCAAGAACATCTTTATTAATTATTTCTTTTGAGTGTGATAAAACATCATATTCAGGAAGAATATTCAATGTAAAGCTTCTAGTGGTAGAGTCACTTTTCCCATCATATTTACTAGTTAAACAATATCCAAAATTTGTTCTTCTATTAGCATCTTCACAATAAATATTTTTTATAAAAGAATATCCTTGCGAGTCTTTCATATGTTTTTTATTTTTTTCAGTATCAACATATGTATAAACAAATTTTGTGAATAGTTTTTCTTGGAGATCGAACTTGTTCGACATTTTATCTGCAAAGCGTAAACCAAATGCAATATCTCTGCTGTTTTGATGAGAATAAACCATAGTTGAATAACTTCCAACATCCAATATCCTTTTATCAGAATAAACACCTCCTTTTAGATTAGGAAACAATATAGATTGCTTAAGTACCATTAATGAATGAATAATAGAGCTTTTACCAGAAGAATTTGCCCCATAAATTAAGGTGATTGGTGCTAAATCTATTTCTTGTAGATCAGCAAATGCCTTAAAGTTTTCAATGCTTATTTGTTTTAACATTTAAATTACCTAAAGTTCTAATATTAGCTTTATAAAAGTCTTATTTACTGGATATGATTATTTTCCGAAAATACTAATTTAGTCATTTCATTCAAATAACTACAATCAGCATAATCAAAAACTGAAATTGATAAGTCTAATGCATCAATAATAGTTTTAATCCCTCTATCACAAGTCACAATCATTTTTGCATTATTCGCAAGTGCAATGCCTAAGATCTGAATATCTACCTTTACTTTCTGATGAGGATTCTGAGATTTTTGATTTTTGATTTTTAGGAAGCTTTTTGTAATCTTTATATATACGTGCAGCTATTAAAGCTGCTTTAGCATCGAAGTCCAGATTCTTAAATTTAGAATTTGGACTTAAAAGCATACTACTTCTAGATTCATTTTCATCGCCAGCAATGAATTCAGCTATTGCTGGCATGGGTAAAGCCTGTGTCAAACGTTCACACTGCTTAAGATAAGCAACCAAATTTAAATACTCAGCACTGACCTTGTCAGCAGTCAATAATGTTATTAACGCATTAGTATCTAAGATGATCAATCCTGACGCTCCTTCAGCCACTCGGCAATAGGATCATCAAATTTAGACCAATTAGATGCCCCCTGCGCTCTAAAACTATCAATCCATTGATCAAGACCCATATCTTCAATCACAGTAAATTTAGTAATCGAGTATTTCTTGAGTTTTAATTGATAAGTGTTAGTTTTCGATGAATATGACGCTATGCCTTCAAATCTTAAGCATTTGTTAGTATTAAAGTATGGATGTAATTCTTCTAATAATTTATGAGAACATTCTGCGGGGATTTCATCACCGTTATTTAAAATAATAGTGATGTGATCTGAATTATCTTTACCCTTTTGCAATCGAGTTAAGTACCCATCTATTGATTCGTCTTGAGTGAAGTTTTCCTCATAATCAAGTTCAGGGACAGAATATAGAATTTGAGATGGTTGATATGGCTGATTTTCTTTCAAATGTCCATTCGAAATTTCAGCATTATGGAAACCATACTTACTTAATTCTTTCTGTATTCGAGTAACCTGTTTACGCTTTAATGCTGTGTCCTTAAGAACATTAGCCATAGCTATAGCCTTACAATCACGAGGAACTGTTACTGCTATAGTTGTCGAACCTTCTTTAATGGTTTTGAAGCTAGCTTGTTTGACACCCACGATTTGACCAAGTGCAGACAATAGATTAGCAACACTCGATATTTCTAGATCATGAAGATGTCCGTCATGGATTTTTAAGACGAAGTCAAGATTATCATCTAGTTCTTGATGAACTGATGAATCCTCGAGATCAAGTCTTTCTTGAGTAGGCTTTCTACCCTTTTTATCCAATTTTGTCATTTTCGGCTATCTAAAAACACCTTGCTTATAGTATGTTCAAAGTAATAAACAAATGAAAGCAAACTTAATAAATTAATTACTCCTCGTTTTAGGACTAATATTATGATTTGTCAACCAAAATTTTTGACTATTTCAAAGGCTTGTGAACTAAAAATTTTTCTATGATCAGATTTGAGGTGGTGTCTGCTGTATTGGCAATTGGAGCCATTCGATGAGTAGGGATAACGCTTATAGTTAGTTGAGGTCGCCTACTCAAAATTATTTCCCCCTTACCCCATCCCCCTCAAAAACACCTCAACCACTCTCTCATCAACTTCACCCAAACTTAAACGCTGAATAATTACGCCTTCGATCAGATATAAAAAGAGTTTGGCATCAGTAAAGGAAACATCGGTGTTAAGTGCTCTAAGCAGGCTATATATTTCATTGATGAGCCATGTTCTATATCGCACGGCGGTTATGTACGCTTTTGGATGAGTCAGTTTTGTTTCAAAAATGGCTTTAAATAACAGGTAATACAGTCCATCTAGGTCTGCATGCAAAAGATAGAGCTTTTTGAGTTTATCTGTTGCATTTGTGTCGCGGTCATATTCAACCACTGAAACCACTTTTTCTTTTAGGCGCTCTTTTTGCACAATCAAGCAGATTTCAATCAACCGCTCTTTTGAGTGAAAGTAGTTATAAAAAGTCGCCTTGGTCACTTCACACTCTTTCACAAGTCTGTCGATGCCGACCAGATGAAATCCGTTGTAGTGAAATAACTCAATTGATTTATTTACGACTTGTACTGCACGTGTTGGGAGAACTATTTTTGGCATATTTTTACCGCTATAAAATTATTGTTGTATATAAATGAGATATAAAAACCGCTGCCTTTGGGAGAAAAAAGGCATAGCAAAGCCGTAAAGACTGTGCGCAGCACATCTCAAGGTTTAATTGTCTAAGTAAGTTTTAAGTAATAACGAGCTAAAGCCTGAAAAAGCCTTACGGCGATCAAGCAGCGTTAAATGTTTTAAGCTGTGTTGTTATAGCTTTTGGCAATGGCTGCCAAGAAATAATGGATGTACAAAGCCAACTCCTTATAGATGGAGTTCTGCCAAGACATTAGAATTATGGTGGCAGAACGAAAGGGGTTCGCAGACTGGCTTCAAGACCCAGCACACCCGAAGGTGTCCCCCTCCGTTCCGCCATAGAGGGGGCACGAGGGTATACACACTAAAAGAATAATCTTTTAATGCTCTTGAAGAACGGTCTGCGACAACCGACTGGCAATGTAGGCCAGCCCGCAAATGGTAATCTCCAATATTTGAAGTGTCAATGTGAAATTGGCTAGAAATTATTTAAATAATTATTGTTTTTCATTTAATTACATAATTAAGGAAATTCTTAAGTAATATTTTTAATCTACCCTTATATCATTAAGGTAAAGTTTAAAATTTCAAAAACTTAAAGTCTGAATTGTCCTAACTCAACTAAAAATGAGTAAATAAAAAGAGACACTACTGTTATTAAGAGTCGCTATCCAGTATAAAATTATGACTTAAGCGACCCATCTCACACATTAGGCCGCGTCATATACTTAAAGTGATAAGAGCAAAAAATGACTCAAAATCAAGTTGAATTAGCAGAGAAATTGTCAAAAGAATCTCATCAAGGTCAAAAGTATGGTCCTCATGATTACTTTGATTACCATATTAAAGGTGTGGTCAATTCATTAATTGAGCACCAATTTTCAGAAGTTTATATTATTACAGCCCTTCTACATGATAGCGTTGAAGACACACCTCTTACGCTATACAAAATCGAAAGTTTGTTCGGAAAAGAAGTCCGTGATGCCGTTGATGCATTAACTAAACGGGAAACTGAAACACGCGAAGAATATTTAATTCGTTGTAGTTTGAATCCGATCGCTCGAGTTGTGAAACTTCATGATGCAGCCTTTAATGCGCATAACTCACATAAGGACAATAATCACTCACGTGTAGATTATTACCTTCAAACTATGTTAATTGTTTCAACAGCCCAAGATAGGTTGGGGTAAAAGACAACGAAATGAATCCGTTGCCTTTTTATTTTTAAGATTGTGCAAATGCCCAAATGTCTTTTGATGCAACCGTGTCAGATACAAATCTAAAACTCATAGGTTCTAAGTCTTCATCTACCACAACATAGCCTTTCGAGTTATTTTTTAGCGCATCACACTTGTTATCGGTCAGTTGATAGTTTGCAGTGTCCGCTAATGCACTTTCAGTAATAACACCTGTAAACACACAATTTGGGTCTTTTGAGACAATTTTTCCTTGTGCATTCACCTCGGCATTGACCGTCGTTCCATCTGGGAAAGATAAATCATAGCTACCGACTAATTGATTCAGTGTAATTTTCTGGTCATCAATTTTTTCATAATGTGCTAATTCAACTGTCAGCGCTTGATTAGACTGATTGCTCTGCCAAGCTTTGGTTTTTGCGTCATAGCTCATCACAATTTTGGCACGGTTTTCGTCATCATCTAAAACCAATAATTTAGAACCATCTGCACCAGAATAGTATTTACCCGCCATAGGCAACTCTTCATCCGTCTCGGTACTAATAATATAAGTACCGACATCTAAGCTCGGAGCCAAGGCAGGTTTTTCAGTCGAGACTTGGTCATCATGATCATTGTCATTACAAGCCGCCAAGCCAAGCCCAAGAAGTAAAACCAACAAACAACGTTTCATGGTCTTTCTCCCTTACTTGTTAAATAGACTTTTTAAACGAATTTTGAGCCATTCTTGAGCTGCTGGTCGCTGATCGTAAGCAATTTGCATTGCAGTCACAGCAATTTTGCTTTGCATTACAGCGCTTTCATCAGACATTTGCGCGGCTGTAGGAGCCGATGGTGCCGCGTCTATTCCTAGACCAAATTGATTGTTGCCTTTATTGTCTTTGGTCACTTGGAATTTCAGCTTATATAAGTCATACGTCCCAATTTTTGAAAAAGCAAAAGGTGTGCTGGTTGTTAAATTTTTAGGGAAATTCACATTTAAGGTAATGCCTTTTGGCAACAATTGGCCCTTACCTGCCTTAGCTTGTAATTCTTTTAATAACACTACGGTTTGTTTTGCCACAATCGCAGAGTTAGGGTTGTTTAAAGTCTTATCATCTACTGTGTTGGTATCGGCGCTTAAAGCAATTGATGGAATGCCACGTCCTGCCGAAAACTGTACATTGCCAATCGTGCCAGAGTGCACAACGACTTTCCCGACATTTTGTCCTTCATTCGGGCCAGATAAAACTAAGTCTGGCGCTTTACCCCAGCGTTTTGGCGCAACCACATCTAGTCCATAAATTGTTGCCATGACTGGTGTGCCATGTGCGTAATTCCAGTCGCCATTGGTATAACCTGCTTTGGTAAAGGTTCCAGCAGCAGGTGCACCAATCGGTGCTGCGCCGTTGTGACAACCGTTTTCAGCCGCAATTTGTTTATCATTATCTGCGGTAATCGTTGTAGAGCTATACATCACGATTGCGCCACCACGACCACTTTGTGGTGAACAAGGTACAGACACAAGCACGCTATGACCATTTGCTTTTAATTCATCATAGAGTGCTTTGACATTGCTGGTTAGACCGTCATCATTAACCAATAAAATATTTAGTGCAAAAGCTGGAGTTGTACACAAAGACAGAATAAGGCCGCCCAATAAACTTTTTTTCATCACTTAACTACCATGTTCTTAAATTTCGATTTGTATAGTAGTTGCGCTATATGTACGTTTAGTGACTACGCATCAATAAAAATTAAAATACTTTTCCATTAAAAATTAAATAATTATATTATAAATTATTGCTATATTTTCTTTTATAAAATGACAAAACCCACTTCCGTGGGCTTCATTCAAAGTATCACTTCAAGCTTTAAATTAAATACGGCCAACCTCTAAGTATGGAATCAAGTTTTTATCAAAATGTGGTCTTGGGTCGCCTTCATAACTAATAAAACCATGCATACCCGTTAAGCGTTCACCTTTATAAAACTGGTTTAACTGATAGCGCGGGTCTTTATGTGAAAGCGTAAAGCTCACCACCCCAACGCCTTGCTGTTTTGATTTGTTATAGGCATCTTCGAGCATTTTATGATGCAAAGCCAAATCTTCTGGATGGCACATAAGCGTATGTAGCACATGGTACTTGATAGAGTCGCCAAGTTTAGGCAAACGCATACCTTTGGTAATTGGAGTTAGCAAGTTATAAACGGGTCTAAAAATTCCAATGACTGAACTGTAATTTAAAATTTTAGTTTGCTTAATACTGTGCTGATCCCATAAACCAAACATGCCCACCAGCTTTTCACCTTTAAAATAAAGTGAAAAGTCCGAGAGTTTTATTCCTGAAAAATACTGATGTCCTTGGGCAAGTTCTTCAAAGTTATAGGCGGGTATAAAATTATAGTGTTCTGCCATTTCGCTAATAAACTGATTCATGGCTGGCACATGCTCAGCTTCAGCGACACAAATACGAATCTCTTGAAGATCAATCTGTTTATCAACTTGCTTTAAAAAAGCCGTGATTTTTCTTTTTGCGCCTAAGTCAGTCAGGCTTAATGTTTCGATGAGTCCTTCATCATAATAATCGGGCATTCCCGTTTTGCCTGTTTGGATGGCAGCCCGCGCCGCATGGTTATCATCAAAAATAATCATTTGACTATAGTTCGGTTCATGCATGGTTTGTTTTACATGCTTTGCCAAAACCTTTACCAGTGATTTACCACGGTAGTTGTGATCTACCCGTAAATCACCCGCATAGCGTAAGTTTTGAATGTTCCGATCGACATAACACGGACGATAACCGTTGCTATAACAAGCGACATTCTTTTGACTCTCAGTGTCTTCAATCACAACATGCAGTTTATGCCGATAGACAATGTCAGACGCTCTAAAATAACTCGGCTCGCGCTGAAAGCTAATTTGTATGCCTTTGGTGGTCATCGGTACGGCGATTAAGTCTCGTAAAGCTTCGTCATCTGCCAAAGTTGCTTCACGGGTAATGAGAGTGCTGTCAGCAAGTGGTGTATTTGTTTTATTCATTATTCACCTGTTGTGCGGTCTGTGTGGGAACCAAGTTATTTAAACTCCCCATTTGGTCGAGTAGCTGATAGACAAACACCACTTCGTCTTGATCATTCACGGTTTTTTGGGTTTGGACATCGAGTAGCTTTTGCTCGGTATTGAGCAAATCAAATGTGGTTTTGGTGCCGACATCAAACTCTTTACGTGTGTAAACAAAGGCAATAGACGCTGCCTCTATGGCATTTGCTAGTGCTTCTTTATTTTGTCGAATGGTTTGAAGCTGGGCATAGGTGGTACGGGTCCGCTTATTTAAGTCTAGTTCAAGACTTCGTATTTTCTGTTGAGCCAAATCGATATCGGCCTGTGCTTTTTTAACATTTGCACGATTTAAGCCATCGTCATAGAGCGGTACATTGAGCTGCACCCCAACCATATAGTTATTACTTTCCGAACCAATATAGCTTGCTTCATCTTGCTTTCCGGCACGGCTGGTGAGCATGACCGTAGGCCAAAGTTCACGTTTGGTTAAAGCGTATTGTTTCTCGGCAGCCTGCTTTTCATATTTGCTGCGCATTAAAGCTGGATGGTTTTTGGTTTGCGCCAAAATTTCATCTAAGCTCGTGGGAATAGCGGGTAGTTGCTTAATTGCAGCAAGGTTTTCAGGCGTTACACCCGTTACTTGATAAAACTGCGCTTCACTTACGGTCAAGTTAGATTGGGCTTGTGTGATATCGGCTTGGCCTTGAGCAACTTGCGCCAAAACCTGAGCCAAGTCTGCACGGGTAATCATTCCCACGTCAAAACGGCGCTTAGATTCATATAAAGACCGTTGCAAATTTGCCATGGTCTTTTGTCTAAGCTCTAAAATGGCTTTCTTCTTTAATACATCGGTATATACCATGACCGTATTTAAAATGGTTTCCGAGCGTTGATCTGACAAACCTTGGTTTTGGGCAGAAAGCTGACTTTCGGCAACATCTATTCCTAAACGATGCCTGCCAGACGTATAAATCGGATAATCTGCCTGCAATTGCAAACTTCGGCCTTTACGGTTTCCTTCGGTTGGAAACAGGACGTGTGAAGGCGTATTTATTCTTTCATAGTCAAATTGCCCGACTAAATTGACTTTGAGTCCATCACGCTGTTTGGCCTGTTCAAGCATAGCGTTAGACTGGTTTACACTTAAACGGCTCACTTCAAGCTGACTTTCATGTCTTAAACTGGCAGATAAAGCCTCATCTAAAGTCATGGCTTGTACGTTCGACACAACCAACACGCCTAGAAACAAGGCGTGTCGAAGTGTTAAAAACCGAGTATTAAATGGCTTCATCCCTTTCATAGTTGTTCCAAACTATTGAGGGTGACTTTTTTAAGTGGCTCAGGTTTGATATTGCCTTCGATAATGCCATCAAACATGACTAGTTTCTTGTAGGCATTCCAGCCATTATTGGCTTGGCGAATTTGAGGCTGGTCGAGCTGCCCCAAGTTTCGAGCAAGTTCATAATGGAAGTTTTGGCGCAAGATACTATCGATATATTCATTGCTAATGCTGTGATGAATTTCACCTTCAAAAAGCACGCAATAAAATGGTTTAACCTGTTGCTGAGTATCAATCGCAAGTAAAGAAATCGCCTTCGATTCCGTTTCATTTAACTGAGACAACAACTGTTGAGCAGTTTCAGGTGCTAACTTTTCACCGACGAGATCTACACCAAAACGGCGGCCTTGGAATTCAAAACATGGAATTTGCTCTATAAAGCCTGTTACCCGTAAGCAGTCATCCAGACAGTAACGGAGCAAGCCATTGCCAGAGGTAATCAGTGGGCTGACCACATCGCCTTGTTTAAGCTGCCACGACGGAATGATTTGCCCTTGTTTATCGCCTTCTAAATATTCAAATTCATAGAAGTGACTTTGGTATGCGAGTGGGTATTGGTCATTATAGGGAATGGTCACTACACCTTCAGTCGCCCATAATCCTTTACCTTCAAACTGAACACTGGGCAATTTTTCTTTTAATTTTTCGGCCCAAGCTTTTGAACCTGCGGTGTCCCAACTCGAAACCAGACTTAACTTTGGCCAGAGCTTTTTAAAGTCGATCTGTGCGCCGTTTGAAGCATTACTTAAAGCTTGAGCACTTTCAGAGCTACGCGGTGCAGTCACTTCTTTTAATGAAGCCTGACGGTTACCCCATGAACCACTTTGTAAAACCTCAATCACGTCTTGTTGTAGTGACTCCAAACGTTCAAGTAATTGCAGCGCAAAAGTTGGGCTCCATACCGAAATCATGGCTAAGTTACGGTTTGCGACCAAATAACAAATGGTGGCAAACAGTGCATCATCGGCATTGGCCGCAAAGGCAACATTACTTGGAACCGCTTGGGTAAACTTAGACAATATACGTTTACCTACACCAAGTAGTGCACTATCGTCATTTAGGTTTTTGTCTTTTAAAACTTCACGCTGACTTTCAGGCAACCATGACACCGACCAATAATGCGTCCCCGAACTGAGCTGTGGACATTTACGGTATAAACTTGCCATCCACGGCGCAATTGCATGGTCAAGTTCATCTAAAAACAGCTTGGTATATGGAATGAACTTGATTTGTTCACTCGAACCACTTGTTGGCTGGAAACGAACTAACTTACTGCTCGACAGTGAAAGCTTTTGTTCACGGTAACGCTGAATGTCTTCTCGCCATGCGCCGTAACGTGTCGCAGGAAATGCTTTTACAAACTGCTCATAATTTTGGACCTTTTTATCTTTAGCAAACGTAGAGGTCTGTAATATCGAATGCAAAATTTGACGTTGCGTGGTCTCTAAAGCATTAAACTCTTTTTGAAAATTACGGTCAGATGCATCACACCATTTTTTTAAAATTAGATGTGAGCCAAGCGTCAGCCATTCATTAGATTTCATTGGATGGCCTCTCTACGTTTTGTTTTATGGGTTACGCAAGCTTCAAACTTTCCTTTACTGGTCGGTTTAGTCATCAGCTTTACGGGGAAACGGGCTATGTCTTTCCAACCAAGACGGCCAATACAAGGTAGTTCTGTGCCAGCTTTCCATGTCGGATTTTTCTGCTCAAAGAAATGAATATTTGGGTTTTTCTCTCTCATTTCGGCAGTAATTGGTGCGACTTCACCTTTTAATGGTTGATAGTCATCGCCAAAATTTAAAAGGCCCGCTTCACGGTCGTAGTATTCACCAAAGAATTTTTCACAGTAGTGCTCAACCACTTCTGAAAGATGCTGGTTTTCATCTTTAATGTTTGGGTAATACACATAGTAGTTATTGGCAAGTAACAGGTAAGTTTTATAGCCTTTAGAAATGAGTAACCAATAGAGTTCATTAAATGGATATTTGATTCGAAGCTTAATCATCAGTTTGAGCATGGTACTTTGCAGACTACGCGTGCCCCAAAACTTTTTCAAAATGACCGTATCGCCGCTAAATAACACGGTGTAGTCTTTACCGTTTAAATAGAAATGCTGCACCACCACAGTCGAGAAACCTACAATCTCATCTGTTTCAGAGTTAAAAATTAAGATCGCACCGCTTTTATTTTGGAAATCATCTACGAAAATAGAAAATCTCGTATTTTCATAATACTGTTCGTAAATGGAATACATCACTTTTAATCGCTCAGTATCGATTTGCTCTTTTTCAAAATATTGACCATAAGTCGTGTTTTTCAGGTTCAATTTTGAAATTAGTTTATACGTTGTATTAATCATAATCCTTTAACCTTCCACCTCTAATTTGTGAGTTCCCCGATCTCATCAACCGATTTTTAGAAAACTCAGATCAATGTTCTTTTTCTATGAAGGGATACGTTTTGATATGCCCTATTGTTTTTCATTCTTTGAAAGCTGCCTTTATTTTTAAATATCTACATATTCATTTTCTTCCCCCGATCCATAAAGATGGTTAAAAATGCGGTCACAAACATGATGATTGCGAGCATGCGTAATAGGTCATTAAAACTCGATGTGAGTGCCTGAAAATGAATGTCACGATAAATCACACTGAGCGCGATTTGCTGTGCATTTGAGCCGACTTCTTGATACTGCGCCGTGAGTTGGTCAAGTCGTTCTGTAAATATCCAGTTTTGGGGTGTCATCGACTGATTAATCTGGGTGACATGAAGCGCAGTGAGCCAATCTAAAGATGAGTTAATGAGAGCTAGTCCAACCGCGCCGCCAATATTACGCATCAGGTTATAAATACCGCTGGCATCAGCCACTTTACTCAGCGGCAAAGTACTCATGGCTAAATGCGACACCACAATCAGGCAGATCATGAGGCCAATACCACGGTAAATTTGCGGCCAAAACATAAAGTCATAATCGCTATGAATGCTGAGGTGTGAGTTGAGCCAAACACCAAAGCCCGCCAAAATCATTCCGACAAATACGGTTTTTCGGGTATCAAAATTGGGAATGAGCCATGCAAGAAATGGCGCAAAGCAGAACATGACAATGCCTGTCACCATCATGACGTGACCAATCTGGCTACTGTTCATTTCACGGACTTGCCCAAGAAACACGGGAATCATGTAACCCAAGCCATACAGCGCCATGCCAATCACAAAAGTTGTGATGGCACTTAAGGTAAAATTTTTGTTTTTAAATACAGACAAATCGAGCAAAGGCTGAGGCTGGGTAAAACTTCTAGAGAAGAAAATCATGCCGCCCACAACGCAGATCATAAACGCAATCCGAACGCCTGTGTCTGCAAGCCAGTCATGTCGTGCGCCTTCATCAAGGAAATATTCAAGCCCACCCAAAAACATCGCCATGCCAATCAGGCTAAACCAGTCCATGCTTTTGATGAGTGAGTAGTTGGCACGGTCGATATTAGGGCCTGAGTAAATGACCGTAGCAATGATAATGCCCGGAATAATATTAATCAGGAACATCCAGTGCCACGAAAAGTTATTGGTTAACCAGCCTCCAATGGTTGGGCCAATGGCCGGCCCCAAAGTACTGATCATTCCAAACATCACCAAAGGCAATGAGCGTTTTGGTTCTGGAAAAAGTAAGTACAATGCCGTCATGGAGGTCGGAATCATGCCGCCGCCCATAAAGCCTTGAATACCGCGAAAAACCAATAAACTTTCTAAATTCCATGCCAAAGCACAAAGTAAAGAACTGACCGTAAAACCAATTGCACAGATGGTGTAATAGACCCGTGTTGAAAGCACCCGCGAGACAATACTCGACATTGGAATTGCAATAATCTCGGCAATTAAATAAACCGTTTGCACCCAAGTGACTTCATAACGACTTGCACTCATACCAGCTTGAACTTCGTTTAGAGAACTCGCCACAATCTGAATATCAAGAATCGCCATGAAGTTGCCAAAAATCATGGCAGCAAAAATTGCCCATGCAGTTTTTGCTGGGAATCTCCACTCGGCCTCAAGGTGCTTATTCATTTGTTATTACCTAAAATTTTATTATTAAGTTCTTAGGTCAACGGTGGCACTCACCGACATTCCAGGTTTTATCAAATCAATATGCGGGCTTGAATCTATGACAATACGCACAGGAATACGCTGAACAACCTTGTTAAAGTTGCCTGTGGCATTGTCTGGTGGCATAAGTGAGAAAGTCGCGCCTGAAGCTGGTGAAAAGCTTTCAATTTTTCCGCTATAGGTCAAGCTTGGGTAGGCATCAAGTTTTAATTCAACTTTCTGACCAATGTGCATTTTTTCAATTTGGGTTTCTTTGAAGTTGGCTTGTACATACAAACTGTTTTCAGGAATGATCGCCATTAAACGAGTTTGCGGAGAAACACGTGAACCTTTCTGGATTGCAAGGCTACCGATCTTACCGTTTACAGGGCTGACCACCTTTGATGAAGCCAAATCGACCTGATACAGGTTTAAGTTTGCATTGGCACTTTGAATATCCGCTAGAAGCTGCGCTCGACTCGCTTGTAAACTCCCCAACTGAGCTTCTGCGGCATTTACGGCGGCTTGCGCTTTGCTAAGTTGTGCCTGAGCCGTTAAATATTGAGATTGAATGCCTTCAAAGTTTTGTCGGGTAATCACGCCATCTTTTAGTAAATCTTGATAACGCTCGAACTCTTTTCTTAAACGAGTTAAGTCTGCTTGCGCTGCCACTACACCACTATTTGCTTCAATAATTGAAGAGCGAGCAGACTTTTCATTTTGCTGTTGTACACCAAGCGCCGCTTCTTTTAAGCTGACGACAGAACTCGCCTGATCATAACGAGCTTGGTAATCGCGGTGGTCTAATACCGCCAAAGTTTCCCCTTTTTTTACTACCTGATTATCGTTAATTAATAACTCTATTACTTCGCCCGAAATCTTTGGCATCACCCAAGTGACATCGGCTTGCACATAAGCATTATCAGTAGATTGATAGAAACGATATACAAAAAAATAATATAATATGCCAGCAAATAAAAATAACAGTAGGACACTAAAAACACCCCAAGTTATTTTCTTTCGGCTTTGGAAATTAGTATCAGTTTCTAGCTGAGCTACGTTATCCATATTCATTCCGCTTATTTGTAATATTCGATTTTTTATTTAAGCCAATAAAATTATTGGTTTCTTTTTTACGTAACTTTTCACTTGGTTTTATTCAATGAATCGTGACAGCGTAAAATTTGGTGCAAATTATGGTTCTTAAGTGAATTAAATATCATTGACCTATTTGCCAGATATTTTTTCTATTTATGTCAATAAAACATATTATATAAACTATATTAAAAAATTATGTAATTCTAATTTGTGGAGATTTTTGGTTAAAAAAATCTCAAAAAAACAAAGATAAGTATTTGTTAATAAATAATTTATAAGAATGGCAACAAATAGAGATATATGTTTGAATAGAGTGATTTATTTCACTAACATTAAGAATAAGTTTTATTGTGTAATCATTAAGTATTATTAATTAAAACAATATTTAATTTAAAAATGAGTTAACAATCAAAGTTGTTATACTTATAAATATAAAATATATATAAGTTATAAATATTATATTTTTCAAAAATAACAATATCCATAAAACAAATAAACGATATTTTTGATAAATAAGCCATCCTGATGACTAAAATAACTTATATTTTCCAGATAAAAATAATTTCAAATTCTTTATTTAAAAGCCGAACAAACCTTTAAAAATAGTGGTTTAAGTGATCTTTTACTTATATAAACCCTTAAAAATTTCTTATAAAGTTATTCCAAATGAAAACCCACTCATTGAGTGGGCTTTTTATTACTAACCGTTTTGCCTGAGGTGATCTTGGAACTCTTGGTCGTGTATTTTGTTGTAATTAACAGGGTCGTAAACGCATCCAGTTAAAACAACAATTACAGTAAGTACAGCAACCAATTTTTTCATTGAGACAGCCTTTCCTTTAACGCAAAAGATTTGCTTTAATTATACTCCTAGGTGATCACTTTGATTGGACATAATTAAGGCAATCGATTGTTATTTTTAAATTATTGCCGTGCTTTAGCCTATCATTGATTTTTTAACAAATTCAAATCACGGGTTAGTACAGAACTTAAGCTTCTGTTGCTAAATACCAGTTTTTCCAAGAACTGGTCCCTCTCGTTTCAAGTGGTACCGTTGGAATCAATTTCTCTTTTAGTATTTCAGTTTGTGCAACTGCTTTTGCAAGTCTTGCTTTGACTGAGTGAATACATTCACGGTCACCAAATTCACAGCGGTCTAAAGTTGTTCCGCCACAGGGCCCATTGGCTAAACCTTTTGGACACGTTTCAGGGCAAATATATAAAGTGTCACCTAAACGGCACTGACCACAGCTTTCACAGCCCACTAAGCTATGTTTACTAAGCACTTCTGTTTTAAGTAGGAGTTTGGCGACCAAAGTATTTTCCCAAAATGACGCTTTAAAAATAAAACGTCCAAATCCTTTGGCAATTTTTGATCCAAACATTGCTTCATGCATAACATGTAGCTGGCGATATTTAATTAATTGTTTAGATGATGGCTGACGTGAAAAACGAGTAATTTCAGGCGAAAACTCTTTGCCTGTCGTGACTTGCCAAAGTGAATTCCAAAGCTCTTCTAAGGCTTCAAGCTCCAGATGTCTGTATTGCTCAATGTAGCTCTCAAGCAGCATTTGCTCTTCTGGTTTATGGCAGGCAGATAAATGAATTCCTGCAAATCCTAAATGTTTACATATCAAAATCTGTAAAGCACAGCGTAAATAAACGTGGTCGGTATGCCCTGCCTGTTTTTCATCTGCCAAGACTTTTAGCATGTGGGGAGTAATTACAATACCCGCGACTTTATGCTTCACCATAAAATTGGCACGACCCAAAGTCAGTGGCATGACACAAGCCAGTATTTGCTGCGAATAAGCATGCTGCGTTAAAAATGATTTGGCTTGTTTTAAAGCTTCAATGTCATAACCCAATTGGGTAATGATAAAGTCAGCGCCTGCTTTAATTTTCTTATGTAGTTTTAAATACTGTGCGTCACGCTCAGCTTCGACATATTTAAATGGGTTAAAAGCAACTCCAATACGAAACCCACCATGTTCTTTGGCAGCCATTACGGCGTTTACCGACTCTAGATAACGACTACGAGGCTGCCCATCTCGTCCATTATGATGTTCTTTAAGTTTATCGCCTGTCAGCAATAACAAGTTTTGAATATTGGCTGTTTGAGCTTGCTCTAAAAGTTGCTCGAAGTCTTGTATGTCTCGGGCCTTACCTGAAAAGTGTAAGACTTTATCGATTGAGTCAGGGTAACTTTTGCTGGCTTCAAGCGGTGCAATATCATGATCTGAATGTACGCGATCTGCCAATGTCATTGCAGCCGGATATCCCGCAAACTCATGTTTCACAGGATAAATTTCATGCAGTGAAGTGAGATATTCCACCAACACAAAAAACTGGTTTTGCTGGAAGCAGGGAGAAACGTGTGACATAGGCAAAGTGCTGATCAAAACATGACATCAATCATAAGCGCGGCATTATAAATCAAAGTGCATCAAGATGCGCTAGTCAGAAAGCTCATTGTTTTGCTTATCTTTACCCTCTTTGTTTCTAGGTAATTCGAGTGAGCGCGGAAATATAAAATCAAAAGAATCAAGTGCATAGCGGTAAAGCTGAGCTGGTCGTTTGCCCACAATTTTACTTTGACTAGTTTCTTCAACTGCACCCGCTTCTATCATACGGCGTCTAAACGCTTTTTTATCTAAGGATTGCCCAAGAATAATTTCATAAATGGTTTGTAGCTCAGTCAGCGTAAATAATTCAGGCATAAGACTTGCTGGCAATGCGGTATAGCGGGTTTTATTGGTGAGACGCTCTAATGCCAAGCTGAGCAATTCATTATGATCAAACGCCAATGCTAATTCTTGTGCTTTTGTCACTGGCACCCATTCACTGTATTCAGCCAATGCTTGATGTTGATAGGCATTAAAATCAATTAATGCAAAATACAAAATAGTCACAGCCCAGCCACGCGGGTCACGTTTGGCATTGCCGACAGAGGCAACTTGTTCCAAATAAGGTGAACTAATTCCTGTTTTTTCGACAAGCTTACGATATGCAGTAGCCATCAAGTCTTGGTCTTGGGTTAAATCGGCGAAACCGCCAGGTAAAGCCCATTGGTTTTTAGCTGGAAAGTTGGGCCGCTTAATGAGTAGTACCTGCAACTGACCATTAAAAAGCGAGAAAATAGCCATATCGACCGTGAGTAAAGGTGCGTCATAATCTCGGCGATCATAACTGGCAAGGAATTCTTGTTCAGTTTGAATAGTCACGTTCAGTCTCTCAATGAAAATGATGAGCCGATATTCATGCAACGGCTCATCTAAACTCAGTTATGCGATGGATAAACGCTCACGTATTTGATCCAAAGTACACTCATATTGAAGTTTACCATTTTCAAAGACTGTTTTAAGTGCTCCACCTTGTTCTTGTTCGACTGTTTGCTCATCAAACAAGGTAAAACCATTTTCACTTTCTTCGATGCGTAAAAGACCTTTCGCAGATTTTTTTACACCTGAGTCAGTAATTGGGTCTTTAAACAACTCACGGCCTACCCCATTCACTTGTCCCCAAGTCGCTTTCACAGCAAATCCAAAAGTATCGCGAGTTAAGTAGTTATAGGTAAAACTGCCAATCCCAAACACCAAGTTGTTTGAAGCAAAACCTTTGGCTTCAAGGCCTTCTAAAATACGCTGCGCACGCTCTAGAGTAATCGAGTCGCCGTAAATTAAACCAACACGTTCATTCAGTACTTTATAGCCTTGGTCAGTCGTTGTACCGCCAAACACTTCCCATAAACATTCAACTGCGCCTTTGTAGGCTGGGCTGCCGACTTCGGCATCTGGGTCACCACAAATAATTTTAACTGGGTCACCAGAGTCTGGTCGGAAAACCAATTTGGCCAAGCCTAAAGCATTAGGTTGTCTTGCCAGAATTTCAGGTTTTAAAGCCACCGTAAATTCTGTAATGACTCGCCAAAAGTCCCAAGTATCAGACACAATACTGACAACACCCGACGGATAAAGTTCGCAAATTAAACGCTTAAAGGTTTCTAGCTCACTGTTTTCTGTACCCATACACATCACACTGTGTTCGGTCGCTGGTACAGATACCCCAATCACTCCTGTAGCATTGTAATATTCTTCTGCGTAGTCAATTGAAGCAACCGAGTCTGTTCCAATAAAACTAGTTAAGTGTCCCACACCAGACTGAGCAGCATCATAAATTCCGCTCATACCACGGCTACTAAAATCGTGTCCTTGCACAGGTACAAAATCGAGTGGTGCGCCAGTTTTTACGGCATATTGAGTTAATAAGCGTTTGTACTCGTAGGCAATCGTTGCTGTAGTACAGCTTTTCCAAAGCTCAGCACTTAACACCGTTTCAATATAGTTAGTTAACCAAAAGAAACGCGGGTCGGTATTAATTACGGTGAGCACAGGTACACGCATATCGACACGGCTGCCTTCTGGCAATGCTTTAATGCGTAAAGGTAAATAGCCCAAGTCGTGTAATGCTTCAATGTGATCAACCGGTACAGCACCTTCACCTAATGAACTATCCATACGACGTTTATATGCAGCCACCACTTTATCTTTAGGTTGTTTAAAAAAGCCTTCATTCCATGTATCAATTAAAAAGTGTTTGATAAAACCCTGAAGACCAAAGAACACAACTTTATCGTCAAAGTCAGGTAGCATTTTTGCGAGTCGAGATGAACGCGGTGTAAAGTTTGCGTACACATACTCTGTGCCTGCTGGATACTGACGTCTGTGATCAGCTTTATAAAAATCGATAGCATTTAATGGATTCAATTTAATAGTCATCTTTATTCTCTTTATTTTGCTGCAAAAGCAATTACTGAAATTTTGTCTGTTGCTTGTTGTGGAAAGCTGTCCGAGGTAAATAGTTGGTCAAGCAGCCCATCAAAAACCTCTATTCCTTTACTAAAAATACCGTGGGTCACATATAGAACGACCTTAGTGCAATTGAGACGACGGAGTTCTTTGGCAATACCAATAAAGGTTGCACCGCCGTCACAAATATCATCGGTAATGACCGCTGTTAGACCCGATAAATCAGTCGCATGTACATGCGTACCTAAAATTTTGCCAGTCACTGGATCACGTTTTTTATCACACTGAACAACAGTGATTGGTTGTTTGCGCTCCAGATTAAAAGCATCTGCAACCATTTGTGTGCGTGCTTTTGCGCCTTTGTCTGGGCAAATCAGTACTGTTTTTTCATCTTTTAACAGAGTGCTTAGCGCTTTACTCTTAGCAATGATGTCGACTGAACTGACATTTACAACTTCGCTAAAAGAAGTATTTGCAGCAAGCAAGGCTGTAGTTACTTCACTATGACAGTCCCAAACAGTGATTTTGCCTTGTTTGCCCGCTTTTTTGTCGGCATTGATGTTGAGTAACTTGGTCATCACATCGAGTGAGAACGCTTGGCCTACTGCACAAATACGGTCCTGACGGGCGTATGGAAAATATGGAATTTCTAAGTCAATGGTTAAGCCTTGATTTAGCAATATATTTTCAAGTAACAAATAGTCCATCACATCATGACTTGAGGTCATTTTGGCGCGAACCAATACGTTGCCAGATAGTGAGTTCAATGTTTTCTCATCAATTTGAACATGACGCTCGCCACCAGAAAACTGCGTGAATTTCACTGGAATTTCATTTCTTGCCGCATCTAAAAGCTGGATAGCCATATCATTCTCTTTTTGTCTGATGACCTTCGATGAATATATAGTGGCATAAAGCCACTATATATTTCAAGTCTAATTTTTAAACTTTTTCCAACGCCCTTTAAGACATAAAATTTGCAGTTTTAGAGCATTTAGTGATTCGATATTTCAGAGAAATTATTCTTCAATTAATTGAAATAAAAAATTAATTTACAAAAAGCATGACGAGTAGAACTATTATTAAAAGTAGCGGATACAACTTTGCCCGCCATAAATCAGGTAGTTTTGAAATAAATTTTTCTGAAAAATATAGCCCGATCCATGTCCCTGCAACCAAAAATAATGCAGCTTCAAACCAGATTAGGCCGATAAATTCGTTGGGTGTAGATTGCCAAAGTGACAATACACAATAGGTCAGTGTTGCAGTTAAAGACAAAGGCAGCGTGAGAATGTTTGCAATAGCCGCAGCTTCTGCCATAGAACTACCCCGCCGTCTTAATAACGGAACCGTCATTACACTGCCACCCACACCTAAAAGTGCTGCAACCCAACCAATAATTCCCCCTTTAACGAGTTCACTATTTTGTCTATAGTTTTGCTTTTGCACTGATGTCACCATAAAGCCTGGTCGGTAATAACAATCAATAATCGTTATGAACACATAGCTCATAAATATCCAGCGAAGCCAATTTCCATTAAACAATGAGGCCATTACCGCACCAACAATTCCACCAAATGCGATACCACCCCATAAAAAGCGGATTTGTTGCCAATCTATATGTCCAGAACGATAGTGTCGAAAGGTTGCAAAACTTGCCGAGCAGAGCATGACAAAAGCTGATGTAGCTACGGCGATTTGCATGGCATGTATGCCGACACTACTTTCATTGCTCCACTTTTGAATAATGACTGTATAAAGCAAAGGTACAGCAACAAATCCGCCGCCAAAACCAAATAACCAAGTGGTTATGCCTGACAGTAGTCCAAATAAAAATAGCTCATATAGCATCATCATCTTCCTCACGTTTATAGAGGCATGATATAAAATAGACCTATGGCAAACTAACGTATAAAAGCCATCTTTTTATTTATTTCAGCCAAAAAATATGCGTAATATTCCAATTAACGATGTAGACCATCTACCTCAAGCGGTTCTAGCGTTAGGATCGGACTATCCTGCTGATACTTTATTAGATACGCATAGCCATCGCCGTGCTCAGTTCTTATATGCACCCGAAGGCTTGATGAAAGTTGAAACTGAAGATGGACAATGGCTTGTGTTACCGTACAGCGGTGTATGGATACCCGCAGGCAAACCACATCGGGTACGGCTATCTAAAGTCAGTACTTATAGTTTGTACATAGAAGCGAATAGTGCACCAAGACAGGCAACATATTGCGAGGTTATACAAGTCTCGCCTTTGTTACATCAATTGCTCATTCAGGCAAATCAGCTACCTGTTGACTACCAACGTGCAGACCGTGATGGTGCTCTTATCGATTTATTGTTATATGAATTAGAAGCTGCTCCAGCCCTACCTCTGTTTATTCCTCTGCCTCACAACACATTACTATCTAAACAGTGTGCTGAGTTTATGCAGCATCCTGATATTCATAGCAGCCCTAAAGATTGGGCACATAACCACAATAAAAGTGAACGAACTTTTCATCGTTGGTTTAAGTCTGAAACTGGCTTGTCCTTTCAAACTTGGCGTAATCGAGTCTGCATTATTTATGCTTTAAATGCCTTAAAAGAGAATATCTCAATTACGGAAATTGCCTTTAGTTTGGGCTATGAACACTCGGCAGCTTTTACAGCAATGTTCAGTAAAATTATGGGTTATCCACCTACCCATTTTCAAAAAAGATTTCATACGCATGATAAAGCGCTATAAAGCTTTACTCATGTGAATGGTGTCATACGTATCGATCCATTCCCGTTGAATAACCTCAAAACCTTGTAAAGTCCAAAACTCTTCAGCCGCAGGCAAAAATGGATGAGTGTGCAAATACAAAGTGGTAATTTCATTCTTTTGTGCATGGCTAAACAACATTTTACATAGCATGGTTGCGATGCCATTGCGGCGGTATTCAGGCAATACAAACAACTTAACCACTTCCACTGTCTTAGATGGCAAATTTAAATCAAAACGATGGTCATACGCCCGATATGCAATAGTGCCAATAATACGGTTTTTATCTTTTACCGTAATAAAGCAACCTAATGGATCATTAACATAATATTGCTCAAAATTTTGTAAATCTTTAGGAATTTGCCCATGATAAATTTCTGGAAATAAGAGCTGCCTTGTATAAAGCGCAAACTCTACCGCAGGCTCATAGTCTGTTTTTCCAACCACCTGATAATTCAACATATTCATAGCCACGAATGATCAGGAATAACAATAGTTTTGTCTTGAATCATGGCTTCATGAAACTCGACATCATAGACACTTTTTAAAAACTTCGGATCGGTTATACGAGTTTTAGATTCAGGCTTAACTACTTCGTGTTGGCGCATAAAAAACAAATGATCTGCAAATAAAAAAGCTAAATTGGGATCATGCATAATCGCAATCACCGTAAAATTTTGCCGCGACAACTGACGCAATTTTTTCATTAAGTAAGATTGATAATAAACATCGAGATGATTGGTTGGTTCATCAAGCAAAATGACTTTCGGGGCTTGCACTAGAATACGGGCAATCATAACCAATTGCCTTTCGCCCCCCGACAACTCGGTATAAGGGCGATCGCGTAAATGCTCAATATCTAAATCAAGCAAAGCTTGGTCTACACGTTCCCAGTCTGATTTTGAAGGTCTATATCTGCTAAAAGCGGAACGTCCCGTAATCACCACATCTTTAACCAAAAATGGAAATACGGTTTTATGAAACTGCGGTAAAAAACCGAGTAAGGCTGCCCGATCTTTCCCTTTAAAGTCTGATAGTGGTTTTCCAGAGTAAAGAATCAAGCCATCTTTTACAGGTTCTAGGCCCGCCATCAATTTAAAAAGTGTCGATTTACCACAGCCATTACGCCCTAAAATCACAGAAAACTGATTTTCAGGAAACTCCAGATGAATATTTTTAAGAACCTGTTTGTGCCCATAGGCATAATTTAACTGATCAATTTGAATCATGCCCAATGAGTCCTCTGTGTTTTCATTAATAATAAGAAAAATGGCGCGCCAAGTAGCATGGTAAAAATACCGATCGGTATTTCAAACGTAAGTAAAACCCGAGAAAAGTTATCAATCATGAGTAGAAAACTACCGCCCAAAATCATATTGGCAGGAATACTGTAGCGGTGATCTGGCCCAACCAACATTCTCACAATATGCGGCATAAAGAGCCCATATAGACTAATAATACCTGCCGCAGCCACAGAAGTTGACGTACATACTGTGACCAGAGCAATTAAAAGCAGTTGTTCCCACCTTGGGTTAACACCCACAGCCTGTGCTTCTTCGGCACCGAGTGCCATTAAGTTTAATCGCCAACGCATCGCAAATAATCCGGCAAGGCCAATACAGATTGGTAGCACGGCGTATTGAACCTTTTGCCAAGACGCCTGATGTAAGTTGCCCATGGTCCATTGCACGATCGCTTGTAATTTAAATGGATCACTTAAATATTGAATAATTGTAAGTCCTGCCAAAAACAGTCCCGAAACAATCATGCCCGATAAAATTACCATGACTAAAGACGTCTGGCTTTCATGTTTTTGATGCGCAAATAAATATGTTAAGCCAACGGCGCACACACCAAAAATAAAGGCTGATAGATTTGGCGAAAGCCAACTTAAAGAAAGTGCCAAAGCTGCACCAAACGCGGCACCGGATGAAATACCCAGCACATAAGAATCGACCAAGGGATTACGAAACAAGGCCTGCAAGCCATTACCCGCGGTTGCTAATGCGGCTCCCACCATAAAGGTCAGTAAAATTCTGGGCAGCCTGACATTTACTAAAATGTTTTGCATCAGACTAAATTGCTCAGCATCAAAATATGGCGTACCAAACACCGCTTGCACACCCCACAGCATATAATCCCATGCACTCAATGTTTGAGTTGGCCCTATGAGCAACGAGATAAAAATCATCACGAACGGTAACGGGTAAAACCAATAATATTTCAGCTTTTCCATATTCATTGCACCAATGCTTTGGCAAGGTGCTCACCATACAACTTAGTTAAAATACGCTGTTGTAAAGCACTTACTGGTAAATCAGACTGTTCAGGATAAATACTATGATTCAAATAAATCGCCGTAATAATGATTTTGATGGTGTGTGGGTTATATATAAATGCAGGACTCAAATTAAATACCTTTCGGTTTTGCACAGCACTTAAACCCTGTAATTCTTTTCGTTCATAAATTAGTTGGGGGTTGGTATTCCAAAGCACAATATTGTCGGGGTTCCATTCAATTAAAGTCTCGGGATTTACATTGGGTTGATTAGCAGCGGTCTGAACAATATTGTAAGCACCCGCTAGCTCAATAAAATCATTGGTAATCGACTGACGTCCCGAGGTAGAAAAAATTCGTCCACCAGACCAAGCATAGTAAATCGATTGTTTATTTGGCTGACGTGCCGTTTTGGCTGCAACCTCCGCCACAATTTCATCAGAGAAATTTAAAATTTCCTGAGCTCGCTTTTGGGCTCCGCTCAGAATAGCAATTCCAGAAAGTTCTTCTTTCACTTGTTTGTAGGTGCCTGACTCCATGACATATACGGCAATGCCAAACTGCCGTAACAGTTCAATTGTTTGGGTCTGCCCGCTTCCTACAATTACCAGATCAGGTTTTAACAGTACTAGACTTTCAATATTGGTTGCATTTGCCCCTTGTGAAGGCGTAGCAAGCTGTTTATTGGCAATACGTTGATCTATTTTTGAGTAGGCATTAAATAATAAAGGTTGGATGTATACTTCGGCCGGGATGCCAATCACTTTGTGGCCTTGCCCTAGCATATATAAGCCATCTAAACCTGACTCAAACAGAGAAACAATTCTTTGGGCAGGCTTGGCTACACAGACTTTTGTATTTGTACTATCAAAAACGCATATTGAATGATAGGTTGAGTTTTCTTGAGTTTTTCTATTTTGTTCAGATGAAGAACATCCACATAGAATGAGTAAAGTAAGTAATGAAGCGAATAACTTCATTATGGCACCTCATGCACAAATAGAGTGCGTAATAAAAAGATGCGTTTATTTGGTGCATTTTTCATGTGAAAAACACACCATAAGAGAGCAAGATGGCTTGAAACATAAGCTATAGAATTATCAAATAAAGTTTGGTAGATAAGATCTTAAATACTAAGCAAAAAAAGCGCCAATTTTACCAAGCAATAAAAACTGTCTAATTATTAGGCTAAGCCCTCTACCTAAGCGCTATTCAAATAATTTAATAGCGCTTACAACTCAATCAACATCGATAGAAATAAATCGCTATAATCCGCCCCAACACCTGATAGACACTCTTTTCTGATGCTGACTCAATCATCCTTCTGGCGTAGTCTTTACCGTTTAATCCATATTTATGCTGGTATTTTTATTGCACCATTTATCTTGTTTGCTGCAATTACCGGTTTACTCTATGCAATTACGCCTCAACTAGAACAAGCCATTTATAAAGATGTTCTATATGTTGAGCCACTAGATCAAACACCACATAAGCTGAGCCAGCAAATTGAAGCCGCAAAGCAAGTAATGCCTAAGTCTGCACAGGTAATTGAAGTTAGACCAGCCCCAAGCACTGACCAGACAACCCGTGTCATTTTTTCAGATCCTATCCACGATTTTACAAGTGAAGCCGTTTTTATTGATCCTTTTACACTTAAAGCCAAAGGCCATCTAGCGGTTTATGGTACCAGTGGGGTTCTACCGTTTCGAACTACGCTCGACCAGATACACAGCAATTTATTACTCGGAAAATGGGGGCGCTTTTATAGTGAACTTGCTGCAAGCTGGTTAGCAATTTTGACTTTAACTGGACTTTATAATTGGTGGAAACGCCGTCAAAATCTTAAAATCAGACAAACACAAAAAAATAAATTACTAAGATGCCATAGCACGCTGGGTTTAACTTTATTTCCTCTCTTATTAATAATCGCCATTACGGGTCTTACGTGGTCCGAGTGGGCTGGAGATAATATTCGAGTTGCTCGTCAATGGCTTAATTGGCAAACTCCAACATTAGCAACTTCTCTTCAAACAGATAATTTACCTACAGTGATGCACCATGAACATCACGAAATGCCACACAGTGAAAACCTTAATTTAAATATTATCTCTACTGAGTACGATACTGCTCTTTCAATCGCCAGAGCACATGGGATTGACGCGGCACAAATACAAATCAAACCACCCACCAGTGGCAATCAAGCTTGGACGATAGCCGAGATTCAGCGTAAATGGCCAACTCAAGCAGACAGTATCGCAATTGATATGGAACAACATAAAGTCATCGATCAACTTGCTTTTAAAGACTATTCACTGGTGGCAAAGCTCACTCGTTGGGGAGTTGATGCGCATATTGGTATTTTATTTGGCTGGATAAATCAATTGGTACTGGCACTTTATGCTTTCGTGCTGTGCATTATGATTATTTATGCATATAGGGCTGCGTTTAAAAACTCAAACTTAAAGCACATGACAACTCACTTTGTTGGGCAAAGCTTATTGATTTGGAACCGTGCAACTGGCTCACAAAAAATAGGGTTAATATTGGTGGGTCTCGTATTAGGGCTAAGCTTACCTGTTTTTGGTTTCAGTATTTTATTTACGCTATTTATCTTTGCTATGCGTAAATATATTCCGTCTAAATCGTAAATAAAATTTCAATAACCACTAATTATTTTTCTTATTACAAAATCTAAGCATCAACCATAAAAAAAGCGGTACTTGATTATGTCTATTCATCAAGTACCGCTAAATTTAAAGCAATTTCACACTGGGTTCATTCGCTCAAGTTCACGGATTAAACCAGAATGATCAAGTTCACCGTCTCCGGCAGCAAGCATATTTTCAAATAATTGGCTGACTTGTTGGGCAACCGGTAAATTCAATTCTAGTGATTTAGCATAGCTAACGGCTGTATGAATATCTTTATGCTGGTTTCGAGCAGTACCTCCCGGTTTAAAATTTCGACTTAACATACGCTCGCCATGTTGCTGTAAAATTGGAGAATCTGCAAAACCTCCTGTGAGTGCTTGTTTGAGCTTAATAGGGTCGGCACCGGCTTTACTAGCAAGCAATAAGCCCTCGCTTACAGTTGCAATTGTGGTTGCTACAATCATTTGATTTACAAGTTTTGCGAGCATTCCACAGCCAGCCCCGCCCACTAAAATTGGGCGTCCCATTGCACTTAAAATAGTTTCAGCCTGTGAAAATGTTTTAGCGTCACCGCCTACCATAATAGCAAGACTTGCATTTTGGGCGCCTTTTTCTCCACCAGAAACAGGAGCATCTAAATATCTAAGTCCTCGTTCTCTACATTTGTCACCTTGTACTTTTGCAACTTCAACGGGTATCGAACTCATGACAATAACCGTACTTTCAGGTTTTAACTGAGAGATTGCACCCTGTTCTTTAAACAGGATTTCATCACAGGTTTTTCCATCGCTGAGCATACAAATCAGAAATTCTACATCTTTTCCGACTTGTTCAAGGTCAGAGCAAACTTGGGCTCCAGCTTCTTTTAAACTGTCTGCTTTAGATAAAGTTCTATTCCAAACCTTAATTTGATGACCTGCCTTGAGTAAATTCATAGCCATCGGCATGCCCATAATGCCTGTACCCACAAATCCGATGGTCGCCATTATTTCATCTCCGTAGCAGTTCGAACTTTAAGTTGCTGCTGTTCTACTTTTAAGCTATTCGATTTTAACTTTGCTAATAGCAACAGTCCTAAGCCGCCCATCGCTACAAAGCCTGCAATCGCAAGGAATGCCACTGTATAAGTGCCTGTAGTGGTATATAAATATCCAGTTAAATATGGACCAGTAAAACCACTTAAATTACCTACCGAGTTAATCAATCCAATTCCGGCTGCGGCACCCACACCTGTTAGAGTTTGCCCAGGAATGGTCCAGAAAATGTTAATTGCGCTAAATACACCAATCGCAAGAAGAATAAAGCCGACAATAATGGCCCAAGGCTGATTCACAATAAGTGCAATCGCAATAGCTAACGCCGCCATAAGTGCAGCACAAGCACCGTGTTTATAACGTTCTTGTTTACGGTCAGAACGGCGGCTCCATAAAACCATCCCAACAGCTGCAAATGCATATGGAATTGCGGTGAGTAAGCCATTTTGAATAAGGCTAATTTGCATACCAAATGTGTTACGGAATGACTCTAAAACACTTGGTAAGAAGAAGAACATTGCATTTGAACCGGAAGTAATACCAAAATAAACAACTGCCATAATCCAAACCAAAGGATTTTTAAACACTTGTTTAATGAGTTCACCTTTAGTTAAAGCAGCATCGGCAGATTGCTCTTTTTCTCTTTCTTCACGTTCAAGCGTATTCATAAGCCATTGACGCTGCTCAGCTGTTAACCACTCTGCTTCTTTTGGGTTATTGGTTAAATATTTAAGACAGATTAATCCTAAAATAATGGAAGGGATCCCTTCTAGCACATACATCAAACGCCAGCCTTCATAGCCAATGGTATTACCCCATTGCATGAGCCCGACTGAAATTGGTGCTCCAATAATTTGAGCAATTGGCAATCCAAGATAAAACGTGGCAAAAACACGGGCACGATATTTTGCAGGAAACCATAAGGTTAAATAAAAGATCACACCGGGAAAGAAACCTGCTTCAGCAATACCGAGTAAAAACCGTAAAACAATAAACTGCGTACCGCTATGAATAAAACCCATGAGTGCGGCAATGATTCCCCAAGTAATCATGATTCGAGCAATCCAGATTCGCGCTCCAAACCGATGAAGCAAGATATTACTCGGCACTTCTGCAATAAAATAACCTAGAAAAAATACACCTGCACCTAAACCAAAAATGGTTTGAGTAATTCCAAGTGCATCATTCATATGTAACGCAGCAAAACCAATATTGGTTCTGTCTAGGAATGCCATAATGAATAGAATGATGAGAAACGGGATAATTCTGTTCGAAATACGTTTGATTGTCTGCTCTTCGAGAGCAGTTACATTTTTGATATCTTCCATAATAACTCTCACATCAACTGGCGATCACTGCCATTAATTTTGGGTATCTTCTATATGTGCCTGAATCACGCTTTCAAAGTTTTTATCTGCTCGGAAACCTAAAGATTCGGCATATTCAGCTTTCACCTGAACAGGCCAACTTTGAACAATACGTTGAATGGCTTTGTCTTCTTGCCATTGCACCAAATCAGTTGCTTGTTTGCCCGCAACTTTTTCAAGCGCCTCAAGCATTTCTTTAACCGTGACTGTTAATCCGGGTAACGGAATAATTCGGTTATCTTGAAGTACTTCTGAAGAAATTGATGCCGCTTTAATCATTGATTCAACACAACGTCGCGGTGAAGTAACAAAGACTGGAGTATCTGACTGGACTGGGCAAATGGCCGTTTCGCCTTTTAATGGTTCTCGGATGATTGAGCTAAAAAATGTCGATGCCGCTTTATTAGGTTTACCAGGACGAACCACAATAGTCGGTAGTCTTAAAATACGGCCATCAATAAAGCCTTTTCTTGAGTAATCCGAGACCAGCAATTCTCCTACTGCTTTTTGCATGCCGTAAGAAGACTTTGGTGTAACCACTGTCTCATCTGTCACAACCTCTGGTAATTGGCCACCAAATACAGCACAGCCACTAGCAAAAATAACTCGAGGCGTGGTTTGTTTCTTTCTTAATTCTTCTAATAAATTTAAGAGTCCATACAAATTAACATCCATACCTAAATCAAAATCAGCCTCGGCTGCCGAGCTCACTACAGCAGCCAAATGCCAAACGACATCAATATTTTCTGTAATATGAGCAACTGTAGTTTTATCGGTAATATCACCGACAATCACTTCAATTCTCGGATCTTGTGGCACATCATCGCCAGCAAATGCATCAAACAGAATAATTTTATCGATGGATTGAGGTTTATTGTCATCTAAAGTCAAACTGCCAGCTTTTAAAATCTCTTTAGCAATTTGTTTTCCAATAAAACCTGTTCCACCAGTGATTAGCACATTCATACAGAGGTCCTTTCCTAGTTTTTATTCACTTAAAAACTTTTGTAATTGTCGTGAATTAAACGATAAGGAGTCCCTGTAATAATTTCCAATGAATAATTTCTAAATATTGATAACTTTTTAATATCAATTTTATGTTTATAAATTTACTCAATAAAGCAAGTTATCTTTCAACTTGAAAACCTCAAACCGCTCCATGGCTTGAGGCTGAATACTTTATTTACGTTTCGCATTTTTAAGTAAGATATTAATAAATGCTGCTGCAATATCAGAAACTGGTTCATCTTTACGCGTCAAAATTCCATAATCCTGCGCATCTAAAATTAGATCTGTTTCTAAAATCTGCAATTGCCCTTCTTTTACCTGATCGATCACCATGGCTTCGGGCAACATTCCTACCATAGGCGCACCTTTTAATATCTGCAAAAAGGTCTGCATCGACATGGTATTGACTGTATTTAAGGGAATTTTAACTTTAGCTCGGGCAAATGCGCCTTCCATACGTTGTCGAATTGGCGTGCCTTTAGGATAAAGTACCCACGGCCAATTTAATAATTCTTCTAATGTACAAAACTTTTTCTTGGCACATGGATGAGCATTATTAACAACAATGCAAAACGGCTCCGGGCCTAAAGGTTGGAAATCAAAAAACTGGCTTTGCGTCACATCAGTAAAACGGCCAATAGCTAAATCTAAAGTGTGTTCACTTAGCATTTCCATTAAATGGTCACTGGTTTGCTCAACAACATCGATAGAAAGTAACGGCCACTGTTTTTTAATCTCAATAATTGAGTTTGGAATCACCACAGCGGTTGCAGCAAAAATACCGCCTACTTTTAAAAAACCGTGACCACCTAATCGTAAAATTTCAATGTCTTCGACAAAATGCTTTGCATCATTTAACACACGCTGCGCATATCGAATTACATGCTCACCCAAGGCTGTTACTGGCATATTTCGGGGTAACCGTTCAAAAACAGGAAAGCCCAGTAATCCTTCTATTTCCTTTAGCATTTTACTCACCGCAGGCTGACTTAGGTTCATCTGCTCGGCGGCCAAATGCATGTTATTGGTTCTCGCCAAAGTTTCCAACAAAACCAAATGTTTGAATTTCAACCAATTATTTAAGCTTGTGTAAGTCAAATCAGCCATTTTGAAAAATCCTTTTCGATAACTTTTCGTTATTAATAATTAAATTATTGCGATTGGTGTTTATTAAATAAGAAACATATCATGATTTCAAATAAAAGAAGGATGCTTTAAATGAAGTTTACGTTAAATTCCCAGAACTCATTACCAGACGACGCTACCCAAGGATGTTTAATTGGTCGCGCGTGGATTCCAAATCAAATTTCCGGTCCATCTCCAATTCTTTTAAAAGGTGATCAGGTTTTTGATATTTCTGAAAAGTTCCACACTATTTCCCAGTTACTTGAGAGTTCAGATCCTTTAAAAGCTTTAGCTGAAATTGAAGGAAAATTAGTTGGCTCAATTGATGAGTTGTTTGCCAATACAGTCGCCGAGCCAGATACAAACAAGGCATATTTTTTAGCCCCTATTGACCTGCAAGTGATTAAAGCAGCTGGTGTCACCTTTGCAGCAAGCATGTTAGAGCGTGTGATTGAAGAACAAGCGGGCGGCGATGCACAAAAAGCTCAATCAATCCGTGAAGTGGTACAAGGGGTAATTGGCGATAATTTAAAAACAATTGAACCCGGTTCTGAAAAAGCGCTGCAACTCAAAGAATATTTAATTGAACAAAAAATGTGGTCTCAATATCTTGAGGTGGGTATTGGTACCGACGCTGAAATTTTTACCAAAGCACCTGTTTTAGCAGCTGTGGGAACGGGTCAAAATATTGGTATTCACCCAAAGTCTGAGTGGAATAATCCAGAACCGGAAGTCGTATTAGTTGCAAATAGTCACGGTAAGATTTTAGGTGCGACTTTAGGTAACGATGTTAATTTACGAGACTTTGAAGGTCGTAGTGCCCTACTGTTGAGTAAAGCAAAAGATAACAACGCATCTTGTGCAATTGGTCCATTTATTCGTCTTTTTGACTCTACCTTTAGTTTAAATGATATCCGCGCTTGTGATGTTGAACTGCAAATTCAGGGTACAGATAACTTTGTGCTCAATGGCATTAGTTCTATGTCTCAAATTAGTCGTGATCCCGAAGATTTAATTCAACAAACGCTGAATGAAAATCACCAATATCCAGATGGTTTTGTTTTGTTTTTGGGTACTTTATTTGCGCCTACCCAAGACCGTGAACAAGCTGGTGCAGGCTTTACCCATAAAGTCGGTGATGTCGTTCGTATCCATTCACCAAAGCTCGGCACTTTATACAACACGGTCATGACCAGTGATAAAGCGATGCCGTGGAATTTTGGCATAAATGCTTTGATGCACAATTTAAAACAACGCGAATTACTATAAATTTCACGTATTATCAACCGGTTCAATCGTAATATTCATCACTTGAAAAATTAAATTGCTGAGCGAGATCAGTAGAAGGATCTAAAAATGAATGATCAAGATAAACGGATTTTTTTACGCAGCCAAGAATGGTTTGATGATCCTACACATGCTGACATGACAGCACTCTATGTCGAGCGTTACATGAATTATGGGTTGACCCGCGCCGAGCTACAATCGGGCCGCCCTATTATTGGTATCGCACAAACAGGTAGTGATTTAACTCCATGTAACCGTCACCACAAAGAACTTGCTGAACGGGTTAAAGCAGGCATTCGTGATGCTGGCGGCATCCCGATGGAGTTTCCTGTTCACCCGATTGCTGAACAGTCTCGCCGACCTACTGCTGCACTTGACCGCAACTTAGCCTATCTAGGTTTAGTTGAAATCTTACATGGTTATCCACTTGATGGCGTGGTGCTAACCACAGGTTGTGATAAAACAACACCTGCTTGTTTAATGGCAGCCGCAACAGCAGATATACCAGCAATCGTGTTATCTGGTGGGCCAATGTTAGATGGTCATTTTAAAGGTGAGTTAATTGGCTCAGGTACGGTACTTTGGCATGCAAGAAATTTACTTGCCACAGGTGAAATCGACTATGAAGGCTTCATGGAAATGACCACTTCCGCCTCACCTTCAGTCGGTCATTGCAACACCATGGGTACTGCACTTTCTATGAATGCTTTGGCAGAAGCGTTGGGTATGTCTTTACCGACATGTGCAAGCATTCCAGCGCCTTATCGCGAACGTGGGCAAATGGCCTATATGACTGGAAAAAGGATATGTGAAATGGTTTTAGAAGATTTACGTCCATCTAAAGTCATGAACAAACAATCATTTGAAAATGCCATTGCAGTAGCCTCAGCATTAGGCGCATCAAGTAACTGCCCTCCTCATTTAATTGCAATTGCTCGTCATATGGGTATTGAGCTGAGTTTAGAAGACTGGCAAAACGTTGGAGAAAATATTCCACTTATTGTGAATTGCATGCCTGCGGGTAAATATTTGGGTGAAGGCTTTCACCGTGCTGGCGGTGTTCCTGCTGTTTTACATGAATTACAAAAAGCGGGCGTTTTACATGAAGACTGTGCATCAGTCAGCGGTAAAACAATTGGGGAAATTGCTAAAAATGCAAAAACTTCAAATGCAGATGTCATTTTCCCATATGAACAACCATTAAAACATGGTGCGGGTTTTATTGTGTTGAGTGGCAATTTCTTTGACAGTGCAATTATGAAAATGTCTGTTGTTGGTGAGGCATTTAAGAAAACCTATTTATCTGACCCAAATAGTGAAAATAGCTTTGAAGCACGTGCAATCGTTTTTGAAGGACCAGAGGATTACCACTCACGAATTAATGATCCAGCCTTAGATATTGATGAACATTGTATTTTAGTCATTCGAGGCGCTGGAACAGTTGGTTATCCGGGCAGTGCCGAAGTCGTCAATATGGCTCCTCCAGCGGAATTAATTAAAAAAGGTATTGATTCACTGCCTTGCTTAGGAGATGGCCGTCAAAGCGGTACATCTGCCAGCCCGTCTATTTTAAATATGTCACCCGAAGCGGCGGTAGGCGGCGGCATTGCTTTATTAAAAACCAATGATCGTTTGCGCATTGATCTCAATAAACGTTCTGTGAACGTACTTATTTCAGACGAAGAGTTAGAAAAACGCCGTCAGGAATGGAAACCAACTGTCTCTACATCTCAAACGCCTTGGCAAGAAATGTATCGCAACATGGTGGGCCAATTATCAACAGGTGGCTGTTTAGAGCCTGCAACGTTATACATGCGTGTGATCAATCAAAATAACCTGCCACGGCATTCTCATTAATTTCAGGATTCTATTATGACCATTATCGGACACAACTTTATTGGCGGTTCACGTAGTGCACAAGGTACAACCTTATTAAAAAGTATTCATGCTACGACTGGTGAGGCTCTACCTTATGAGTTTCACCATGCAACTGAACAAGAGGTGAATCAAGCCTGTGAAGCTGCAAATCAAGCTTTTAAGACTTATCGTCATACATCACCTGAACAGCGTGCTACTTTTTTAGAAAATATTGCTGATGAACTCGATGCATTAGGTACAGATTTTCTTGAAATTGTCTCACAGGAAACGGCTTTACCGCTTGCACGTTTGCAAGGTGAACGTGGCCGTACCAGTGGACAAATGCGCCTGTTTGCCAAAGTGTTACGCCGTGGCGACTTTTTAGGTGCCTGTATTGATACCGCTTTACCTGAGCGTCAGCCTTTACCACGCCCAGACCTGCGCCAGATTAAAATCGGTGTTGGCCCTGTGGCAGTCTTTGGGGCAAGTAACTTTCCTTTAGCATTCTCAACTGCGGGTGGTGACACTGCTTCGGCACTCGCTGCTGGTTGTTCAGTGGTAGTCAAAGCGCATAGTGGGCATATGGCGACAGCGGATTTTGTAGCTCAGGCAATCGAACGTGCAGTAGAAAAATCAAATATGCCTAAAGGCGTATTTAACATGATCTATGGTAATGGTGTGGGTGAGCCACTAGTGAAACATCCTTTAATACAGGCTGTAGGTTTTACAGGTTCACTTCGTGGTGGACGAGCTTTATGTGACATGGCCGCAGCCCGTCCACAGCCAATTCCGGTATTTGCTGAAATGAGCAGCATTAACCCGATGCTGATGTTGCCAGAAGCATTAAAAAACCGTGGTGAAAAAATTACACAGGATTTGGCAGATTCAGTGGTTTTAGGCTGTGGTCAGTTCTGTACCAATCCGGGTTTAATTTTAGGTATTAAATCAGCTGAATTTAGCCAGCTCATTAACAACCTGACTGAAATTATGGGCGCTAAGCCTGCGCAAACCATGCTCAATGCCGGCACCTTAAAAAGTTATACCGCTGGTCTTGAGTATTTAACTGAGCATCAAGGTATTAAGCATTTGGCAGGTCAAACCCAACAAGGCAATCAGGCGCAGCCGCAACTGTTTAAAGCGGATGTTGAGTTGTTACTGGCAGGTGACCAACTTCTGCAAGAAGAAATCTTTGGGCCAACTACAGTCATCATTGAAGTTGAAGATAAAGCCCAACTCATTCAGGCACTACAAAGCATGAATGGACAACTGACTGCGACTTTAATTGCCGATGAAGCTGACTTAAGCGAGTTTGCAGATGTGGTCCCTGTGCTAGAGGAAAAAGCAGGTCGATTACTTATAAACGGTTACCCAACCGGTGTTGAGGTGTGTGATGCGATGGTGCACGGCGGGCCATATCCAGCCACTTCAGATGCAAGAGGCACCTCAGTTGGAACCTTGGCCATTGACCGTTACTTAAGACCTGTGTGTTATCAAAACTATCCGCAGAGTTTATTGCCGGAGGCTTTAAAAGATAGCAATCCATTGCAAATTTTAAGATTGGTGAATGGTGAGATGACCAGAGAAGCGATCTAATCAATTTAAAAAAGAGACCACAAAATGGTCTCTTTTTAATTTCTACATCCAGAGCTTATAGATAAAATAAAATCCCCTAAATTAACTTGGTTTGTAATTGATATTTTTTAAAAACAAATCAACCGCATACTCAACCCAAGTACTAATTTCATTCTCTGATATTAAATAATCAGGATGCGTCAAACATTTTAGATGAGCATCACTTCTTAATAACGATAAAAATATATTCGCAGCAACTTCTGAAGAAGAGCTTAATTCAATTTCGCCCTGTCTAATGGATTTTTCTAGATATCCTGCAATGATATTTGCCAGACGCTGTGGACCCAATTCAAAGAATTTTTCAGATAACTCAGGGAATCTTACCGCTTCTGCAATACAAACCCTAAAAAAAGCCAAGCCTGAATGCGATAATATAAAACACAGATAGGTCTTCCCAATTTCAGTTAGTGCTGAGCGTAAATTGTCGGCTTTTGTTTCAACTAAAATAATTTGTTTTTGCATGTTAGTACATTGACGTTCAATCACCGCTGCAAACATCGCTTCTTTATTCTTATAGCAACCATACATCGTTGCTTTTGAAACCCCCGCTTCCTTTTGAATCATGTCTGTCGTTGTTCCACTAAAGCCGTGGATCAAAAAAAACTTTGTTGCTGCATCCAGAATTTTTTGATCTTTTTCATGAGCTTTCGTTAAACCAGACATATTGACCTTATAAAAATTTTAGCGATTTCGTTCTAAGTGTAACTCATCGAAAAGTTCAAAATCGAGAATTGACGGAAATTTAATTAAAGAGTAGAGTACCGATCGGTACAGTACAGTAAATATCTACTCCGTGCAATGAATTGATGTTTAAGATTTAAGGTAAAAGATGAATACAAAGCCACTCATCGGTTTAGCAGGTGCAATATTTGCTGCAATGACTGTTGAATTTAATAACCGAATTACCAGCATTACTTTAGTCGACATTCGAGGTGCAATGGGCATTAGTGTCGACTCGGGTTATTGGGTTAACAGTATTTACGCAAGTGCAATGATTATTGGAATGATCCTGTCTACGAGTTGGGCAGTCATTTTTTCTATGCGCAGAGTTCTTCTTTTTGCTATAGGACTTTGCCTTTTTTCTAGCGTTTTAATTCCTTTTAGTCCAAATATCGAAATCTTTTATCTATTACGTGGCTTACAAGGCCTCGCCAATGGTTTAACCATTCCTTTACTCATGGCCTGTGCGCTTAGATTTTTAGGACCTGATATTCGACTATGGGGATTAGCCTGCTATGCATTAACTGCGACGTTCTTTCCCAACTTAAGTGCCGCACTCTCTGCGTTTTATTTAGATGTGGTTGGTTGGAAAATGATATTTTTCCAAACCATTCCGTTTTGTGCGCTAAGCGCTGCACTGGTTTATTTTGGGATTCCCCAAGATCCATTGAATTATTCAAGAATAAAAACTTACGATTGGATGGGTGCCATTTTAGCGATTATTAGCTTAGCGAGCCTGAGCACCATGTTATTGCATGGCAACCATTTAGACTGGTTCCATTCTCAATTAATTTGTGTATTAGCCTTAATTAGTGCAATAACTTTACCTTGGTTTTTCATACATGAATGGCGATATCCAAGCCCATTAATTAAACCGCAAATGCTCGAAATCCGAAATTTTGCTTATGCTGTTTTCGCACTCTTTTGCTTTGTCATTATTGGTATGTCTACCAGTACATTACCACTCAATTACTTAAGTGCTGTACATGGCTATAAACCCACTCAGACTATGTGGATTGGCTTACAAATTGCGGCATTGCAATTTATCTATATTCCTATTGTTGTTAAGCTTCTAAATCAAGCTTGGGTGGATAGCAGATACGTACACGGGTTTGGTTTACTTCTGGTCATTGCGGGTTGCCTAGGTGCAAGTCAACTTGATACCACATGGAATCAAGACCAATTTTATTTTTGGCATGCAATCTCATGTCTGGGCCAAACCTGTGTCGTGCTCTCGCTCTTAATGATGGGTACAAACAGTGTTCACCCAACCATGGCAATTTATGCATCCCCTATGATTAATACCCCGCGTGCTATTAGCGGTGTACTGGGTGTGTGTATTTTAGACTGGGTCAATCGAGTTCGCGGTGAATACCATTCAACACGACTGATTGAAAATACTGCTCAACATGTTTTCCAAAATATTCAAGGCCCTGTTATTAACCCACTTACTCCACCTGTGCTCACCGCAAATGGTGCAGATCGTGTTTCAGGTGGTTTATCTGCCCTAAATTCTGCGATTCAAGCGCAACAATCAGTTTTAGTTATTAGCGATCAATATCTCATCTTAGCTGGCCTTACCGCTATTTTGTTCATCGTGATGTTGATTTTGCCAGTTCGAACTTATCCGCCACGTATTGCTCTCATTAAGTTAATGAATAGTCATAACTCAGGAAAATCTTTATGAGTACTCTCGAAGCCCAAGACACCACCCATACCGAACCGCCCAAGTTAACCAAGGTGCAATTTCTCAAAAAGCATTGGGTTATGGCTATTGCGTTTATTATTGTCTTAGCATCTATTTTGTGGGTTTTAAAACTTATATTTTTACCCTCTTCGGTTGTTGAAACAGACGATGCACGTGTAGATGTAGAGTACTCAACTATTGCCCCTAAGGTATCTGGCAATATTGAGGAAATTTATATTAAAGATCACCAGACCGTAAAAAAAGGCCAACTTTTAGCGCGGATTGATGCACGTGATTATCAAGCTGCTTTGGCTGAAGCTGAATCTAATTATGCAAAAGCAAGAGCTGACCTGAGTGAAGCAATGCTCGCAGTGGATAGACAACCCACTATTATTCGAGAAACTGAAGCACAGCTAAGAAAAGTAGAAGCTGGAATTAAGCTCACAAAAGACAATACGGCGCGTTATGAGCAACTACAAGCACTTGGAGCGGAATCTAGATTAATTACCCAGCAGTCTAAGACTACATTGACTGAACAATATGCTGACTTAGACAGCAGTAAAGAAAAAGTGATTGATGCACAGTATCAGCTCAACCAATACAAGATTCAGGTACAAGCCAAACAAGCTGCTCTTAAACAAGCGCAAGCGGCGCTTGATAAAGCAAAACTGAATTTGAGCTATACAGAGGTTCGTGCACCTATTGATGGCATGATTGGTCAAAAGTCAGCTAATGTAGGTAACTTTGTGAGTGCTGGTAATCCACTCATGGTGGTTGTTCCTTTAGATCAGGTTTATGTAGAAGCCAACTTCCGTGAAATTGAGTTAAAAAAGATCAAGATCGGACAACCAGTTAATGTCTATGTAGATGCTTATAATGTTGAATTAAAAGGTGTGGTAGATAGCTTCTCTCCTTCAACTGGCGCATTTTTCTCTCCGATCTCGGCGACCAATGCAACAGGTAACTTTACCAAGATTGTTCAGCGCCTTCCTTTACGAATTAAACTTATTGAAAATCAAAAAGACGTTAAATTATTACGCCCAGGTTTATCGGTTTTAGTCTCTATTGATACGACTAAATAGTTCGTCTAGATCTTGGAATATGAGAAAAAAAAGAGACCATAAATGGTCTCTTTTTTAATTAATCCATATTCATGGCAACCGCTCTGGTTGCTTTACGCTTTCGCGTGACGAACAACCCACAAACAACCACAAGCGAAGTTACCCCTAAAGATAAAGTCGTTTCATAACTATAGGCCGGCGAGAAGAACATATAAGCCAACACACTTAAAATAATAATAATCACAAACCAAGTCAGCCATGGGAATAACCACATTTTAAATGGTATTTCCGCTCCAGCTGCCTCGAGCTTATGTCTTAAACGTAGTTGTGAGAACGCAATAACTAAGTACACCAGTAAAGCAATTGACCCTGTACTTGAAAGCAAAAAGCCAAATACTTTTCCGGGGAATACGTAATTGATAATACAACAAATCAAACCAATAAAAGTTGAAGAGAACACCGCAATTGCAGGTACGCCCGCATAATTGATTTTAGTTACTGCTTGTGGCGCTTCACTACGAGTGCCCAAACGAAATAGCATACGAGAGGACGTATAAATCGCAGCATTCATACAACTCGCAACGGCGATAAACACAACCGTATCAATGATGAGTTTAGTGCCCGGTACATTTAAGCTCATTAAAACGTATTGGAATGTCCCGTATTTCTGTAAATCTGGTGAACGCCAATCGACAAGTGAAACGGCAATAAACATTGAGACCACAAAGAAAAGGATAATACGGTACAACACTAAATTGGTAGCGCGTCTGATTTTCTGTTTAGGATTTGATGATTCCGCTGCTGCAATTGAGACAATTTCTACTCCAAAGAATGAAAATGCCGTAATTAAAATTGCCGATAAAATGCCTCCCATACCATGCGGCATAAAACCAGCGTTGTTATATAAATTGGCAACGCCGCTAACATTTTTAGCTAAAGGCCAAATACCTGAAATTGCCAAAATACCAATAATAATGAAACCAATAATGGCCACTACTTTAACTAGAGAAAACCAGAACTCAAACTCACCAAAACTTTTGGTACTAAAAAAGTTAGCTAAGCTTAAGAACACAATAAAACAAAATGCGTAAATAGAAACTGAAACGTTCGGAAACCACGAATGTAAAATTTCAGCACCTGCAATGGCTTCTACAGGAATCGCAAGCACCCAAAACCACCAATATAACCAACCAATGGTAAAGCCTGCCCAAGGACCAATCGCTTTACGGGCATATGTAGAAAATGAACCAGTGTCCGGCTCTAAAACGGCCATTTCACCTAACATTCGCATCACCAGAAATACCATAATGCTGGTAATGAGGTATGCAAGAATTACTGCTGGGCCCGCCTTGGCAATTGCAGAGGATGAACCGACAAATAAACCTGCACCAATAACACCGCCAATACTAATCATTGTGATATGGCGATTTGAAAGTCCTTCGCCTAATTTTTTTGTTGTATCATTATTCATATTTCAATCCTTAAAAATATATTTATAAAAACAATCTATTACATGTTTAAAATCCTACGATAATGAAAAAGGGAAAACTTATTGTTTTCCCCTTGTTGCAATAATTAATTTAAAGTTGGCATTGAAAATTGTTTTGCTTCACGGACTTGAGCAGACGGCCAACGTTGCGTAATGGTTTTACGGCGTGTGTAAAAACGGACACCATCTGGACCATAAGCATGTAAATCACCAAACAGCGAACGCTTCCAGCCACCAAAACTATGATAAGCCACAGGTACCGGTAAAGGTACATTAATACCGACCATACCAACTTGAATATGGCTGCTAAAATAGCGTGCTGCTTCCCCATCACGGGTATAGATACAAGTACCATTGCCATATTCATGGTCATTAATCAGTTGCATCGCTTCTTGCATAGTATTCACACGCATAACTTGCAGTACAGGACCAAAAATCTCTTGCTGATAACTGGTCATATTTGGTGTGACTTGGTCAATTAAAGTGGGCCCCACAAAGAAACCTTTTTCGTAGCCTGCCGGTTTTGCATCACGGCCATCTACCACAATTTTTGCGCCTTGCTGTTCCGCACTTTGGATATAGGCTTGTACTTTGTCTTTATGTGCTTGGGTAATCAGTGGGCCAAAGTCGTTGCTTGCATCTGCATAATTGCCGAACTTCAATTTTTTCATTTCTTGAGTCAGCTTATCAATCACGACATCGGCAACTTCATCACCAATGGCTACTGCTACTGACAATGCCATACAACGTTCACCTGAAGAACCAAAAGCTGCGCCTAACAATGAAGTGACTACGTTATCAATATCGGCATCCGGCATAATAATCGCGTGGTTTTTTGCACCACCTAATGCTTGGCAACGTTTGCCCGTTGATGTTGCGGTACGGTAAATATATTCAGCAATTGGTGTTGAACCTACAAAGCTGACTGCCTGAATACGTGGATGATGTAATAAAGCATCTACCGCTTCTTTATCACCATTCACCACATTAAACACGCCGTCAGGTAAACCCGCTTGTTTTAATAGTTCTGCAAGGTATAAAACCACAGAAGGTGCTTTTTCAGAAGGTTTTAAAATAAAGCAGTTACCGCAAACCAGTGCCATTGGGAACATCCACAAAGCCACCATAGCTGGGAAGTTAAACGGTGTGATTCCAGCGACAACACCTAACGGTTGGAACTCGCTCCATGAGTCGATATCTGGACCGACATTTTTTGAATATTCCCCTTTTAAAAGCTCTGGTGCACCGCAAGCATATTCAACGTTTTCAATACCACGTTGTAATTCGCCTTGAGCATCATGAGAAATTTTACCGTGCTCTTGTCCAATCAAAGCACAAATCTTTTCAGCATTTTGTTCTAATAGTTGTTTGAACTTAAACATGATACGCGCACGTTTAATGACTGGTGTATCGCGCCATGCAGGAAATGCTTGCTCGGCTACCTGAACTGCCTCATTTACGGTTTGAGCATCTGCAATTTCGACTTCTTTACTAATTTCACCCGTCGCAGGATTGTAAACTGGCTGTTTTCTTGCCGTTTTAGATACAATTCTTCCTTGAATGAAATGCCCTAGCACTTTTTTGGCTTGTTCACTATGCGTACTATTTTCAGTTGAAACTTCTTCATAGCTAAAATCTTCTAGGCCATTTGTCATTGTTGTTACTCCTTACTACAATTAGTTTTCAGATCAAACTGTATTTTTCATTTAGATTTTGAAGTTGGGTCTGTAGGCATTACAGATCCCAGTAAAATACCTAATAAACTTTAATTCACTTGATAAAGCGCATCGCCCACGGCATTCATTAAGCGGTCAATATCTGCTTCTGTACTGTTAAACATTGGGCCGAACTGAAGCGTGTCGCCTCCAAAGCGAACATAGAACCCTTCTTTCCAAAGTTTCATACCAAGCTCAAAACCTCGGATGGTGGCATCGCCATCACGCGGAGCTAACTGCAACGCACCAATCAAGCCACAGTTGCGAATATCTAAAATGTGCGGCGCACCTTTTAAACCATGCAGCATTTTTTCAAAAGTTGGTGCTAGTGCCGCAGATTGAGCTAATAAGTTTTTCTTCTCTAAAACTTCAAGCGCAGCTAAAGCAGCCGCACAAGCAACCGGATGTGCCGAATAGGTATACCCATGAGTAAATTCAATGGCATGTTCCGGCAAGTCTTGTTGCATAAAGGCAGAGTAAATTTCATGGCTTGCCACCACTCCACCTAAAGGAATGGCACCATTAGTCACTTGTTTCGCAAAGTTCAAAATATCTGGTGTTACCCCAAAGTACTCTGCTCCCGTCCAAGTTCCTAAACGGCCAAAACCTGTAATCACCTCATCAAAAATTAACAAGATGTCATGCTGATCACAGATCTCTCTTAAACGTTGTAAATAGCCCGTTGGCGGTACAATACAACCCGCCGAACCAGAAATAGGCTCCACAATAACGGCTGCAATATTTGAAGCATCATGTAGCTCAATTAACTTAAGCATTTCATTGGCAAGCTCTACCCCACCTGTTTCTGCACAACCTTTGGTAAAAGTTAAATTCGGCTGCAAGGTATGCGGTAAATGGTCTACATCCATAAGCTGACCAAACATTTTACGGTTGCCACCAATACCGCCTAAGCTTGTTCCAGCAACGTTTACACCATGATAGCCACGGGCACGACCAATCAATTTAGTCTTGCTTGGTTTACCTTTAATGCGCCAATAGGCACGTGCCATTTTAATAGCGGTATCTGCCGACTCTGAACCCGAGTTGGTAAAGAAAACGTGTTGTAGTTTTTCAGGCATATGCTGAACAATTTTATCTGCTAGCTTAAAAGACAACGGATGACCAAACTGAAAAGCTGGTGAGTAGTCGAGCTGACCTAATTGAGCACTCACCGCTTGTTGAATTTCGAGTAAGGTATGGCCTGCACCACAAGTCCATAGGCCTGAAAGTGAGTCATAAATTTCACGGCCCGAATCATCTATTAAGTACGACCCTTTTGCACCCACAATCATGCGCGGGTCTTTCGCAAAGTTTCGATTTGCAGAGAAAGGCATCCAGTGTGCCTGATAATTTATATGCATATTATTATTGGTTTGAACCGCGTCCAAAGTATGTTCAGAGTCGCTGAATTTATCCGTATCAAACATAACCATTCCTGTTTATTTTCAAATTATGGTTTGAGTGTACATAGCGTGATAAGTTTGATAAATTCAAATTATCTTGAGTTTAGATTTAAAAAAACAAAACTAAATGAAACCTAAAAAATTAAATCAAGTCACTGATTTTGATATTAAATTACTTAAAATATTTAAAACGGTTTGCGACTGTCATAGCTTTACATCCGCCGAAAGTATTTTAGGTATTAGCCGCTCTGCAATCAGTTTGCATATGAGTGATTTAGAAAATCGTTTAGGCATTCGGCTATGTCAGCGAGGCCGTGCCGGATTTGCCCTGACCGATGAAGGACGGGAAATTTTAGAATATATAGAAGTGCTCACCGCTTCTATCGAAGACTTTCGCTCCAAAATCAATCAAATGCACAACCGTCTAAAGGGTGAGTTTAATATAGGTATTATTAATAACCTTGTGACCATGCCAAGTGGCTACATTACCAATACGCTGGCACAACTTGCCGAAGAACATTCTGAAGTGATCATTAACATTAGCATGAGCACCCTTTCAGATATTGAGTGCCGTGTGCTAGATAACCGTTTACATGCGGGAGCAATTCCCCTTGTGACTCCGCTGTCTGGCCTAGACTATTTTGACTTATATAGCGAAAGTTCATTTTTATATTGCGGCAAAAACCATCCCTTGTTTGGCAAATGTAGCAAGATGGATTTAGATGAGTTAAAAACATGGCAAGCAGTCCTTCCTAATTATGCCATCACACCAGAAGCAGCAAAGTTGCATCAGCTTTTAGACTGTAAAGCGACAGCAAGTGACCGTGAAGGCATCGCATTTCTGATTTTAACTGGAAAATTTTTAGGTTTTTTACCCGACCACTATGCAAAAAAATGGGTTGAAGATGGTTTTATGCAAGCTGTTTCAAAGAAAAAAATGCATTACAGCACACCTATTTGTTTAATTACTCACAAGGGCAAAAATCATAATATTATTTTAAAAACCTTTATGGAGATGCTTGAGAAGCGGATTGTTGCGAGTTAAAAATCTTTACTATTTTTATGATAAAACGATTAAATTAATTTATCTTATTCCATTTTTTCTTACTTAATTCAAAATAAAATATTAAAAATAAGTATATTAGGAATTATTAATTCCTAATATACTTATTTAATTTTAAATTAATTAATTTTTATATAATAATCGCCCTGTTGTTAACTCTGCAAATAAATTTGACTCTTCATCACCCCTAACAGTTCCTTGACTAGAGTAAAAACCTAATTTCTTTCTATATCTTATTAAATAATCAAATAATGTTCCAAATTTTTTTACTGTATTATTGTTTTCATCCCACTCATAAACAATATCATTAATATCCTTTGTATACATGAAGAAAATATTAGCATGTTCATTCTCACCACAAATCTCAAAATATTGTTCTTCAGCTAAATTTAATTTCTCACCATTCTCTCTATAATTGATAGCAAGTTCCTCATCAGCCATTAAATTTTTTTGCCTTTGTATATTAAATCCAGCATTTCTATAATATCTATATATGTAAAAATTATCACCAAAAATCAATCCCCCTGAACATTTACCCATAGTTGTTAGCAACTCTTTCAATTGACCATGCACAGAAATATTATTTAACTTTTCAATTTCAATAATTTCTTTTTCAGAATAACCTTCAATCCGATCTAAATATTCAATAAAATTATTTCTTTGAGATCTAATTGAAGACAGCATTTTTATTAATTGATTCATAAAAAATTCCTTATGGATTTCTACGTGTCGAACCATGGTTAACTAACATTGAAAAGTTAGCGTTTTTTTCAACAAACATGTTAATTGTGCTACCACATCCTTGACAAGCACCCAAAGAGCTAGCAGAAGTATTTTGAATATTAAGAACGATACTTGTAGGCTGCTTCGAATTATGCTCCATTAAATAAGCCATTAATTTTTTTTCTGCATGATTTCCATTAAATTGATCACCATTTGGCATATTAGGCAGAATATCAGGGTTGTCCTTACGAATAACTTGATAAGTAACATTATTAATTGTTACTTGATCTGGCGCATTCCCATGCCATTTATCGGAATTCACTGCGAGATAGTGCTTAACACCACCACTATTAGTAACTTTAGCCGTTGCAATAGATAGATCCTCTGCTTGTGCAGAAGATTTTAGAAAAGGAATAATGCCTTGCTGTTGAGCTTCAATTTTATTTTTAGCTAGAAAACTTCTTATTTCATTTAACTCCGTTAAAGCTGTTCCTTTTAAATCTTGTACTCCTAAACGCTGTAAAGCAGCTTTACTAGCTTGCACACCAAATACTGAGAGAAATTTTGAAGCAACACTTCCTACACCAACCCCAATAAAGTTCTGTTCGGTATAGTCTGGAACAATTTTTCCTGTACCATGGTTCTGTATATAATTAGTTGTGCTTTGAGCAAATGCTTTTAACTCATCTGGGACAGTAATTTTTATTCGATTATTTTTAATTAAATCTGGATTAATATAATAATCACTACCTGTTATTTTTGTTGGATCATTAAATTGTTCATTTGTTGATAAAAACACTTTTAGTGGTTTATTAGTAGAAAAATCAATTACTTCAGTTTTTCCATTCTTCAATATAAGATTCGAATTTTGATACTGTTTTACAATTTTCTGTGCAGTCTCGAGATCTTTAAGTTGTTTTTCAAGTGTGCCGCTCCCGAAATATTGATTATTCTCGCTAGCTAATACCCATCCCTTAATTGTTTCATTTTTAAAATTTCGTCCTCTCGCATCTACCTCTGCAAAGGCAACCATTTGTAATATTTGATACCAGTATTCTTCTGTACCTGATGTATTTTGTTGCATTAATTTTTTAGCTTCATTTCTTAAAATTACTTTCTCTGTATTATGTAACTGTCTATTATTAGCTATTGCGATTTCAGCAGATTGTGTTGCTATATTAGTATCTAAACCAGTATAAGCAGCTACACCCGCTACGACTAATTTGGATAACTCTCTGAGTTTAGCCTGCTGCTTCTGAAACTCATCTAATGTCAAATTAGGGTCTGGGGCCTCTAATTGCTCAGCTATTATCTCTCCAAATGCAGAACCAAATGCAGCACTTCCGCAATCCTTATTTTGGATTGAGGCGCTAGCACAACCAGCTAGACCATGTAAAACCTTATGAATAACATAATTTGTATCAAGGGTATTACTTTCAAATACTTTAATCTGAGTCGATAAGTTTGCTTGAAGAGTTTTACTTAGTAAGTTTAAGAAATTACCTTCAAGTACTTCTGAAAAACTACCTCCCTGTATCCCTGTCTCTACTAAAGACTTACCAACTACTTGTGCAGTATCATTAATAAAATTAGTAAATTTATTTGGCGTAATCCCTGTCGAACTTAACGTATTGCTCCATGTAGTATTTATCCCATCCATTGCAAATTGTGTAACTGCAGCAACAGCCATGTTTTTTACAGTATCTTTAGAACCTAAATCCTTTAATGTCTTACCAATATCACCTTTATTATTAACTAGAGATATTACTGCTTGTGTTTTTAAACTTGTGAGGGCTGCTGTTCCCATGGAGCCCCAACTAATACCACCACCTGCTGCAGCTGCTGGCCCTGTACCTACTCCTGAAGTAAGAATAGTTACAATAATTACAATAATCGCTGCACCAGCTCCAGTTAAACCTTCTTGTTTATAGTCCCAGTCTTTTTGAGTTAGTAAAACTTTTTGCCAATCTACATCTTTTCGATTTACTAATTCTTTTAAATATTCGTTTCCTGGTTTTTTAGATAAATCAAGAATCGCATCACGTAGCTCTACCTTATTAGCATCTTTTTCACTAATTGGAACTTGCACACTCAAACCACCTGTAGCTTTAAAGGTAGGTAAAACTGGCCCATTAAAACTTGGTAATTGAGCAGTTTCAGTAATTGAACCTTTATCTTGCATTGACTGCCAGACTACAGAGTTTTTTTCTTTTTTTAGAGTTTCACTAACTGTAGAGGAAGCTCCTTCGAGCTGAATTGTTCCGCCCGCTTCTATGGTTGCTCCTTCAAGATAATTAAACTCAGTTCCTTTAAGTCGGGTATCAAAACCAGATTTAGTTGTAATATAATCAGCCGTTAAAACCGCAGGAATTTCTGATTTAATATCACGTGTATTTGTACTTTTACTATCATTATATTTAATGCCAACCCAAGTTTTTTTCTTCGTAATATCTGTTGTTTCCTGTCTAACATCATCGGCTGTAAGGAAATTTAAATCACCACCAGCTTGAATTGTAACTTTCCCCCCATTAGCCGTTAAGTTACTTGAATACATATCAATACTAGTACGATCTTTCCCTTTCATTTCCGCAGTATTTTTTCCTTCACTACGAATATTGATATCCTTAGCTACGATGTCAACTGATATCCCTAAAGATTTATTTGATGTTTTAACAGTGGTAATTCGTGTTTTTTTACCATACCATTTCTTTTGAGTTTCAGTTTGTTCACTTTTGTCATAACTATTATCAATTGCTACATCAAAAATAATATTTTTATTAGCTTCAATATTAATACTATTTGCTGAATCAATCCTTACCCCTTGTAAAACTAAATTGTCTGTCTTCTGCTGACCAGTTGCTTTGATTTTTACTCCTTTATAACCATTAATTTCGGTAGGGTTAACAGGACTACGCCATGAATAATTAGTATCTGTAGGTTTAGCAAATTCATATGAATCTTGAAGTGCATCAATAATTATTGAACTTTGAATTGTTCCTTGCTTAACACTATTTTCTTTATCACTATTGTATATGCCTTGGATATTATATGTCTCACCATTTAAAGTACCCATAGCCTCAATATTAACTTGGCCTTTTGCTGAATCAATCATTGCCCCGCTAATACTTACTCCTTTTGCAGCAGCAATATTAATATCATTATTATTAGATCTTAGTATTGGTTGCGCATGTTCATATCCTGTCAGCGATTGACTATATAGGGTTATCGCTTTATCAATATCATTTATTTCTTGTGGGTAAAGAATTGTAATTTTCCCTAACACCCATGCACCTAATTGAGGCAGCATTGGTCCGTTTGTAGTTCCGCTAATTTCAATTTTGACTAAATATTTACGCTCTAAGCTTTCTGCTAATTTTTTAGCCTCACTTACATTGAGCCCCAGTTCATTGGCACTGTGTAATCGTTTTTTTAAAATATCTAGAAGTTGGATATATTCTGGATCAGCAGCTAATTTATCATTTTCTTTTTGCAAATCTGTTTTAACAATCTTCAAATTATTAAGGTACTTAGTTGAAGATTGTTTATTTAAAGTATTTTTAATTCCACTAATGAAAACGTCCTCTTTAGTACTAACAATCTTAATATCTTTCTGTGCTGTTAACTGTGAACCTTGAATATCAACTTTAGCACCTTCTAAATTGATACCGCCATTTGCTGTATCCAACTTAACAACTTGTTCCGATCCATTTCCTTTAGCTCCTTCATAGCCTTTTAAGCTCAAAGTACCCGTTTTAGAAACAAGTTCAATATCACCTACCGCCTTTAGGCTATAAACTTTTGGGTCAATGGTTAAGTTAGAATTGGTTTGAATTGTTAAGTCACCATTCAGGCTATTTAACTTTGTATCATTCTTAAGTAAATCACTTCCGACCGCATTCAAGTTCAATCCAGTCTGACCTAAAATAAAACCACCCGCCTCTAATAAAACAGCCCCACCGGTTAAATTTGTATTTTGTAATACTTGGTTTCCTGTAGCCGTTACAGAGGTTACCCCTTTAGACGTTAAGTTTGTTACTTTATCCGCAATCCATTTGGTCGCTGGCGTATACTCAGCATTGCTATAAACTGTACGACCAGAGCTTACCGCCAGATGCTGATCGGATGTAGCATTCACGCCCTGTAAAGTCAGTAAATCTTTTGCATAGAGTTCCGTATTACCTTTTGACGTTAATACGCTATCGATAATTGTACTCATACCTGCTCTACTATTGATCGCAAGTTTACCAACAGTCGAGCTGAGGTCTGTATTTTGGATTTTAATATCAGATTTGCTATTTTCTATCGAAACGGTTTTTCCCTTTAGAACATTATTTACCGTTTTAAATCGACCCGTATCTCCAGTAACGACTACATCGGTATTCGCCTTTAGATTTATTCCATTATTACTCGAAACTAATATATCACCCTGATTCGCATTAACTTGTACCGATTGCAAGTTAACAGTGCCATCACCAATCGAGCCAAGCGTTACGCCTTTTAAACCACTAATAACGGACTGATCAGTTGTTAGTTCATCTTTATCAGCTGAAGGTATCGCCTTGGTTGTCTGGGTCGAGTTTAAATTTATATTTTTATTTGCGAGTATAGAAATCTTTCCAGCCGAAGATGTGGCCTTTAAGCTATTTGCAGTAACTCCACCAGCAAGTGCAGTTAGATTAATATCACCTTGAGCCTTGAGTGCCTGACTTAAAACAAGATCAGCAATTTCAGAACTCACATCAATATTCTTTTGTGAAGTCAGTTCACTATTGAGTGTTATTTGATTGGCATGTAGTTGAATACTGTCTTTATTCGAGATTTCTTTTGCCGTAACGGTTAAATTATTGGCTGCATCAAGCTGAACCATGCCCGTAATAAGTGGAAGTGCCTTGTCAGCATTGTTCCAGACCAGATCACGTCCACTATAGGCTTTAATGTTTTTAACACGTGTTGCAGCGTTTTCAAGTGAAAATCCAAGATTCTTTAGGTTTAGATCTCCTGAACTATAAAGGTTTAAATCTTTACCCGCATAAATCGTTCCACCTTGAAGATCAATGATATTTTGGGTATTAGCCGAATTTGCTTGTAAGTTGATTGAACCTAAAGATGCCTGTATATGATTCTCTGTAAGTGATAACTTACCATTACTTAAAACATTTAAATCTTTGGCAGCAATCAGTTTTGCGCCTTTGGCTGCAACCAAGTCTTTTTGTACTTGTATGGTTGCTGTACCACGGTTACTTTTGAGTTCTGACCCAGCGGCAAGATTGATATTCGCTGCATCAATATAGACATCTCCACCTTGTGAGTCATCCATAATGCGGGTATCAGCAGCCAGATTGATATTACCTTTGGCATTAACGATTAAAGGTGATGAAGCCAGGCTGCCGTTATTAATAATAATTTCTTTAGCATTTACATTCAGGTTATTACCTGAATCAATATTTAACATGCTATTACTGTTGATACTGCCTGATGAATTGATATCAGCAGCTGTACCAGTACCCGTTGTTTGTATGTTCACTAAACCTTGAGTTTTACTGGTCGAACTGATTGTACCGCTGTGCTCAATTTTTCCGGCACTGGTAATCACCAGATTGTTGACTGCCTGAATAGTCCCTGCGTTAGTCACGCCCAAACCTTTTTCAGTTCCCATCAAATAGATATTATTGGCGTACATCCCACCCAAAGCTTTAACATCTACAGCCAATGTCGGTGCGGTTCCTGTGCCAGTTTTAGCTGTAACATCCTGTAGATCTGCACTGACATTATTCGCCCCAGCAATGATCTGAATATCATTTTTGGCACGTAGTTCAGCACTAAGCTCTAATGCACGCGCATAGAGGTCTACATAATTTGCATCATTATTATTTCCCCCCAAACCAAATTTAGAATTAGGGTTCGCTGAAACCGTAATTTTTCCTTGGTCAATCGTAAACTGCTTGATACTGCCATCAGCATTTAACTGAGGTTTACCTGTGGTAAAAATTGCCTTGTTGGCATTAATAAAGCCAGCACCTTTAATGCTAATACCAGACGGGTTGGCAATAATCACATCTGCCATTTGCCCGGCAACTTCCAAGTTCCCTTCAAAACGTGAAGCGGCTGATGAATTTACTTCATTTAAAATAACTCGCGCTTCGCCTGTGGCTAAAAATGGGTTGGCTGCAACGTTTCCTACTGTTTTTGTGGTAGCACCTTGACGGCTGTTATTCAGGACGGCACCTTCAGCCAGTACATCAAACTGTTTATAAATATTATGGGATATCCCATTTTTTGGAGTTTGAATATTAACGACAGGAACGACTGTACCAGCTGAGTTCTTACCAGCACCAATCACTGCTCTATTCGCAGCATTTGCAGCACTATCCGCTACAATACCCGCATAGACAGGTGCTAAAGGCATCCACAAACTTATACTGGCAACCAGTGCTTTCACTTGCCAAAGTTGATGAAATGCCTGAGATTCAGTGTTATCAATATTGCTCTGGGCACTTGCTTCACTTTGACCCGATGTCTTGGTCTGGCTTCGTACATTTTCGGCCACGGCCACAAACATTTGACGTGCTTTGCTATAAATAATGCGATAACTATTCTTGTTCATGAATAAAGTCTTTTCTAAAGTAAATTAATAAGAAAGGTTGATACTAAAACCGGTAACCCAGTCTTTTTTTATGCTGTCAGGTGCGATCAGCCCCCGACCTGTAAAGGCATCCAGATAAAAACTATTTTGATAAGTACGTAGCCCTAAAACGCTTCCGAGTAAATAACGCTGACCCGGTATGCTATTGCGACCATTGACCCAGCCCTGATCGACTGCCATATAAAACTGGGTATTAGGAATTGGTGCATTCAAGCTGATTTCTTGCTGTAGATACTGCCCGTTATCTCCGGAAAGCATGAGCTCACCATCAAAACCTCGCACGCTATAGCGCCCACCAATATAGAAGCGGTCATTCGGTACTAAAATTTTAGGTGCATATTGTCCACGCCAGTTAAGACGGTATTGGGCGGGTTTTTCGAGCAAAAGGAATGGTGTGCTAAAGCGTAAATCGGCACTTAAAAGTGGAGCACGGGAGTAACCTTCAACAGGAAGATGGTTTCCATAAACATCGGTAATGTTTTCTTCTGGTGCAGTTCGGGCACCTACTCCCATCCCACGACGGTAATCGATGCTGCCGTCTAATACTGCATTTCCTAAATATTGACGGTGCTGAAACCCTAAATTCCAGCCTGAGGTTCTTCGGTGTAAGACATTAATTTCAATATCATCAATAAAACTTTGGCTTTCCTTATGATAAATCTTTCCATAGACACTGGTTTTATGTTGTCCACTACGGCTAATGACACGAGATAAATTCAGGTTGGCTTGCTGACTGTTGCCATGGTAAAGCAGTGGACCATTCCCCCCTAAGACTGTTTGCTTGTATTGATAGTCATTATAGCTAAGACCTAAATCATAATAACCAGCAGGCAACTGATAACTAATAAAGTAACTTCGGTTTAAGTCCTCATGGAAGTCATCTAAAGAATGACCCACGTTTAGCGATAAAATATCATTTAAATGAAATGGGTTATTGACACCTAACCCCATATTTCCCATATGGATACCAGTGTCCTGATTACCAGAGTCATCTACACTTAAATTGAAATTAACTTTTTGTAGTGGTTGAAGTTTGAGTATTAAATCGCTATGGCCCGTTAATTCTTTATCTTGAGCAGTTGCGGGAGTAATTTGCATATCTACCACATAGACACGTTTCAGGTTTTCTAGTCCCTGATCGAGCCTTTTTAGATTCACAATGTCGCCCGCTTTAAAGGGCAAGCCTGTCTTAATCTGTAATGATGAAATTTTCCCTTCTTGTATAACAATCTTATTTAAGCGACCGATTTGCACACTCAGGTTTAAATTACCCTGATTTAAGTCTTGCGGACTCACGACAATTTGACTGGTAATAAAACCCTTTTTTAAAAGTTCGTTTTGGGCATAGTTCACGATGTTATGTAAACTTTGGGTACCAATACATTTATCCAAAATATTCTGTGGGTGTTTTTTTATGGCTTTAACCACAAAGTTAAATTGCTGTAAGTCAGATTCCGACTGACCAATTAAAGGGATAAGAGTAATTTCTTTAACCGCTACACATGGGCTTTCTTCAACAACCAGACGCTTAAAGTCCTGTAATGGCTTGGTGTTTTGGTAAGGAGTTTGCTGAGAAATCTGGTCTTGTAATTGCTGGTTAAGCTCTTTTAAACGTTGATCTTGAAGCACCTGACTGGGCAAAGAAACATCTTCGATGGCATAGACATATTGGTGAAAACCCGCAAAAAGAATAATAGAAGAGGTTATAAAATTTCTAGTTAACATCTCATATACAGAATTGTACGTATAAGAACTTTATTTTACACAAAAAAACATATTATTCAATTTTTCTTTATATTTGAATAATATGAAATTTATCAGAATTAAGTAATCTTCTTCTATTTAAGCTATATTCTTTAGAATTGGTGAAGATCTTGTTAGCATCTAGATGATCTTAGATAGAAAAATTTCTACAATATTATTAATCTTCGCTACAATATAAATTATTTTTAAAATCAATTACTTTAATTAATCTCTTACAAAAGATTCACAAACCTCTACTTTTATTTAATTCATTTGAATATAAAGCTGAATTACTAAACAACTTTATGGAGATGCTTGAGAAGCGGATTGTTGGTGGTTAAAAATCTTTGTTTTTTAATGTATTAAGCTCAAATATCGCATTTTTATATTCAAGATATGCTTTTTCACTGATTAGAACTAAAGAGTCTTTCTTTCTCGACAGCAACTTCTTTCATTTATCAAAGTACTTAAAATATGAAGCATAGCCTCATTATTAGTGGGCTTTACGACTAACAATGAGACCTATATTAATTTCAATCTTAAGCTTTTATTACCCTTCTACCTTTTATCCTTACTGCTTGAATAAATAAAATATAAAGCAATCCCTAAGCAAATTAACGCTCCTAATCGATACAGTGAAAAAGGAAGCATTTCATTACCAAACCAGCCAAAGTTATCAATCAAGATACTCATCAAAAGTTGCCCAAAAATTACTGCCACCGTAGCAACCGCAGCTCCAATTCTTTGTACGGCCAATACCATAATGACAATATAAGGCACTCCACACATAGCACCCAACAACTGCCATTTAGGAACATCTAACAAGGTTAAGGTGTGTTTCGGTTCAAAGTAAAAAATAAGAAGAGCCGTAATTAAAGCACCGACCGAGAAAGTCAAAAAAGCACTACGGAAAACACCAACTTTTGCTCCAAGTTGACCATTAATTGCGGCCTGTACACTCAATAAAGCACCACCGATGACGGCGAGAAGAATCATTAAAATTGTCATGCGGGTCTCCTATGCTTTTGCGACAAGTACAAGTGCAGCAACAATAAAGATGAGTGCCAAAATTCGTTTACGGTCTACCTTTCGGTGTGGAGTCCCCAACAAACCATAGTGGTCGATGATCAGGCTTTTAGACACCTGACCCGCTAAAATGCCTATCATCGTCATGGCAATACCGATAATTGGAGTGGTAATGGTCAAAATAATGACGTAAGCAGGCCCTAAAACACCACCCAGTAATTGCCAAGATGGAAGTGTAAAAAATGAAGGACTATTACGTGGACTAAAAAACAACATGAGTAAAAAGGTAAGTGCTGCACCCACACCAAAAATACTAAAGGTGGCCCATAACTCACCCACTTCCTTTCCTAACGGTCCTAAAAGCCCTGCTTCGACCGATAGCCCCATTCCCCCTAAAATGGTTAGGAGTAGTAATAGAATTTGCATCTACATTGCCTCATCTGTATCTAGGCAACGAATACTAAGGTAGCCAATTCATCAGAAAAACAGCATAATCCATGAATCACTTTTGCAGAAATTGCACAAATGAATTTAACAAATTCGATTGATATACGCACGCTTCGCTTCTTTATTAGTGTTTACAATGCTCAAAACTTCTCAAATGTAGCACGTAAAGAAGATGTGTCTGCCTCCATGATTTCTCGAACCATCCAGCAGCTTGAAGATGCGTTGGGACAGCAACTTTTCTACCGAAATACACGAGCAATCACACCCACCGAATCGGGCAAATTATTTTTTGAATATGCAAAAAGAATTACCGAACAATTTGATGAAGCTCAAAAGGCTTTACAAGATAAAACTATAGAACCATCGGGACTCGTCCGAATTAATGCCCCTGTGTTTTTTGGTCAACGGCATATTGCACCATGGTTGGCGGGTTTATCAGAGCGTTATCCAAGGCTTCTAATAGAACTAATACAAACCGATGAATTTATAGACCCATTACGCGAAAGCACAGATTTAATATTTCGTATTGGTGCACTGATTGATTCATCATTTCATGCACGTATTTTTGGTACACAAAAATACCATTTGGCAGCATCTCCTCAGTATGTTGCCAAATACGGTACGCTTGATCACCCAACAGAACTTAATCAGCACAAATGCCTTGTATATAAAGGTTTTGAAGGTCCTAACCGCTGGTTAGTGAGAAAGTCCAATGAAGAATGGGTACATTATCCAATTACTCCCTTGCTGTCTTCAAACAATGCCGAGAGTTTAATGACGGCTGCGCTTCATGGCATGGGGATTGTTTTATTTCCTGATTGGCTGATTGGCGAAGCTTTAAAACAAGGACACTTAATCAAGCTTTTACCTGAATATGAAGTCGCGATTAAATCACAACCCCAGCATATCGCAGCCATTTATCCCAATGTCCGCCATCCACCACTCAACATTAGAGCTGTGATAGATTATTTTGCAGAAATCTATGGAGACACACCGTATTGGCAGAATTAGTTTTTGATTTATAACAAATCTTAAAGACTAAGGTGTATCAATGTTTTCCTATTCTTATACGAAAACTATGAGGACTTACATCCGTAATTTTAATCGTATATAGATATTTAAGCTGTTCTTGCTCTTTTCTCATATCAATTTCAACTATCCCATCAGCTTTCTCACCAGTTATATCAACCTTATAAGAGTAAGCTGGTCGCTTAGGACTAGAATAATGGTCCGACCCAAAACTACGGATACTATAACTTTTAATTTGTCCAAATTTCTCACTTATAGCTTTATCAGTATATATCACTGATTCAACTCTTTGAATATTTCCCTTATTGTTAACAACTAAATACCCACCACTAAAAATAAGAAAAACTATAGTTAGTAAAGCAATGTACCGTTTTTTCTTTAAATCTTTAAATTCTATAAACATGTATTTTTATCAATCTTCAGGAGTAAATATTTTTCAAAGTTCAAACACTTAAAAATTTATAAAGCGATTATTATTAACAAATTCTTACCCAAAAAAATACTTTAATCTTTTTTTATTTCAGTATCGCTAAGTTCAATGTTAAAAGGCTGTGTTAGATAGAGATGATCTATATTTTTATTTGTTAATGGCTTGAACTTAGCTTCCTTTACAGCCTTAAGTATTTTTTCATCTAAATGTTGAAATCCACTACTTTTTTTTAAATACTCTTCATGTCGTCCATCTTGATAAAGTTTAATCAAAACTTAAGCATAGGCATATTTAGGCTCTGACTTTAAATCATTTTTATTATCTGCAAGCACAACAGTATTTGAAATAGCAAAAACTAAAAATAGTAAAATAGCTTTCATAATATAATATTTTCTTTATTTTTCAGAAGGTATATCTTATAGGTTTAATATCATTTTTAAAAGTAAAAACCCCACCAATAATAAATATTTAGCAGGGCTTTTCTATTTCAGCAAATAGGTTAGAGTAAATCGTAAAGTTTCCTAAACGATAAATTATATTTAAATGAGGATATTAAAAGCGATAACCTACACCTAGATATGTAATTAAGGGATCAATATCAACTTTGGTTGAGGCATGAATTAACTGTTTACCTGTTTTGCTATCAATCACATCAATATTTGCACGGTTATTTAACTTTGCATAGGACACGGAACCAACAGCATACCAATTTGGCGTGATGTCATAAGTAGCTCCTAGACTCACAATTGGTGCAATCGCATCAGTCGTTTTAACTCGAACATACGGATTTGCACTTGAAGTTTTACCATCTAATGCAGCGCCAGCATTGTTATCTAGAACATTTTGAATCATATGCCCCGCAGCAATTAAGTCAGAATTAATTTGGTCGTTTAACTTAATGTTAGAAAAGCGTGAATACATAATTCCAGCACCAACATATGGACGAAATTTATTTACTCCTGCCTTTCCAAACTGATATTGAGCTTCTAGTGCTGGAGTCCATGCACGTACCGTAGCAGCTTTAGATTTATTACCGAGGTTAGTGATCGGAATGTCTTGTAATAAATCAAGTTTATCCCCTATAACCAAAGCAGCTAACCCTTCAGGATTTGCAAAACCAGATAACGGTGCGTTGATTTCTCCTTTCCCCTTAATATCAACTTTTGGAGGAATCCCACCGATTAACTGTAAAGACACGTTCTCATTCACATAGTAATTGAACATTAAACCTAGAGTGTCTACGTCTTCTGCTTCAAGCCCTGTACCTTTACCTTCCCATTGCTCTAGTCCTTTAATGGTTGCCGTACCCGTGATATCTGGCGAAACCATGTCATTTTCATCTACAAGCCCTAATAACTGACCAACCGATTGTTGTTGATTGCCGTTTTCATCGACTGGATGACTAAATACCATATCGAGAACTTCTTTGGCATTTTCCCCAGTTGATAATGTTGCATTAGGGTCTATTGATTTCATAAATGCTGAAGTAGAAATAGTTCCGACTTTGGCAGTGGTTCCATTTGCTACAGCAGTATTTATATTGAATGGATTTGCTTTCCCTTGTGGCATGACATGCAACCATCCAGCAGATACAGAAAACCGTTTAAATTCTGCATGAGCTGTTTGAGTTCCCGTTACAAAAGCCACGGCGAGCAGATTTCCGCCTATTACTTTTAAAATATCCATTTTATTTCCTTTATTTTATTTAAGAGGTTTCCATTAACCCCTTCATTTAAAATAAAGATTTTTTTAACTTTTGGTAAAATTTTCCGACAAAAAGCATTATAAAACAATATATTAATTTTAATTAATATATTTTAATTGATTGAAAAATATACAATATAAATGAGTTTTCTATGGAAATTTATAAATTTAAAAAAGCCCACCTTCCGATGAGCTTTTTATTTAATTAAAATTAACGGTATGTATTAGGCGTTAAATTCTGCTAATACAAAGTTTTTTACTATTTCATCAAAATTAGGTTTCAGAAGAGTTGGCTTGCTATCTTTTATAGTTTTATACCAATAACTCGCTGCAACTCCCATACTAATCAAAGCTAACAATTTCATTGCTCACCTCACTTATTGGGAAGAGTGAAACTTAAAGTATCATTCGCGTTTGTAGCGTTCCAACTCGTTTCAGAGAGTTTTCTGTATATTTTTTAAGCAATGTGTAAGGCAAATTAAGCTTTCAAATTTGACATGCTAGGCTTGCAAATATTTATTGGTTATTCAATTCCCATTCTTTTTTTAATCTTAGCCTTTATTCTTTCTGAAAAAGCTTTTTGCTTTTTCAGAATTCGCTCATTGATCTCTTCATTTTCATTAACCCCCATTTCCAAACGTAAATCTTTTTGTAAATCCATAGCCTTCAGGCCATATTGATTCATGAAATCCATTAACTCAAACTGAATTTTCATTCTTTCTTCAGGGTTTGCATACCACCTATCAATCTCATCATTTAAATAAAAAAAATCTTCTGAAAATTGCATTGTGAAATCTAGAATTTTTTCTTTTGTTTCTGGTTCGGAAATAAAACTTGATTCATGAAAGGATGTTGTTAATTGTCTGTATGAAGCAACAAATCTATCTTTAAACTCATTCTTTTGACTATCTATATCTTCGTTATTTTTAATTATTATATAAGAGCTATAAACCAATATAAAACTATACCAATTTCTGATTAGCTCTAAATATATATCTCTTCTAGCTTCTGCTAACTTATCTGCTTTATGTGCTTTTAAAGTAGCTCTTGCGGTTAACCATATCGAAAAAAGTAAAGCTCCTCCACTTACAATAGCAGCCCATAAAGCATAATTAGCTTGAATTTGTGCACCTTGAATTGTTGCAGCTGCTGAAATCAGTTCATCCATAAGATTTAAAATTTAGTTTTTAATAATCAGAAATATAACATAAAAATACAATAGTAATTTCTTCTAGCTCTATGGAAATTTATCTTCATATATTTACTACTAAATAGATCTGTACATAGCAATTTTTTTACATGCTTCAAGTAAAACCTCTTGAGAAGTAAGCATTGGATGTAAGTCATTATCAAATATTGTTTTGGGTTGTAATGCTTTATCTAATTCGAATTTAGTTACAGCATAATTATCCTCATTTTCAAAATATGCTTCATAAATGAAGGAAACTTTCCATATCTCTCCTTTAAAAATATCTACATTATTTTTAAAATCAATATTTCCAAGGCAATTTTGTAGAAATATTAATTTAGCAAGAACTTTAACCTTATGTGAGTTAAACTCTCTTATCCTTAATTGCATATCTTTAACATTATCAAAGTTTAACTTCTCCAAATCATGGAAAATTTTATTTAATTCAAAAAACTCTATTATTAAATTTTTTGCTTCTAAAGAAAGTAATTCCTTACTTTTTTGTTTATGCCAAATATAATAAACAAAACCTGTTATACATATAGGCACTAATAATTGAAGAAATTTAATAGAAATATCTAAATTAGATGAACAATAATCCATATTAAAATCAACTGCTAAAAACTTAATTCTCAGATTAATTACATCACCCAAATTAAAAAAATGGAATAACTTTTATCTGAAAAACCTCCCCACCACCACATCCCTTTCCTCCAAACTCTTTGAGATTAAAATTTGAAACATCAATCCATCAATCAAATTTAAAACCATGTCAGCACTTGGTTTTAATGCGTGAGTTTCCAAACTAAAAACCAGATCAAAAAGCTCTTTAAGCAGCCATTTTCTATATTCAAGCGCTATACGGTAGGCTTGCGGGTAAATCTGTTTAGTTTCAAAAATGGCTTTAAGTAATAGATAGTACAGGCTATTAAAATTGACATGTAAAATAATAATCTCTTTGAGTTTATCGCTTGAGGTTCGGTAACGGCTTGAGTAAATAATTGCCAGTACTTCTTCTTTGAGTTTGCTTTTTTGAAAGGATACGCACATTTCAATAAGTCGCTGTTTTGAGTGAAAGTAGTTATAAAAAGTGGCTTTAGGAATTTTGGATTTTTTGACAATTAAGTCCACACCCGCATTGTGAAATCCATAGATATTAAACAGCTCTATTGCAGTATGAATAACCTGTAATTTTTTGGAAGATCTTTCTAAAGTTGGCATCGTTTTACCGTTATAAATTCTTGTTGTTTCTAAAAGAGATTAAAAAGCCTGTACCTTTTCTGGGAGAAAAAAAGGCACAGCAAAGCCGTAAAGACTGTGCTTGGCACATCTCAAGTTTTATTGTTGCTAAGTTTTAGACGTAATGATTTAAAGCCTGAAAAGCCTATGGCCCATCAAACTGCTTTAAAATTTTAAGTTGTGTCGAGATAGATTTTGACAGTGACTGCCAATAATTTATGAATGTGCATAGCCAACTCCTTCTTTTGGGAGTTCTGCCAAAGCATTATAAATTATGGTGGCAGAACGGAAGCAGGTTGACGGACTGGGTTCGACATCCAGCACACCCGAAGGTGTCCCACTCCCGTCCTACCGCTACGGGAGGGAACGAGGTGTGCACACAAGACTATTCCTCAGAAGAAATAATCCTGATGTGGTCGATCATCGGTCCGTCAAAACCGACTGGCAATGTAGGCCAGCCCGCAAATGGTAATCTTCAATATTTGAGCTGTCAATGTGAAATTGGCTAGAAATTATTTAATTAAATTATTGTTTTTCATTTAATTACATAATTAAGGAAAACCTTAAATATTGGCTTAACAATTTGCTTTTATAACAGCACTCTAACGCTTTCTTTTTATTGTGACTGCGCTTACTCTGCCATAAATATTTTAAATTTTGAGAATAAAAAAGGAGGTATTGGCCTCCTCTTTTAATTCAAACTCTCAACATCTGGTGGTAATTAAATACCTTTATCTGCCAGTATTACTGAAGATTCTTTGAGTATGTTTTAGGTGATATTTGTGTGATGTCTTTCTTTTCTAGACGATTTAACAATGTGCCAAAGATTGCGGCAACAATGTACATAAATAATGAATAAACTGCTGCTGGCATAGCGGCCATACTGCTTGCCATTACTGTAAAAGCAATGGTCATGGCTAAGGTACTGTTATGAATTCCTATTTCAAACGCGCAAGCTTTTGCCTGAAAGCTATTTACACCCAATAATCTTGGAACAAAATAGCCAACCATTAAACTACATACGCAAAACAGCAAAGTTGCCAATCCAATTTGTCCAATATACGTCATCAGATTTTGATAATCTCGTGCAACTGCTAATATGATGATCGATACGAGAAAAACGATAGCAAAGATACGCACAGGTTTATTGAGTTTTTCAGCCGTATGCGGCGCAAAATGACGAACTAACATCCCGATCCCAACGGGCACTAAAATAATAAGAAAAACCTGTATGATTTTAGAGAATTGCAAACCTACATTTTGTCCATTTTCCATAAAGTGTTGTATTGCAAAATTCACGATTAATGGAAGTGTAAAGGCAGCAATGACCGAATTTATAGCCGTTAAAGTAATATTTAAAGCGATATCTCCTTTATAGAGATAACTAAATAAGTTAGCTGTTGGCCCGCCCGGTGATGCAGAAAGGAGCATTAATCCAACAGCAAGCATGGGTGGTAAAGCAAGAACCTTACAAATAATAAATGCAATACCGACTAAAATAACCAGTTGGCAAAATAATGCGATAAAGACGGCTTTGGGGTGTTGTCGTACGCGTTTAAAGTCATTTATGGTCAACTCTAAACCCAAACCTGCCATAATAATTGCGAGTGCAATTGGTAAAAATACGGTAATTAATCCTGAACCCATAATCTCATTCCTTTTTTCATTTATTTATGGAGCTTCTAGTCCCATACGCTTATGTTTTTAATTAAAAGTTTTTATTAAACCTTTAGTTCTTTTCTTAAAATTTTACCCACATTCGACTTGGGTAATTCATTGATAAATTGAATATAGCGTGGTTGTTTGTAGCCAGTCAGGTTTTCTTTTGCATAGATTTGGATTTCTTCAACCGATAAAGAGTCATCTTTTTTGACAATAAAGGCTTTCGGCACTTCACCCGATTTTTCATCTGCAATGCCAACCACGGCGACTTCTAAAATTTTTGGATGTTGGGCTAAAACTTCTTCAATTTCGTTCGGAAAAACATTAAAGCCTGAAACTAAAATCATGTCTTTTTTACGGTCAATAATTTTGGTATAGCCTTTTTCATTCATAAAGCCAATATCACCCGTTCTAAAGAAACCATCAGCAGTCATGACTGCTTTCGTTTCTTCAGGTAAATTCCAATAACCTTTCATGACCTGCGGGCCACGAATTGCAATTTCTCCAGTTTCACCGGGCGCTAATTGGTGTCCTTCATCATCCAAAATTGCAATATCCGTGCTCGGTACAGGAATACCGATCGTGCCACTAAAAGTATTAGAGATTGGCGGGTTAAAGGTCGCAACAGGAGAAGTTTCTGATAAGCCATACCCTTCACGGATAATACGTCCTGTCAGTTTTTCCCATCCATCGGCAGTGGATTTCAAAATTGCCATACCGCCGCCTGTGGTAATTTCTAAACGGCTGTGGTCCAATTTATTAAAGCCTTCATGATTAATCAGTGCATTAAATAAAGTATTTACAGCAGGAAAAACCGTAGGTCGATATTTTTCAAAACAATGCACGAGAGTATCTAAATCACGCGGATTTGGAACTAAAACAGTGGCATATCCTTTATTCATTGCACTGTGCAATAAACAGACAGTAAAACCAAAAATATGATAAAGCGGTAAGGCACAGATCGCTATTTCATCTTCAAAAGCATCTCGGTCACCAAAGTAGCTTTTAAAAACCACATTATTTTGTAATAAGTTGGCGACAATATTTTTATGGGTTAATTCTGCGCCCTTGGATACACCTGTTGTTCCACCCGTATATTGTAAAAGCACAGTATCCTCAAGAACAAGCTTAGGACGTATATAGTCTTGGGCATTTGTCTTCAATAAGATTTGCTTAAAAGCGTATTTTTTAGAATCTAAGGTGTCTAATTCAGTAGGTTGCTCGACCAACATTTCAGTCATGGTGGTGGTAATAATTTGTTCAACCGCCACTTGCTCTTTGACAGCGTCATAAACAGGTAAAAACTGCTCTAATATAAATAATACTTTTGCGCCTGCATCATTTAATTGATGCTTTAACTCACGTGCTGTATAGAGGGGGTTAATATTGACCAGAATGTAACCTGCACGAATGACGGCAAGTGAAATAATTGGGTACTGAATAATATTGGGCATCATTACGGCAACACGTGTACCTTTTCCTAGCCCTAAACTTTGCAAGAATGTTGCTACTTGTCGACTATATAAATCAATTTCAGCATAAGAAAAAGATTGATCTGCAAATATAAAAGCCTTTCTTTGCTGGAACTTATTAAAACTGTTGTCCCATAAATCGAGAAGTGAAGTTTGTTCATCCGGCAATGTAATCGTACTTTCTATATTCCATTGCTTATATTCATCTAACCAGATCTGATTTGTCATCTTATTGTCCTTTTATGAGAGGGAGAAATGGAACTGTTCCTACTCCACTTTTTATATTTTCTTTAATCTCTTAATCTGCTTACTCTCGTGTAGAAATAAACTGTTTATATAACTAAGCGATCCATCAAATAGTTGAATTAAAATTTATAACCAATTTTCAAACCGTAACCGATTGAATAGTTATTTTTATATTCACCCACATAATATTCACTGCCTGCCTGAGCACCAAGCTGACCTTTGGCATCACCAAGCCATAGATACTTCATTCCACCTGAAATAAAGTATTTTGAAGTTGGACTATATTGCGCACCAAGACCAACACTGTAATAACCTTTAGCTGGCCCACCTGTGGACACGCGCTCACCTGCTCCCGAGTCCCAACCTACAGAAACTGAACCTGACCATTTATCACTTAGGCGTTGTCCAATTCCAAGATTGGCAGACCATTGATCATCATAATAACGAACCAGATTAAAACCATTTGGTCGACTTGGCGTTGATAGAACCCCAACAACTTCTGAGATTTCACCAAAACGATACGGTTTAAACTCAAAATCATTCCAGTGAACCCAACGCACGTTACCGAACAATAAAGTCCCTTTGCGTAATCCAGTCTGAAATTCCAAATTCACTGACTCTGGCGCTCTAAACTTAGTTGAGCCTGATGTGCCTGCTTCGGGTAAGCCCGCAACAATATGATTGAGTGCATCCTTCCGCGATTCAGTGAGTTGTCCTATAGAAACCATATACGCCAAATGCTGATCAAGAAAATCACGGCCTTGCTGCGTACTCAACATATCAACCAGTGGCGCATTTTCATTAGCAGTCACTTCATGCATAATTTCTGAACGATAGGTCAATGAGGCTTTAATGGCTTTTTCGGGAATTTGATAACCAAATCCTGCCAGCCATCCCCAATCTCCAACTTCTTTGGCATTAAAGTCATAGCCATTATATAAACTGAAAACTTGACCTCTTAAATTAACGTTACTTTTAAATGTCTGATAAACAGGACCTGCATAAAAATTCCAGTTCTTATCCGGTTGATAACCAAATATCAGACTAAAATTTTGCATAACAAAATTCGATTTGGTGTTCCCTGTTACGACTTCTCTACCGGTCTTTTGGGCAAGTGTTGCTGAATCAATGCCCGGTACTAAAACCGTATCGCTCGGCTTAGCAACAAAACTGTTATTTCCATAATATTCAGAGTCGGAAGTAAATGGCTGATCGTAAAGAAAACCAAATGAAAACTGAGGTGCTAACTGTAATTTTAAAGCTGCACTGGGACGATAATCAGAGTTTGCAATATCAGAAATACTATTACGTGTTGGGTTTGTACCTGCTTCTTGTCCTTCTAATGAAGTATCTGAAACAGATAAACTTGCCTCAAAATAATTACCGGGTTGTAGAAATGCAGAAATTGATTGTCCTGTTCGATCAAAGGCTGCTGCATAGAGTGGGCTCGTACAAAATGAAGCCATGACCATGACTAATGTTTTCTTTTTCATCTTTTAATCCGTCCTAGATTTTTATTTTTACTTATTAGGGCGCTCTTTACTGAACGCCTGATGTTTGTTTTACATAGTGATTCTTATTAGGCATTTTCTATAAAATCGGATTGTTCTCCTTTATATTCAACGGCGCGGTTAAGGAATGGTTCTTACTAGAACCATTCTTCTGACATATTGAGTGGAGTCGTCTCTACCGGATCAAGTACCGCTAACCAACTTATAATTTTCGGCATTTCCCAGCCAAAAAAATAATCACACGCTGCAAGCTTCCCATGCAGAAAATCAGGATCTGTTGAGTTCGGCATGAGTTTATGAATGACTACCGCTTGATCAAGCCATAACCATCCCACCACAAGATGTCCAAAAGCTTCCAGATAATTGGCTGCATTTGCCAGTTGAAGTTCTACATCGGTTAAGGCATGCAATTTCTCTGTTACATTTCGGATGAGTTGCCACTTTTGTTCTAATTGATCTGCATGATCTTTTAAAGAAGGCTCTGCGTTGGCTTGTTCAATCGTATTCATGATTTTTTCATGTAATAGCTTCATCGACAGTCCCTGATTAAGACGAGTTTTTCGTCCTAATAAATCGAGCGCTTGAATGCCAAATGTTCCTTCATGAATTGGGTTGAGTCGATTGTCCCGATAAAACTGTTCAACATTATATTCACGGGTATAACCGTAGCCGCCATGAACTTGAATGGCTAAATCATTTGCCACAAGCCCCCATTCAGAAGACCAGCTTTTGACCACTGGTGTTAATAGATCAAGTAATTGATGGGCTTGATCGCGCTGCTCGGCATCGTCAAGCGAGTGGATATCATCGGTTAATCGGGCTGCGTATAGGCACAGTGCCAACGCACCTGAGACATATGCTTTTTGCGCCAATAGCATACGGCGAACATCCGCATGTTGAATGAGCGGAATTTGTGGAGAACTTGGATTGCGTTCACTACGAGAACGGCCTTGTACTCGAGTTTTTGCATAATCTAAAGCATGAAGATAACCTGTATATCCTAATGCTGCTGCCCCAAGTCCAACCGAAATTCGGGCTTCATTCATCATATGGAACATATAGGCCAGCCCTTTACCAGCTTCGCCGACTAGTTCACCAATTGCGCCTGCTTCTCCTTCGGGTGTGAAACGACCTTCCCCAAAATTCAGCACACAATTCACTGTTCCCCGATAACCCATCTTGTGGTTAATTCCAGCTAATACCACATCATTACGTTCACTTGGCTGTCCATTTTCATCGAGTAATTTGCGCGGTACAGTAAACAGAGAAATACCTTGCACACCTGCTGGTAATTGTCCATTTTCATCTGGAATTTTTGCCAAAACCAAATGAACAATATTGTCAGAAATATCGTGCTCGCCGCCTGAAATCCACATTTTGTTTCCAAACAAACGATAACGACCATCTTTTGTTTTAATCGCACGTGTACGAATATCAGCCAGACTTGAACCTGCTTGCGGCTCCGATAAACACATCGTTCCGAAGCATTTGCCTTCTATCATGGCGTTGACATAGGGTTTAACTTTTTCAGGTTCACCATGAGCCATTAATAAATTTGCATTACCAATGGTTAAAAAGGCGTAGCCTGCTGTTCCCGAATTAGCACCAAGTAGATATGCCATACCTGCACGCTCAATGGTATTGGGTAAGTTCATCCCATTCCAATCTGAAGGAAACGCTGCACTCATCAAACCTGCATCAGCAAAAGCCTTAAGCGCGACTCCGACTTCAGGATTGACAGTTACACGTTCACCATCAAAAACAGGTTCGTTACTGTCATTTTTTTTATTATGAGGAGCAAATAAATCGGTTGCCAAAGCCTCGTAAACGTTTAAAACAGAGGTATATTCAAAACGGTCCTGTCCTGCAAAAGAATTGCGTTGGCTGAGTTCTTCAACTTTTAGCCAATCGAATAGCAAAAAATCGACATCACGGCGAGAGAGAATTAATTCATTGCTCATGGGTTATTCCTATACATTTACAAGTGTAAGCCACTCTGTCACAAGTGCTGGTTTTGCCTGATCTTCGATTTCAATCGTGACTTCCATGATCAACTGATAACTTCCCTTATTTTTTTGGGAAACATTTTTTAAGTGAAAATTTCCACGCACCCGCTTACCGCTATGTACAGGACTCATATAACGCAAATTATTGATGCCATAATTCACGCCAGATTTTTGCCCCTGTACAGTCGGCAAGACCTGAGCGGCCATCGCTGAAAGTAAAGAGAGTGTTAAAAAACCGTGGGCAATCGTGCCACCAAAAGGTGTCTGGCGAGCAGCTTCTTCATCCACATGAATAAATTGATGATCTTGTGTGACATCTGCAAAGGTATTAATCATGCTTTGATCAATGGTCATCCATTGCGAGCTACCTAATGCTTGGCCTTGCAACTCAACAAGCTGGTCGATGCTTAATGTATTTTTTGTCAAAATTATTCTCCTGCCATTAATGAAGCTTTTTTCAGCTCAAGCTCACCTTGAGCGCCACCTCTGACAGGCACAAACTCATCTGTTCGGTCTGAAACATCAGCTAAACGTTGTGCTAAAACATGCGGAACTTGTTCATCCGTACCTAAATAAATTCCTTGAGTAAGGGTAATGTGGGCAGCTTCAAAACTACCTGCGCCCGCACAAAGAATCATACGAGTCGGTGCATCTTCGCTAACCAAAGTCGCGATTGCAGGACTGACCGCACTTGGAGCAAGAGCTTTAAGGGCTTCTTCGGGTAATAATCCTTCAAGCATACGAGTTGCTGCTGTTGGTGCTAGACAATTTACCCGAACATTAGATTTTTCACCTTCTAAAGCCAGTGTCTGCATGAGTCCAACCAATGCCATTTTTGCAGCACTGTAGTTGGACTGCCCAAAGTTGCCATATAGACCAGATGATGAAGTCGTCATAACAATACGACCATATTTTTGCTCGCGCATGATAGCCCATACCGCTTTTGTGCAATTTACTGCCCCCATTAAGTGGACATCAATCACGGTACGAAAGTCATCTAGTGACATTTTGCTAAAAGTTTTATCTCGAAGAATTCCAGCGTTATTAATTAAAATATCTACACGTCCCCAACGGGCAATGGTTTCATTTACCATCTGTTGAACTTGTTCAATATCAGTGACTGAAGCACCATTTGCCATCGCCTCACCACCAGCCGCAATAATTTCATCCACGACTTTTTGGGCCGCCATGGTTGAGCCACCTTTTCCGTTTACATCGCTACCAAGATCATTCACGACCACTTTTGCACCCAAACGAGCCAGTAACAATGCATGTTCCCGCCCTAGACCTGCGCCTGCACCTGTAACAATAGCCACTCGATTGCTTAAATTAATTGTCATGATTTTTTCCTAAACATATGAATAAGATGTATTTAATAAATGTTTTAATAAGCTGTCACGCCGCCATCAATTGCAATGGCTTGACCTGTGAGATATGAGTTTTCTTTGGCACACATCATCAGCATCATTGCCACCACTTCGCTTGGATGGCCAAGACGCTTCATTGGCGAGGCCTGCCCTAAAAAGTCTTGTTTCTCTTTGAGCTCACTGTCGACCACCATCGGGGTGGTTGTATAAAATGGACAAATTGCATTAACTCGAATGCCTTTATTTGCATATTCAACCGCTGCTGTTTTGGTTAATCCCACCACAGCATGCTTTGCCGCAGCATAGGCAGCCAATTTGGGAGCAGCGCCTAAACCTGCAACAGAAGCAACATTCAGAATAATGCCCCCACCTTGTTGCAACATCTGACGAATTTGATGCTTCATTCCAAAGAACACACCTTTGGCATTGACGGCAAAACTCAAATCCAGATCTGCTTCATCGGTATCAATAAAGCTTTTCATAGGCGGACTCATACCTGCATTATTGATCCCGACATCGACTCTACCAAACTGAGTAACTGCACTTTGCACCAAAGCCTGTACATCTGCTTCACAACTGACATCACACACTTGCGCAACCACCTCTACTCCTGCTTGGCGTAGCGGTTCAACTACAGTATTTAACCCTTCAATATTCAAGTCACCCAACACTAATTTTGCACCATACTTTGCCAGTTGCTCTGCCAGCAATGCACCAAATCCACTCGCCGCACCTGTGATTAAGACCACTTGACCTGAATAATGTTCGTACATTGCTATTTCTCCCTAAATAGTTAAACCGCCATCAACCACAATACATTCACCATTGGTGTAACTCGCAGCATCTGACACTAAATAAAGTACAGTTCCAGCCATTTCACGTGGTTCTGCGTGACGGCGTAATGGAATTGTGTCCATCCAGCTTTTATAAATATCTTCATTTTCAAATAGTGCCGAAGCAAATTTAGTCTTGGTAAGACCCGGCAATAAAGCATTCACTCGAATGCCCAATGGTCCACATTCTTTTGCAAAGGCTTTGGTCATATTCACTACCGCAGCTTTGGTAATAGAATAAATACCTTGTCGATCTCCGGGTTGCAGGGCATTTACAGATGCGGTATTAACAATTGCACCGCCACCCTGTTCTTTCATTAATTTACCTGCCTCGACAGACATGAAGAAATATCCACGAATGTTGACTTCAACCGTTTTGTTATAGGCCCCAATATCTGTATCTAGAATATGACCAAAATAAGGATTGGCAGCTGCATTGTTGACTAAAATATCTAAACGACCGTGTTCTTTACGAATATATTCAAAAATTGCTGCAATATCTTCGAGTTTACCCACATGACAAGCGGCTGCCTCCGCTTTACCATTTGCTGCAATAATTTCATTAGCAACGCGTTGGCAATCTTCAATCTTGCGACTAGATACAATTACATGTGCGCCTTGTTCTGCTAAAAGTTTGGCAATTTCCTCACCAATACCACGGCTTGCACCTGTAACTAAGGCTATTTTTCCAGTCAAATCAAATAAATGTGTTGCCATATCATTTCCTTATGTTCATAGGTTTTATAAAAATTAGTTGTAATCAACGCTTTCTAAATGCTGTTACCACAAGCGCTACATTCAAAATTCACAGTGTTAATCACTCTATTTCTTATGCTATTTCCTGACCATATCTAACTTGTTACAATGAATAAAATGAATTGTTTGAATAACAAACTATGAATGAAATGAATAATAATATTGCCTCTCTTGCTCGTATTGATCTCAATTTATTTCGTGTATTTGTGGCAATTTATAGAGAAAAAAATCTGACACGAGCCAGTGAACAACTTTTTCTAAGCCAACCTGCTGTTAGCCATGCATTAGCTCGTTTACGCGATCATTTTAATGACCCATTATTTATTCGAGATGGACACGGTGTTGTTCCATCACCTTTAGCCAAACGTTTATGGCCTAAAATTGAACAGTCATTACAACTTATGCATCAAGCAATTCAAAGCACGCATGACTTTGTGCCAGCACGAGATTTAAAGCATCTCACAATTGCTATGAATGATGAGTATGAAGGAATTTTTTTACCCTCTATTATTCAGCACTTAACTCAATTTAATCCTAATTTGCAGTTAAATAGCGTACGCATTGATCGTAAAAACTTAAGACATGAGCTTTCTACGGGGAAAATCGATTTTGCGATTGATGTTCAACATTCGGTTGAAGATAGCATTGGTTATGAATGCCTTACTAAAGATCAATTTGTAGTAATAAGTCGTAAGCAGCATCCCTTATTATCCAAAACAACCCTAACCAAAGAAATTTATTTAGAAGCTAAACACATTACAGTGTCCTCTCGTCCTACAGGTCGTGTTTTTGAAGATTTTTTCTTATCTAAACAAGGTATCAAAAGAACAATTAGTTTCCGCTGCCAACAATATGAAACGGCAATCCGATTAATTACACAAATGGACCATTTACTCACGATTCCTCAATGTCAAATTGCTCATTTTAAAGATACTTACCCTCAAATTAAGGTGCATCCGCTACCGATAGATATTGTTGGATATCAAATGAATTTATATTTGGATCAACAAAAGTCCCATGAACACCAAATCGTATGGTGTAAGAGCCAAATATTGCAGCTTATGAATAGTTTATAAAATAGTAAATTTTTGACAGTAAAATTCTATTTCTCTTGCACTACTCATATTTTTATGTATGATTGAGTAATCACTCAATTAATATTTTTGTATATGGCTCGTCCTCGTAGTGAAGATAAACGTAATGCAATTTTAAGTGCTGCTATCGAAACATTGGCAGAGCTTGGCGAGCGTGCGTCTACCTCAAAAATTGCCAAAGTTGCTGGCGTGGCAGAAGGCACTTTATTTACCTATTTTAGTAATAAAGAAGAACTGCTGAACCAGTTATATCTTTCGCTAAAGGCTGAGTTACGTCAGGTGATGATGCTTAGTTACCCCACTAACGCTGACCTGCAAATACAAATGTCACATATCTGGCAAAGCTATTTGGACTGGAGTCTAGAAGCCCCTCTTAAACGTAAAGTAATGGCGCAGCTTTCGACCTCGGAACAAATTACTGAGCAAAGCAAACAAATTGGCATGCAAACCTTTTGTGACCTCACCCAAAACATTCAAGAATGTATTAACGATGGCAAATTAAGAGATTATCCGCCGTTATTTATTGCTTCAATTTTAGGTGCGCTTGCCGAAGTTACACTCAATTTTATTGCCCAAGACCCTTCTCAAACCGAGCGTTATCGCAAATCTGGTTTTGAAGCGTTTTGGCATGCAGTTTCAATATAGATAAAAGATAAGGATGCGCGGCATCCTTATTTTTGAATGAATTAATGAGTGAGTAAATACTCATTTAAATAATCAAAATAAGCACTTAGCCCAAGTTCTTATTTGTACATATAGGTTTGTTCCAATAAGGAAAAACAAAATGAATATTTCAAACACAACAGACTTGCCAGCTCCCTCAATGCCATCTCAGCAACACAATGGCAAATTTAGAAATACGCGTCCGAACCAACACCAGCCTTCTTTTGGCAAAACGCTTCAACTTATGTGGAAGTTTCTATTTAACAAACCAAAAGACACCGTTCCAAATAGAGAAATTCCTGTTTTAAGTTTGTCAAAAGAACAGCTTTTAAGTGCACCCGATCGCTCTCTATTTCGTTTGGGCCACTCAACCATCTTGTTAAAACTTCAAAATGAGTTTTGGTTAACCGACCCAGTTTTTTCAGAGCGTGCATCACCTTTTCAATGGCTTGGACCAAAACGTTTCCATCAGCCCCCAATTAGTATTGCCGAATTACCACCCATTAAAGGCGTGATTTTGTCGCATAACCACTACGACCACCTCGACTACCATGCAGTAATGCAGCTTAACGATAAAGTTAAGCACTTCTTAACACCGCTTGGTGTGGGTGACACTCTCATTAAATGGGGAATTCCATCAGAAAAAGTTCAACAGCTCGACTGGTGGGACACAACATCTGTCGATGGACTCGAACTGGTGGCTACCCCTGCCCATCATTTTTCAGGCCGTGGTATGGGTGATAGCAATGCGACTCTTTGGGCTTCGTGGGTAATTATTGATAATGACTTACGTGTATTTTTTAGTGGAGATACGGGCTATTTTGACGGGTTTAAAGAGATCGGTCATCGTTATGGCCCTTTCGATCTAACCATGTTAGAAACGGGTGCTTACGACCCCGAATGGCCTGATGTTCACATGCAACCAGAGCAAACTTTACAAGCTCATATCGATTTAAAAGGCCGTCATTTGTTGCCTATCCATAACGGTACTTTCGACTTGGCGCTTCATGCTTGGGACGACCCTTTTGATCGTATCGTCGCTTTGGCTCAACAAAATGAGTTAGCGATTAGTACGCCTCAAATGGGTGAACTCTTGAATCTTAATGAACCAAATGCCGAAAATTATTGGTGGCGTTCGTAAGTTTGAAGAAATTATTTGGAGAGTAAAAGAATGCTTTTTCTCTCCAATATTTAAATTTTAACTTTTCTTATGTGCCTTCCAAGGAAACTTAATTGTGCACACAACAAAAACCAGAAATAAAAATTGGGAAATATACATATAGTTAAGCAAGTCTCGCCCCACTTTTAATGTAATCCAAGTGTTGTGAATGACATCACTAAATATAATGAGAAAAGTTAGAATTAAGCCGATACGAGGTCTATAAAATAGAAGAATTGCTGCAAGTGGATCAATAAACGTTAAAGATGTCCAATAAATACAAGTAAATAAAGGCGCATTGTTATAATCCCAAAACAAACCATGCATCAAAACTGTTTGTAAATGGTTGAACCCTGCACCGATAAGGCAAAGTGCATAAATACATCTAATAATAAATTCAGTTTTCAAAACAACTCTCTTATTCATTCATCATGCTATATAAAAAATATTTTTATTCAGATAAAGCTATTTAATATTTTAAGTAAAACAATCTACGTAAATATAATTTAAATAACTCTATAAATAAATGATAAATGCCTATCCCGTTTCATCTATCTTACTTATAAGTGGTGAACTATTTGATTAAACATCTATTAGACATTCATACGATTAAAAGAACTCAATAAAATATTTTTTATAAATTATTAAAATCTTTTTATTTAATAAAATTTGTATTATTCAATTAGATAGATTCATAATTAAAACTTTTAAATAGCTTACTTAAAACTAGGACTAACTTTGTCTTAGTTTTATTATTGACTTAAAACACAGACTACATTAGTCTGTGTTTGTAGTTGATCAATTATGAAATTAAATGGCTTATATCACTAGTAGCGTCGAGTATGCGATTCACTGTCTTCTTTTTCTTGTGAACAATGAAGATAAACCTTTGAGTAGTAAGGATCTTGCTGAATTACAAGGAGTCTCTCCGAGTTTTATGGCCAAGATTTTTCCTAAACTTGAAAAGGCAGGTCTCGTTATTGCTCAGGAAGGTGTTCGTGGTGGATATTTACTCGCCCGATCTGCTTACGAAATCAGTTTTTTAGATATCGTGAATGCAATTGAGGGTGAAAAACCGCTTTTTGAGTGCCAAGAAGTTCGTGGGAAATGTGCTGTCTTTAACAATGCCCCACCAGATTGGGCAACCAGTGGTGTGTGCGCAGTGCATGCAGTCATGCTACAAGCTGAAAAAGCCATGCGAGACGCTTTAGGTGCTCATACACTTGGCGATATTGCAGACCGTTTTGGCCGTTATGCACCCGACGTGTTTTTTAGTGATGTAAATGGCTGGATCAATGAACGCATCGAAGGAAGAACAGCAAAAATGCGTAAAAGTAAAATATCGCGGGATACCCCCGACTAATGAGCTGAAAGGGTCTCAAACCCTAGAGTAATAACACCCCCTAATCGTTTTAAACGCCTTCTCAGATTTTTCGGACAATCAGGGAAAGGACTCGCTCACCCTAAATTTTGTGATGAGCTGGAATGTGTTGTCCGAAAAATCGATCAAAAGGATAATCAAATGAGTAAGCGTATTATTATTGCTGGTTCTGGCTTTGCTGGTTTATGGGCCGCACTTGCTGCACAAAGAGCAATCCACTTAGCATCGCAAGAACAAAACATTGAAGTGATGATGGTTTCCCCTAGCCCAAATGTCGGGATTCGTCCACGTCTTTATGAGGCTGTGCTTGAAAACATGAACCCTGATATTTCAGAGTTATTAAGCGTGGTTGGGGTTAAATTTCTGGCAGGTTGGGTAAATAAAATTGACTCAAACCAACAGACCATCGAAGTTGCAACCACCGATGGTAACAAACAAAATTTAAGCTATGACCGTTTTGTTCTAGCAACCGGAAGTACGACTTTTATGCCCCCTATACCGGGTTTAAAAGAATATGGATTTAGCGTAAATACATTAGAAGATGCTGAAAAACTAGATCATCATCTTAAAAACTTAGCCACTAAACCTGCAAATGCGGCACGTAATACTGTAGTTGTTGCTGGTGGTGGTCTTACGGGGTTAGAAACTGTGACCGAAATGCCTGAGCGTCTGCGTAGTATTTTAGGTGAAATTGATGTCCGTGTGGTTTTGGTTGACTCCTCAACAGAAATTGGTGCAGCAATGGGTGACCAAGCCGCTACAGTTATTCGAGAAGCCCTTAACGAGCTGGGTGTTGAAGGTAAAGCTGGACTGCGCGTAACTGCACTTGATGCAACTGGTGTGACACTTTCTAATGGCGAAAAAATTGAAACAGAAACCGTGATCTGGACTGCGGGCATGCGAGCTAACTCACTCACTTCTCAAATTGCTGGTGAAAAAGATAATTTGGGCCGTTTGATTGGGGATGCTTATTTACATGCACCTGAAGCAAAAAACATTTTTGTGACTGGCGACACTGTAAAAGTTCCAACCGATGATTTAGGTAATTTTAACGTGATGTCGTGTCAGCATGCTATGAGCTTAGGCCGTGTGGCGGGTTATAACGCTGCGGCAGAATTGGTTGATTTACCCCTTCATCCATACAGCCAACCAAAATATGTAACTTGTGTTGACTTAGGTCCTTGGGGTGCACTTTATACCGAAGGTTGGGATCGACAAGTTCAATTTGTGCGTGAAGAAGCGAAAAAAATTAAACAGGAAATTAATACTGTCTGGATTTATCCACCAGTTGCAGACCGTGAAGCAGTTTTTGCAATAGCAAACCCTGATTTTGTAATTGTTCCTTAAGGTTAATCTCGTAGGAACAATCCATTTATTTAAAACCCTAAAAGCAAGCCCATCGCTGGTCCTACTTTTAGGGTTTATATTTGAATTATTAAATTATGACTTTTCTAGCTCTTCTATTATCGCTAAAGCCGTCTTTTTAGCTGAAAACGGGTTTTGACCCGTAATTAACTTACCATCTTGAACGACATACGGCGCAAAAGGAATAAAAGCTTTTTCATAACGAGCACCATATTCTTTTGCTAACTCTTCGGCATTGTATGGCACTTTTTTTGCTACTCCTGCCAAAACCTCTTCACTCCATGCAAAGCCTGTTAACTTTTTATCTTTTATAAGTCGTTCACCATTTGAAAGTCTGACATTGAGCAAGCCACAATAGCCATGACAAACACTCGAAACAATGCCGCCTTTTTCATAAATATTTTTGGTGATTTCTTGAAGTTCAGGATTATCTAAAAAATCCCACATCACACCATGACCACCTGTGTAATAGATCACGTCATAGTCTTGCCAATTAATATCGGAAGGCTTAAAGGTATTTGCCAGCAGCGTAATAAAAGCCTGATCTTTTTCTCGGTCTTTAACAGATTTATCTGCCACTAAAGGCACAAGCGATTTTGGTTCAATTGGAGTTTTTCCGCCATTTGGACTCACAATATCTTGCACATAACCTTGTTTTTCAAACTCATCATAGGCATGGGTGAGCTCACCTAACCACAGTCCTGTTTGTTGATCTACATCCTTATAACGTGAAACATTGGTCACGACGTGTAATATGCGTTTAGACATTTTCTCACCTCATTTTTCATATTTATAATTCTATTCTTTCGTCTATCAAAGCATAGAAAGTTGTTACTGAAAGTGTGTGCTTGGTAAAGTTATGAACCTTGCTTTTGTGTTACTATAAGTCTAAAGTTAGCTTGAATGTCAAGAGAGTATGTAGCTATGAATATTAGCGAGTTATCGAAATTAAGTGGTTTAAGTACCCCTACTATTCGTTATTACGAGCAAATTAAACTCTTGCCTAAAGCCAAAAGAAAATCGAATGGCTATCGTGAATATACCGATAACGATTTGAAACAACTTTCTTTAATCCAGCAAGCTCAACAAGTCGGGTTTTCTTTAGCAGAAATTAAAGCATTTTTGCCGTCGAAAGTTGTCGCTTGGGACCATGATGCTCTCATTCAAACGATTGAAACCAAAATTCAGGAAATAGAACTTTTAGAACAAAAGCTAAAAGTCAGTAAGCAAAACTTACATACCATGATTGAAGCTATTAATAACAAACCAGATGAAATTACATGTGAGCAAAATGCAGAACGTCTGATGAATCTCTATTTTGACAACGCAAAAACACCGTAATTTCAATTTCAATTAGAGTTAATCGCTCTCGCGTTGTATAGATGGGTACTGGTATCAACTAAGTAACCAAAGCGTTTAAGTATCATTTTATAAATCTAAAAAAACGAATTACGGACCAACGCTGTAATTCGTTTTTTCATGCAAATACTATAGAAAAAAATCAGCCAATCTTTTGATAGTGAAAACCTTACTCGGGACCACCAATAAATGTGCTGTTTTAATAAAGGCTTTATTAATTAATGACCAGTGGACCAGAACCCGGTAGTTCGGTCACTAGCTTATACCCCATCAGTTTTGCAGGTGTGTATGTACCACCCTTAACGGTATTTTTGAGTAAATAATTCACCACAGTCAGTGAGCCATTTACGGTAAGGCTATAAGCGTTTTCCGTTTGGATGCGGGCGGTTTTGATTTCCCCACGCGTATTTCTTGCTTCACCCCAAACATAGGTAGGTACTTTTGCGCGAAGTTCCTCATTTGGCCCAACAACCGTTTTTTCAATACGCGATTTAATAAACTTCTGTACAGCATTTAGTTTTAATACTGGGCGTAAATAGTTCATCATTTTCGCGCCCATAATCATTTTGGGAAATGCAGGTACAAATACTTCAATGTTTGGAATACCTGTTGTATAGAACGCTGTAGATACGTCTCCCCACGGAACACTCATGGCACTTTTTTTACCGTCACCAAAATCAATGGTACGCACATAATGGGCTAATGGAACGGTGGTAATTTTTCCGTTTTTACGAATTTTTCCACCTTCGGCCATGCCTTCTGTACTTGTTTTAGCTGTACCTGGTGAAAACCCTGTTCTAGAGTCAAAACCAAGCGCTAAATGAGTCGCATCTGGCAATGCTTCTTTCAGTGCAGCAGCAACACAATCTGTCGGGATCACATCGAAACCGACACCCGGACAAAGCACAACATCGGCTTTTTCAGCTTGGCTGTTAAGTGACTGTGCCAATTCAAATACGGCGATTTCACCAGTAATATCTAGATAGTGAGCACCAGCCTTTATACAAGCTTCCATCATGGGTTTTGATGTTGCTGAAAATGGCCCTGCACAGTGCATCACCAATTTAAAGCCTTGGAGTTGTTCACTTACCGCATTTATGTTATCCAGTCCAAAAGCTTTATAGTCGAGTCCCAACTCTTGAGCTAATGTTTCAACCTTAGCTTTGTTACGACCAGCCAGAGTTGGTTTTAGACCTTGGCGTACAGCTTCACGAGCGATTAACTCGCCCGTGTAGCCATTTGCTCCATAAATTATCCAGTTTGAATCGTTAGGATTTGTCATAACACAACTCACTTATTAAGAAGCAAATGAATAGTCACGCATGCCTTTTTTGTATTGGCGGGTACGGCATGACATCGCTGATTGTTGCAAAATTAAAGCCCAAGCTGGTGAAACATTTGGTTTTGTTTTTTTACCAGAGCTTAAATTACGTAACTGGAATTTGACCACCGCGATATTGGCAAGTGAAGCAAGTGTTTTGTTCTTCCAAGTAATCGGTTTTAATTCAGGGCTAAGATTCTGGCCTTGTTTCCAAGCATTTGGCAAATTAGGTTCAATCGCTAGAGCTGTGGCAATACCGACCATATCTACACCGCTTTCAACTACTTTTTCTGCCACTTGTTTACGGCGTATACCACCTGTCACCATAACAGGCATTTTGGCAACTTTACGAATCTCTTGCGCAAATTCTAAAAAGTAAGCTTCACGAGCAAGTGTACGGCCATCACGTGCTTGACCTTGCATTGCAGGCGCTTCATAGCTACCGCCTGAAAGTTCAACCAAATCTACAGCGTGTTCATTTAGCATTTTAACTACTTGTTGAGCATCTTCAGCGCTAAATCCACCGCGTTGGAAATCGGCTGAGTTCAGTTTTACTGCAACAGTAAACTTAGGTGAAACGACTTTACGAACTGCTTCCACAATCTCAATTAAAATACGAGCGCGATTTTCTAAAGAACCACCCCACTGATCTTGGCGTTTATTGCTGAGTGGTGAAAGAAACTGGCTTAATAAGTAACCATGTGCTGCATGAATTTCTACACCAGTAAACCCAGCTTTTTCACCTAGACGCGCTGTGTTTGCAAAACGCTGAATCACCTCTGCAATTATAGATTCAGTCATTTCAATTGGTGTATTAAAGCGATTTGACATTTTGCCAAGATCAAGTGAAATAGCCGAAGGCGCCCAAGTCTGCTGACCAAGGTTTGCTTGCATTTGACGCCCCGGATGGTTAATTTGAAGCCACACCTGAGCGCCTTTTGAGCGACCAATTTGTGCCCATTTTTTAAAAGTATCTAGATGCTTTTCATCTTCTAATACTACACCGCCCGGTCCAGTCATCGCTCGGCGGTCTACCATCACATTTCCAGTAATAATTAGACCTACGCCACCATTTGCCCAAGCTTGATATAAACGCATTAATTCTTCTGATGGTGCGTGGTTTAAATCAGCCATGTTTTCTTCCATTGCCGCTTTAGCAATACGGTTTGGAACATATGAGCCATTTGGGAATACTAATTTTTCGAACACTTTCATTGGAATGACCTCATTCAGTATGGCTTTACTTTAAGATTAAAGCTAACTTTAATGTCAATACCTTTTATTATTTCTATATTTATTACTTTCAATTTCAGTAATTTATAAATAAAAAAGAGGCACTTAATAGGCCTCTTTTTAAGTTTATAGCTTTAAATTATTCACGAATAAATGCCAACAAGTCAGTATTAATCACTTCATGGTTTACGGTTAACATACCGTGAGAAAAACCTGGATAGATTTTGAGTCGGCTATTGTGAAGCAATTCTGCCGATTTCACCCCAGAAGTTTTATAAGGCACGATTTGGTCGTCGTCACCATGTAATACCAAAACAGGAATAGTGATTTTCTTTAAATCTTCTGTAAAGTCGGTTTGTGAAAAAGCGACGATACCGTCGTAATGCGCTTTTGCACTACCCGTCATGCCCTGACGCCACCAGTTCGAAATGATACCTTCCAATGGCTTCGCATCTGGTCGGTTAAATCCATAGAACGGGCCAGATGGCAAGTCACGGAAAAATTGCGCACGGTTTGTGAGAACTTGATTTTGCAGGTCATCAAAAACTTCTTTTGGTAAACCTTCAGGATTATTTTCGGTTTTAACCATAAGTGGTGGAACCGCACTAACAAGGACAGCTTTTGTAACGTTTTCTTGACCATGACGTGCGATATAGCGAACTACCTCACCACCACCTGTTGAATGGCCAATATGAATTGCATTTTTAATGTTCAGATGTTTAACTACTTCTGCCACATCATCTGCATAATGGTCCATATCGTGACCATCCCACACCTGACTCGAACGTCCATGTCCCCGTCTATCATGAGCAACTACACGAAAACCTTCTTTAAGGAAAAAAAGCAATTGTGTGTCCCAATCATCTGAACTTAAAGGCCATCCATGATGAAAAAATAAAACTTGGGCATCACGTGGTCCCCAATCTTTATAGAAAATTTCTACGCCGTCTTTTGTGGTTACATATCCCATCTTTGTTCTCCTAATGAAAAACTGCTTGCTGATTCGTTATAAAGGCTTGAATATTTATACTCAGTTAAAATGAGCTTTGATGTTCTAATAACAATGTTGCACATAAATTAACATGCTCTGATATGAGCAACAGTAATTACTCAGTCAATTAATGTAAAAGTAATTTTTTTCGGTTAATATCTATTCTAGTACTGAGTTTTTTACTTTCGTGAAAATAGCTAAGAAAATAATGGCGAATGAAAAGGTTGATTAAACGTCGTTCCAACTTCCATACAATTATATATAATTTAAAACAATGATTGGATTAAAAAAACCTATTACAAAATATTTAAAAATTCTTTAAATACAATACATTAAAATCAATAAGGCATACATTACCCTTCAAAAAATCGTCTTATTAAACTATTGATTAAATTTAGCTTTGTTTCAATTTTGATATTAATAAGAAAACTTGATAGTAAGGGATATTTACTGTGAATCAGACTCAACATCACACCACGGAAGTTGCAATTTTAGGTGCAGGCCCAGTTGGGTTAACAATTGCAAATTATTTAAGTAAACAAGGTATACAAGTTACTGTTATTGAACAACTAGACCAACTCATTGATTATCCAAGAGCGATTGGTATTGATGATGAATCATTACGCACGATTCAGTCAGTAGGTTTAATCAAACAAGTTTTACCGCACACTACCCCTAATCATGCTATGCGGTTTTTGACCCCTAAAGGTCGCTGTTTTGCGGATATTCAGCCTATGACTCGCGAATTTGGCTGGCCACGTCGTAATGCATTTATCCAGCCCCAAGTTGACCGTGTATTATTGGAAGGTTTAGCAGCCTATCCAACCACAGAGGTGCGTTTTTCACGTCAATTAAATAGCTTCTCTCAAGACAAAGACCATGTAACGTTAAATTTAACGACTAAAGATCAAAAGCAGGAAACTGTTCAAGCGCAGTATTTAATTGCTTGCGATGGTGGAAATTCATTTGTACGCCGTACACTTAACATTAATTTTGAGGGTGAAACTGCTCCAAACCAATGGATTGTTATTGACCTTGCCAACGATCCACTGGCGACCCCTCATGTATATTTATGTTGTGATCCAGTACGTCCTTATGTATCGGCAGCTTTACCACATGGTATTCGTCGTTTTGAGTTTATGGTAATGCCTGGAGAGACTCAGGAAGAATTGAGTAAACCCGAAAATATTAATCGTTTATTGAGTAAAGTTTTACCTCATACGGACAATATCGAAGTGATACGTCAACGTGTTTATACACACAATGCACGCATTGCAGACCGTTTTCGTGTAGACCGTATTTTATTAGCTGGAGATGCAGCACATATTATGCCTGTATGGCAAGGTCAAGGTTACAATAGTGGCATGCGTGATGCTTTTAATCTTGCTTGGAAAATGGCATTAGTCATTAAAAAAATTGCAAAGCCAGAGATTCTAGACAGTTACCAACTAGAAAGAAAAGACCACGCTCAGGCCATGATTAATTTATCTGTTTTGGCGGGACATGTTCTTGCTCCCCCAAAGAAATGGCAAGGTGTTGTTCGTGATAGTATTTCTTATGTATTAAATTACATACAACCTATAAAACGTTATTTGTTAGAAATGCGTTTTAAACCCATGCCGAAATATCATCAAGGCATATTGGCACCTTTTCCAGAAAAGAATACACCTGTCGGCAAGATGTTCATCCAGCCTCATGTTCAGCTTGAAAATAAAGACAAAGTTTTACTCGACGAAGTGATTGGTAATAACTTTGCCATTCTTGCTTGGGGAGTTAATCCTACTTGGGGGATCTCACCAAATAGTATGAAAAAATGGGCTAAATTAGGTATTAAATTTATTCAAGTCATACCTGCGGTTCAGTTAGACGCCCCGACTCGATGTTCTGACGAACATGTAATTACTATTGGTGATGTAGACACTGAAATTCGCTCTTGGTTTAGCCAAACAAATCAATCTATGGTGATTTTAAGACCTGACCGTTTTATTGCAGGGCTCGCTATTCCTCAAACTGTAAATAGTATAAGTGAAGAGTTGTTCCAAAAAATGCATTTGGTTAACTAAAATAATTAAGCCATTCTTTAGAATGGCTTTTTTTTTAAAAGCTAAAATTTAGATGAAACTGTTTTTTAAGTACATCTAAAATCAAATCTATAGCTTTGTTCACATGGTCCTTTCGATAGGAAACATATAATCCTATCATTGGTAAAGGTTCTACCGTCTTTTTCACTACAATTTTATCTCCTAACAATGGGGTGACATATTGAGGAACAAGACTCCAACCAATTTCCATTCCAACTAAATTAACATTCAGTAAAATGTTAGTTGAGTACTGTACAATATTAATATTAAGTTTGGTTTTTTTAAAAAAACCATCAATAATTCGATAAAGCTCAGGTGAAGCTTCCTCATTACACATCACAAAGTTATGATGCTCAAAGCTTTTTATGCTAATACGCTCTTGATGTGCATCTGGTGAGTTTTTGGGAATAATTAAAGTCAGCGGTTCTTGAAAAATTTGAAGAGAAACGATTTCATCTGTATTTGCCCCATAACGCGTAAAAGCAATATCTATTTCCCCCTTATTAAGTGCCTGTAGTTGAGCGTCATCTGTTAAGCTTTTAAAATCAATTTTAAGCTCTGGGAAATGCGCTCTAATATTCGGCATAATATAAGGGAAAACTTTCATTTCAGCTGCTGGAACAAAGCCAATATTTAATTGTTCTTGCTCAAATTTGGCAGTTTGTCTAACCAAGCTAACAGCTTTCTCGGTGTGTTCTAAAATAATAAGCGCTTCTTTAAAAAAAACTTCCCCTGCTTTGGTAAGCTCGACTTTTCGTTTGCTGCGTATAAAAAGCTGAACACCAACTTCATCTTCTAAGTCTTTAATCTGTTGACTGAGCGAAGGCTGTACCGTATGCATTCGTAATGCCGCTTTCGTAAAATTTAGCTCTTCAGCGACCGCAACAAAATAGCGTAAGTGACGTAATTCCATGTCATATCCCAATTTTTGTCTTTGTATCTCGATTACATAGCCAACGATATAAAAATAAAGTCATTATCGTTACCCATGCACATAACTGATAAGTTTTTTCATAGCCTATATGGGCAATAATAAATCCTACCATAAGCGAACCAATCGCCATCCCTAAATCAAATAAAGTAAAAAAGGTTGAAACCGCATACCCAATTCTGTTTTTCTCAACCGTTTGTATAGCCATCGTTTGAAAAACAGGAAAAAGTGAGCCATACCCAGCACCGATTAAAGCAGCAGCAAACCAATATTCCCACTGGGTTTGCATTTGGCTCACCAAGAACAATCCTACCGCAAAAAGAATAAACGAAGGATATAGGACTGAGTTAGCCCCTCTTTTATCGTATGAATGGCCAACCCAAGGACGCGCTATAATCATTGATATTGCGAAGATAATAAAAAATATACTTGTTGCAGCGAGTAAGTTTTTAGTTTCACTATAGATACTTATAAAACTCATGATACTTGAATAAGCCATTGCAACAAATAATGCAATCAAACCGATAGGAATTACTTTCCTTTCAATAATATCGTTTAAACTAATTTTTTGCTTTACTTGAACAAACTCCCTATCTTTTAACGACGAGACTGGTATAAGAAAGCAAAAAACTAAACCCATACATACAATTAAAGTGAGAAGAATAAATAGGTTATAAAAACTAGTGTAACGTAGAGTAACTAGTGCAATCATTGGCCCAAATACAACCGCTAAATTTGTAGACATGACGAAATATCCCATGCCTTCGCCTTTCCTCTGCTCTGGGATGAATTCATTCACAATAGGTACGGTTACCGTAGTTAAAATACTAAACCAGATTCCATGCACGAATCGGATCATCAGTAATAACCATAGTTGATTTACACATAAATAACCAAGGGCCAAAAATGCAAACAGTAATGCTGAACCTCGCAACACTGTTTTTTCGCCGAAACGTTCAATGATCAAACCAGCAAAAGGACGAATGGCAATCGATGAAATCAAAAATAAAGTTAATGCCAAACCTGCCTGACTAATTGAACCAGATAATTCTTTTAAAATATAAAGGGGTAATATGGTGAGCAAAGCATAGTAATAAATGAATAAAAAAAGGTTGTTTAATACACAGAGGATAAATGAACGATTCCAAAGCTTTTGCTGGGCAGCTGGGTACATTTCTCTTACTCAATTAAGGTTCTTTTTAAAACAAGAAATAACTTCATCTGACATTTACAATAAGTGATTTGTTCTAAGCTTGCAGTCAATAGATTTGAGGTTTCTTGAATACTTTCATAAATGAAAAAAGCTCCGAAAATATGAGCTTTTTTCATTGTTCTATTTGAGTTATTTAGTCTGATGTAATCGACGAATCACCAAAAGCATCAGTAATGCTGAAAGAACAATTCCTGGAATAGAAGCGGAAATAACGCCAGCAGCACCACTTCCCATTGCAAGTAACTGACCAGCAATTGCGGGACCCAACATCGCACCAATACGGCCAACTGCTGCTGCACTACCTACTCCAGTTGCCCGGATTTCTGTTGGATATACGATACTACCAAAAGCATATAAAACGCCTTGACCACCAATGGTAAATGTCCCTACTAAGGCTGCGGCTGCATACATTGCAGTTAAATTTCCAGCCCCATTTAAACTAAATAAACCAGCTAAAATACCTATATACATAAGTATAATCACATAGGCTTTATTCCAGCGATCAATCAAAATACCCAGTACAACTGTACCAATGGCAGCTCCCATTTGGAAAAATACTTGAGCTAAGCTACCCTGTTGACGAGAGAATCCCAACTCCATAAATAGAGACGGTAACCAACTCAACATGATGTAAACAACCATCAAGGTAAAAAAATAGCTTGCCCACAGTAATAAAGTCTGCAAAGCATAATTATTTTGAAAAAGATTTTTAAAAGAGCTTTGTATATGTGTAATCGATTTATCTTCAAATCTCGTTTGTAAAAACTCTCGAGATTCAGGTAAAAATTTGATCATAAGAGGAAGTACCAAAAGTGGAACAACTCCTCCTACATAGAAAATCGTTTGCCAGTGGCCGCTTACATCGTAGGCTGCTAGTAAAGATACTAAGATAGCTCCTATTGGCATACCACAATACATTAGGCCAACGGCACGACCACGATTTTCGTTAGAAACAGCTTCTGAAACAAGAGCAATCAAATTCGGCATCGCAGCTCCTAAACCTGCTCCAGCAAGAAAGCGTACTAATAGCAAAGTACAGAAAGTATTTACCCAGACCGTAAAAAGCGTAAAGACAGCAAAAATAGCCACAGCCCCGATCAAGACTATTTTACGACCAATACGATCGGCATAACGTCCACCCATTAACGCGCCTGGCAGTAAACCCAATATTCCTGCACTAAAAAAAATACCTAGTTGAGAGCTATTTAAACCAAAGGATTCTCGAATACCGACAGCCGCAATGCCAGCTGCCTGTATATCAATTCCCTCAATCACAGCGATTAGAAAACAAATGGCGATCGTAATAATAGAGTGCTTATTTCCTGCACGGTTCATAGAAAAATCCTTTTCTATCAGTTTGAGAATCACAGCACATCATTTATTAATCACTCTGATTTCGACATTAGTCTTAAGTTTTATATAGTCGTAAAAACAAAAATGAGAACTTTTTTATTTTCTTTAATATATTTTATTCTTAGATAAAACACTCATAATTAAAATTATAAATTACCTTAAATATCAAATATTTAAAAACAAATTAGTAAGCTTATAAAATTTATATATCTAAAAAAGATATTAATCATGCTGAAAAAAAACTGCTTTCTCAATAGTTAAAAGTTATCATACAGTTCAAATTAAATATTAATGGTTCCGATTTCTAAGAGATATCTATAATCACGAGTAAAAAAACCGTCATATAATCATGACGGTTTTTCTTTTCAATATTAAATAGGCCTTTAGTATAACGACCTTATTTAAATTAATTTTCGCAATTCAATTGAGACATCTAGCAATTTTTCTTTATCAAAAGCGATAGAACTAGAAACTATTTTTTCAAATACCGAACATCTCGCACCTGATTAAATGCAATACCAGCAACAACAATGTCTTGATCTAATCCAAATAAAGTAAATCCCACTTTTTGATTTTCTTGCTGATTCATATTGCCTCGTATATGCCATTCTTTTTGCAGACATGCCGCCAACGAATTGACATTTAATATCATAATTGATCTGTCCAAAACCATAATGGATTAGCTTCAATAATTTTCACATTGAGTTGGACATCAACACCTTGGCTAAGGTGTTGATCCAGTAAAAATTCACTAATAATTGGGCTTTGTTCTAGCACAGTTACATGACAGTCTTTAAAAACGAGCACTAGACGCTAACTCTAGTCCAATCACTCCACCGCCCACCAAGACAATCCACTTCTTTGGCTGAAAACCAGAATTAAAGCCTGTGTGTCTTCTAAATTCCGTAGGATATAACCTTTTTGCCCAACCCATCCAAAATTGGAAGACGGCGAGGTGCACCACCTGTTGCCAGCAATAACTTGTCATAATAGACATGTTCACCATTTTCCAAAATCACTTGATATTGTTCAGGTACAATCTTTACAAAGGCATTATCTTTAATGAACTCAACACCTAGGTCTTCTAGTTTCTGTTGAGACAGAATCTCAATTTTAGTCTGTTCAGGTCTTAGAATCATATCTTGAGACAAAGGCGGACACTCATAAGGTAAATGAGGTTCATCACCTATCAAAATAATTCGACCTTCATATTTGTTAGCCCGTAATTCTAAAATAGTAGTTGCACCAGCTTGTCCGGCACCAATGATGACAATAGTTTGAATATTCATTGCTTATCCTTTATTTCAACTCGGCAGACACTATGCCAAAGCCTGCAATCCATTCACTAATTGGTTCATAGCAATGTAAGGTCATTTCATAATCACCCACTGTCTGCAGTGCAGCAAAAGCAGCCATCCAAGTTCGGACTTCTTGTCCCCCACGTCCACCTTCATGTCGAATTTCGTCTTCGGTCATCGCTTCAAGCGCAGCAAAGTTTGCATTTTTGAATTTTTCCAATAACTGCTCATCCCATTCTGGATTGAGTGGTATAGACACACTCTTGTCACCTGCTGCCAAACGCTGTCCAACTGAAATGATTTTGGCCTGACGTGCATTTCGAGCTTCACTCGTAGGGTTACGTCCAGCAATGAGAAATTCTTCAACCTCTGGTGGGACTGAGCCCATTTGAGGGGTTGGAGGATCATGTGAAAGACCGCCTGTACCTAAAATTAATATACGTTCGTTATCCAGATTGATTGACTTAATAAAGGCACCAATTGCACGACCTAAAGCAATAGTCCGTTTTGTGGTCGGCATTGGTGCGGCAGCACCATTAATAAAAATTGGGATAGTTGGATAACGATTAAGTTGCCCGTTACATAAAAAATGTAGCGGCTGTGTTACCCCATGATCGGCTTGCATACGATATGAATATGCAACATCTATACCTTCATCAAGTACTTTTCGAATTAAGTTTAATGCTGTGCTTTCAGGCACATTAAGCTCACCAGGACCATAATTCCAATCACCTGCTGCTGTTGCGCGGACACCCACACAGAAACTCGGCATCAGATCATAAAAGAAGCCGTTAAAATGATCTGGTCCAAAGGCAATTATTAAAGTTGGGTCGTATACTTTGACCTCTGCTGCGAGCTTTTCAAATGTCTTGCGTACCGTTTGTTCTTGCTGTTGTTCTGCCGGAGACGCAAATTCCATTAGCGGGCTATGAGAAGCACAAATAAGTTTAACAGTCATGATTAGCTCCGAAATAAGACAGTTTTAGCTGTCTTATTAGTCCATTAATATCGGATTAAAATTAAGTATCAAAAAAGCCAGCATTCGCTTGGCGTAAGCCACGAATACCCAAACCACAGTTAGCATTAATAAAAACACCAGATAATGGTCGGTTGTTTTGACGTGATGCGAGCACTACATAAGAACCAGTCATGTCTTCTGGTTCTGGTAAAAACTTCAGTGGCATGCCTTGCCCAATTTTTTCTGGGTCACATGCATCAAGGAGCCCTAGATTTTCTTGCCCAAGGGATGCAGCAACTTCTATCTTTTATTTAATTATTTAACATCATGCACTGCTAAATATTGCTTAATGATCCGGTTAAACTCATCAGCTTTTTCAACTTGCGACCAATGTCCACATTGACTAAAAATATGAGCGTCAGCATTCGGTACAATATTCAAAATATCCCAAGTACGTGATACAGGAATAACTACATCTTGCACACCATGAATAAGTAACACAGGAATCTGAATATTTCTCATTTTATTGAAATCGAGAGGAAACTCGAATCGATCACGGTCTCGAGCACCGACCACTTCCATTAATCGATCTGATGCATAGTCATTTTTAGCAGCCTCGAAGCGAACTTTAACCAATTCATCAGTAACTAAAGACTTATCCACTACAAACATTTCTAAAGTTTTACGGATACCAGTTTCAGTTAATTCAGGATTGGCATGTGCTTTCAGTGCCGCTGTTTGCTTAGCACCACCTGTTCCCATTGATACAATGCCAAGTACACGCTCTGGATAATCTAAAACAAACTGAAATGCTAACCAACCACCTAAAGAATTCCCCACTAACCAGGTTTTTTTAATACCTAGAGCATCTAATACTCGAACCGCATGATCTACCCATGCACGAATACCATAAGCCGCTCCTTCTGCAACAACAGTTTGCCCATAACCAATCGAATCAATTGCGATACAACGTCCTTGCTCAGCAATTTGTGGTAAATTTAACCACCAGTTTGCTGCTGCTGACACTCCCGTACCAGAACCATGTAAAAATAAAATTGGAGTACCTTCTCCAAGTTCATGATAATGAGTGAGTTCACCCGTTGCTGTTTCAATCCATTTATCTTCCAAACCAAAAAATGGATCTGTTTTATATTCGGGGATTTGTACTGTTCCCATGTCATTCCTCTTACCGTCAGTACAGCCTAGCTTAAGATTAAGCCGATTTAATAGGCCAAATTTTAAATGTTTCACTCATCCATATTACCTGTTCAGCAAGCCCTAAATTATACTTGTTTATGATGAGGTGATATAAAATAAATATTAATAAGCAAGTGTTATTTAAAATAATTTTTAAAACTTATAGTTATAGGTTGTTCCAATACGATTCTCTCGTAAACCACTCTTTTGGTCAGCAATATTGTCAAAGTTGACATCGATATACATCTAAAGAGATCCCAAGCGTTTTAAATTCTCTTTTAGCACCACGTAATTCAAAATAAAGTTAAACTCATACTCTTTCCCCTTTTTTATTAATACGCTTGATTCATAGACCGAATCGATTTCCCAGCTATGCTAATACTTGCAGTAGTTTTGAGCCCCCTTAACTCCACTCTATTTTGATGAAAAATTAGAACAGAGTAGTAAGATTTTTCTTATTTTTATCAATTATCTCAAAACTCTTTATAAATTTATGACTGGCGTTAAAAAAATAATAAGGCATTAAAAACATCTCTTTCAGAAATTAAAAATATTCATCTTTTTGTTCCATATTAATCCTACAAAATTTAAGTTTTTTAAACATAATTTGTGAATGAAATATCTCAATATTTATTATCAAAATTTCATTCATTTACTCTCATAAAAATAATATTTAAATAGTATCTATTCATATAAAAAAACTATTATTTAGGGGGTATTTACGCTTCTACAATTCATTATCTATTTGATTTTTATTAAAATATATTTTTGTCTAATATGTGTAATATTTAAACCTTTTAAAATGCTGTGTATGTTGTAAAACATAATCAAGGATGAATAAAGTGAAATTCAACAAAATAGCTCTAATGACCTCATTATTAATTTCTACTCAATTATTTGCACAAAAGCCAAATGTAGTCATCATCTTGGCGGATGATTTAGGATATTCGGATCTAAGTTCATTTGGTAGTGAAATCAAAACTCCCCATATTGACAGTCTTGCTCATCAAGGAACTCGCTTTACCAATTATCACACCCCTGGTACATGTTCTCCCACGCGTTCCGAGTTGATGTCGGGTACAGATCACCATCTAGCGGGGTTGGGGGCAATGGCAGAAACTATGCGTGCAGATGCAGCAAAATTTGATTTAACGCCTCGCCCCCAGTTTTTAGGTAAACCAGGTTATGAAGGTTATTTAAATACTCGCTCAATGACTTTGCCTCAAGTATTAAAAGATAATGGTTATAGAACATTGATGGCAGGTAAATGGCATCTTGGTTATACACCCGAAACCAATCCAGCGAACAAGGGCTTTGATTTATCTTATGCCTTATTAAATGGTGCAGACTCACATTTCAAAACACTTCCTAACGGTATACAGCGTAAAACCATTTACACTGAGAATGGTCAGAAGGTCGAATTACCAGATGATTTTTATTCCACAGATTTCTTTACTCAAAAAGTAATTGAATATATTGGTAATAGTAAAAAAACAACCCAGCCGTTCTTTGCTTATGTTGCTCTAACAGCTCCACATTGGCCGCTTCAAGTACCACCCAAATATTTGAATATTTATAAGGGCCACTATGACCAAGGTTACGATGCAATTAAACAAAAGCGTTTAGAGAAAATGCTAAAGTTAAAGCTGATTAATTCTATAAAAACAGCAAATGTAGTTAGTAAAGAACTTGCTCCAATGAATTTAGGTACTTGGAACAATTTAACAGTTGAACAGAAAAAAATTGAAGCGCGTAAGATGGAAATTTATGCGGCACAAATTAAGAATATGGATGACAATGTTGGAAAACTGATTAAACATCTAAAAAAGATTAAGCAATACGATAATACTCTGTTTATTTTTATGTCAGATAATGGCGCGGAAGGATTTTATCGTCCACTTCCAGGGTACGACAATAGTTATAATAATTTAGGTAAAACCAAATCTTATGAACTTATTGGTCCACGTTGGACTGAAGTTAGCAGTGCACCATTTTCACTCTGGAAAGGAACTGCAGCTGAAGGCGGCGTCAGCGCACCTGCGATTGTTAAACTTCCTAATAGCACTACATCTAAAATTAGTAATACCTTTGTTAATGTTAAAGATGTTTTCCCAACTATTCTTGAAATTACTCAGTCTTCATTAAAACCAGATTATTTGAATCCTAACAAGTTCAATCAGCTTTCAGGTAAATCATGGGTTAGTTATCTAAAGGGTAAAACTAATTCCGTATATGGTGAAAACTTTATCTATGCAGATGAATTGCATGGCGATGCCTATATACGTAACAAGAAATGGAAACTCACACGCACCATTACCAAAAACCTGAATGGTCCGGACTGGAAGTTATATGATCTAGAAAATGATCGTACAGAAACCATTGACCTAAGTAAAAAATATCCTGAAATTGTAAAACAGCTCCAGCAGGAATATGTGAAATATACTCAACGTGTAGGTGTACAAGATTTCACGGAGTAATCCCTATGTCAAATTTGATGAAAGGAAGTTATCTGGTATTTCTCGTGTTCTGTCTTCAAGGATGCAACTCTTCAAAATCTGAGCAATCTACAGAAATTGTCAGTCTTGGAAATGTCAGTAAATGTAAACAATATTCAGGGTTGCCTCCACTTTGGGGAAAATCTAAAACGTCCGGCATGGTTAAAATTCCAGCAGGGGAAATTATTTTTGGCTCAAACGCAGGGTATGAAGATGAACGACCTTTCTATCAAAACAAACTCAAAGTAAACGCTTTCTGGGCTGATCAAACAGAAGTTACTGTTGCTCAATTTAAAAGTTTTGTAGATGCAACTGGCTATATTACTGATGCTGAAAAACAAGGTGGCGCAGCTGTTTTCATCCAGCCTGAAACAGATAATGTTGCTATGATGTCTTGGTGGAAATTTTTGAAAAATGTTTCATGGAAAAACATTGATGAGAAATTTCCTGCTCTGAATGAGCCAGTTCGTTATGTGACTTATAATGATGCATTGGCATATGCGATGTGGCTTGGTCGTGATCTGCCTACCGAATTAGAAAATGAATACCTATCCAAAGGGTTCAGTGATAAAGAAGATATCGGTCCAAAATCGCATGGAAAAATTACCGCAAATTATTGGCAAGGTGAATTTCCTTATTCTAATTCTAATCAAGATGGATTTAAAGATATAGCACCTGTCGGCTGTTTTGATGCCAATCCTTTTGGTCTACATGACATGATTGGAAATGTATGGGAATGGACAAGTTCTGTTTACAAAGGTCCTCATTCCGATATGCATATGGGCAATCCACAAATGACCCGTCATCATTCAGAACAGATCATGACAATGACCATAAAAGGTGGTTCCTATTTATGCGCAGATAATTACTGCGCGCGTTACAGGGCGGCTGCCCGACATCCACAAGAATTTGATCTTGCCACTTCTCATGTTGGATTCAGAACCATACTACGAAAATAAAAATTTAAATTTACAAGGATTGATTTTTAATGAAAAAAATTATTTTTTCAGGCTTACTCTTGTGTCTTGGAAATGCACATGCGGTAGAAGAACTGAAGATAAGTAATACAGTTACTCTAAAAAATTTGTATGCGGAGCGTGATTACAGTCAGAGTAATGCAGACCTAGGTAGTTGGACACAAGGGCTGATTTATCGAGGGAAATTTAGCTATAAACTGAGTGAAAATTGGAATGTCGCGTTAAATCCTACTCTTCAATATGCTTACCGACTTAGTAAGGATAAAGGCCTTGCAGATACTATTTTGCCTTTTGATCCAATCGCTCAAGAACAAAAACAACATCAGCACAAAAAAGGTCTTAATTTTGAGGCTTCGTTTCAAAATCATACTTTAAGTTATGGTGAACAATGGATTAACAACCCAATGCTGGTGATAGACCCATCTCGACAATTACTCCCATCATTTCATGGTGTGGTTTATACAGGGAAATTTAAAAATACAACTATTTCAGCAGGTTTAATTGATAAATATTCACGTCGTAGTACTGAACATTTCAAAAAAATTAGTGTAAAAAGTATTGAATCGGATGGATTAACTTATTTAGATATTCAACATGCAATATCTCCTAATTTGAAATTACGCGCATTCAATGGTTATCTAGAAGACCTTTATAACCAAAGTATGCTGGGGTTGGATTATAAATGGCAATTTTTTGACACAAAAATTCAAACCAACCTACGTTATTTTAATAACAGAGACATTGGGCACGCAAAACTAGGTTCAGTAGACAGTAACAACTTTGGCATTATCAACTATGCAGAAGTGCTGCCAAAATTAAAAGTAGGTATTGGCTATCAAAAAATATTTGGCGACAATGATTATCCTATAATTGATGGTCCTATTCCTGTACTTGATTTTATTAACTGGACTCAAGGTTCGTTCATTAAAAAAGATGAACAATCATATCATCTAACTTTGAGTTATGAGCTTGATGCTTTTATACCTGGTTTAAAATTAGATACCAAATATATTCATGGTGATAATTTTAAGACTCTAGGCAAAGAAAACAATGAAACAGAATTTAACTATCGTTTTGCTTATACTATTAACGATGGCCCGCTCCAAGGTTTAAGCTTTTCATGGCTCAATATTGATTATAAATCTAAATATGGTCAGGATTATAACGAGAATCGTATCTATACCATGTATACTTTTAATTTTTAGACTTCAAGATAAAAAACAGCTGAAAATTCAGCTGTTTTACACGCTAGATTAGGAAAAATATTAAAGATAAATCTGAGCTAATACCAATAAAGCAATTATAAAAATAATTCATTTAAACACCTTATCTACCACAATAAATGAGCTTTATTCTTGCCTCTGCAGCAACATAAAATTTGAATTGTTTCGTTTCAAACTTTTTTAGAAAATTAATAATGTAATCATATTCATATAAAACATATCTAATGATTAAGTTATTTTAATAACCAAATAAAAGTATAAAAAAGCACTCCTTAGGAGTGCTTTAGGATCAAAATAAAATTACGCACTAAGTTCTTTAGATTTGGACATAGTCAAGGCAAGATCTTCAATCATATCCTCCTGTCCCCCAACCGTACCACGACGACCTAGCTCTAATAAAATTTCACGTGCAGAGACGCCATATTTAGCTTCGGCACGTTTTGCAAACAACAAGAAAGATGAATATACACCTGCATAACCTAACGTTGCTGCATCACGATCGGCACGAATTGGGTTTAGCATCATTGGAATTACAAGATCTTCTGCAATATCCTGTACTTTAAACAAGTCTACACCTGTTTCTATTTGCATACGATTTGCAACTGCAATAAATAACTCAAGTGGCGTATTGCCCGCTCCAGCTCCTAGACCAGCTGCCGCCAAGTCGACCCGAATTGCACCAGCTTCAACCGCAGCAACGGTATTGGCAACACCCATACCCAAATTATGGTGACCATGGAAACCTAATTCAATACTGCTATCAAGCTCCTGACGAAGTAACCCAATCCGATCGGTTACATCCTGTGGCAACATGTACCCAGCAGAGTCAGTGACATAAATACAGTTAGCACCGTAAGACACCATTTTTTTTGCTTCTTCTAGCAAATGTTGTGGCGATGCCATATGTGCCAACATTAGAAAGCCTACTGTGTCCATTCCCAATTTACGGGCAGCAGTAATATGCTGCTCAGACACATCAGCTTCTGTACAGTGTGTTGCAACACGAATGGTTGAAACACCAATCTCATGTGCCATTTTCAAATGATCAACTGTTCCAATACCAGGTAATAAAAGTGCAGATACCTTGGCATTTTTCATGCGTGGCACAACAGCAGATAAATACTCTTCATCTGTTGCAGCGGCGAAACCATAGTTAACGGAACTCCCTCCCAAACCATCACCATGAGTGACTTCAATCAAGGGGACACCTGCTTCGTCTAACGCTGTTGAAATGGCAATCATTTGGTCAACTGTAGTTTGATGGCGTTGAGGATGCATACCATCACGTAAAGTCATATCATGCACAATAATCTTAGACATACGATTTCTCCTTAAACAGCTTCTACTTTTTGATTAGATAAAACGCGTTCTGCAAACATTTCTGCAGTACGTGCGGCTGCGGCTGTCATAATGTCAAGGTTACCGGCATATTTTGGCAAATAATCTCCTAGGCCTTCTACCTCAAGAAATATCGAAACACGATTACCATCAAATACAGGGCCATTTACTAACTTGTAGCCCGGAACATATTTTTGGACTTCTTTGATCATGGCATTTACTGATTCAGTAATTGCCACCTGATCAGGTTCACCCTCGACTAAACAATGTACGGTGTCGCGCATCATTAGTGGTGGTTCAGCCGGGTTAATAATAATGATGGCTTTACCTTGTTTGGCACCGCCAACTTTTTCAATTGCTCCAGCAGTTGTACGGGTAAATTCATCAATATTTTTACGCGTACCTGGGCCAACCGATTTAGTCGAAACCGTTGCAATGATTTCAGCATAGCTGACCGTTTGTACCCGTGAAATTGCCGCGACCATTGGAATAGTTGCTTGCCCACCACAGGTCACCATATTTACATTGGGTACTTCACCTGCATCTAATAAAGCTTCCAAATTCACTGGCGGCACACAAAATGGACCAATTGCCGCAGGAGTCAAATCAATCATTAACACCCCAAGCTCATTGAGCTTGCGACTGTTCTCTGCATGTACATATGCTGAAGTTGCATCAAAAGCAATTTTGATATCATCTTCAAGTACGTGAGGTAATAAACCATCAACGCCTTCAGCCGTGGTTTTTAAACCCATTGTTGCAGCACGAGCTAAGCCTTCAGAAGTAGGATCAATTCCAACCATCCATACTGGCTCCAAAACTTCACTACGCTGCAATTTATACAACAAATCTGTTCCAATATTTCCTGGACCAATTAAGGCACATTTTATCTTTTTCATTTCCTTATCCTTTATTCAGCAGCAAAGCATACAACAACTGAATTGAAGCCTTCAATTTCAACTTTAAACTCATCCCCAGGATGAGCCACCACCATTGGACCCAATGCCCCGGTCAGGACAATATCTCCTGCTTGTAATGGACGTCCGCGTCGTACCATTTCATCCGCTAACCAAATTGCTGCATTCAATGGATTAGCTAGACAAGCTTTACCAACACCTTGCGAAACGACCTCATCACCACGAGTCATAATCATTTTGCAATTCACTAAATCAAGTTGATTAAGTTTTACTGGACGTGAGCCCAATACAAAAGCTGCACTTGATGCATTATCAGCAACTGTGTCAATCAATGAGATTTTCCAATCCTCAATACGACTATCGACTATTTCAATAGCCGGTAATGCATAGTCAGTTGCACTAATAATGTCTGCATATGTATGTCGGGCTTGCGTTAAATCTTTTTTGAGAACAAGTGCAATTTCAGCTTCAACTTTTGGCTGGATCAACTTACCCGCTGGAATGGCTTCACCATCACCGTATGCCATATCAGCAAATAACATCCCAAAGTCAGGTTGATCTACACCGAGTTGGGCTTGTACCACTTTAGAAGTTAGACCAATTTTTCGACCTACTAAACGGCGCCCTTCCGAGAGTGCACGTACAGTATTGATTTCCTGTACTGCATAAGCGATATCCACATTTGCCTGTTCACCACCGAGCTCAACACGAATAGGAATAATCGCAGTTTGCGATAGTTCAGCTTGTCTTAAGGCTAAAGCAACTGAATCAACAACAGCAGAATTCGACATCAATATTTCCTTAAACTGCAAAATTGAACGTATACTGCGTTACTGAAGGTATAAAAACGGAATACGAAGTTCAGGCAAAGTTAGACACAACAAATCCCTTGTATTTTCCGAGACAACTACCTACTGGAACGTGTACATAAAACAGTTTAAGAATGGAAAAATCCCCATCTAAATACCAATACTTATTTTGTTTCATATAATAGTTTTTATTTATAATCGGAACAGAATGCCTTTAAATTTTTGTATTAGGTCTACGAGATTTATGTTGATTTACAACCTTTAGCTCTAAAAGCTCTTTTATTTTTTATAATTTTCAATCAGAGAATCCCCCAAAACTTATCCATCTAATATAATTCTATCTAACTTCGATAAACTATATAAAATTACACAATTATCCATTTAGCTAACTTCTAACGAAGTACATTTTAAAATTCCTTAAAAGGTGTATATGAAATATTAAAGAAGTGCATTTCTAATATTTAATGACGTTTTATGATGGAATTCCTGTAATTATATTAAGCAATAGTTATGAACATAAATGAATATGAATATGTCGATGGGCAAAGACATAATAGTTTTGCTGATCTGTTTGTTTATTATGAAAAATTAAATCAAGAAATACTTCAAGAAAAGGAATGGGCACTAGATCAATCATATGGTTTTCACGAACGTGAATTATTTGATATTTGCTATGCAGAAAGTCAAGCTAAGGCAATTATTATTTATTTACATGCGGGTTACTGGCAGTCAAGAGATAAAAGCCAGTTTCGCTTTATTGCCCAAGATCTCAGTTCTCAAGGGTACCATTTTGTTTTCGTCAATTATCCTCTTTGTCCTATTGCAAAAATTGGAGAGATTATCCAATCTACAAAATATGCTCTTCATTCTATAAAAAATTATTTTAAATATAAAGAAATCGATCTCCCTATCATTTTGTGTGGTCATTCAGCAGGTGCCCACCTAGTAACTGAACTAGCTATTCAAAATATTAAATCAGTACACTCAAAACTTTTTCATGGCGTCATAGCAATTAGTGGTATTTATGATCTAGCTCCTCTAAAAGATACTAGCTTAAACCAGGCATTGCAATTAACGGAAAGTGAAATTCAATATTATTCACCAGTTTATAAAAATAGCTTATTGATAGATTTACCATTTACTTTTCTAGTAGGCCAAAAAGAAACTAACGCTTTCATTCAACAAAATCAGAATATGGCTAAACTTTTAGCTGCTTCAGAAATAGTTAAGCAAGAAGAACTATTAGAGCATGATCACTTCAGTCTATTACAAGAGTTCTTTAAAAAAGGACGTATCTTTCAACATATTGAAATGATGTATGATCTTATTTCAATATGAATAAAATAGAATAAATAAATTAAAAGTGCCCATGGGCACTTTTAATTTATGATTTAGCTTTTAATTTTAATTAAATTTTGTAAGCACTTAGCTGTTCTATCTGGATTTAGAAATATTACTGTGGCTATACCTATGACTAATAAATATATTCCAATATATTGGAAACCAATATTCATGCCTGTTAGTAAATGATTCATCATTTCAGGTAATAATGGCTCACCTTTCCTAGGTTGAATATATCCAGCTGCATCCATAAACATTCCGACCATTATAGGTGATACCATCCCGCCACAAGAAGCAAGTGCCGTTATTGTAGACATGGCTGCAGCTCTTTGTTTTGAGCAAACACTGTATGCAACGGCTGTAGGAACTAGAGGAAAAGTCATAGCAAAGCCAGCAGCAAAAATTAAAACGGCTACGGCTGTTTCACCTTTCAGAAATGGAAGAATCTGAAATAAAGCACCTGAAATTATTAAGATTATTCCTAATAAGACTCCTAAAGATACATGTACAGACCGTCCTTGTGTCATTAACTTTCTAGACAGAATCCCTGCTAAAAAAAGCACAAGTGCCCCGCAAACCCAAGGAAGAGTAACTAAAAAGCCCAATGATTCTGGAGTGACTTTTACAACAGCCGATAAATAACGTGGAGACCAAGTTGTAAGAAAACCCATTGCCCAGAAACAACCAGCACCCGCCAGAAAAGCTACAATAAACATTGGAGAAAAAAATAACTTTTTTATTGGTATTGGAGTTAAATCATCACACATGTCCACAATACTTTGCTTATTATGTACATCTAGACGTTTAATCAAAGGACGAGTCAGCTCTTTTTCAGATCGGACATGACTATATGGCCCCTCTTTGGCAATAAAAAACCATAAGAATGTCCAAATTAACCCAACAATTCCTAAAAAACCAAAAGCCCAACGCCAACCATAATTTGGATGGGCAATAATCCAAGCCAGAATTGGAGCAGCAATAATTGGTCCTAGAGTAGAACCTATTGCTACCAAACTACTAGGTAAGCCCCTTTCTTTTGGTTCATACCAACCATGTACATGTTGTAATGTAATAGGTGTCGCTGGACCTTCAGCTGCGCCTAATAATATTCTTGAGATCAGCAATAACGCAGCTCCACCCCATAACATTGGAAACATTAAAATAGCCCAAGCAACTCCCATAAAAAAAATTAACCATCTTGTTTGTACTTTCATGGCAATAAAACCTACTAAAATTGCCGAAATTGCAAATAAGAAAAAAAAAGCGCTACCAATAAAGCCAAATTGACTACCTGACAGTGACAATTCTTGCATAGCCGGTTCAGCAACTAATCCTAAGACAGCCTTATCAGCAAAATTAATCATTTGAAAAATAATTAATAGGCCTGTAATAATCCAAGCTTTTTTTTGTATGCTTTTATCTATTATCGCAGAAGGAGCTAATAGCTCAATACTAGAGCTTTTCATAATAACTCCTCCTGATTTTTTAATATAGCTTCAGCTTTTTGAATTACTTTCAGGTTATTAATTTCAAAAATATCATTATCTTCTGCTGCACTCACAAGCCCATCGAAATCCGATTGTGCATGTGAGATCATTTTTTCTATATCTGCAACGTTAGGTAAATTAGGAACAATATGATGTAAAATTAGATGATTAACATTTGCATTGGCGGCAACTTTACCGACTTGTTTATAAGAAGTATGAGACTCTTCAAGATGTACAGCAATCCCTTCCCTAGTAGGTCCTTCAGGAAAAGTTTGTAATATAGCCTCTAGATCAATTACTTCATGTAATAACACATCTGCATTTCTTGCTAATCGAATACAATTTTCTGAATATGTAGTATCTCCTGATATTACAACTGAACCATATTTAGTATCAAAGCGAAAGCCAAAAGCTGGATAACATAAACGATGATCGACTAAAATTGTACTTACTTTAACATTTTCATCTTCATAAATAATGAAAGGTTCCATTTTAGGATGCCGTGCATATATCGGATCTGCTTTAGCTTCCTTGGGAATTTCAATATCATAGGCTTCTATCCATTCGCTAGGACTTGTTCTTTCTTCATCCGCCATTCTAATTGCAATATCTGAAGCAAATACGCCGTGCATTAACGCTTCTACCATCTCCTTAGTACCAACCATAGGATGATCGCCTCCACAACATCCTTTTATATGAACATGCTCTTTCTCAACCAAAGCTGGATTTTTAGGAGGTTTCCCTGGTCCAAATATTTTTATAGGTTGGCTAAAAGACTCTCCAGGGACTTGCCATCCTGTAAAGAGATAAGCCCCTAAATCATAAATATGGTCAGAATGATGATGAGTTATAAAAATACTACGTAACTGTCCCCAAGATGCATGCTTTCTATAATTACGAATGCTTCCCATTCCACAATCTACAACATAAACTGCTCCATCAACACAAATAGCTGTTGAAATACCAGCTCGGCTACTTGAAACAATTGGCCCACCTCCTGTTCCAAGTGCGTAAATCTTCATTCCCTTTGCTACATTATTCGACATTTGAATTTTCCTCGTCATAAAGTTGATCCCGCTCCTCTAAATTATTCGACGAGTCTCCAATGTAAATATCCGTGTATTCATGAATAACTATACTTTTATTCTGTAATTTTAATATGCATATATAAAAAGAGCGCCTTGAGGCGCTCTTTTAACTCATCAGGTTATTCATAATTTTCTAGCTTGTCAGGTGTAATAAAGCGGATATTTCTTAGCGCAGAAACACGTACAACTTCTTCTGGCTCAGTTAGATTGTGTAGCTCGGAGAACAAACTAGCTAAATCGTTTCCTGGACTCACCCAAAAAATTCCTTTCCCAGGTGTTTCCGAAACAATTTTATAACCATGTACTGTTCCTCTTGGCCAATACAAATAGTCACCAGCTCTTGCAATACTCCATTCTCCGTCAAGATATAGAGCATATTCACCTTCAATAATAAATGCATGCTCATCCTGAACAGGATGCATATGAGGAGGCACAAAAGTACCGGGAGGATCATTAGAAATCCAAGCAAAACTAGATTTTTGATCCCCTCCTACCATGGGTTCATAGACATGCCCCAAAACATTCCACGATATTTTTTCTTTTCCTTCATTGAATTTAGTCTCACCAAATTCAAAATTATTTTGTAATTCTGTTAAAACTAATTGATTCATGAAAATAAACTCTGGCTATTTTATCGCCTCTAGTCAAACAAAAAAGTTATCACTATTTCTATGCATTTATTGAGTCAATCATATCTGTTTATTAGAGTTTTTAAATTTTATAAAAAATGAATACTAAAATATTAAAATTTGGATAGTATTCTCTTCTGCTTATTTATAAGTTAGTTAAGTTATCGAAGGAATACTTTCGAGTTTAAATTATGATTAATCTTTTTATAAAACAACTACTTTTAAAAGTGGGTGAAGAACCAGATCCACGTTTTACGCTTGCCAACGAGCGGACTTTTTTAGCCTGGACACGTACAGCTCTTGCTTTACTGGCTTCAGCAGTAGCATTGATTACGATTTCAGAACATTATCATCAGCTTCAAAAAGCTCAACAAATTTTTAATGTATTAGTCATAGCGTCTTTAATCATTAGTTCCTCTGCCCTCCTTCGCTGGTATCGAGTAGAAATTGCTCTAAGATTAAAGAAGCCGCTACCCTTTCCTCTCATGACACCTTTACTAACACTCCTAACCTTTTTAATTTTATTCATTTTTTTCTTTTAAGTAAGTTGAATAAAAATGTTAAAAGATGATTCTGGATTACAACCTCAACGTACCTATTTAGCTAATGAACGAACTCTTTTTTCAATTTTAGCCACCAGTTTTTTCATTAGTAAAATTCTTGCAAATTCACTGTTAATTAGTGTATTTATTTTAATCACCACTTGCCTTTATTTTAGCTGCCATTTATTTTTTTCTTTCCATATTCAAATACAGAATTTGGAAACAACTAAACGAAGTTATATTTTTTTAACACATGCATTCATGGTTTTTTTGCTAAGTGTTATTTGCTTATGGGCAAAAAACTCATGAATGCAAAATCGCTTAGTTTTAGTTATAAGAATTTGATTTTAATAGCGTCTTGTAATCTACTAAAATAATAATAAAGGAAAACAGGATAAGACAAAACATTGAGTTAACTTAGTTTTATCGTAAAGCATAGATTTATTTATATATCTTTTATCTGAACTAAACGGAATTTAAGGAGATGAAGATGACGGAGACAATTAGAAAAGTCGGGCCTTTTAGAAATAAATTTTTTGTCCATCACACTGAAATTTTTAAAACTATTCAATGGATGGGAAAAATTAATGGCCCTCATCAATTAGATGTACCATCACCAAAACATATGGATTTTTCACATGAAGGTTTAAGTCTTGGAGATATTACTTTTGGACAAGTGTCTTATTCAACAGAAGTACAAGTCAAGCTAGATGACTTGCAAAAAAGTTATATATTTAATATTCCAATACAAGGGCAGCAAACTCTAAAAATTGGTAATTTAAATATTGAGTCTAATACTGAAATTGCTACGCTCCTTTCTCCACATCTTCCTCTTGTAATGACTGTAAACGAAGGATGTAAGAAACAGGTTATCAGGATTTCAAAAAAACTCGTAGAAGAGCATCTTATTCGATTATTAGGTTACAAATTACAACGACCATTAGTTTTTGATGTTCAAGCCCCTTTGCAAGGACAAATAAAACAGTGGTTTCAACTTGCAATGAATTTACAAGAAATGGTTAATGATGATCATTCCTTATGCGATAGTTCTGGAGTTTGGAATAATTTTGAGTCAAATCTTGTGATTATGCTTTTAAATGCTCAACCCCATAATTATTCTCAAGAACTGAAATTACGTCAGCAAGGTCGTCCCACTTATTTATCAAAAGTAGAACAAGTTTTAACAGATTGTTTAGATCAACCTTTAAATCTTAGAGAATTAGAAAAAATTTTAGGTGTATCTAGAGAACGCTTATATAGAGATTTTCATTTATACTTTGGTCAGTCGCCTATTGCGTATTTTCGTGATTTACGTTTCGAAGCTGTTCATAAACGCCTTCAACAAATTCGCCCTTGGGAAAATGTATCTAGTATTGCTCTAGACTGTGGTTTTCAACAATTAGGTAGATTTTCAAATGAGTATAAGAGAAAGTTTGGTGAACTTCCCTCAGAAACTCTACTACGTTTTAAACACATCAATTAATCTTGCAATCCCTTGACCCACACCAATACACATTGAACACAAGGTATAACGACCACCTATTTGTTCAAGCTGGTTTAAAGCTGTGGTGACTAAACGTGCACCTGATGCACCGAGTGGATGACCTAAACCAATTGCACCATCGTTTCGGTTTACCTTGTTAGAGTTGTCTGGTAAGCCTAAATCATGGGTCACTGCCAAAGCTTGTGCAGCAAAGGCTTCATTCAGCTCAATTACATCCATCTGATCTAAAGTCAGGTTGACTTGTTTAAGTAATTTTTTAATGGCTGGTACTGGAGCAAAACCCATAAGGCGTGGTTCCAATCCCACTGCTGTTGAAGCAATGATCTTGGCACGCGGTTTTAAGTTGTAAGCCTGAAATACCTGAAGCATTCCCCGTAATAACTGTGCCATCTGCTTTAACCACAGGTTTAATTTTGCTTAAAGCTTCAAGCGTGGTTGATGCGCGTGGATGTTCATCAATATCGATCACAACAGCGTCATCCTTACGCTTAGATTTTTTAACAATACCATTATGTACAGAAGACAATAATAAAAAAGAGACCAATTTATGGTCTCTTTTTTATTTTTAGATGGCTTCTCTGGTCATTTCACCATTCACCAGCCTTAAAATTTGCAATGGATTGCTGTCTTTTAAAGCTTCTGGCAATAAGCTTTGCGGATAGTTTTGATAACACACAGGTCTTAAGTAACGGTCAATAGCTAAGGTTCCAACTGAAGTACCTCGTGCATCTGAAGTGGCTGGGTATGGCCCACCGTGTACCATCGCATCACAGACCTCAACACCTGTTGGGTAGCCATTTATAAGTAATCGCCCAGCTTTCTCTTCTAGTACAGGAACTACATCTGCAAACTCAGTTAAGTCAGCTTCATCGGCAATTAAAGTCGCAGTCAGTTGCCCATTCATGCTTTGTAGTGCCTGAATGAGTTGAGCTTTATCTTCAACTTCAATGATGACTGTAGTTGGCCCAAAGATTTCTTCCTGTAAAAGCTGGTCACCCGCCAGTAAAAGCTCAACATCAGCTTTAAACAGTTGCGGCTGCGCCTGATTACCTTGTTGAGCCTGGCCTGCCAAGTGTTCAATACCTTGATGCTCTGTTAAGTGCTCAAGACCAGCGGTATAGCTTTTTAAGGTTCCGGCATTGAGCATAGTTTGCGCAGGCTTAGCCCCCATAATTTCAGTCAGGTTGCTAATGAGCTGACTAAACTCGGCTGATTTAATTCCCAAAATTAAACCTGGATTGGTACAGAACTGACCACAACCCAAAACAACTGAATCTGCCAAGTCCTGTGCAATTTTTTCACCACGGGTTTTCAGGGCTTCTGGCAATAATAACATCGGGTTAATGCTGCTCATTTCAGCAAAGACCGGAATTGGCTGTGGACGGGCTGCTGCCATATCACATAAAGCGCGACCACCACGAAGTGACCCCGTAAAACCAACTGCTTGAATTAAAGGGTGTTTCACTAAAGGTTCACCCACGCCATTACCATAGATCATGTTAAATACGCCTTTTGGCATATTTGATTTTTCTACGGCACGTTCAATTGCTTGAGCAACAAAGTCCGCTGTGGCCATATGCCCACTGTGGGCTTTCACCACTACAGAACAACCTGCGGCCAGTGCCGAAGCAGTGTCACCACCTGCGGTTGAAAAGGCGAGCGGAAAGTTACTTGCCCCAAAGACTGCCACAGGGCCAACACCGATTTTAATCTGACGCAAGTCTGGGCGAGGTAAAGGCTGACGCTCAGGCAAGGCTGTATCAATACGCGCACCTAAAAAGTCACCACGACGTAACACTTTGGCAAATAAACGCATTTGTCCACTGGTACGGCCACGCTCGCCTTGTAAACGTGCAAGTGGTAAAGCGGTTTCCTGTGAGACAATTTCAAGAAAATCTGTACCTAATGCATCAAGTTCATCAGCAATATTTTCTAAAAAGGTAGCACGCTGTTCAGGTGATGTATGACGATAAGTCTTAAACGCTTGACTGGCGGCTTCACAGGCCTGATTAATCTCTTGCTCAGTTGCATGGTGAAACTCATAAGGTAGAGCCTCATCAGTCGTAGCATGAATACTTTTTAATAAAGTTGTACCTTGTGCACTACGTGAACCGCCAATAAAGTTGTGTCCGATAACCATTTTATATTCCTTAGAGTGTAATAACTGAACCGATCGGTAGCTCTGGTTGTGTATGGGCGAGCTTATTTTTGAGTGGAAGTCCGAACTCTTTCATCTCTATTTCAAACTCATCGTTGACTTGCGCTTGAATACCGTCGGCAAAAGACAAAGTGGCTGTACCGAAATAGTGAATATGAACATCCCCTGCTTTTAAAAATTGTTGATACTTAAAGTGGTGATATTCCAGATTTGCCAAGCTATGGCACATATTGTCTTCACCAGACAAAAACTCTTTCTCCCAAATGATTTGTCCATCACGGCGCAAACGGCTGGTTCCGACTAAATGTTTTGGTAATTCGCCTGTCCGTAAAGCCGGACCAAAACTACAAAAACGCAATTTAGAATGGGCCAGATATAAATAATTACGGCGCTCCATTACGTGATCAGAATATTCATTGCCCAGCGCAAACCCGATTCGGTAAGGCTTTAAGTCTTCGCCAATAACATAAAGGCCTGCAATTTCAGGTTCTTCGCCGCCGTCTTCGGCAAATGGAGGTAAAGGCAACTCTGCTCCCGGCCTTACCACAATTGAACCGTCGCCTTTATAAAACCACTCTGGTTGTGCTCCGATCTGACCTTGTGCTGGACGCCCCTTTTGTAGCCCCCATTCAAATATCCGCATGGTGTCGGTCACCGAGCTGTCATCGCTTAAATTTTGTTGATGCATTTTGTCGCGTGCAGATGCAGAACCTAAATGGGTTAAGCCTGTACCAGAAACTAAACAGTGCGTTGGGTCTGGATGATCCAAAGGCGGCAATACCTTTAACTCTGCTAATAAAGATGAATAATCATAGGTTTCCGTTTCAAAGCCTAACGCCTCAACTTGTTGTTCCATTGAAACTTTATTACGGATTGCTAAAAGTGCTAAATCACGAACCGATTGAATATTTTTAACCGGATATGCCATGTTGCCTTCTACTTTAGCGACAGCACGTTGATTTGCACGATTTTCAAATTGAATAATTTGCATGTTTTATTCCTTACAAAGGCTTTTGAATATTCACTGTTTGTGTTTTTTGACGTTCGAGCTTGGCATAGACGATGTAAGTCAAAATCAGACCAAAAAACATGACGATAGATAAGAAATACAAACCAGCAGCCATATTTCCCGTGTATTCTTTTAAAAGTCCGATACCAAATGGCCCGACATAGCCACCTAAATTTCCAACAGAGTTAATTAAGGCAATACCAGCAGCTGCACTTGCGCCTGTTAAGAAACGGCCCGGTAATGTCCAAAACACGGCAGTAGATGAAAATAGGCAGAACGCAACCACAGCCAAAGCAGCCAATTGCATGACTGGAGAATTTAGCCAACCACTTAAAAACATTGCACAAGCGCCTAGTGCGTAGAGAAAACTTAAATGTCCGTAGCGGTCATTCAGGCGGTCAGTACTACGTGGAATAATTAATAATCCAATAATTCCAAAAACGTAGGGAATGCTAGATAAGAAGCCAATTTGAATATCACTACCTCCCCCAAATTGCTTAATAATGGTAGGAAGCCAGAGATTTAAACCATAAATACTTAAAGTCACTGGTAAATAATAGAGTGCCAATAAAAGTACGCGTTTGTCTTTTAAAGCATGTAGTGGATTGGCATGTCGGGTTTGGTCGTATTCGGCTTCATCTTTAACAAGTTCATTTTTAAGCCATTGTTTTTGTTCAATACTTAACCATTTCACTTTATCAATATTATCGGGTAACCACAGGAATGTTGGTAAAGCCAATAAAACCGCGGGTAAGCCAACTGCAATAAATAACCATTGCCAGCCGTGCAAATTTGCAATACCATCCATGCCAAGTAATAGACCAGCTAAAGGCCCAGCAATCATCATGGCGATGGGTTGTGAAAGCACAAACATTCCCATGATTTTTCCGCGATGCCGCACCGGATACCACTGCGTAATTAGGTATAAAACACCAGGGAAAAAACCCGCCTCTGCTACACCGAGTAAAAATCGTAATAGATAAAAACTTTTAGGGCCTTGAATAAGCGCCATGGCCATGGTGATGAGGCCCCATGTTAATAAAATGCGGGTAAACCATTTACGAGCACCAAATTTGTCTAAAAGCAAATTACTTGGAACTTCAAAAAGAAAATATCCAATAAAAAATAAGCCAGCTCCTAGACCATAGGCAGCATCACCAATTCCTACATCGGCCCCCATATGCAAATGGGCAAATCCGACAGCGGCCCGATCAATGTATGCCACCAGATATAGTATGACTAATGCAGGTATCAGCTTAAACGTGACTGTCCGTATTACATCCTTTTCGAAATCCATCTTCGACTCCATTTCCTATTATTTACTTATAGAGCATCTTGCTCGTAAATCATCCTTTCAATTTAAAATATAGTAATACTATTTAAATTTCAAACCTTTTAAAAATAAAATTTATAGTGTATTTTTAAATCAATTAATTCTAATAGTAATACTATATAGGGAAATTTGTATGAATAACAAACAAGTTCTTCGTTCGGCTGCCTGGTTTGGTACAACGGATAAAAATGGCTTTATGTATCGCAGCTGGATGAAGAACCAAGGAATTCCAGATCATGAGTTTCAAGGCAAGCCCATCATTGGAATTTGTAATACGTGGTCTGAACTCACTCCATGTAATGCGCATTTTCGAAAAATTGCCGAACACGTAAAAAAAGGAATTTTAGAAGCGGGCGGCTACCCTGTTGAATTTCCAGTGTTTTCAAATGGTGAGTCGAATTTACGCCCTACCGCTATGTTTACCCGCAACTTAGCCAGTATGGATGTCGAAGAAGCTATTCGTGGTAACCCTATTGACGGCGTAGTGTTACTGACAGGTTGTGACAAAACCACCCCTGCATTATTAATGGGTGCCGCAAGTTGTGATATTCCTGCCATTGTAGTAACTGGTGGGCCAATGCTGAATGGTAAGCACAAAGGTAAAGACATTGGTGCGGGTACTATCGTTTGGCAAATGCATGAAGAGTTAAAAGCAGGCAAAATTGATTTAAATGAATTTTTATCTGCCGAGTCTGGTATGTCACGCTCAGCTGGTACATGTAATACCATGGGCACCGCTTCTACAATGGCGTGCATGGCTGAAGCCCTAGGCACTTCTTTACCCCACAATGCGGCCATTCCAGCGGTAGATTCGCGCCGTTATGTGTTGGCTCATCTTTCTGGTATGCGTATTGTTGATATGGTTCATGGAGATTTACGCCTTTCTAAAATCTTAACCCAAGAAGCTTTCGAAAATGCCATTAAAGTCAATGCGGCTATTGGTGGTTCAACCAACGCCGTGATTCATTTAAAGGCAATTGCTGGGCGTATTGGGGTTGATTTACAACTCGATGACTGGAACCGTATTGGCCGTGGAATGCCAACCATTGTTGACTTACAGCCTTCGGGTCGTTTTTTAATGGAAGAGTTTTATTATAGCGGCGGTTTGCCAGCCGTGATTCGTCGTATGGGTGAAGCTAATCTCTTACCACATCCTCAAGCTTTAACCGTAAACGGTCAAACCATTTGGGAAAACTGCCAACAGTCACCTATTTATAACGATGAAGTGATTCGGAAAATAGATAATCCAATTCGACAAGATGGCGGCATGTGTATTTTACGCGGTAATTTAGCCCCTAAAGGTGCGGTGCTTAAACCATCTGCTGCCACACCTGAACTGATGAAACACCGTGGTCGTGCAGTCGTATTCGAAAACTTCGATGATTATAAAACCCGCATTAATGATCCAGACCTTGATGTTGATGAAACTTGTATTCTTGTGATGAAAAATGCCGGCCCTAAAGGCTACCCGGGCATGGCTGAAGTTGGAAATATGGGATTGCCTCCAAAGGTTTTAGCCAAAGGCATTACCGACATGGTTCGTATTTCCGACGCACGTATGAGTGGAACAGCGTATGGCACCGTAGTTTTACATGTTGCCCCTGAAGCCATGGCGGGCGGACCTTTAGCTGTAGTTCAAAATGGTGACTTTATTGAACTTGATGCTTATGCTGGAAAACTTCATCTAGAAGTGAGTGATGAGGAACTTAAGCAACGTCTTGAGAATTTAGCGCCTCCAGCTCCGCCAAGTTTTATTGGCGGCTACCGCAAACTCTATGTAGAACATGTTTTACAAGCCGATGAGGGCTGTGATTTTGATTTCTTGGTCGGTTGCCGTGGCTCAGAAGTTCCACGTCATTCTCATTAATATTTATTCTTGAAAAAGATGATCTTGTTAAAACACAAGGTCATCTATACCATAGGATATTCAACATGTCGTAATAGTGAAATATGAGTAAAGCTGACTATAAAAATCCTATTCCAAGCAAAAGCCAACATGCATTAATTGTTCAACAATTGGGATTAAAAATTGTTTCTGGAGAAATTTCAGAAAATGAGAAACTCCCAAGTGAAGTTGATTTATGTGAGGAATATAAAGTCAGCCGCCCTGTCTTTCGCGAAGCAATCCGTGTTTTAAACGCTAAAGGCTTAACTTACTCAAGACCCAAAATCGGAACGGTGGTTAGGCCGAAAGAAGAATGGCATTTACTCGATCCAGATGTATTGTTTTGGTTGATTCAAACCACGCCTGAACACGAATTTTTTAAAACACTTTCTACCGTACGACGCGTTTTGGAACCAGAGCTTGCTTATATTGCGGCAAGTACGGCAAACGAAGAAGATATTGAACGTATTAAACATGCCTATGAAGGGATGGAAAAAGCGACAACAGTTGAAGAATTTATAGAGCCAGATATTCAATTTCATTTGGCAATTGCCAAAGCAACTCATAATGACTTGCTGGCTTATATGTCAAAAATGTTGGTTTTACCTTTGCAGCAATCCATTCAAGTCACTAGTCTGCGCCCAAATTTACAAGGCCATTCACTACCTAGACATAAAGCGATTTTAACCGCAATTGAAAATAAAGATCCGCTCTCGGCTCGCCATGCTTCACTTGTTCAGCTTGACGACACCAAAATGGCTTACGATTTAATTAAAAAATAATTTTTATATATTTTCTATTTAAAGCCTGATTACTCGAAATAAAGTCAGCAGGCTTTTTTATTTATAAATTAGAATACCTTTTTAACTGAAACAGTAAATGTCGAATCAATCGGATTTGAAATTGGCGCATCAGGTTCACCATTACTATACTTTTTATAGAAACCATCTTTGTCCCAAGCTTTGGCATACGCTAAACCAGTAGTCCAGCCATCCCCTAAATCTTTAATCAATTCGACTTTCATATCTTGAAAGTTAGCTTCCGAGAAATTTTTAATTCTTTCATAGCCATAATGGGCACCAAAAGTCCAAGACTCATTGATAGGCTGAGTAAAAGTTAAATCTAGATAAGTTGTTCCTCTTGAACGTTTACCTTCAGTGCCACCCATCGTATCTGAGTTATAGCCTGCATAATCTGGAGTGTAGGTAATGAAATATTTAATAGTCAAAGGCCCATAACCAATTTGAGGCACAATTTCGCCATAGTTATAACTGGTACTCCCTGTTTCAGGTGTACTTTTAGCTCCCGGATAGTAGTAATAAAAAACCGTCATTCCAGCTGAAAACTTATCAAAAGTTTTTATATAACCTGTGTAAAAATCCCACTCAACTGAAGCATCACGAAGATAATTAGAACTTACATTTGAAGCCCAAGTCCCCACAAATAATCCATTCAGATTTGCATAATCTAAACCAATTTGTAATGCAGGCTTGCCCCAAGTTTGTTGAAAACCACGTGATATATATTGGCTTGCAAAGGTTACATTAGCACTGTATGGAGAAATTTGTTCTTGTTCATTTACTTGCTCAGCATGTACAAAACCACTAGACATAATAAGAGAAGCTATCCCTAAAATTTTTCTCATCTAATAATCCTTTTAAATATTACCTATAGGTTTAAAGTTTTAAAATAACATGATAATTCAATTTAAAACGTATTAAAAAGTTATAAATTCAAATTTCTGGATACTTCTTCTTCGCTATAGATCTCTTCAATACAATCTAAGATTTTAGGAATATACGAACTTTGGTCCATATTGCGCATTGATAGAGAAATGGGACTATAGGCTTCTAAGTCTAAGATATTTAAATAAGTTAGATTCTTCATTCCAATGTCACAGGCGCTTTCTGGAATAATACAAATACCTTCTCCAGATGCCACCAAGCCAAGTGCCATATGAATTTCGCGGACTTCAGTCAGTTTGGCTGGAACAAGACCTAATTTGGTAAATAAAGCTTGAATAGTGGTCGAAAAATTCGGCTTAGGTGTTGTGGGATAAGAAAAAATTGTCTCATTGATAATTTGAGATAAATAAATTCCTGATTCTTGGAACTCACTTAAAGGATGTTTTTTATGAATCGCGAGTTTTAATTTTTCTTTACGAAGTAGAAGTCGCTTAATGGCAGGATCGCTAATAGGTAGCCGTCCGAAACCTAAATCAATTTTTCCTAACTTTAAGGCTTCGACCTGATCCCGTGTACCACATTCAATAAGCTCGACATGAATGTCAGGATTTTTTTGTCTAAATAGATAAATGACCTGTGGTAATCGCCCATAAAGAAGCGAACTCACATAGCCAACTTTAACAACATTCTCAACCAGCTTCATTTTTTTAGCCATAGAAGCTGCTTGAGCCGTATGCGTTAAAATCTGAACAGCATGTTGGTAAAAAAACAGCCCTGCTTCTGTCACTTTTAATGGACGTGAGCCTTTCACGAACAGATCAATGCCTAACTCTTCCTCTAGTTTTTTAATTTGACGCGTGAGTGGTGGCTGAGCAATAAAAAGCTTTTCTGCGGCTTTAGTCAGACTTTGTTCTTCAACAACGGTAACAAAATAACGTAGATGTCTTAATTCCATTAATATACCTTTTTAGTATCTTAAAATACCGTTCTATATCTATTTTAGGCTATTACATTCTTCTATGGTATGTAAACAAGTTTGAAATAGTTGAAACTTCATGTATAGAACCATAGAAACCATACTTGTGGATATTCCAACTATCCGTCCTCACCAGCTGTCTGTGACTACCATGCGTACTCAGACTTTGGTACTCGTTAAAATTACGACCACGGATGGTATTGTCGGTTGGGGTGAAGCGACCACCATTGGTGGACTGAACTATGGTGAAGAAAGTCCTGAAAGTGTCAAAGCCAATATTGATACTTACTTTGCACCATTACTCACATCAGTTAAAGATTTAAATGTGGCTCAAACACTAAAACTGATTCGTAAGAATATTAATGGTAACCGTTTTGCAAAATGTGCGATTCAGACTGCTCTACTTGATATTCAGGCAAAACGTTTAGGCGTGCCATTAAGTGAAGTTTTAGGTGGCCGTCTGCGTAATAGTTTACCTGTACTTTGGACGCTCGCGTCTGGTGACACAGAAAAAGATATTGCTGAAGCTCGAAAAATGATTGAGTTAAAACGTCATAACACGTTCAAACTCAAAATTGGTTCACGCCCTTTGCAACACGATGTTGATCATGTGATTGCAATTAAAAAAGCACTCGGTGCAGATATTAGTGTACGCGTTGACGTAAATCGTGCATGGTCAGAGCTGGAATGTATTCAAGGTATTCAACAGCTTCAAGATGGCGGGATTGATTTAATTGAACAGCCTTGTGCTATTCAAAACACAGAAGCACTTGCTCGCCTAACACAGCGTTTTGATGTCGCAATTATGGCAGATGAAGCTTTAACTGGTCCCGACAGCGCATACCGTATTGCAAAAAGCCATGGTGCTGATGTATTTGCAGTAAAAATTGAACAATCTGGTGGTCTGATCGAAGCGTGTGAAGTTGCCAAGGTTGCAGGTTTGGCTGGAATTGATCTTTATGGCGGCACTATGCTTGAAGGCCCTGTAGGTAGCATGGCTTCTGCTCATGCGTTTGCAACCTTTGAAACATTAGCGTTTGGTACTGAATTATTTGGTCCGTTATTGCTTACCGAAGAAATTCTGAAAGAACCGCTACGTTACGAAAACTTTGAATTGCACTTGCCAACGGCTCCCGGCTTAGGCATTGAAATTGATGAAGATAAAGTCGAGAAGTTACGTCGTTAAGGCAACAGGATAAGGAGTTTCCCATGTTATTTCATGTACGTATGGATGTGCATATTCCACTTGATATGCCAGCCGACAAAGCAAATGAAATTAAGGCTGTTGAAAAAGCCTATTCGCAAGACTTACAGCGTCAAGGTAAATGGCGTCACATCTGGCGTATTACAGGTCAGTACTCGAACATCAGCATTTTTGATGTCGAGAGCAATGAAGAATTGCACAATATTTTACAGGGTTTACCTCTCTATCCTTATATGAACATCGAAGTGATGGCACTTAATCGCCACCCTTCTTCTGTTCGTGATGATGATTCGTAAACCAAAAGAATTTTTTAAATGTGATCTCTGAAGTCCATTTAAAAATCAAGCAGATTATTCAGAAGGTAACAAGGAATGTGGCGGCACTTATTCGCTAGCAAAACGAAATGCCCGCAGCGCTGCCACCCAAAACCGTATTGCATACTTAAGGAGTTTTAGTATGAACCGTCAACAAATTGATGCGCTTGTAAAACAAATGAATGTCGACACTGCAAAAGGCGAAGTTGATGCACGTGTTCAACAAATTGTAGTGCGCCTTCTTGGGGATTTATTTCAAGCCATTGAAGATTTAGATATTCAACCTTCAGAAGTATGGAAAGGTTTGGAATATTTCACAGATGCTGGTCAAGCAAACGAACTTGGTCTTTTGGCAGCCGGCTTAGGTTTAGAGCACTATCTTGATTTACGTGCAGATGAAGCTGATGCAAAAGCTGGCGTTACGGGTGGCACACCTCGTACCATCGAAGGCCCACTTTATGTAGCTGGCGCGCCTGAATCTGTTGGTTTTGCGCGTATGGATGATGGTACAGAATCTGGCAAAATCGATACCTTAATTATTGAAGGTACCGTAACTGATACTGATGGCAATATCATTGAAAATGCCAAAGTTGAAGTATGGCATGCCAACAGTTTGGGTAACTACTCATTCTTTGATAAGTCTCAATCTGACTTTAACTTACGTCGTACTATCTTGACTGATGCTGATGGTAAATATGTTGCATTAACGACGATGCCTGTAGGTTATGGTTGCCCGCCAGAAGGTACAACTCAGGCCCTTCTTAATAAATTAGGCCGTCATGGTAACCGTCCATCTCACGTTCATTACTTCGTTTCTGCACCGGGTTACCGCAAGCTAACTACTCAATTCAACATTGAGGGTGATGAGTACTTATGGGATGACTTTGCTTTCGCAACGCGTGACGGCTTAGTTGCAACAGCAGTTGATGTAACTGACCCAGCTGAAATTCAACGTCGTGGTTTAGATCACGCTTTCAAACACATCACATTTAACATTGAACTTGTTAAAGATGCCGCTGCTGCTCCTTCAACTGAAGTTGAACGTCGTCGCGCTAGTGCTTAATTGAAAATATATGTGAGTTAAAAGTTCGCTTTTGACTCACAAAATTTATTCCATTTATTACTACCATTAAGAATTTAAATAAATTTTTAGCGGTAGTAATACATCACGTTACCTCATGCTCTAAGGTTTCTCACATGATTGACAAAAGTAAGTCCTCACTAAGCGAGGTTCTATCGCAGATTAAAGATGGTGCAACCATTCTAATTGGTGGTTTCGGTACCGCAGGACAACCCGCTGAGCTCATTGACGGTCTTATTGAACTCGGTGTTAAAGATTTAACTATTGTCAGCAACAATGCCGGTAATGGCGATTATGGTCTGGCGAAATTGCTGAAAGCTGGTTCGGTTAAAAAAGTCATCTGTTCTTTTCCACGTCAGTCAGACTCTTATGTGTTTGATGAACTGTACCGTGCCGGAAAGGTCGAGCTTGAAGTGGTACCGCAAGGTAATCTCGCATGTCGTATTCAGGCAGCGGGTATGGGACTAGGTGCTGTATTTACCCCAACAGGCTTTGGAACACTTTTGGCCGAAGGTAAAGAGACCCGTCATATTGATGGTAAAGACTATGTACTTGAGTATCCGATCAAGGCTGACTTTGCCCTGATTAAAGCCTATAAGGGCGACCGGTGGGGCAATCTGGTTTACCGTAAATCTGCACGTAACTTTGGCCCGATTATGGCGATGGCTGCTGATGTCACCATTGCTCAGGTTTCTGAAGTGGTTGAACTCGGTGGATTAGACCCTGAGCACATTATCACCCCAGGTATTTTTGTACAGCACGTTGTACAAGTAGCGCCAGCACAGTAAGCAATAAGGAGAAATAACATGAGCTACCAGAAACTCAGCCGTGACCAGATTGCAAAACGTGTGGCACAAGACATTCCAGATGGCGCCTATGTGAACTTGGGTATTGGCCTACCAACCAAGATCGCTAGTTACTTACCTGACGATAAAGATATTTTTCTTCATTCTGAAAATGGGCTGTTGGCCTTTGGCCCACCGCCAGCTGCAGGTGAAGAAGATCCTGAACTGATTAATGCGGGTAAAGAGTTTGTGACCATGCTTGAAGGCGGCAGCTTTTTCCACCATGGTGACTCATTTGCGATGATGCGTGGTGGTCACCTTGATATTGCCGTGCTTGGAGCCTTTCAGGTTGCTGCGAATGGTGACTTGGCCAACTGGCACACGGGTGCTCCCGATGCGATTCCTGCGGTAGGTGGTGCGATGGATTTAGCTGTAGGTGCTAAAAAAGTATTTATCACCACAGACCATGTGACCAAGCAAGGTGAGCCGAAAATTGTGGCTGAGCTGAGCTATCCGGTTACGGGTAAACACTGTGTTGACCGTATTTACACGGATCTTTGTGTGATTGACGTGACCAAAGATGGGTTAAAGGTGATCGAGAAAGTTGAAGGTCTTAGCTTTGATGAGTTACAGGCTTTAACAGGTGCAACTTTGATTGATGCGACTCAAGGGTAAGGTTTACACAGCATAGCCAATGCTACTACCGTCATTGCCTGTAAATGATAGTGGTCTTCGAAAGCCCTTTGTATAGGCAATACCTTACTTTTTAAGGATAAAAAGTAACAAAAATCCTTTGTTACTCAGACACAACATCCCTGTTGTGCTGAGTAACGAGGCGACATCCATGTCGCCAACGCGAAACACTGAATGGAACTCTTTGAATACGGTTCTTGCTTATTAATTTGGATTTTACCGTAATTCGCTATTGTGACAGGCGACATGGATGTCGCCCGTTGGACAGGGAGGCATGGAAGCCTCCTCTGTTCAACAAAGGTTTTTGGTTACTTTTTTAAAAAAGTGACAAGAATTAGCTACTGGCATTTGACTCAACACGATAAGACTCTGTCATGACTACTTTTAACTTAGTAACCATGATGATCTCCAGCAAAATCTGGAAAAGTCTAACAATGTGGCAATGACAGCAACAGATTTCAAAATGGAAATGTAAGAATGAAAAACGCTTATATCATCGATGCCATCCGTACCCCATTTGGCCGTTATGCCGGTGGTCTTGCACCTGTCCGTGCCGATGACCTTGGCGCTGTGCCGATTAAAGCGCTCATGCAGCGTAACCCAAGTGTAGATTGGAAACAGGTCGATGATGTGGTCTATGGCTGTGCCAATCAAGCCGGTGAAGATAACCGTAATGTCGGTCGTATGTCAGCACTTCTTGCAGGTTTACCGTATCAGGTGCCAGCAACCACCATTAACCGTTTGTGTGGTTCATCACTCGATGCCATTGCCATTGCTGCCCGCGCCATTAAAGCAGGTGAAGCGAATTTGGTGATTGCAGGTGGTGTAGAAAGTATGAGCCGTGCACCTTATGTGATGGGTAAGTCAGACAGTGCCTTTGGCCGTAGCCAGAAGATTGAAGACACTACCATGGGTTGGCGCTTCATTAACCCAAAACTTAAAGAATTGTATGGTGTAGACACCATGCCCCAGACTGCCGAAAACGTGGCTGAACAGTTCAACGTTAATCGTGCAGATCAGGACCAGTTTGCCTTGGTGAGCCAACAACGCACCGCAAGCGCGCAAGCCAAAGGCTTTTTTTCTAAAGAAATCGTGGCAGTTGAAATCCCTCAGCGTAAGGGTGATGCTGTTGTGATTGATACCGATGAACATCCTCGTGCATCGACCACACTTGAAGGTTTAAGCAAACTTAAACCTGTGGTTAAAGCAGATGGCACAGTAACAGCAGGCAATGCTTCAGGTATTAATGATGGTGCATCAGCTCTACTGATTGCATCTGACGAAGCGGTTCAGGCTTATAACCTAAAACCGCGTGCCAAGATTATTGCTTCAACAGCAGTGGGTGTAGAACCACGCATTATGGGTTTTGCTCCGGCACCAGCGATTAAAAAATTACTTAAACAAGCTAATCTGACTTTAGATCAGATGGATGTGATTGAGCTCAATGAAGCCTTTGCTGCACAGGCTTTAGCAGTGACCCGTGATTTAGGTTTACCAGATGATTCTGACAAGGTAAATCCAAACGGTGGCGCAATTGCTTTGGGTCATCCACTTGGTGCGTCAGGTGCACGTCTTGTGACCACAGCCTTAAACCAGCTTGAACAAACAGGTAGTCGTTATGCCTTATGTTCAATGTGTATTGGTGTGGGCCAAGGCATTGCTTTGATTATTGAACGTGTTGAAGCACTTTAAGGAGTAACAAATGCCATCTTTTCAATCTGCCGATGCACAAATTAACTATCAAACTTTTGGCGAGCCATCTTCCCCTGCTCTGGTGTTTTCCAATTCTTTGGGCACCAATTATGGTATGTGGCAAAAACAGTTTAATGAATTAAAAGATCAATTCTTTGTGATCTGCTATGACACTCGTGGCCACGGTTCATCCTCTACACCTAATGGTCCATACACTGTAGAGCAATTAGGTGTAGATGTTGTCCATTTACTGGATCATTTGAATATTAGCAAAGCTGCTTTTTGTGGTATTTCCATGGGTGGTTTAACAGGTCAATGGCTTGCGATTCACTACCCTAACCGTTTTAGTCATGTAGTTGTTGCAAATACTGCCGCTAAAATTGGACAAGAACAGGCATGGCTTGACCGTGCAAAATTAGTACGTGAGCAAGGTTTACAACCGATCGCAGCTACAGCAGCTTCGCGATGGTTTACAGATCCCTTTATCCAAAGTCATGCTTCAATTGTCAACAACCTGTGTAACGACTTAAGTGCTGGCAGCGCAATGGGTTATGCCAATTGTTGTGAGGCTTTGGCTAAAGCGGATGTCCGTGAGCAATTAAAAGATATCAAAATTCCTGTATTGGTGGTTGCTGGAACTCAAGACCCTGTAACAACCGTTGCAGATGGTGAGTTTATGCAGCAACGCATTCCACAATCAAAACTTGCAGAAATAGATGCCTCTCATATTTCTAATGTCGAGCAACCAGAAGCTTTTAATAAAATCCTAAAGGATTTTTTATTAGGTTAATTTAATGATTCAAAAAATGGCCTATAGAGGCCATTTTTTTATATCTCGTAGAATCTTTGAACTTAATACCGAATCATCACCGATTTTAATTCGGTGTAATCTTCAATAAATGCATCTGAAAACTCTCTACCAATTCCCGAAGCTTTCACCCCACCAAATGGAACCGAGGGGTCTAAGAACGTATGCATGTTCACCCATAAGGTGCCTGCTTCAATTTTAGGAATTAAACGTAAAGCTTTAGACAAATCATTTGTCCAGATACTTGCGGTTAAACCAAAGCGCGACTGGTTCATCAGTTGAACGAGTTCTTCATCAGTTTCGAATGGCATTATCCCGACCACCGGACCAAAAGTTTCCTCTGAAAATAAAGGATCATCCGTATTTTTGAAGGAAATCAAAGTCGGCTGTACAAAATATCCTGTCTGATCTAGAGCCTCACCACCAGCAATAATCTGGCTGTTGGCTTTTGCCATATCTAAATAATGTTTTACTTTATGAAAATGTGGCTGATTAGAGAGCGGACCAAACATACTTCCTTCATCCATAGCCGATCCAATTTTGAAACTAGAAAGTGCTTTCGAGAGTTTCTCGACAAGTTCATCATGTTTTGTATGGTGTACAAAAAAACGCTCTGGGGATGCGCAAACTTGGCCTTGATGTACAAAAGTTGCTTGTAGCAAAGTCGGTAATATCTCATCGATATTTGCATCAGCCAAGATGGCTATGGCATTTTTACCACCCAGCTCCAGACTTACACGGGTTAAATCACTGCTCATCGCGAGCTTACCAATCGCAATGCCTGTTGGTACTGAACCTGTAAACGAGACTTTCTTAACGAGCGGCGACTCAATTAAATATTGTCCCGTCTCCCCCTTACCTGTCACTACATTAATTACACCAGCTGGAATACCTGCTTCAATGGCAAGTTCAGCTAAACGTAATAAAGATAAGCTGGCAAATTCACTAGGTTTAAGCACAATGGTACAACCCGTTGTTAAAGCTGAACCGATTTTCCAAACACCAATCATGAGTGAAAAATTCCAAGGCACAATCCCTGCAACCACACCAATCGGTTGTCTTAAAGTAAAGGCTGTATATTTCTCACCTTGCATAGAAGGAATAGAGGGTTGCATAGTTTGACCATTAATTTTAGTTGCCCAACCCGCAAAATATCTTAAGAAAATAACAGATTGTGCGACTTCAAGGTGTCTTGAAATATTGATAAGTTTTCCAGTAGACAACGATTCGAGCTGTGCAAGTTCTTCACCATGTTGCTCAATTAAATCTGCCAACTTATTCAGTTTAACGCCACGTTCATACGGCGTAGTTTCAGCCCAAGCATTTTGAAAAGCATGTTCGGCATTTGTTACCGCACTATCTACATCGTTTTGACTACCAATACTAATTTGAGCCACAACTTGTTCAGTCGATGGATTTACAATATCCACTTTATCTAAAAGCTCGGCAGCAACTAATTTTCCATCAATAAAATGTCCATGTTGTCGTGCCATAAATTGCTGTACGCTTTCTAAAATCTGAACTTCACTCATTTTCTTTTCCTCTTTTCATTTCTAAATATTGATATGACAGCAACTACGCGACCTGATTCAAAATAAAGTCTGCACCGCGTTCACCAATCATTATGGCAATTGCATTGGTATTACCACTTGGAACTTGTGGGCAAATAGAACAATCCACCACACGTAAGTTTTTAAAACCATGTACTTTAAGTGTCTGATCTGTGACCGAATCTTGTGGAGCATTGCCCATTTTGCAGCTACCTGCGGGGTGATAAACCGTTTTAATGTTCTGACGCATCCATTTATCAATCGCTTCAATATCATCAAGATCGATATTTGCAGGCTCAACGACTTCTTTGACAATCGCTTTCAATGCTGGTTGTTGTAATAGGCGAAGTCCGGCCTGTACCGCACGGATATTTGCGTCAATATCTTCTTGATGACCTAAATAATTAGGGTCAATGACAGGCAAATCTTTTGGATCTTTACTGCTTAACCGTAAAGTCCCACGTGCTTTTGGCTGTACATGTCCGACTTTAATGGTAAGGCCATGTGCCTGAGCCGCTGCTTTTTCACCGGGGGTATTATCGAAATTATCCAGCACAGGTAAAAAATGAAATTGGACATCAGGTCGACCATTGTTGTTTGTGTCAATAAAACCACCACCTTCTAGAATATTGGTGGTTAACAATCCTGAACGTGTAAAACACCATTGTAAAAAGTGTCGTACTGCGGCTAAACCGTGGTCTTCACCGAGCAGACTATTATTGGTTGTTACTGTTGCATTGACCGACATATGCAAATGGTCGTGAAAATTGTTACCTACAGGTAAGTCACGAATGCATTCTATTCCGAGTTCATCTAAATGCTGTTTTGGGCCAATTCCCGAAAGTAATAAAACCTTAGGACTGCCAATTGCACCAGCGCTCAGAATAACTTCTTTTTGAGCCTGTACCGTAATCGGTGATTTTCCGCCAACACTGTAAGTAACCCCAGTAACCTGATCACCTTGAGTTTCAATTTTATGTACTAAGGCATCCGTAATGACCGTAAGATCTGGGTGGTTTTCGACTGACTTTAAATAAGTTTTTGAGGTACTCGCCCGAGAACCGTTTTGAGTAGTAGTTTGATAAAACCCTACCCCCGCCTGATCCCAACCATTAATATCATTGACGTAACTCATCCCCATTTGTTGACCTGCTTTAATACAAGCAAGTGTTAAAGGATGGCGATAACGGTTTTCACTGACAGGTAAAATGCCATCTTGTCCGTGATATTCATCAGCAAGACTTTCATTTTTTTCTGCTTTCTTAAAAAAAGGCAGTACATGTTGATAAGACCACTGATTGCATCCCCATTCCGATGCCCATAAATCATAATCTTGGCGTTGGCCTCGGCAATAGATCATGCCATTAACCGAGCTTCCACCTCCCAACACTTTTCCTTGTGCAAGGATCATTTCACGATGATTACAATATTTCTGCGGAACAGTCATGTATTGCCATGATTTTTGCTGGAATACTTTAACTACCGTCGCAGGTATAGTATGAAACATACTGCTATCTCGGCTTCCCGCCTCTAAAACAAGAACGCGCCCTGCCTTGGCTTCTAATAGTCGTGCTGCAACCACACAACCTGCTGAGCCAGCACCAATCACGATATAGTCATATTGTTGATTCATCTGATTTCATCCTAATTTTATTTCTATGAATGTACCGCCAATAAACACGATCTCCTTCGCTCTAATTTAATAGATGTATTGCAGAATCAACTGCGCATATACATTGGTCTTGTCATCGTAGTTTTGAGTACCACCACTATGGATATCGTATTTTGGTTTATAGAGTCCCACTAAAGGAATAACGTTGAATTTTTTATTAACCGACCAGACCGAAAATACATCCAGCTCATGTCCATCCACATTGGTTAAAGACTTATTTACTGTTTTGAACTTATAGGCCAAAGCACCCACCATAAAATTTTCTTTCAAGTTCATCATGTAAGAGACTTGATGAATATCTGCATTTTTATTAAATGGACCAGCATAGTTTCCGGCAACTTCGCCCTGAAACCATGTACCAAACCCAACTGTATTTCCATAAAAGATGGTGTCGTATTGGTCTGAAAAATGGCTAAAGCGGTAGCCTAATGAAGGCGTATATTTTGAAGATAAAAAGTTATAGTTCAGCGCTAAGTAGCCAGCATTTTCGTGGCCATCTTTTTTATCTTGAACTACAAACTCAGTTTTAACTTGTAACTCTGGCAAAGGTTGATAATTTAAACGTAAAGCATAATTTTTAAGATCTTCGCGCCCTGAAACCTGTTCAGTATCTTCAAGATCCAATACATTTAAGTAAGTGAACCCAACACCCTTATCTTTAAGCTGATACATCAGATCAGTCACAAAGAGTTCTGGGGAAAATTGTGCTTTATTGTCCGATTTTAAATAAGCCAGCTTTAGCGTTGTATTCTCTTGCGGTTTGTATTGAAGCAAACTTGTAAAATCAAAGCTTCGACGAGCTGCCAGATAATATGCTCCGCCCCGATCTAGTGTGCCGTCCGCAGGCACTTTTCCTAGGTTTAACGCATCACCCGCAATAAAGAACCCATCACCAATCATGATATTTTGTCGACCAATACTTAAATCATAAGTCATCAACTCATCTTTATTGGTACCGTCTTTAAAACCAATGATCCATTCATTCACATCTGTTTTACGTTCTTTGCCATTACTATTTTGGCCTGCGTCTCCATCACCAAATGTTGCCGAGCTAATACCGCTCAAGCTTGCATAGAGCTGATTGTTTTTGAAGGTGTATTGTCCTTTTGCACCATATTTAAGATGACCTTCTTGCCAATTGATTCTTTCATCATCTAGGTTTTCACCGTTATAGCTTTTACCGCTACTAAAAGCCCCAAAAGTTGCTTCAAAAGTTGGCTTAATTTCAAGCTCACCAGCATGCACAGTTGAAAAAAATGAGACAAAGAGAGTCCCTCTCATAACCCGAGAAAATAAATTTTTCATTGAGAAATTCCTTTTTTGTGAACGGTCTAACCGTGCTCAGGTATGGGTAACCTATTCGTTACCCATTCTGGCTTATTCACATTTTTATTAATGGTCGTGCTGTGTGTTTTGCTCTTCTTCACCCAAGTTTAAAGTCGGGGTGCTGTCAAAGAAGTTCCAAGGTTTGATGAGCGTATTTACCCATTCTGTTGGCATAATTGGCCATTCTTCAGCACGTGCCACATGGGTGGTGCCTGTTGTCATCCACACCACAAGATCTTTATTTTCAATATTCTCATTGTTGCCAATGAACTGTCCTAACCCTGTGTCATGAGTCGAACGATTTGAATATTTCCCTTCAGGATAGCGTTCGTCTGGATTGTACTGAGTCACCCAAATTTGCTTATCCATAAAGTTCAAACGTTTAAATAACCATTCATCTTTAGAGAAATTGGCTCCTTTTGCCACAGGGTGTGTTCCACCTGCAAACGGAATCAATTGGTAAGAAACTGGATTACCTAATTTATTTTCCTTGTTGAAATTCGTGAGTAAACGAATGGTGGATGGATCAAATTTTTCAGCTGCATTTTGCTCATTCGTAATGACTTTACTGTCAATTTGCATTGAGCTTGTACGAACACCACCTTTGTCATTGGCTTTCACCACAGGGTCCATATGCATAAAGCTGTTGTTTTCCCCATCTACATCCATGTCTAAGCGGAAGTTATAGATGTGCTGATGCGTTGTACCGACAATATTATGGTCAATTAAAGTTCCATATTTGGTGTCTTCTTTAGCTGTACTGTCATGCATAGTGCGTGATTTAACGCCTTTAACCGCCTCAATACCCGTTGCACCCGCATTAATTCCAATTACACCATTTTGGGCAAATACCCAGTCAAACATATAATCGTAGTTTCCAACCGTACTAATCCAGCGAATGACAAGTTCACGGCGTGCTTCACTCGCATCTTGGTTACCAAAAATTTCATGATGTTTATATTCAGGCCCAGCATAACGTTCAAACACAGCAATCGCATTTGGAATCACTTGTGGCTGGCCTTTATAGTCTGCAATCACAGCATCAAGTAAAACAGCGTTGTCGGGTGCATCAGTTCCCGGAAGAATAGATGAGGTAAGTGTTCCCATACCATATTCGCCAGAGTCCAAATAAGATTTGAAGTACCATCCAATATCAGGGTCACCATATGGAACTACCATTCCACCCAAGTTCCCTTCATACATGACTTTCCGCTTCACGCCTTTATCTTTATAGGTCACTGTTGAAAGTTGTAAGCCAACACGAGAGTCTAAGGCCACATGCAAACACCAATTCCCCCAATGTATGGTTTGACCTGTAATGCTAAAGTTTTTGCCCTCAGGTTCAGTAATATTGAGTGGTTTTAGCTTACTTGCTACGGGCTTATTCGACATATAAGGTCGATTTGCCATCGGCACAGGAATGATCGCACCTTCTTCAATCTTAATAATTTTTTCTTTATCTAAATCGACTACAGCAACTAAATTTTCAATAGGATGTGCCCAATAATTACCATCGCCAACATCCAGGTAAGCGACGACTTTTAATATATTGAGTTGTTTATCCAGACCATCTTTACCGCCAAAATATCCAACAGTTAGCGGTGTAGCAATCACTTTCTTCACATCAGTAATGCCGCGTTTCCGTAAAGCTTCCTGATATTCTTTACTTGTCTCAATTACACGCTGTACGGCTTCAAAATTATCTAGAAGCACCATTCCATGAGTGTTTTTAAGTACATTCCATTTTGTGACTTGTTGAGTATTAAGATTAACTTCACCTTCAATCGCTTGGTTACCTTTTAACAAAATGAAAGATGCAATTCGAGCGTCTGTATATTCTTTGTGATTGATGAAGTAGTCCCAAACTTTTGCTTTTTCAGGTTCTTTAAGCTTTAACTCAGCAAAACGCATATTTTTATAGGCGTATTTCGAGTGGTTAATCGCATCAAATGTCTTTTTGATTTCGTCAGAATTTAAGCTATTAAGAGGATGAAACGTATTTTCAATTTTGAAAGTTTGATCTAACCCAGACTGGAAAACTTCATTAAAAAAATCTTTTCCAATAACAGGTTTACCATCTTTGACTAATAAAGGGACACTGAGTTTAAAAGGTTTACCATTTATCAAAACCTGATCTGAATTGGGTTTGGCCCGAACCACCATAGAACCTTTGGTGATCATATAAGTATTGGTAAAATCGTCTTTGACAACTTTAGCACCTTGCTCACTCATATTTTGATAAAGTGAGACCATTTCGGCCTTTCCACCATGAGCAAACGCTTGAGTATTGAGTCCCCAAAAGCTTGCAGCGATTGATAAGTTAAGTGTCAGTATTTTTTGTATGTCATTCAATAATCGTTGTTTACGCATTGGTTTCATCCTTTTCATCTATCCCTGAACTATCTGAATCAGACAGTTAAAATGCACTTTCCTGTGAGTGAAATTCATTAGACCAACTTAATAGTTTTATGGTTATTAAGCTTATCTAACCTGCTTTAATGAATTTAATTTCAACACAGTTACATAGGGCTAGCTTGTTCAAGAATGACGTCGTATTTGTCTAAAAATGACATTCAAAGAAGAAATATTTAAACTGTCATACCCTCTCTAAACTCTTTAGGAGAGATACCATAGGTCTTTTTAAAGATCTTTGAAAAATGAGCACCGTCCCAGAACCCCCACTTCAAGGCAATTTGGGTAATCGAGCTTTGTTTGTTCTTTTTATCAAGCAAATCCGCTTTGACTTTTTCTAGGCGTTTGAGCTGTATATATTTGTTAATAGATAGATTTTCTTGAAGAAATAGACGGTAGAGATGACGTAGAGATACCCCAATATGCTCTGCAATTAATTTAGGGGTTAAATCTGGTTTTGCTAAGTTCTCTATAATATAGCGCTCGGCTTTTTCCATCAGGTTATTTGAACTATTAATATTTTTATAATTGATTGTGGGTTTGATTAAAGCAATCAATGCATCTTCAAAAGCGTTACCATCTTCGGTTGCATACCAAAGTTTGATGTTTTCAGCAGACATATTTTTCAAAATATTCTTGAGTAAAAAACCACTCATATTTTGCGTAATCAGTTTTCCAAAATATTCAGTACTAATATTTTCTTTAAGTAATTTTTCACGCGACAGGTGCACTGAAATCTGGCTGACTAAGCCTTGCGGATACATCGAAATGGTTTCAACTGGGTCGACCAACACAATATCGCCTTCATTTAGGCTTAAGGTTTCATTCTTATACTCGAGCAGCATTTTTCCCGAATACTGTAAAATCAAAAAACAAAAACGATTATTTACTCGATCAATTTCATCGGCTTTTCGGACAATTTTATTTGCATTGTTTTTGATAAAAGCTATTTCGGTGTCACCCAATAAAAAGCACTGAACCTCACCAATGAATAAATTACGGGTTCCATCAAAATCGGTTTCAAAATTGCCGCACACACTTTTAATATGGTGCGTCCATGTGAGTAATGCATCACTTACATATTGGTTCATCCCTTACCTCTCTATACATGTGCCACCGCTCAAGATTTTGCGCTTGTGGTGGTGCACTGTCTTGGCATATTTGCAATCATGTTTTATTGATAAACAAATTGTGTGCCAAAAATTCCTTATCCGTGGAATTGTTTTGATGATAGTCAGCTAGATGTAAAGAAGCTGATAAATCAATTCAATTTATCAGCTTAATGGGGCTTATGCTACTCCCGCAAAATCTCGCAGCATGGTAATAAAAATATTCTTTTGTTCCTCAGAATACTTTTTAAACACCTCATTTTGGTGGCTATCGGCAATATCAAACAAATACTGCGCCGTTTGTTTGCCTTTTTCAGTCAGAGCATACAAATTATCGTGATCAACCAATAACCCTTCAAATTTTAGAATTTCAGCCGACCTTTCAACTTCTTGCATTGGCATAGCAATATCGCGCGGTAAATCTTCCTTACTTGAAGCAGTACCACTTGCCAAAACAAGTAAGAGCCGAGATTCACTGGTACGGAAACCAGAAGCCATTTGCTTTGGAATATAGTCGGTTTGATAAGCTTTAAAAGCACGGCTCATCAAGTAGCAGACATTATTATATAAGTGCCCATAATGTGTTTGGTCTACGCCGCTCTGTTCAGTTTGCTTAACTTGAAGGCTTGGATGCGGCATGACACAAGAATATGCACCTTGATGGTAAACCAGCGGGCTTCGGCCTTGGTCATGGAAACGAACCACTTTACCAACAATAATCCAGTGGTCACCGCCTTCTATAATTTGGTGACGTTCGCACTCAAACACAGCAGAACAATTTTCTAAAATGGGTGCGCGTCCAGCACCAAGTTGAAAGTTCGTGTCTGCAAATTTATCGATATTACGTCTCGAAAACTTATTAGACAGCTCAATTTGTGTGCCCGATAAGATATTGACAGCAAAATGTGTCGCTTCTTCAAATACTGAAAAACTCGAAGATTTTTTATCAATGCTCCACAAAATAAGTGGTGGATCAAGTGACACCGAGTTAAAACTATTTGCGGTTACACCGACTTTCTCGCCTTGTGCATTTTGTGCAGTAACAATGGTAACGCCTGTTGCAAAATTTCCTAATGCTCGTCGGAACTGTAGTGGATCGACCGTAAAATCATCTATTTGTTGTAATACATTCATCATCTTCTCCTAAACCTTCTCATACATCCATATAAATCGCGAGAGCATTAGATATCTAAAACTAGTCTTGGTGTTTTAGAGCGTGAACAGCACACCAATATTTGTTCATTGCTGGCTTTTTCTTCATCAGTAAAATAAACATCTCGATGATCAGGCTCACCTTCAATCACATCGCACATACAGGTTCCGCATACGCCTTGCTCGCAAGACATTTCAATGTCGATGCCTTCTTTAGCTAAAGCCTGCAGAATGGTTTCGCCAGCTTCAACCATAATGATTTTTCCACTACGCTCAGCCACTACCTCAAATGAATCTCCAGAAGTATCAGTTTCAACTTGGAAATATTCTTTGTGGATTTGCTGCTCAGGAAAATCGTGAGTCGTGGCAAGGTTAATCACCCAGTCCATGAAACCGACTGGACCACAGGTGTAAATATGGCTCTCAAGGTCAATATCTTTGACGGCAGATTCAAAAAATTCTCTATGGCTTGCACCTTCCGTTTTAAAATGAAAAGTTGTGTATTGTGCTAACTCACCATTTTTAATTTCATCAACAAAAGCACAGTTTTCTGGGCTAGCGCCGCAGTAGTGAAGCTCAAATGATTCGCCTTCATGTGCAAGTTGGTATGCCATCGTGATTAATGGCGTAATCCCGATTCCACCGCCAATCAAGACACTGTGTTTGGCTTTTAAAAGTGGAAATAAATTTTTTGGCTCACTGACCTGAATTTGCATGCCATCTTTAATTTCATCAAATGCAGAAATCGAGCCGCCACGTGATTCAGGGTCACGTAAAATTCCAAGGCGAAACTTTCCTTCGTCATTTGGATTTTGGCAAAGTGAATATTGGCGTACCATGCCATTCGGTAAGTGCACATCAATATGCGCACCCGCTTCAACTTTTGGCAATGTTGCAGAAGTTGCAGATTCAAATTCCATGACTGCAATATTTCCACCTTCCACATGGCGATTTTTAACGACAACATCATAAAGTGTAGTCATGATTTAACTCCCTTTTCATACGTAAGCTCGTGACTTAGCGCATGAATAAACCACCGTTAATATCCCATGTTGCACCAGTCACAAACCCCGCATTTGGACTCGCAAGCAACCCACAAGTTTCAGCAATAAAGTGCATACTTCCTAAGGATTTAACCGGAATATTCTGGATGAACTGTTCCATTTTTTCGTCTGGCACCACGCTATGAACGATTGGTGATTCCATCGGTCCCGGTGCAACTGCATTGACCGTTACCCCTTTTGCCGCAAACTCTTTGGCAAAAATTTTGGTTAACGTCACAATCGCACCTTTGGTTGCCGCGTAGTGTGCACCTGTTGCAGTACCACCGTTTTGTCCTGCTAACGACGCCATATTAATGATGCGTCCATAGCCTTTTTTAGCCATAAATTGGCCAATAATTTGGCAAGCTTGAAAGGTGCCGCGCTGGTTGACTTGGGTCACCCAATCAAAATCGGTTGCGGTAATTTCTAATACTGGCGTTGCTTTGGTGACGGTGGCATTGTTAATCAACACATCAAGTTTAGAAAATTTCTCTTCAATCCATTGCACCGCTGCATGAAAATCTGCCTCAACTGAAATATCTAATTTCAAGGGAAACATATTTTGTGCATATTGACTTTGTGCCTTGGCATTCTCGGCTTTTTCAAGCGTACTTGCCGACAAAATCACTTGATGGCCTTGGCTCGCAAAATATTCAGCAATCACATTACCGAGTCCAGAAGCAGCACCTGTCACTAAAACAACCTGTTTCATGTTACCGCTCCTAAAGAATGTAGCTAATACCAGCTAAGGTATCGGTTGAGTTAACCAAGTTAATGATTTTACGGTTAATCTTAAAACCAGTATCGGCATCACGAGTCAAATGGTAAGTAATATCTGCGGTGTAATGCTTGAGGTTTTCTTTACGGAATTCACGTAAGTTTTGAGCACAGCGTAAAACGATTTCATCATCTTGGTCTTGAATGACTCGTACTCGCGAAATACTGCGTACCGTATTCGCCTTTGGTGCCGTAGAAATTGCCTCACCATTTTCAAGACGCTGTACACGTAAAGTACGCATATGATTATCGTCATAGGCATAATTTAAGTTGTTTTCGTAGTCTGTGAGGTTCGGGTCAATCGGAATGATATAAACACCCTTTTCATTCCATAAATTGAGCCATTCACGATATTCGCTGTGGTCTAACATATCTGCTTCAGCCCAGATGAAAGCAGTGACTTCATTTAATAATTGCAGATTCATATTCATTGCTCTCTCCTTAAGCCGTCATCATCTTTTTCCACTGCTGATATGCTGCACGCATACCAGTTTCAGCACTGACATCACTTTTTAAGCCATCTTCAGTTTTGACTTCGCCCGGCAAACCGCGGTTCAACATGATCCATAAATCATTACCAGCATTGGCACCGTGTTGTACGCGCTCCCAAGCTTCTGAGTCATCTGGCGTACCAAAACCAAATGGACCTTGGAAATGTTCATGCAAACGTAAGCGATATTGGTTGGCAATTTGTGGGCCACCATCCATCGTAATTACCGAGTGATGAATTTCTGTTTCAGCAACTGAAATTGGCTGTAACACACGAAAGAACGCCATCGAGCATGCAATATTCGGGAATAAATTTAAGTTAAAGCCAGAACCACCGACTGCACGAACAATACGGCGTACTTCTAACTCTTCATGGCCTTCGTCACGCAAAGCTTGAGCCAAGTCTTCGAAACGCTCTTGAATTGGTCGCTCCATAAGCTCTTCGTCTAGATCAACCAGTTCAGGAATCATCACCATAACACTGTGACCATTACCTAAGTCTTCAACAAAGCCCGGTTGGTTTTCGAAGTTAAAGAGTTCTTCTGTTTTTTCATCGACAGAACTTAAGAATGACTTATGTACCAACGGGAAGTGATATGCATCGGTGGTATTTTCAAGCTGGATTTTCCAGTTACCCGGAAAACGGAAACGGTGTTCACCCAACACTTTAATTGGATAACCCGCACCTTGTTTCATAAACAGGTCAATCCATTTTTTTGCTGGTCCAAGGAACTCTTCAAGCGGTTGAATGTCTTCTTTAAATGAAGCGAAGATCATGCCGTTATATTCTTCTACCCGTAGACTCACCAACGGTAATTCTGACTTATCTAAACAATCGCCGTAGCTTTCCGGAGATGGCACACCACGTAAACTACCGTCAAGTGCATAACTCCAACCGTGGTACGGGCATACAAAACTATTGGTTTTTCCTTTTTTATGTTCACATACGGTTGCTGCACGGTGACGACAACGGTTTAAAAGTACATGGACTTTCTTTTTACGGTCACGTACCACAACCACAGGCTGTTTACCGATATTAATGGTTTTATAGCTTCCGCCTTCCGGAATTTCGCTGGCATGCGCAACCCACACCCAAGTGCTATAAAAGATTTTTTCCATCTCTTCATCAAAAATGCGTTCATCTTTATAAAGAGAAGTATGGGCACGGTCACTTTGAACCAAAGCATCGTAATCAATGCCAATGTTATGCGTTGGGATAATACTGTTCATATCAATAGTCCTTTTAAATATGTCCTGGGTCATTCCTGGGAAGGTACAGGCAATTCAGCTTCACTGTGCCAATGCGATACCGGACGACTGAAAATATTCTGTGTTTGGAAATGTTTAATTTTCCATGTTCCATCTGCTTGCTTTTGAAACTTCACATTGAGCTTTGCTGTATTCAGATGACTACGGCCATCTTGAAAGGTTGAAGTTTGCAACATGAGCCAAGAAGCATTTGCATCATTTTGATTTACATAAATTTGTTCTGAATTTACAAAGTGTGCATTCATAACAAAGTGAGATTCTTTTTGGGTATAGCTTTTAAACATGTCGTAAATCGACTGCCAAGAATCATAACGGCCAAAAGATTTGGCATATTTCTCGCCAATACCTTCCCAAATACAGTCCTGATCAAAAAGATTCATTAGCTCATCAAGGTCTGTATTTGCATTAAGCTCATCGCAGATTTCCATATAGCGATTCAGGCAGTTACGAATCGCATTGTGCGCTTCTAACTGTTCTAGTCGCTCTATGATTTTTGCAATATCCACTTTGTCAGTCATTGCGGTCGCCTTAACGTTGAATAATCAATTCACGCCCAACACGAGCTTCAACTTTGCAATATTTCCAAAGTTTGTATGGCCCTTCACCCACCACAGTCGTTCTAAACAAGTTACAAGCCGCGTGTACTGTTTCAATATCCGGAACATCTGCAAGCAAGTATGTTGTCCAAGGCCAGCCAGCACTTGGGCCAACCATACTTTGGTCATCATCAAGATTTCCAAAAACATGAACACCCGGTAAGTCATGAATGCCATTCCACATTTCACCAAACGCTGCCCAAACTGCTTTTGCTTCAGCAGGTTCTGCATCAAAAAAGTTTTGGTTAATACCCATGCAGAACAAAACACGTAATGATTTTTTAGCTTCCATCTCAATATCCTTTTAAAAATTAAACTTATAAATAACCTGGGGTTGGTTTTAACCCGAAACTGATTGAGCCTGCATTTTGTAAAGTTGCATCACCCATAAAGGCATGCTGAGTCACCACGTTGGTGTCATTCACAAAACGGCTAAATGGATTGTTGGTATAAATTGCTGTCATGCCTGCGAGCATTTGCATTTTTCGGGTCACTTTGGCGCAAACTCGCGCTGCATGGGTACATGCCAGACGCATATCGCTAATTTGTTCAGCAGTTGCTTCACGACCAGCAATAATTTCATTCCAAACAATATCCATGGTTTGATAAAACCAAGACTTTGCAGCCTGAAATTCTGCATCTGCCTGAGCAAACTCATATTGAGTCACTGGTCGGTTGGCAATTTCTGAACCGCCTGTAATGGATGCTTTACCCGGTGCTAATTTTTCAAATTCTTCTAATGCCGCAGCTGCAACTCCAATACCCACCACGGTTAATACTTGAGTCGCTAAAGACAGGGACGGATATTTAAAAAAAGGCTCGCTTAGTTTTGAAGGTTCACCCCGAACAAAGGTCCATTTCTTTTCGACCAATACATCTTCGACCACCAAATCATGGCTTCCCGTACCTTTTAGGCCAACGGTATCCCAAGTCATTTCGATTTTGGCTTTTTTCGCAGGCATCACTGCCATGCGAGGTAAGCCCTGCATTTCATTATTTTTAAGCGGTGAAATCCCCACGCCAACAATGTCAGCTCCCATGCAGCCGCTTGAGAATTTCCAACGTCCACGAACTACGACACCTTCATCGGTAATTTCGGCAGGCTGTGGCGGAAAAATACCTCCAGCAAACACCACATCCGGGCCGTTTTGGTACAACTCTTTAAGTGTATCTTCAGGCAAACTTCCTAAATACGCAGGGCTCATACCGAAACTTGCCACCCAACCGACTGAACCATCAGCTTTAGATAAAGTTTCGATTAACTCGCAAAACTGCCGTGGAGACCATTCTTCGCCACCAAAACGCTTAGGAACTAATGCACGGTAAACACCAATTTTTTTAAGTTTTTCGATAATGTCTTGGCTCACATATGCCTGATTATCAAATTCACCTGTACAGGCACGCTCACGAATTTCTTGACACAAAGCGTCTAAGTCAACTGCTTTGTCTTGAGAAGCAAACTCCATTTTAGACAACTTATTCATCATCTAACTCCTTGTAATTTATTGCATTGCATCAACACAAAATTTAGCTATTGCGCATAATTGCTCATCTTTTTGATGCTTCGATACGATCTGTAGGCCCACGGGTAACCCTTCACTGGTTTCAAGTGGCACTGAAATAACGGGATGACCTGATAAATTAAATGGTCGAACTAAACCTGTAAGATTCAAAAAAGCGACCGTGTTTTCAGCTTCAGAAACTTTCGGTGGAATTTGCGGAAGTGTCGGTAGAACCAATGCATCATATTTTTCTAATAAAGCATCGAGTTCTTGGGTCAACTGTGCTCTCACAACTTCTGCTTGTTTCACTTGCTCTAAAGTTGTTGCGGCAGCTTTTAATAAACGACCATTTACATCAGAACCAATTAAGCCCGTTTGAGTTAATTCACCAAAAGCTTGCCAATTTTCATAATTAATAATCTGCATGCCTGCGTCATAAGCCGCTTCAAAGTATTCAACTTTTTTTAAAACGGTCTCTAAATTCGCTTTTTGAAATGCTTGATAAATACAATTCCAAACAACGTCATCTGCGCTTACATCCAAAACAGCAAGTTTTGGTGCGCTAGTACATGCAGAAGGCTTGAAAGTTGGATCAATAATTTGCATGGCCTTTTCAATCATCTCGACTGAATTTGCAAAAGGACCAACGCAATCCAGAGAACTTGACGGCGGATATACGCCTTTTCTGCTAACACGGCCAAAAGTCGGTTTTAAACCAAAAACTCCACAGCACGCAGCGGGCATACGAATAGAGCCGCCAGTGTCTGTGCCTAAAGTAAAGTCAGCCTGTTTAGCAGCAACTGCCGCAGCCGAACCACTCGAAGAGCCACCTGGAATAAGTTCAGGATATTTAGGGTTAATAGGTGTACCAAAAGCATGGTTAATGCCTGTAATACCGAAAGCCAATTCGTGCAAATTTGTCTTGCCAATAATTTCGCAGTCAGCTTTCAAGATGTTTTTAACAACCTCGGCATCATCTTGAGCAGGTTCAACATTTAATAAAGCTCGACTGCCAGCAATGGTTTTTAGACCTTGAATATCAATTGTGTCTTTCACCATGACCTTGAGCTTGCCACTTCCTTTGTGCACGCTTTGGCTAACAATATTCATTCACTTTTCCATGTATTTTTATTGATTAATTAAAATATCGGAAAATTTAATGGAATTGTCAAGTATTTTTTATAATTTGTTCTCAAGGAAATATGCAAAATTTTGTTTATAATAGGATTACCCTTTTTTCACTAAGTTATTGCTTAGCTATGCTTGATCATTTAGAACAATTTCTTCCTAATAAAGAACCGTCGAGTATTCAAAATTTCCCTTTTTTTTGGGTTTCCCAAGTGAATGGAAAGTATTCACAACTGATTGAAAAATCAATAAAAAAGCTAGGTATTGATAATACACGCCGTAAAATTATTTTAAGCACTAATGCCCTTGGGGAAGCCAGTATCACCGACATTGCCAATCTTTCTACTTTAAAGTTAACGACGGCCACAAAAGCTGTATATCGCTTGGTAGAAGATGGAATTGTTGAGGTCTACTCTTCTACTTCTGATGAACGAATCTCAATGGTGAAATTAACGGCCAAAGGTGTTGATCTGGTTGAACAGATTAATCAGATTAGTGTGGTCACCTTGGCAGGTATCCTGAATGCTTTTTCAGAAGACGAGCTACACAATTTAAATACCCAGTTAAAGAAATTATTTGAACTGATGCCATCCAGCTAAATATTTCTCATTATGATAAATTAGCTTTCTTAGAGCAGTTAAAAATCTCTTTTTCTTTAGCTGCTCTTTCGTTAAAACAATAAAAATTAATAAAATCAAATTTTTATATCATAAATTTATCTGTATATAATTACTTAACATACTTTTTAGGTATTCTAACATACTTAATAAGTAATGGAATTTTACATATAAAAAGAAAATAATAATTCCATGATCTTAAAAATCCCATTAACTCCTAATTGGGTTTAGACGCACTCTTCCGGTCTGTACGAGACCAAATTACTCATTTCTAGCCTATTTATTATTCTTATCTAAAAGGGGGAAATATCGAAAACTTTAGAGGAATAATAAAAGTTAGATATCAATTTCTTTAAGCGTTTTATACATAAGGATTAAGTGTATGAACCAAAGTAATATCGCTGTTGAAAGGACACAAAAGAAAAGCAATGCTTATGCATGGTATGTGGTCATACTTTGTATGTTGGCATATATATTTTCATTTATTGATCGCCAAATTCTAGCGCTGATGATTGAACCCATCAAAGCAGATCTCCAACTTTCAGATACCCAATTTAGCCTGTTACATGGCCTTGCTTTCTCACTGTTTTATGCGGTTATGGGTTTACCCTTAGCCTATATTGCCGATCGTTTTTCACGACCAAAATTGATTTCAATCGGGATTATTGTTTGGAGCTTAGCAACGGCAACTTGTGGTTTAAGTAAAAACTTTATTCAACTGTTCTTGAGCCGCATGGCGGTTGGTGTCGGTGAAGCCGCTTTATCGCCAGCGGCTTATTCAATGTTTAGCGACATGTTTAGTAAAGACAAACTAGGCCGTGCTGTTGGGATTTATTCAATTGGCGCTTTTTTAGGTGGTGGTATTGCCTTTTTAGTTGGCGGTTATGTGATTAACCTGCTTAAAGGTGTGACACTCATTGAGGTTCCATTATTAGGGGCCCTTAAAGCATGGCAAATTGCCTTTTTAGTGGTGGGTTTACCCGGCATCATTATTGGTTTGCTGTTTATTTTGACCGTTAAAGACCCTGCACGTAAAGGCCAACAGCTCAACCAAAATGGACAAGTTGACCAAGTTAAATTCACACAATGTCTTCAGTTTATTAAAAAACATTCGAAAACATTTGCTTGTCATTATTTAGGTTTTACCTTTTATGCAATGGCACTCTACAGCCTGACTAGCTGGACACCTGCATTTTATATTCGTAAGTTTCAACTCGCACCGACTGAAACAGGCTATATGCTCGGTACGATTCTGTTAGTCGCAAATACATTAGGTGTATTTTGTGCAGGTTGGTTAAACGACTGGTTTATTAAAAAAGGTCGTCAAGATGCCCCGATGTTCACGGGTGTAATTGGTATTGTTGGCCTGATTATTCCAATTGCATTCTTTACTCAAACAGATCAGCTTTGGCTTTCAGTTAGCTTACTGATTCCTGCAATGTTCTTTGCATCTTTCCCTTTAGTGATTTCAGCAACTGCTTTGCAAATGTTAGCCCCAAACCAGTTTAGAGCACGCCTTTCTGCCCTCTTCCTTTTGGTGAGTAACTTAATTGGACTCGGTATTGGCACAACACTGGTAGCCATTATTACAGATAAAGTTTTTGGTAGCCCATTAATGGTGGGTTCTTCTTTATCTATTGTGGGTGGTTTGTCTTGTGTACTGGCTTTAATTCTACTTTTTAAAAGCTGCAAATTCTTTAGTGAAAGCATGAAGCTTGAAAAATTAAATTAATAGGTCTCACCAATTGCAAAAATGTACTCTCTAACTAAACGCTTAGAGAGTACCGAAATATTAGAAATTATTTAGTGCCGAGGACAGGCATACATCTGGGAAATGGATTATGGAATTATTTCACCGTTTTAAACCACACACTTTGGCTGTTGCCACTTTATTATTGATGTGCAGCAACTCATGGGCTGCAAATCCAAATCAGCAGTCCGAAGATGAATGGAAGTTCACGCTAAAGAATGCCTATATCAACCGTGATTTTGATAATGATGCCTTAAAAGATACTGGTAGTTGGTCTCAGGCAGCGTCATTATTTTATAAATCGAAAATGCATGACACCCGGTTAGTCATTGCAGACAAGCCAATCACGATTGGGGCTGATGCTTCTGTCCAATACGCCGTGCGCTTGAGTTCAGACAAACACGTCGCAGATACGGTTCTACCTTTTAATAAAGAAACGCAATCTCAGGCTTCAGATTATTTAAAATATGGTGCAACTTTAAAGCTGGGCTATGACAAAACACTTTTAAGTGTGGGTGAACTTTGGTTAGATTTACCTGTAACGGCAGTGGATGCTAGTCGTCAGTTACTCACTTCGTATTGGGGAACCAACTTAAAGTCACAACTTTCAGATCAGCTGTATGCAGAAATTGGTCGGGTTGAAAAAGTCTCTCCACGTAATGAAGAAGACTTTAAAAAGTTTTCTTTCACATCAAATGGGATTACTAAAGAATCTGATGGGTTAAATTATATTGACCTACGTTATCAATTCACGCCGTCTTTGAAGGGCGAATACTATTTTGGTAATTTAGAAGATCTGTATAACAAACACTATATAGGACTTGAACATACGTGGAAACAGCCAAGTTTTGCTCTGACCTCTAAGTTTAAATACTTCAATGCAAAAGATGATGGCAATACCTTTGATATTGATGCGCAGAACATTGGATTACTTGAAACGGTTAAAGTAAAAAACCATACCTTTGGTTTGGGTTACCAACAAATTATAGGTGAGTCAGCTTATCCCTTACCAGATGGTTTCTTACCAGAGACGTATTTCATTAACTGGAACGCTACTGGTTTCTTTAAAGAAGATGAAAAGTCTTACCATGTCATGTATGGCTACGACTTTAAAGATTATGTGCCAGGCCTAAACGCGATGGTGAAATATGTTTACGGACATGACTTTAAAGCAGCAAATGGTGAAAAGAACCATGAAACCGAGTCAAACGTTATTCTAAACTATGCATTTCAGCAACCCTTCTTAAAAGGCGTGGCTCTGCAATACATTCGGATTGATTACAACGTAAAACACGGCAATGACTTTGGCGAAGACCGTTTATTCGTCAATTACACCAAAAAGTTTTAACTAAGAAATCCCCCTAAAATTTAGGGGGTATTTTTTATCCTAATTTATTAACTAATCTTAAAGGCAAAACCTTCATAGCAATACTCATTGGTAACCACGGCCACTGTGGTACATAAGCTTTCACTGGTTGTTTTTCGATAGCTTTGACAAGTGCTTTGCATCCTGTTTTAGCATCGACTTCAAAAGGTAGATGTTTAGCACCCTCATTTATTTCCGTGCGAATGTAGCCTGGGAAAATTGTTGAGACTTTAATTGGAGTATCCAATAATTCAGCACGAATACCTTCAGCCAAGTGAGCAACTGCAGCTTTACTTGCCGCATAGGTCGATAAATGTTTTGGTAATCCGCGCATTGCACTCATAGACGACATTACCACCAAATGACCTGCATTTTGCGCTCTAAAAATTTCAATCGCTGCCTCACACTGTGCTAAAGCAGAAATAAAGTTTGTTTCGGCCGTGGCTCTGTTAATTTCAAAATTACCTTTACCAATACGGCGACCATTGCCTACTCCCGCATTTACAATAATTCGGTCTAAATAGCCAAATTCTTGTTTAAAGGCACGAAATACTTCAAAAACCTGATCGTAATTGGTGACGTCCAGATTTTTTGCAATTACTTTAATACCGTACTGATTTTCAAGTTCAGTTTTTAAAGTTTCTAATCTGTCTAAACGGCGTGCACAAATCGCCAAGTTATAACCTTTTGCTGCAAATTCATGCGCCATACCCGCGCCCAATCCAGAACTTGCACCCGTAATTAAAATCGTCTTTGCCATGCTTTTATCCTTATTTTAAATCCATGTCAGTAAATCTGGACGCTCAGCTTTTATAAAATGATGTTCATTTAAACTTAAAACCTGAGCTTCATTTCCAACCAAACGTAAAGTCGTGAGGCTTGTATTCGCAATTGCCCAATTCAATGCAAAAGTTCGATTGGGACTGAGTTCAAGCAGTTTTCCAATTGCTACAGAAATCACACCACCAGAGCTAAAAACAATTGCATAGCGAGGTTTGGTTTTTGCTAACTCATCACAAAGTTGCTGCAATGCTGTTTCGACTCTTTCTTTAAAATGTGGCCAAGACTCATCATATTCATGATGAAAATCGCCATCTGTCCATCGTCCAATGGCACCTTCGAATATTTTGGCAAGATATGCGCGAGGGTTTTGTTCTTGCGCCACGTCAGCTTTCAACAGTTCAGGCTGTTCAAAACGCGGTTCATAACGGGCAAAAACTTGTTGGTGGTTAAACTCATTCCATAAATTATTATGATGAATCACCGTATCTGGGAAGCATTCATTTAGTGCAAGCTTTGCAGTCTGCTCATGACGCTGCATAGTTCCAGCAACCACATAAGGTTGTTCTTTCAATATTTGCTTAAAATAATGGCCTAATAAAGTCGCCTGAGCCTCACCATTTTCAGAAAGCTCATCATAGTTACTTTTACCAAACGATGCCTGTCCATGTCTTACCAGATAAATTGTGGTCATTTTCTTAAAATACCCTGTATTTTCTGTAGAGATTGCTGAGCAAATTCAGATTCTTGCAATTTTTGCTGTGCGATAAGTTTTAAAGCTCGGATATGTAGCGCATGAATCACGATCCAGAAATCTTTAAATGCAGGATTTCGGGTTTGTTTATGGTAATAACGGTAATAGATTTGCTGGGCAATCACTGCTAAACGGAATACACCGAAGACCTCATAAAAAGTCCAGTTTTGAGGTTCCAATCCTGTTTTTTGCAAATAATAGTCAACGACTTCTTTTCGAGAGAACATTCCCTTTAAGTGGGTAGGCTGACGGCGCGTCGATCTAAAAATCATATTATCCGTTGGCTCAACCCAATAGGCCAAAGCACTGCCCAAATCCATTAATGGATCGCCTAAGGTCGCCATTTCCCAATCAAGTACGCCAATCACTTCAGTTGGATATTCTGGATCTAAAATCACATTATCAAAACGCCAATCATTGTGAATAATACAAGTCGTAGAGTCTTGAGGGATATTATCGTTTAGCCATTTTCGAACATATTTAAATGAAGGAACGTTGATTGTACGGACTTTTTCATAGCGCTTATCCCAACCTTCAACTTGTCTACGGCAATATCCCGCACCTTTGCCTAGTTCAGCTAAAGGCGTGTTCTCATAAGGAACTTGATGTAGCTCAATGAGCTTATCAATAACGTTTACACAAAGTTGATGAACATCTTCCTCATTAAAACCAAGCTCAGGTGGCAATTTTGCACGAGGAATAATACCTTCAATGCGTTCCATGACATAAAAATCACAGCCAATGACCGATTCATCCTTACAAAGTGCCACCATCTTAGGAAGCACTGGATAATAAGGGGCCAAATTTTTCTGCACCATATATTCACGGGCCATATCGTGGGCTGACTTCGCTTTTGTTCCTTTTGGGGGACGTCGCAAAATTAAATCGGTATTTTCATATTTTAAACGATAAGTCCAATTCGACGCCCCACCCGTATATTGAGTAACGGCTGCTGGACCAACCAACTCAACACCTTGGTTTTTTAACCAGTTTTCAACTGCCCCAATATCAAGCTCTTCACCTTCACGTACTTCACCGCCTACATCAATTACCGACATATTCACTTCCTTTAAACTTATACTTTCTTATGACGACCATAACCACGTTTGGCCAACTCTAATTTGGCAATCATGCCTTTATGTACTTCATCCGGACCATCAGCTAAACGTAAACTGCGTGCTTGGGCAAAGAAACCCGTTAATGGCGTATCTCTTGAAACACCTGCACCGCCATGTAGCTGAATTGCCATATCGACTACTTTTTCTAAAACGCTCGGAGCGACTACTTTAATTGCAGATATTTCTGTTAAAGCAGCCATATTTCCTAAAGTATCCATTTTATAAGCAGCATACAAGGTTAAAAGTCTGGCTTGATCTATTGCGACTCGAGCATCAGCCACGCGTTCGAGGTTTCCACCGAGTTTTAAAATTTCTTTGCCAAACGCCGTTCTAGACATGCCTCTATCAATCATAAGCTCTAGTGCTTTTTCAGCAGCTCCGATACAGCGCATGCAATGGTGAATACGCCCTGGCCCTAAGCGACCTTGTGCAATTTCAAAACCTTGCCCCGCTCCACCAATAAAGTTTTCAAGAGGCACTCGAACATTGTTAAAGTGAACTTCACCATGTCCATGTGGTGCATCGTAATCACCAAACACAGGTAACATACGCTGAATTTCAACACCCGCCGTATCAATCGGTACTAAAACCATAGAGTGTTGATGATGACGGTCTTTGGTTTCATCTGGAGTATGTGCCATAAAAATAATGACTCTGGCATTTGGGTCACCTAAGCCAGACGACCACCACTTTTTGCCATTTAAAACAATTTCATTACCATCAATGAGTGCAGTCGCTTGCATATTGGTTGCATCGCTTGACGCAACATCTGGTTCAGTCATACAAAAAACAGAGCGAATTTTTCCGTCCAGTAAAGGCTCTAACCATTGTTGTTTTTGCTGTTCACTGCCATAGCGCCATAATACTTCCATATTTCCCGTATCTGGTGCATTACAGTTAAAAACAGTGGGCGCCAATAAACTACGACCAGTTAATTCAGCAATATGCGCATATTCTTGAACTGATAACCCTGCACCCAGCTTTTCATCAGGTAAAAACATATTCCAAAGGCCTGCTTGTTTGGCTTTAGATTTTAGAGTTTCTAAAAGCTCGGGCCACTGCCATTTTTTCCAGTTTCCATCTGGATTTAACTCATGAACTTCTTCCCAAAATTTTGCTTCGACAGGTTCTATTTCTTCTTGAATAAATTTTTTAGTTCGCTCAGCAAAATCCTGAGCTTTTTTTGAGAGTTCAAACATTCTTTTTCCTTTACATCATTATCTGGTCTTTACATCAACATAACTTGAAACTTAATATGAATGAAATGATTTTATTAAATAACACCTCATGAATAATATTCATAACTTACATGGCCTAGATCTAAGTTTTTTCCACCGGATTGATATCAATTTATATCCGCTTTTTATCGCGATTTATGAACAAAAAAGTATTTCGAATGCCGCAAGTAGCCTTAATATTACGCAGTCAGCGGCAAGTCATGCTTTGCAGCGTTTACGTCAGCAACTTGAAGATGATGTATTTATACGAGTAGGCAATAAAATGTCTGCCACTCCTTTTGCTGAGCAGATTTACCCAACTGTTAAGCAAGCACTTTTAACCATCCAAAATATTAGCCAACAGAAACATGTTTTTGATCCAACCAGTTTAAAAAGCTTAAAAATCGCCGTTCATGATGAGATTGAACCAATTATTCTTCCAAGACTGGCTCAACATTTTCAAAATCTTAATTTAGATTTGCAGTTTGTGAGTATGAAGCTAGATCGAAAACATATTATGGCGGACTTGGCGACACAACAGCTCGATTTCGTGATTGACCTAGAACAATACTTATCTCCAAAAATTACCTTTGATCATTTGGTAACAGATGAGTTTGTCATTTGCAGTCAACTTAAAGAAGTTGATTTATCCAGCTATATCAGTGGTCGGCACATTGGCGTTTCGTCACGCCGTACGGGCGCTTTACTTGAAGATATTTATTTAAACCAACACCAAAAAATCTCTAGAAATTTATTTATGCGCTGTCAAAACTATTCAACGGCGTTACAAGTTTTGGGAGCTCAAGCCGACGCAATACTCACCATGCCTCGAATGATTTTACAGCATTTGTCTTATAGTCATGAAATTTGCTTACATTCTCTGCCTTTTGAGATAACCAATATTAAAATGGGTATGTTTTGGCACGAAGATTTAAGGGATAATTTAAGACATCAATTTTTGCGACATGAAATTATTAAACTTTTTCATTAAAGCAAATTGATCTACTAAGCTTCTATCGTACAAGGACCAGTAATGAGTAAAGATGAAAGGATAATCCAGAATCAGGACAACAAAAAAACGATTCGTCATGAAGATTACATTGCTGGCATTGGTAAAGGCATGGCGATTTTAGATAGCTTTAGTAGTAATCAACATCGTTTAAACATTTCTATGGCTGCTGAAAAAACTGGGCTTACCCGAGCAGCAGCAAGGCGTCATTTATTAACTTTAGAATATTTAGGTTATCTTGAGTCAGATGGTCACTATTACTATTTAACTCCAAAAGTTCTTAAATTTTCAGGAGCTTATTTAGGTGCAGCCCAGCTTCCGAAAGTATCTCAGCCTTTATTAAATCTGTTAACTAACCAAACTTCTCTCATTTATTCGGTGATGGTACTTGATGGTTATGAAGCCATTACTATTGCTCGTAGTGCGGCCCACCAACAAACTGACCGTGTAAATCCATACGGCTTACACTTAGGTAACCGTCTGCCTGCTCATGCGACATCTGCGGGTAAAATTTTACTGGCACATTTAAGCCAAGAAGAACAATTGGACTGGCTCCAAAAATATCCTCTTCAGCGTTTAACTAAATATACGCATGTCGAAAATGATAAATTTTTAGAGTTACTACAAGAGATTCGAGAACAAGATTGGTGTTATTCGCGTGAAGAACACGAATTAGGAGTTCATGCGCTCGCCGTACCGATTTATGGGCAAGACTTTAAAGTGGTTGCAGCTTTAAATATTGTTTCTCCAACTATGAAAACAACTGAAGAATATTTAATTCAACATATTCTGCCGCTATTGCAAGAGACTTCGCGGGATTTAAGACAAGTTCTTTAAATCTTGCTTAGGCTATTTCTAGAAGTAGTTGAAAGGAATTTTCAAATAACGAATGCCGTTTGATTCTGGTTCCGGAAAGTTTCCACCGTTCATATTAATTTGAATTGAAGGCAGAATTAATTTTGGCATTGCCAAAGTAGCATCTCTTTCTTGACGCATTTTGATGAATGATTCTTTAGAAACTTGTCGATTTAAATGAATATTGCTTTGCTTTTGAGTTTTTATATCTGTTTGACAGATATATTCATCACGACCTTCGGGCTTATAGTCATGGCATAAAAACATGCGCATATTGTCGGGAAGTGTATAAATTTTTTGGACCGAATCATAAAGCTCAGCAGCACTTCCTTTAGGAAAGTCACATCTGGCCGAACCATAATCAGGCATAAATAAAGTATCACCTACAAAAACAGCATCAGCAATCACATAGCTTAAGCAAGCGGGTGTATGCCCTGGTGTAGGAATGTTATAGGCTTCTATCTCCCCTATTTTGAATTGTTCATAATCTTCAAATAAATAATCAAAAGGCTGATTTTCATTAAATTTCTTAAAATCAAAATTATAGATAGCCGAAAATGTTTCTTGTACTATCGAGATTTTTTGACTAATTGCAATTGTACCGCCCAATTTAGATTTTAAATATTGAGCCGCAGTCATATGGTCGGCATGTACGTGGGTTTCTAAAATCCATTGTACTTTGAAGTTTTGCGCGAAGACATAATCGACGATCAGATCAGCATTGGATGTTTTTGTAGTGGCCGATGCGGCATCGTAATCAAGCACGCTATCAATAATAGCGCATTGAAGAGTCGCTAAATCCGCAACAACATAGCTAAAAGTATTGGTGTTTTCATCAAAAAAATCTTTTACTAGAGGTTGTTGCATAGGCTTAATTTCCTTTATTTAAAATTCGGTAAATAAACATTCCTAATAACATTGCGACAATAAAATAAAGCGCTTCAAAATGCCCTAATCCAATCAGAGTTAAAGCGGGCGCTGGACATATACCTGCTATTCCCCAGCCTATACCGAAAATAAAAGCACCCACAATTAACCTTTGGTCAATCTGTGTATTCGTTGGTAATTGAATTTGTTCATTAAAGAGTGTTTTAGGAGTTTTTATAGCCTTTTGAAATGGAATAAATGCCACAGCAATAGCACCTAACATTACAAACATTAAGCTAATATCCCACTGCCCAAAAATATCTAAAAAACCTAATACCTTTTCTGGATTAGACATGCCAGAGATCATTAAACCTAATGAAAATAAGCTACCAAATAAAAAAGCAAAAATGTTTTTCATAGGATTACCCCATCACATGACGAATGATATAAACCGTTAACATGCCAGCAAACATAAAAACTGCTGTCGCTATCATCGAACGTTTTGATAACCTGCTCATACCACAAATACCATGACCGCTTGTACAACCCGACCCTAACCGTGTTCCAAAGCCTACAAGTACACCTGCTAGAATAAGTGCAAATGTATTAGCTTTAATTTCAATTTCAGGCTGATAAAAATAACTATATATGAAAGGTGTAATCACGAGTCCCGCAATAAACCAGAATGCCGAACTCTTAAAGGTGTCTTTAGTAGCATTGATGACTTGAGCAAGCAAACCACTGATTCCGGCTATACGGCCATTTATATATAAATACCCAACTGTTGCGATGCCTAGTAATAAACCACCAAAAAAGGCATAGACAATATTTGACATATAACCACTCTTAACAATATATGTTTTTATAATATGTATTATACGCTGATTCTTTTAGAAATACTTAATATAAAACTTTTGAGTGTATAATTCTTCTTAACAAGAAAAAGCCCCAAGATTTTGGGGCTTTTATCATTAAATTAGATCTTTAATGCCTAATTGTTCAGGTAACTTTTCCATAACCTTATTCAATCTATTATTTGCTGGAGAGATACAACCTGTGTAATGGCTTAATTTAGTTTCTGTGCCATTAGGTTGAATCCAAGTAATGTAATAGCTAGACATGTCGGTCGCTGTTTGCTGGCAACCCGCAGTTTTTGATTGTGTACCTGTTTCAGGGCGATAAGTTTTTAGATCATCTGCAAGTTTTTTATAATCTTTTACGCTACCTTGAATTTCTTTAACGCCTATAGCCTTAGTGTATTGTTTACCTTCAAAGCGAATTAAACCTGTAGGTGTTACTTCTACAGAATAAATCGGACATGCGCCAAAACATGGGCTAGAAGCATAGCGAATTGTCTCTTGTGTATTCGGTGCTTGCTGAACAGAAGCACAACCCATCAAAGCTAAACCAGATAAAGTTGCAAGAACCAAAAATCTCATTACATCACCTATTATTATCAAGTGGCTTTAATTTATCAAATCATACACTTCTTGTCATTAAAGACTATTTTTTGTGATTTTATTCATTATTTAACATTTAATTTTGCTTAGGCTATTGAGCATAATTCAAAAATCATTTTTTTCATCCATAAAAAAAGGCCCATCTTTCGATGAGCCTTAAGCCATAAAAGCTTAAATTCCTGAAATACAAATTATTACTGGATAGTAATAATCTGCGTCGACCATTCTAGCGCAACCCAATAAATTATATAAATATAATATAAGTATATATTTAAGCTCATTTTTCCAACAAAAAACACCGTATTTTTAATGTTTAAAACTTAATAATGTTTATTTTTAATTAAAATTCACAATGTTAAGTTAAACAAAACTTAATAAAAGTTAAGGTTTTATTTATAGGTAAAATATCCTAAGGAACTGGTCAATAGTTAAGCTATATCTAGCGTTCAGGCTGAATTGACCATAAGCCTATTTCAAGTTTAGCAACAACATCAAGCACTTTTTTACTATTTGGTAAAGCTATCTAGTTAAAAATATAGAATTTACTTTCACTCTTTTATATAAAAAATATATTAAAGGTTAAGGCAAAAGAGAAATACTCTCTTTTGCCTAACTTAATTATTGTTCTAAGCTATAAGCGATCACATAATCGCCATGATCAGGTGATTGACGTGCTCCACCTGCGGTAACAACCACATACTGTTTACCTGTTTTAGGTGAAACATAGCTTATTGGTGTTCCTTGGCTACCTACTGGCATGCGTGATTTCCACAGTTCCTTACCTGTAGATGAATCAAATGCACGTAAGTAGTAATCTTGTGTTGCAGCAAAGAAAACTAAGCCACCTTGAGTTGCCATAGGCCCACCAATTGTTGGCATACCGATCGGTGCTTTTAAACCCATCTTGATACCCATCGGCCCAGTATCTTCAACTGTACCTAATGGTACTTGCCATGCAACTTGACGAGTTTTCAAATCAATCGCAGTCATGGTGCCAAATGGTGGTTTTTGACAAGGAATGCTTAGAGCCGACATAAAGCGGTTTTTATTCACTTTATATGGTGTACCTTTCATTGGTACAGCTCCCATACCTGTGTTTACTTTCTCTCCACCATTCGCCTGAATCTTAATATCTTCAGGAGTTTGCTCCATCAATTGAATCCACAAACCAAGGCGCATATCGTTCACGAACATATAACGATGAGTCGGGTCAAAAGCGATGCTACCCCAGTTCATACCACCCAACGAACCTGGGAAGCTTAATGAAACATCAGTACCTGGTGCAGTAAATAAGCCTTCGTAACGCATTGACTTGAAGTTAATACGACACATCAGTTGATCGAACGGCGTTGCGCCCCACATATCTGACTCAGTTAAAGTCTGATTACCAATTTGAGGCATTTCAACTGAACGAGGTTGAGTTAAGCTGTATTGTTCACCCGGAATATTGGCAGGTTTAACTGGCTGTTCAATTACTTTAGTCAACGGTTTACCCGTTACTCGGTCAAGAACAAAGAATTGGCCTGATTTGGTTCCAATGACAACAGCTGGTTTAGTCGTACCATCTTTTAATGGGAAGTCAACCAAACTCGGTTGCATTGGTAAGTCAAAGTCCCATAAATCGTTATGAACAGTTTGATATACCCATTTTTCTTTACCTGTTGTCGCATCAAGTGCTAACACAGAAGTATTGTATTTATGATCCAATGGATTACGGTTACCACCCCAAATGTCGACAGATGAACTACCCATAGGTAAGAACAGCGTGTTCATTTGTGGATCATATGACATTGCAGCCCATGAGTTTGCCGAACTACGTTTATAGGTTTCACCCGGTTTAAGAACATAGTTAGGATTTGGATTACGCGGGTCAAATGCCCAGCGAAGTTTACCCGTAATCACGTCATAACCACGAATAACACCACCTGGCATATCTGCGGCTACATTGTCGGCAATACGGCTACCCACCACAATAGTTGTTCCAGCAATAGTCGGTGCAGAAGTCACTTCAAAACGTGGAGCTTTTGTTCCAGCGCCAAGACCTTCTAGCAAATCAACCGTTCCATTTACACCAAAATCAGCACAGCGCTGACCGTTATCTGCATTCACTGCAATTAAACGACCATCAGGTGTGTTGGTATATACACGGCGTGGACATGCCGTATTGGTTGCAACCGCAGTTACTGCATTTGCACCAGCTAAAGTTGGTTGTACAAGCGGTTTTGTTGAATCAAAGTATGCAACACCACGGCAACGTTCCCAAGCATCGGCTGTAGAGTTCACCTCAGCTTTCCAGAGTTGCTTGCCCGAGTCGGCATCTATCGCAAAAATGTTGTTATGTGGTGTACATAAAAACACTTTATTTCCAACTTGTAGCGGGGTCATTTGGTCTTCAGCCCCATTACCGCTACCCGTTGTAAAGTCGCCCGTTCTAAAGCGCCAAGCTTCTTTTAATTTATGAACGTTATCACGGTTAATTTGATCGAGCGCAACAAAGCGGCTACCACCTGCATCATTACCATAATTTTCCCAATTCACCTGTTTTTTTGCAGGGTCAACTGGTACTAAAGGTAGTTTTTCACCTGAGCTTGCTACTGTTGGATGCGGTTGGAACATTTGGTAGAGCGCAATCAACATTCCCGCAACAACTAAGCCACCTACTGCATAAGCTGAAGATGCCAAACTAGTTTGAAATTGGTAGCGTCGAATTGAAGGTAAGGTAAAGAACAACGCAGCAAAAAGACCAGCAGGAAACATTAAGCGCGAGAATAACGGCCAAAACTCCCATCCAGCATCAATGAGTGACCAAATTACCGTACCAACAAAAACAGCCGCAAAAATCCAGACGCCCAGCGCTTTTTTTCGGAAAATACTAATTGCTGAAATGGTTATAAACAGTCCTGAGATAAGGAAATACCAAGAACCACCGAGAGATACTAGCTTTCCACCGCCCACGATATAAAAAATACCAGTAGCCAATAAAGCTAAACCTAAAATAAAACACCATATTTTGAATAAGATATGAAACTTAGAATCTGACTCAGACATAGATCCTACTCCACATATACTGAACCCGAATAGTTCAAGCATTTGGGCCAGTTAAACTATGTCTAACCAGCCATCAATATTATTAAAAATTAACTTTTACACTCAGGCCCGCCACCCAAGCATCATCGACTTCTTTCACACCAGCAGGTTGATGGATATATTGAATGTTTGGACGTAACATGACGGCCGGAGACCATTGATAGGTATAGTTCAACTCGACATTTAATTCGTCATCTTGAATTGGAATATAGTCAGATGCAATCGAATCATAGCCATAGTATCCGCGGCTTTCGTTTGTCGCGATCTGTTTATCTTTAGCACGGTCATTAACTACATAATTGGCTATACCAAAACCAATCGAATCATTTGGACGGCTATCAAACGGTCCCTTATACCAAAGAGCAAGCTGTTGCGTACTTTGAATGAAGGTAGTTGCTTTATCATTTACAACACCATTAAAACTTACATATAAACCGCGTTTCGGATCTTCGCCTTTATTCGTAAGTTGTTGCTGTGCATTAAGCCAGAAACTTTGTTTTCCATCATGAACCTTACCCGCAGTTTTAATATCATTGGCTTCTGCGGTTGAGTACAGTGCACCTACTTTATATTCACCCGGCAAGCCATTAAAGGCAGCAAGTTTTGGTTTCCACGCCAGCTCAACCGGTATGGTTGCGCCCTTCACATTGTTCATATCCAGATTAAAACCATCACTATTTGATTCGGTTTTAATGTTGTCTGGATTGACCTCATACACACCCAACCCCAAAGTCCATTCAGGTGAAAACTGATATTTAACGTTTGTCGCCCAAACACCGACTGGTGAGTTATACCAAATTGAACCAATTGATTTTCCTAACTGCCCACCGCAGAGCAATAAGTTCTGAAATTCACATTGAGAACTATTAAAGTCCTCTGACATTCCCATACGACCAAATTTGACCTGTACAGTATTATCAACAAAACCCTTCTTCACCCACGCTTGAGACAGACGCCAGATTTTACCGCGTCCGTAAATTTCTTGAGCATTGCCCAATTGGCTAGAACGTGGGTCTTTAATACGCTCAAGAGTTAATGCATTGCCGTCACGTTTAGTCACGACTAGGCTCGCTGTTGTATCTTTCCATCCAGCGATTTTTTCTAAATCGAAGTTTGCACCTAAAGAAAGTTGCGCAGCATTTTCAAAAGTATTGCTGTCGTTGTAACCACCATCTAAATTTGTAGCACTTTGGCTCATAATAGAAGCTGTAAATTTATAGCCCTGCTGCTCTAATTGCTGGCGTTTTCCATTCCAGTCGCCTAGCAACCATTGACGGTCTTGTGACCAAGGCTCATTCGCGAGCGCAAATTGGCTACCTAATACAGCGATTGTTAACACACTCAATTTCATTAAATTTGGCATTTCAAGTCCCTTTTATCATTTCTATATTTCTATGCTGCGCCTCGGTTTGAGGCGCTTTCCTTATTGTTATTATTTAGTTTGTACGGCCGAACTAAGTTCAGACGTAGCTCCAAAACGATCAGTAATATTCGCTGTAATTGAGGCAACTTTTACAGACAGCTTCCAATTTGCTTTTGCGATCCCTTGTGCATCTGTAGCAACAGTTATTGCTCCTAAATATTGCTCAGCTTCTTTTGATGCCGCATTTTGATTGCCAAAAAATTCAACTTGGTAACGTTGATTTGGTAAACCATTAATTTCTACAGCCAATGAACCTTTGTTCGCAGTTAATTTAGGAGCTTTAATACCCTGATTAGGTTGAGCATTACAGCCTTGTTCATTTGGCTGAGTACATGTTTTTTGCTGTTTAGATGGGTCAACAACCACACCACCTCCACGAGAACCTACAAATCCGGCATGCTCAAGTGCAGGCACAGCAAATACAATTGCACCCAAACGCTGATCTGGTACACATGAACCACCCGCTTCACAGCGTTTAATATCTTTACCATTGTCCCAAATCAGGTTTTTAGTCAGTGTAATTTTTGCATTTGCATCTTTTTCAGAACGGATGGCTACACCAATACGGTTACCATGTACTTTATTGCTATCAAGAATATTGCCATCACCCGTCATGTTAAAACCAATCGAGTTATTGGTCATTTCGTTGTAAGCGATATAGTTACGCTTACCCCAGTTGATCTGTAAGCCATCTGAATAGTTTTCAAACTTATTACCAACCACAGCATTGTCATTACCCCACAAGATTTCAATACCTTGTGATGGTTCTGGATTTGCTTTAGTTGAAACAAAATGGTTATTCGCAATTAAGTTAAATGCTGCACCACGTGTCAGCTCTAGACCATCACCATTGTCTTGGAAAATGTTGTCTAAAACTTTGTTGTTATTGGTGGTGGTTGCAGTTGGGTTACCTTGACCATCATCACCCGTCAACATAACACCAGCACCACCGTAGTTATTACTAATACGGTTGTGTTGAATAAGGTTATTGCTTGAACGGTTAATCAATACCCCAATACAGAAGCGATGAATGTCTAAACCTTTTAAAGTGACATTGTTGACGTCACGCAGTACCAATCCCGGTAAAGTCATCGTACGTACATTGGTGCCGTACTGTTCAGGGTTTGCACCAGGACAAGCTTTTGCACCTTCGCCTTTAATATAATTTGAACCATCAATTGCGATGTATTCGCCAGTTTTATCCCACTGGGTACCAATGATTTTGACAGGTGCTTTAATTTCAGGAAGTGCACTATTTAATTTAATCGCATAAGGCGCTTTACCTACTGCTTGAATCAAAATGTCGCTAGCTTCGCTTGGGTTTGCATTGGCTTGTTCAATTGCCCAGCGTAAAGAGCCTTTATTGCTATCGTCTTGATAACGGTCAACCACATAAGTTTGAGCCGCAGCTATGCCTGAAACCATCAAACCTAATGCAAGAGTAGTTAAACGTAATGTATTCATTTCATCATATCCTTATGATTTATGGGTTTGTTGGTTGAACTGTTTGTAAAATTTGTTTGAGCTTGGTCACATCAATTTGACCCGGTGCAGAAGCCTGACCAATCATGCCAAAGCTATAACTTCCGCCCATGTTGGCAGTCGCAACACGCGAAATCGTACCAAGTTGCCCCATCGACATCGTTAACAATGGTTTAGTGGTTTGCTGACTTACTTTTAAAGTTGCGTTCATTAAAGTGAAAACGTCTTGTTTAGATTTTGGCATAACGGCAATTTTTAGAATATCTGCACCCATCTGGTCTTGTTTTAACAAGCGTTTTTCAATTTCATCTTGGCTTGGTGTTTTTTGGAAGTCGTGATTAGACATGACAATTAGTACTTTCTTTTGATGTGCTTTTTGAACAATTTCTGAAACTACTTTTTGATCACGGAACATTTCAACATCTATCCAATCCATGAACGGATTCTTTAAGTAAGCTTGATAAGTCTTACCATAATCCACATCACTAATTTCAAGCTGGCCGCCTTCGTTTTTCGTACGAATGGTGGCAATCATTGGCTTATTGCCCAAAATCTTTTTCAACTCATGGCCCAAGGAAATCACTTGTTTTGTATCACTCGCAAAACTAAGTAAATCGATACGAAACTCTGCCAAATCAGCATCTGCTGTATTTGCAATGACTTGAGCTTGTGCCAAAGCTTGTTCTTTGGTTTTTGCGGTAATCGGAACAATCGTTTTAACGGCTGTATTAGCAGGTTGTGTTTGAGCAGCTAAAGCAACAGGTTCAGCATTCACCTGTGCAGTAAAAAATGGGAGTGCAAGCAAACTTAGGCTTAATAATGTTTTCATGTTCATATCGTTCATCCTTAAAAAGGCTACACGCATCCTTGAATAATCAGGTGTAGCCTTAGGTGTTTCTTAAATATCAAAAAATACAGTTTCTTCATCACCTTGAATACGAATATCAAAGCGGTAAGCAACTTCACCATTTTCTTCAAAACGTTTTGCAATAAGTGTTTGGCGACGTGGTGCCCATTCAATGCTATTTAGAATTGGGTCGTTAGCATTTGCTTCAGCTTCATCTTCAAAATAAACACGTGTATGAAGACCTAAGTTAATACCGCGAGCGAAAATGACTAATGCAATATGAGGTGCTTGAGTTGAACCTTTACGGCCTACTGTCGCGCCCGGTTTAATCGTATTGAAACTCCAAACACCCGTTTCGAAGTCAGCACCTGTACGGCCCCAACCTTGAAATGCTGGGTCAGCTTTTTGCTCACGCGTATCTGCCTGACTTGGATAAATACCGTTCGCATCAGCTTGCCAAATCTCAATCAGCACATCGCGTAGCGGTAAACCCAACCCGTCAAACACTTGGCCTTCAAGACGAATACGCTCACCTTTGGTCTGATCTTGTACTAACTGGTTATTAAAGTTGTTTTCAAACACTTCAATATTTGCTTGTTGTGGCAATAAGCCAATGTGAACGTAAGGTCCACCTGTTTGAGATGGAGTTTCTTTTAGTTCCTGAAAATTCCAGTTATTCATGCTCGTGCTCCCGATTAAGTCAATTCGTTTTCGAAGTAAGTCGCTCGACGGCCACGTAAAGTGATGTCAAAACGGTAACAACGACTATCAGCTTCGATAAAGTTGTTTTTATCTTCTAGTGCGATCAAGGCACGACGTTGATCTTCAGAAGGAATCGTTTTTAAGATCGGGCAAGTATCAATGAGCGTATCGCCTTCAAAATAAAACTGCGAAATCAGACGCTGAGCCCAACCATCAGCAATTAAAGAGAAATGGATATGAGCTGGACGCCATTCATTGATACGGTTACGCCATGGGTACGGACCCGGTTTAATGGTACGGAAAATATAAAAACCGTTTTCATCAGTTAAGGTACGACCACAACCACCAAAGTTAGGATCCATTGCACCAATAAACTTGTCGTTTGGATGACGGTAACGGCCAGAAGCATTGGCTTGCCATACTTCTAGAAGTGCATTTTTCACAGGACGACCAAATTGGTCACGAACATAGCCATGGACAATGACACGCTCACCAATTGGTAAACCATCTTTGGCATAGTTCAAAATCAAATCGTTATCTTTTGGGCCAAACAAATTTGAAGAAAAATGCGGTGCAGTGACTTCAGTTAAAGTCTCGTTAATAGAGATCAATGCATTTTTTGGCGAACGTAATACACTTGTTTTATAACCTGGCGTATACGCTGGTGGATGGTCATCTGTATTACGTTGGGCGTAAGCACCCCAGCTATGTTGTGACATCTTTATCTCCTTAATCCTGTTCTTTCGCTGCAATTGGGTTTACCTCTATCCCCAACTCTTTAAAGACTTCTTCAGCCATATGCATTGCAGCATTTGCAGCAGGTAAACCTGCATAGAGTGAACTGTGTAAGATCAGCTCTTTTAAATCTTCTTTAGTTACGCCATTGTTAAAGCAAGCACGTAAATGCATGCGTAGTTCGTCTTCACGGCCAAGCGCCAATAAAATTGCGATAGTGACTAAACTACGTGTATGACGTGGTAAGCCCGGCCGAGACCACACCTCACCCCATGCGTAACGGCTAATAAAATTTTGAAAATCTTGGTTAAAGTCATTTAAGTTCTGCAAAGACCGACCAACATGTTTTTCACCCAAAACTTCAGTCCGCACCTCAATGCCTTGTTTATAGCGTTGTTCATCATTCATTGTGATAGACCTCTATTAAGTTGCATCGGTATGCGCAACAAGTGATTTAACAAATACAGCAACAGCCGCAGCAGTCGCTGGAATTAGTAATAAACTAAGAATGGCGGTAAACGACCAATCATTTCCGAGTAACACAGCCCCAATCCAAGCACCAAATACCGCACCGAAACGTCCAATCCCCGTCATCCAAGACACGCCAGTTGCACGGCACTGCGTTGGATAGAAACGAGCGCTTAACGCAGGCATTGAAGATTGCGCACCGTTAATTGCGATACCCGCACAAAGCACCAATACTGCAAGTAATGTTGAGTTTCCTAAGCTTTGACCAACAGCAATCGCAAATAGACCTGCAGCAAAGTAGAAAATAGCAATCACTCGGTTAGGGTTGAATTTGTCCATCGCCCAACCAATAAATAAGGCACTTACCACACCACCGAACTGGAACAATCCACCGATAAATGCAGCCCGCTCCATTGACGCACCTGTTTCACGCATAAGTGTTGGCAACCAGCTTGTAAGCAAGTAAACAACCACCAAGCCCATGAAATAGGTCAACCAAAGCAAAAGCGTTCCTTTCGCATATGGTTTAGAAAACATAATTCCAAAGACATTTTTCTTTTGAGCTGTTTCAGTTTTCTCTTCAGGTACGTGAAACGCAGTCGCATTTTGAACTTGAGTTGGTGCGATATGATTTAAGATTTTGCGTACTTTTTCAGGATTCTTACCTTTCACAATTAAAAAGCGGTAAGACTCAGGTAAAACTAAAATCACTAAAATCATTAAGATCAAAGGTGACCAGCCACCAAGTAAAAATAGACTGTGCCAACCATAAGTCGGGATCAGCCAGCTACTAATAAAGCCACCTGTTGCCATACCTAAGTTGTAGCCACAGAACATACAGGTCACCAGCAGTGAACGAATGCGTGTTGGACAGTATTCAGAAAATAATGTAGTGGCATTTGGCATCGCTGCACCCAAGCCAATACCTGTCAAAAAGCGTAAAACGACAAGACTATCTAAGTTGGTTGCATAAGCAGATGCCAAGGTGAACCCACCAAATACAAGCATCGAAAAAGCCAGTACGATTTTGCGACCAAAACGGTCAGCTGTTGGGCCAGAAACCAAAGCTCCAATAATCATTCCACCAAGTGCAGCACTCATCACTGGCCCTAACTGAGAGCGATCAACTCCCCAGTCTTGTGCCAAAGCTGGAGCAATAAAACCCATTGCAGCAGTATCAATACCATCAGTAAAAATAATTAAAAAACAGATGATGGCGATCATCCATTGATATTTACTAAGTGGAGCATCATTAATTAATGCTTGAGCATCGATACTTTTATTTGGTGCAGCGTAATCCTGAGACGCCATATTTGCCTCCTTAAGGCCAATTCCTTTTAAATCACTAAGCTATTAGATTTGCTGAATAAACCTAGTCAATTCCTGAGTAAATCTTTGCGGTTGCTCAATATTAGAAAGATGAGATGCTTCCAATTTAGCAATCTGACTATTGTTGATAGCGCGTTGCATAAACTCAGCATCTGCTACTGTAGTTACTGGATCTTCTGTCCCCGCAACCAGCAGTACCGGAATTTGAATTTGTGCAATTTCATCTCTTAAATCGGCATACGCTAAAGCACGACATGCATTCGCATAACCTTGTGCCGGTGTGTTTGCAAGACTTTGAATCGTCGTTTGTGCAACCACATTATGTTGATAGTCGAAGTTTTCACTGAACCAGCGGGTATGCGTGGTTTTAACCAACTCAGCTAAACCATTCTGTTCCACAGACTCAGCACGACTCAACCAAGCCTCCGCCTGGCCAATTTTGGCTGCCGAGTTTGCAACAGTAATACTTAAAAAGCGCTCTGGATGATGAATACCCAACCAAAGCCCAGTAATTCCGCCCATTGAAATGCCGCAAAAATGAGCTTTTTCAACACTCAAGGCATCTAAAATATCAACCACATCTTCAGCTAAGTTTTGCAATGTGGTGTCACTAATTACATCACTTCCACCATGACCACGTGTGTCGTATGTAATGACATTAAAATGACTTTTTAAATCATTTACCTGTGACTGCCACATACCATGGTCTGTGCCTAATGAATTAGAGAAAACAAGCACAGGAGCATCTTTTAAGCCTTCGGTATAAACAGCTAGCTGTTTTCCTTGGCGATTGCTAATAGTCTGTTTCACTTTGGCTCTCCTTGTGCTTCTTGCAAAACTGCATCAATCTGTTGCTGAATATTGCCTAAATAGTTTTCCGGTTTGAAAATATCCCGTATTTCTGCTTGGCTAAACTGCCCTTTCACTTCGTCTAGTTGGCTAATAACATCAAACAAATGCTTGTTTTGAGCCACGGCTGTTTTACAAGCTGCTTCAACAACATGATGAGCATTTAAACGACCAATTTTAGGAGCTAGTGCCATCATTACAGCTTCTGCCATAATCAATCCATTCGTACACTCAAGGTTCTGTTGCATATGCTCAGCGTTCACTTCGAAACCTTGTAAAACTTCACCAGTACGACTTAATGCTCCAGCACAAAGCTGAAAGATTTCTGGAACTGCTAACCATTCTGCATGCCACGCGCCTAAGCTACGCTCATGTTCCTGTACCATGCTTTGATAAATGCTAGACATAAGTGCTGGTACACGATTCGCCGCGGCTAATACGGATGCTGCCGCAACTGGATTACGCTTATGCGGCATGGTTGATGAACCACCACGACCCTTCGCAGTTGGCTCAAACAACTCTGCAATTTCAGTTTGCATCATCAGTGACCAATCACGTGCCATCTTGCCCGTATTCCCGACAATAATGCCAAGCACACTTGCGATTTCTACAATACGATCACGCTCACCATGCCATGTGCTTGTCGGTACAGTCAGATTCAGTTGCTGAGCAAATGCACTAACCACAAGCGAACCTTGATCTTGCAAAGAAGCTAATGAACCCACAGCACCACCTAACTGAGCAGTAAGTACACGTGATTTCATGGCTTGGATACGGTCTAAATCACGTTTAAACGCAGAAGCCCAGCGAGCGAGTTTATGCCCTAAAGTAATTGGCAAAGCTTGCTGTAACCATGTACGCCCAATCATGACTTGATGGCGATATTGCTTAGCTTGCTGTAATGCAGTCGCATAGCATTGTTGAAGTTGACCTTCCACAATTTTCAACGCATCACGGCATTGCAAAATACAAGCTGTGTCTAAAATATCCTGACTTGTTGCACCCCAATGCACATAACGTGAAGCATCTTCATCAACATCTTTAACGATTGCTGTAAGCTGTTTTACAAATGGAATTGCGATATTTCCAGCTAAGCCTGTTGCTACAGCCAAAGCGGGAAAATCAAACTTGTCTAATGCCTGCTCAGCTACTTGGGCAATGGTATTAGCCGCATTTTGAGGAATCACACCAACTTTTGCCTGTGCTTGAGCTAAGGCAACTTCAACCTGAATCATATATGTGATTAAAGATGAGTCACTAAAGATGTCAGTGACGTCTTCTTGGTAAAACAAGCTGGCATATAACTGGCTCATGATTAGACTCTCTCAATAATCAATGCGATGCCTTGACCCACCCCAATACACATTGAACACAAAGCGTAGCGACCACCTGTCTGTTCAAGCTGGTTTAGGGCTGTGGTCACGAGGCGTGCACCTGATGCACCGAGTGGATGACCTAATGCAATTGCACCACCGTTTGGATTTACCTTGGCAGAATCATCTGGCAAACCTAAATCACGGGTCACTGCCAAAGCCTGTGCAGCAAAGGCTTCATTCAGCTCAATTACATCCATCTGATCTAAAGTCAGGTTGGCTTGTTTCAGTAATTTTTTAATGGCTGGTGCTGGAGCAAAACCCATAATGCGGGGTTCTACACCCACTGCTGTTGAGGCAATAATCTTGGCACGTGGTTTTAAGTTGTAAGCTTGAACTGCCTCATCAGAAGCAATCAGTAGAGCTGCTGAACCATCATTAATGCCTGAAGCATTACCCGCAGTGACTGTGCCATCTGCTTTAACTACAGGTTTAAGTTTGCTTAAGCCTTCAAGTGTGGTCGATGCACGTGGATGTTCATCAGTATCAATCACAACAGCATCCCCCTTACGCTGAGGGATTTCAACTGCCACGATTTCTTTAGAAAAAAAGCCTTTGGCTTGCGCGCTTGCGGTGCGTTGTTGGCTCACCAAGGCAAACTGGTCCTGATCTGCACGATTCACATTAAACTGTTCAGCCACGTTTTCGGCAGTCTGGGGCATGGTGTCTACACCATACAATTCTTTAAGTTTCGGGTTAATGAAGCGCCAACCCATGGTAGTGTCTTCAATCTTCTGGCTACGGCCAAAGGCACTGTCTGACTTACCCATCACATAAGGTGCACGGCTCATACTTTCTACACCACCTGCAATCACCAAATTCGCTTCACCGGCTTTAATGGCACGGGCAGCAATAGCAATCGCATCGAGTGATGAACCACACAAACGGTTAATGGTGGTTGCTGGAACCTGATAAGGTAAACCTGCAAGTAGAGCTGACATACGGCCAACATTACGGTTGTCTTCACCAGCCTGGTTAGCACAGCCATAGATCACATCATCGACCTGTTCCCAATCTACATTCGGGTTACGTTGCATGAGAGCTTTGATCGGCACAGCACCAAGGTCATCGGCACGGACAGGTGCAAGACCACCTGCATAACGGCCAAATGGAGTACGGATGGCATCGATGATATAAGCGTTTTTTAATGTCATTTCCCTACTTCCTTACCCTTGAGTCGCATCAATCAAAGTTGCACCAGTCAAAGCCTGTAAATCATCAAAGCTAAGACCTTCAACTTTTTCAATCACCTTTAAACCATCTTTAGTCACGTCAATCACACACAGGTCCGTGTAAATGCGGTCAACACATTTTTTACCTGTAACCGGATAGCTCAGCTCAGCCACAATCTTCGGCTCACCTTGCTTGGTCACATGATCTGTGGTGATAAATACTTTCTTGGCACCAACCGCTAAATCCATCGCACCACCTACAGCAGGAATCGCATCGGGTGCACCCGTGTGCCAGTTCGCCAAGTCGCCATTCGCAGCAACCTGAAATGCACCAAGTACCGCAATATCAAGGTGACCACCACGCATCATCGCAAACGAGTCGCCATGGTGGAAAAAGCTACCACCTTCAAGCATGGTCACAAACTCTTTACCCGCATTAATCAGTTCTGGGTCTTCTTCACCTGCCGCCGGTGGCGGGCCAAAAGCCAACAGGCCATTTTCAGAATGAAGAAAAATATCTTTATCGTTAGGTAAGTAGCTGGCAATCTTGGTTGGTAAACCAATGCCTAGGTTCACATAGGCGCCATCTGGAATATCTTGCGCCACACGTTTTGCAATCTGGTCACGGCTGAGTTTCTGGTAGCTCATGTTATTTCTCCTTATTGCTTACTGTGCTGGCGCTACTTGTACAACGTGCTGTACAAAAATACCTGGGGTGATGATGTGTTCCGGGTCTAATCCACCGAGTTCAACCACTTCAGAAACCTGAGCAATGGTGACATCAGCAGCCATGGCCATGATTGGGCCAAAGTTACGTGCAGATTTACGGTAAACCAGATTGCCCCAGCGGTCGCCCTTGTAAGCTTTAATCAGGGCAAAGTCAGCTTTAATCGGATACTCAAGCACATAGTCTTTACCATCAATTTCGCGGGTTTCTTTGCCTTCGGCTAAAAGTGTTCCAAAGCCTGTTGGGGTAAACACAGCGCCTAGGCCCATACCTGCTGCCTGAATACGACACGCCAGATTACCTTGCGGGACCACTTCAAGCTCGACCTTTCCAGCACGGTACAGTTCATCAAATACATAAGAATCTGACTGACGTGGGAAAGAACAAATCACTTTTTTAACTGAGCCTGCTTTCAGCAATTTCGCCAGACCATAATCGCCATTACCGGCATTGTTGCTGACAATGGTTAAATCTTTAACACCGAGTTCAATAAGACCATCAATGAGTTCAGCGGGTTGTCCTGCGGTACCGAAACCACCAATCAGAATGGTTGCACCATCTTTAATCTGCGATAGAACCTCGCTTAGTGAGGACTTACTTTTGTCAATCATTAGACAACTCCATTGTGCTCATTGAAGAAGAGATAGGTAAGAGAGTTAGGCACACTGAGGCGAGAAGAATAGATAAATATTTCACTCAATCCCGAGTGTTTCCCTTAGATTTCCCTTTTAAACATTTTTGATAATTTTCGTATTTTGATCTAGTAAGCTAGACACAGTTTTGTTCGCTATAAATATATTTTGTTCGATGATCGAACATTATCTAAGTAAATTACTCAACTAATCTTATAGACTTGGGATGTAAAAAAACATTAATTCTTATAAATAGATATATAGAAATGAAATATTTACTTAGGCTATTTTACACTTAAAACTACAACTTTTTATTCGATTTTTATCTTAAGACTGTGATTGTAAAATTAAACGTGCAAGTTCTAAATCATCAGGATAAGTAATTTTAATATTATCAGAACGCCCCATCACAACCTGCACAGTTTCACCCATATATTCGAGTGCACTTGCCTCGTCGGTAATAGCAATATTATTTTCTAAAGCGTATTCAATTGCCTTTTTGAGCTTCCCAATTTTAGCAATTTGAGGAGTTTGAGCTTGCCACAATGACTCCCGACTTACCGTCTTATTAATATAATTATCTACCCTAACCTGCTTTAACGTATCACGAACAGGAATCGCTAAGATAGCACTATGATTTGATTTAATTACTTGTTCGACAAGGGCATTTAAACATTCAATTGTTACACAAGGCCGTGCTGCATCATGCACAAGCACCCAATCATTTTCGTCAGCAAAAGTTAAAAGATGATTTAATGCGTTTAATACTGAATGGACTCGTTCTGCCCCACCCATACAAAAATGGGCCTTATCTATATTTTGAAATGCGAGAGTCTGAGCAAAGGTATCTTGGGTACCAATTGCCAGAACATAACCATTTAATGGAAGTTGACTTATGCGCCGAACAGTATGTTCTAAAACAGTCGTATTCTGAATATATTGATACTGTTTCAATTCAGTTTTAGAAAATCGACTTCCTGACCCTGCAGCGGGAATTACTGCCCACAATTTAGTCTGGGATATCTGGGGATGCAGGTGTCTCATTCGTTTCCAAATCAACTTTAGCGTTCGGGTCAATATAAATAGGCTTGTAATGGGTACTGATGGTACTCATTTGAACAAATGTCTCATGTGGTTTCACTAAACCAAGATCAAGGCGAGCATGTTCTTCTATTGCTTCTGTACCATTTTTCAGGTCAAAAACCTCTGCTGCCAAAATACGGTTTCGTTCTTTAAGCTCTTCATTTACTTCAGCTTGTTGCTGAATTTGTTGCATGAGAGCTTGATGAGGGAGATAGCCACCCTCACCTAACCAAAATTGATATTGCAGTATGGCTACTAAAACAATAACCAGTAGCAATATCAGTTTGCTTGAAGTGGATCGAAATACTTCTAACATATCATTAAGATTTTTAATTAAAAACTTTCGTTAAGAGATTGTATTGTATAGTAATTAAGAAGTAGCATGCGAAATTCCTGCAAAAATTTAAGCAAAATTATTAATGGGCATATTACTTTAATTGACCATTGTGACATGTTTCATTTTGTCAAAAATGAATGGAATTTGAAAGGGAAATAATATTTATAAGTACAACTGCTTATAAATCAATCTACGCACCAAAAAGCCCTCTTTTGAGGGCTTTTATAAATCGGTTACTTATGAGTATGTCTGTATCAAAAATTATAACGAACACTCAGCGTTGCATTTCGTGGTGTTCCCCAGTTCATTGAGTTTTCACCAATACCTTCATAATATTTCTCATCAAAAATATTATCGATGTTAAATTGAAGTTTAATATTTTTATCTACTTGATAGCCAAGCATCGCACTTGCTAAAACATAAGCATCTTGCTCAATGCGAGAGCTTCCACTACCCGTATAGTATTTACTCTTATAATTTAAGCCAAGTCCTGCACTCCACTGATTAAGTTTGTACTTAACAAATAAATTTGAAGTTGTTCGAGAGTTTGTCGTATTAACCTTCGTACCCTTTGCATCTTTTGCTTCAAAATTAGCAATACCGAAATTAACAGCCCAATTATCGTTAATTTCCCCATCAGCTTCAAACTCAAAGCCTTTACTTTCAACACCATCTACACCACGGTAAGCTTGCTCTGTAGTTTTTGTACCATTACGGACAATAAATACCCCAGGTATCAATTCAGCAAAATTAGACTGTTCTATTCGAAATACTGACAATGCTGTATTTAAACGCCCTCCAAACCACTCACTTTTTAAGCCAGCCTCATAACTCGTACCTTTAATCGGGTCAATATATTGATCATTTACATCTTTACGATCTTGAGGTTTGAAAATTTCTGTATAACTCGCATAGACAGAATGATCTTGGGCAAAATCATAAATAGCGCCAATATATGGTGCTAATTCATTGTTAAATTCACGGTTACCTTTGTCATTTTCAGACTTGTATTCCCAGTTAGATAAACGTGCACCAGCAATAATTTTCAAAGGGTCCAGAATTTGAAATTTTCCAGCAATATATGCCGCAGTTTGTGTGGTTTCATTCAGCGCATTTTTGCCGTTTAAAACAACAGGTTGAAGCAACTCTTGAGCTATATCATTATAGTTAAGCGGAGCACCTAAATATTTTTCAATGTCTTGGTTCTTGTTAGATCCGCCAAAAATATCTTTGGTCTTTTCATTCTTATTCCAAGATCCGCCAATAATGATTTCTTGTGGACGATTAAAAAGCGTAAATGGGGCATTAATAAAAACATCAATATTGTTTTCTTCACTCGCAGCTTTTGCGCCATATACAGAAACATAATCAGTTTTATTCTCAGAATTATCGTTTGGATTTTCTAATGGACTGGTGTTGGTTGCCTTGTCTACTCTTCCAGCTGTATATAATAACATTGAGTCCGTATCTTCTTTGCGGAAGGTATAAGCAATATTTAAATTAACATCACCAAACAAATTCTGTTTTAAGTTTGCAAACACTGCCGTTGTATTCACATCCCAATATGTCCAAGGCGCACTTACTGTTAAGCTTCTAGAAAAATTGGTACGGGTCCCATCAGTATAAAAAGCTGGTGTACCACCCCAGCGGATACCATCACGATGCAATTCTTGATATGTAGCTCCAAGCGACATACTTGTTTTATCGCTCAGATCATAATCAAGGGCACCATAAAATACATTCCGTTCTTTCTCATAAAAGTCCATAAATGAATTTTCATCAGAATGCTTCACAAACATACGTCCACGCAATGAACCATCAGCATTAAGCGGTGTAGAAATATCTGCCGAACTACTCCAAGATTTCCATGTGCCTAATGATGTACTGACATTACCAGTGAGTTCTTTTGAGTTGGCATGTTTCCGAATCATGTTCAGCGCCATCGCTGGATTTCCCGCACCTGTGGTTAGGCCATTAGCACCTTTCACCACCTCGACGCGATCATAAATATCTAAATCAAGGTCCCCTGTACCTAAATTAATCGTGCTCGGTATTCCATCTATTAAGTAATAATCTACCTCAAAACCACGCGCATAAACTTTCTGACGCTCATCAGTACGTGACGTCGAAACACCCGTAATATTGTTCATTAAATCTTGAAAAGAATCGATTTTCCGATCATCTAAATATTCACGGGTTAAAACCTTCACCGACTGTGGCGTTTCACGAAGAGATAAATTTAATTTTGTAGAAGTATTTGTGCTTTTTGCTGTATAGCTGCCCGAACCTTCGGTAACAGCGGAATCTTCTTCTGCTTGCACTTTTATCGTTTCTAAAGTGGCTGTTCCATTTGTCTCATCTGCATAAACAATTGAAGGAGCAATTAAAGCCATAGCAAGTGCTAAGGGATGAGATGTAAACGCTTTTCTAAAGGGCGGAGTGTACATAAGAAAATTCCATAATAACCAATGTGCTGTGCGAGATTCCTTAGTCTTTTGCTACTTTGGTCCTTGTTACACAGCAGCAAAAGTCGGCACAAAAATTAACATGAATGATAATTGTTATCAACAATATATTAATAATTATTCCTATTTGTTTAAATTAAATTATCAATGGTTCTAATCACTTATATATTTTCACTCTCTTCAAACCTTGTTTGGTCATCACATCTTTTAAATTTATTGCTCTTTCAATTAGCCAATAAAATGTTATGCAATAGTTTTATGATTAACTCAAAAAATAACAAACTAAACAGTATTTTCTTTTATATTTTATTATTCTTCTCAAACCTCTTAAGAGAGAATAAAGGGTACAAGTTGTAGTGCATAAAGTTTTAGCATTTTCTTTAGTAAGCTTAGGTTTGAGCGCTTGTAATAACCATACTGATGATAGTCCTTCAAAAATAATTAATATGAAGGACAACCATAAGCAACATGAAAAAATTAATACTTATATATATGAATATAATGAAATTATTTATAAATTAAATACAGAACAAGACCAAACAACTGCTCGCTTAAGATTTAAAAACTTATTGAAAAAGATACCTTCTAGCGAGAACAACCTAAATATTTTAAAAACTAAACGCAAAATACTTGTACATTTAGGTTGTCTTAAGGAAGCATATAGTGTTACCGAAAAAATACTAGCTAAAACAGATATTTCAAAGCTACAAGAGATGCAATGTATTTTTTTAAGCAAAATGAAAAGAGACCCTTATCAAATAAAAGAATGCTATGAAAAAACTGCTAATAGTTATTTAACCGAGATAAATTTGATCCCAAAAGCTGCTTTAAGATATCAATATGCTTTATGGGGACACTATGCAGCGATGTTCAATGCTGGCCATATAGAATACAAAGACAAACTCCAAGAAATTATCGACTATCATAATATTGAAGATCACAAAAAAACTTATCAACAAATGTATAAAAATATTATGGATCCTCATGCTTTTCAAAAACGTTTAGATGCCATCCCCTATACTTCTAATTGTCGTTAAACTATCTTATTAAATATAATAAATTTTTGATTATTAATCATACTTATTAAATATAATAAATTTTTGATTATTAATCATATTCATAGTCATATCTTTCTTAAGGAGAATTTATTTAATAATAAGAAACCACCCACAAAGTATATCTTTTATATTTTTTATCTCTCATGTAAATACAAGCTCATATAAAGTAAAAGTACCTTTTTAATATATCTACTTTGCAATAAATCAGCTTGGTCACGTTATCAACAGTAAACTCCTTCATAAAGAATTATTTGAAATAAATTTATAAAAAGTCACATATATTTCGAGCTTTTAACCAATAACTACCTAAAAAGTATATTTTTTTATTTTTTACTTTGTTAAGAATTTATAAGGATCTCTTCTAACTATTTTAATAAGGAGAAAAAAATGGATTTTTTTAATATTTTCATTGGTGACACGACTTGGAAATTTGTTTTAGAAATTTTGGTTCGATGTACCGTAATGTTCATCATCATTATTAGTTTTTTAAGATTATCCGGTAAACGAGGTATACGTCAGCTCTCCCTTTTTGAACTCGCAATTATTTTATGTTTAGGTTCAGCCGCCGGTGACCCGATGTTTACCGAGGACTTACCTATTGCCCATGCCTTCGTCGCGTTTGTTGTTATCCTTTTTCTTTATCGCTTTGCTACATGGAGTATGGTAAAGCATAAAAAAATTGAAGATTTACTAGAAGGAAAAGCGCTTTGTATTGTTAAGGATGGCCTTGTAGTCTACAAAGATTTCCAAAAACAATCATATTCTCATGATGAGTTTTTCTCTGAAATGCGTCAACAAAATGTTGAGCACCTTGGACAAGTAAGAACAGCTTTGTTGGAGTCGGATGGTATTCTTAGTCTGCTTTATTTTGAAGATGAAGATGTAAAATGGGGCTTGCCGCTATTCCCTAATGCCTACCGTAAAGCAGATATACTGAAACTTAATACTTTTTATTCATGTATGAAGTGTGGTGAAACTAAAATTTTAAATAAAATCGATCAAGAATGTACCCGCTGCAAACATCACAGTTGGGCTGAGTCTTTAAAAACACGCCGATTAGGATAATAAAAAAAGGTGCTATTTCCTATTAAAAACAGAAAATAGCACCTTCAAATGTTAAAAAATTAATTTTAACTTTTTATTTAAAGATTAGTTTAAACCTTTAAATTCAGCTTTACCGCGGTAAGCAGCTTTAGTCAATTCTTCAATACGAAGTAATTGGTTGTACTTAGACACACGGTCAGAACGGCAAAGTGAACCAGTCTTGATTTGACCAGCAGCTGTACCTACTGCTAAGTCAGCAATAGTAGAATCTTCTGTTTCACCAGAACGGTGAGAAATAACAGTCGAATAACCATTTGCTTTAGCAAGATAGATTGCATCTAAAGTTTCAGTCAAAGTACCGATCTGGTTGTATTTGATTAAGATTGAGTTACCAACTTTTTCATCAATACCACGTTGTAAAATCTTAGGATTAGTTACGAACAAGTCATCACCAACCAATTGGATTTTATCACCAAGGATTGAAGTCAAGTAGCTCCAGCCTTCCCAATCAGACTCATCAAGACCATCTTCGATCGAGATAATTGGATATTGATTTACAAGACCAGCTAAATAATCTGCAAACTGATGGCTTGTAAATGCACGGTTGCCTTCGCCTTCTAAAACGTATTGACCGTTTTTGTAGAATTCTGAAGATGCGCAGTCAAGTGCAAGCATCATGTCTGAACCAGCTTTGTAACCAGTCAATTCAATTGCTTGTAAAATGATTTGAATTGCTTCTTCGTTAGAACGTAAGTTAGGAGCAAAACCACCTTCATCACCTACTGCAGTATTCAAACCTTGTTTCTTTAAAACTGATTTTAAAGAATGGAATACTTCAGCACCAGCACGTAAAGCTTCAGCAAATGAAGTGAAACCTACAGGCTCAATCATGAACTCTTGAATATCAACAGTGTTGTCCGCATGCTCACCACCATTTAAGATGTTCATCATCGGTACAGGCATTGTCAAAATTGTTTGACCACGAAGATCTGCGATGTATTGGAAAAGAGGAAGTTTCTTTTCTTCAGCAGCAGCGCGCGCAGCAGCCAATGACACAGCTAAAGTTGCGTTAGCACCTAATTTCTCTTTGTTTTCAGTACCGTCAAGCGCGATCATTGTATTATCAATGTCTTTTTGCTCAAAAACTGATTTACCCAACAAAGCATCACGAATCAACGTATTAACGTTATTAACTGCTGTACGAACGCCTTTACCTAAGTAACGCGATTTATCACCGTCACGTAGTTCTAAAGCTTCACGAGAACCAGTTGAAGCACCAGATGGTGCACATGCACGACCAACAACCCCAGATTCTAAAATTACGTCTGCTTCGATGGTTGGGTTACCACGAGAGTCCAAAATTTCACGTGCACGAATGTCAACGATTTGGCTCATGAACAATTCCTCTTTGAATGAATATGAGCTGCGGTTAAAGCAGCGTAAGGGTTATAAAACAACTCAATGGGTGTCTAACTTTTTGAATCCTTTAACTAAAGTATCCAATTCTTTTATTTGTGCCAAGAACGGTTCAAGTTGCGACATACGTAATGCACAAGGTCCATCGCATTTTGCATGTTCTGGGTCTGGGTGTCCTTCCAAGAACAATCCAGCCAAACCAGTTGCCATTCCAGCGCGCGCTAAAGTTGTAATTTGAGCACGACGACCGCCTGCTGAATCAGAACGACCACCAGGGGTTTGTAACGCATGTGTCACGTCAAAGAAAACTGGCACATTCATTTCTTTCATTGTGTCAAAGCCAAGCATATCTACAACAAGATTGTTATAACCAAATGCTGAACCACGTTCACAAAGAATAAGTTTGTCGTTTCCTGCTTCTAAACATTTATGCAGGATATGACGCATTTCATGAGGTGCTAAAAACTGGGCTTTCTTAATATTAATAATAGCCTGTGTTTTTGCCATCGCTTCGACAAGATCAGTCTGACGACTTAAGAAAGCGGGTAATTGAATAATATCGGCTACTTCTGCGACCGGCGCAGCCTGATATGGCTCATGCACATCAGTAATGATAGGAACATTAAAATGTTTTTTAATATCACCTAACCATTCGATACCTTTTTCAAGTCCAGGACCACGGAATGAATGCAGACTAGAACGATTTGCTTTATCGAAACTCGCTTTAAATACATAAGGAATATCTAAGCGTTTGCAAATATCAACATACGTTTCTGCAATTTCAAAAGCTAAATCTTTTGATTCAAGTACGTTCATTCCGCCAAATAATACAAATGGCAAATGATTTGCCATTTGTATATCGCCTAAACGTACAACTTCTTGTGGTTTTAATTGTGACATTTAAACTTTCCCAGTTTATTTAAAATCGCATTATTTACTTTTTTGATGCTGTGTTTTTGCAGCGTCAATAAAACTAGCAAATAATGGATGTCCATCACGTGGTGAACTTGTAAATTCCGGGTGGAATTGTACAGCAATAAACCAAGGATGTTCAGGAATTTCTACAGTTTCAACTAAATGTTGTGCTGAAGAGTAACCTGAAATCTTCATACCAGCTTGTTCAATCGACTCGATGAAACGGTTATTCATTTCATAACGGTGACGATGACGCTCAGTGATTTCAGCTTTACCGTAGACTTCACGTGTTTTTGTGCCTTCAACCAATTCAGATTTTTGAGCACCTAAACGCATAGTTCCACCTAAGTCAGACTCAAGGCTGCGTTGTTGTAATTCACCGCGCTCATCTAACCATTCAGTAATTAAACCAATGAGTGGATATTTTGTAGAGCGGTTAAATTCTGTAGAAGAAGCTTCTGGCATACCTGCAACATGGCGAGCGTATTCAATAACAGCCAATTGCATGCCTAAACAAATACCCAAGAATGGGATTTTGTTTTCACGTGCGTATTGAATAGCTTTCATTTTGCCTTCAGTACCACGTTCACCAAAACCGCCTGGAACTAAAATTGCGTCAGCTGTACTTAAAATAGATACGTCTTGGCTTTCAAGTTCTTCAGCGTTGACATAATCAATTTGTACTTTTACACGATTTTTAATACCTGCGTGTAATAACGCTTCATTCACAGACTTATAAGCATCTGGTAATTCAACATATTTACCAACCATAGCTACACGTAAAGTGTATTCAGGATTTAGTAATGCTTCGACTACATTATCCCAATCTTCTAGGTTTGCTTCTGGAAGATCATTAAATCCAAAACGCTCACAGATCAAATCATCAACGTTTTGTTCATAGAATGTACGTGGAATTTGATAAATCGTTTTCGCATCTTTACATACCACTACAGCACGCGCTTCTACGTTAGTGAACAATGCAATTTTGCGTTTAGTATCAACATCCACATCATATTCAGTACGGCAGATAAGAATATCTGGCTGAATACCAATCGAAAGCAACTCTTTTACAGAGTGTTGAGTTGGTTTTGTCTTAAGCTCTGCTGCAGATTTGATATATGGCAACAAAGTTAAATGCATAAGCATGGTTCTTTTATGACCAAGCTCAACCATTAACTGACGAACTGACTCCATAAATGGAAGTGATTCGATATCACCTACCGTACCGCCAATTTCTACGATAGCAACATCGTAGCCTTCACCTGCGCGAAGTACACGTTCTTTAATGTTGTCAGTAATATGAGGAATAACTTGAACTGTACCACCAAGGTAGTCACCACGACGTTCTTTATTTAAAACGTCCTGATATACACGACCACTGGTAAAGTTATTAAGTTTGGTCATTTTCGCACGACGTAAGAAACGTTCGTAATAACCCAAGTCTAGATCAGTTTCGGCACCATCCTCTGTGACAAAAACTTCACCATGTTGGAAAGGGCTCATTGTCCCTGGATCGACATTAATGTAGGGATCCATTTTAACCATTGTGACTTTTAAGCCACGGGCTTCCAAAAGTGCAGCAACTGAAGCAGCAGAAATACCTTTACCTAGCGATGAAACTACACCACCAGTGACAAAAATAAAATGGGTCATTAAGTTTCTCGTACAATCAAGCCGAAATCGGCCTACAATGTTTGGCAATTTTACTGTACTCTGCCCCTATAAAGCAAAGTCAAACCGCATCAATTCAAAGATCATTAAACAACTGGCTATTCTATCAGCATTTTTAATAAAAATTTAGGTCAATCTCACATGATTTTTTCATTCTCTTTTGCTGTTATAATGCCAACTCCTCAATTAAATGTTGTTTAGGACAATGGCAAATAAAAAACTTTTAATCTGTGCTGCAATTGCAGCTGGACTATTGTTAACCGCATGTGTCAAAAAAGAAACACCTAAAGAAGAAGAGCAAGAAAAGGTTGAAACTGCTGTTTCAGAACCTACACCTGCTGAACCTGCAAAATTTGAGTCCTTAGAAAGTGTTCAAACTGAAGAAGCTCAAACTCAGGAACCAACGCAAGTTGAAGTTCATCGTGAAGAAACAGCGAATACGACAACTGAAATTCGCCGTGAAACTCGCCCTACCCAACCTGATCAAAATTCACAAACAACAGTTTCTGAGCAACCTAAAGCAGAGCCGAAACCAAAACCTGAACCTAAGCCTGAGCCAAAAGCAGAGCCAAAACCTGAAAAGGTTCAGTCAAAACCAGCTAAGCCAGCCGAACCATCTCAAACTGAAGATGATGCTGTTGCTGCTGCAATTGCTGCTGCTACTCCAGCGCTTAAAAACTAAGTTCGTAAACACATATGCCCAAATTGAACCATCAATTTGGGCTTTTAAGTATTATTAAATTTAATAAACAGTTTTACTTTTTCTTCGCATTTTATCTTTAAAGTTTCCCTAGATATCAATTAGGGACAATCTACTTGTTTCACCTCAAAAAACATTGACGATAAATTTAGAGCGATGTAGTTTTTTTAATAAGTTCCTTTTTGGAACTTTAATTAAAAGAAGATTGGAGCTTAGAATGAATACTGTATCAAATCGTGTCCCCGCCTCATTTCCAGTCCGTCGTATGGACTATAATTTTGAAAATGTACCTCGCTACTGGTGTAATAACGAACCCACTTTTACCCATTATTTTACTGGTTTATCTACATTGTTCCCTGAAGGTGAATCATATTTCGTTCGCTCTGTTCGAGCTTTACGTGCTAAAGCAAAGTCGAATGAAATTTTAGATCGTGAAATTAGTGCTTTTATTGGCCAAGAAGCTATGCACTCTAAAGAACATCATGCTTTTCATGTAAGTGCACAGCAATATGGTTTAGATCCAGAATCTTTAGAAAAAGTAACTGGCATCGTTTTAAAGAGTATTGAAAAAGTTTTTAGTAAAAAATGGAACCTACTTGTAACGGTAGGTCTTGAACACTACACCGCAGTACTTGTGGTTAGTATGATGAAATCTGTTAATGAATTGATGACGGACTCAACTATTCGCAATTTATGGCTATGGCATAGTATTGAAGAAACTGAACATAAAGCTGTGGCCTTTGATCTCTATCAACATTTATATGGAAGTGGCTTAAGCGCATACCTTCCTCGCATTACAGTCTTTACTTTAAGTCTATTTTTGATTACTGGTTTTTCAACAATTTATCAATTTGTTCTTATGAAACGGGATCATCAACTCTTAAATTTCAAATCTTGGCGTAAGTTCTTTAGTTTTGCGAATAAACAATATAGAACATTGATCCCCCAATTTTTTGATTATTATCGATTTGACTTTCACCCCAACCAAACAGATGAAAAAGACCTCGTGGCTAGCACAAAAATCAAAATTGGACTAAAAGATCCTAAATTGCTTTTATCTTGATCTAATAAATTATAAAGCCCATCTGTTGAATGGGCTTTATTTAACTTATTGCGAAGTTACAATTATTGCTTATGTTCGACCAAAAAATAATTTGATATTAATTTGGCCGCCCATGAGGTACTTTTCCATCCTTCGTAAAAGCCACAGTGACTTCCTTTTTTTGTGGTGATTACCGCAATATTACTCATTTGCTGAATCGTTTCTTTGTAAGGTTCCAAATTTTTAATAGAACAGACTGGATCATCCTCAGCATTAAGAATCATTAATGGTATTTTTACATTCTCAAATACATAAATTGGATTAATGGCTTGGCAATAGCTTTGATAATCTTCAAAGCCAGCCATTTCAAAATATTCTTTCTCAAACTCTTCTAGACTTGTCGTTGCAAGAACCTTTTCTAAAGAAGCAACCTGGTTCCAAGTACTTTGATAAGGATGAATAAAATACTTGAATAACTTTTTGGTCATCATTTTGCTATAAAATGGATGAACATTTTTAAAGCCAATCTCTGTGTTGTAGCCCGGACACATTGCAAAAGCAGCTTTAAATGGCGTGTCAGTACCTTGCTCTCCTAAGTAACGAACTAGTAGCCCTGTCCCGGCAGAGGAACCTACTGCGTATAAATCCGTTTTAGGGAATAATTTTTGAATATGCTCAAGTTGCTCTTTAAGGTCGCTTGTTGATCCAAAAAGAGAAATCTGTGGCACAGGCATAGGTAAGCCAGCATGCCCACGGCGTAAGCATAGTGCTATTCTCCATCCCGTATAATGATGTATGTCTTTCACAAGTTCACGCATACTTTCAGGTGTTCCTGTAATGGTATGCATAATGACAACAGTTGGAGTATCTGGAGGAAGATCATAGCCATACCACGCGATCGCAGTTACGCCACCATCTTTCATAGTGAGCTGATCAATACGGTCATATTCAAGTTTGATAGTTTTTTTTCTAATGATATCAAAATACAAAAGATGAACGTGATTGTTGCTCAACCACGGTGTGGGCCGATATTTTTGCTTGAGCTGGGGCAATTTCTCCAGAATATCTTTTATTTTCCCGTTTGGGTCATAATAGATTTTTGGCTGTTCAGCACCTAATACCGAATCGAACAATTCTGAACCGAAAGCTTTAATTTTATTTAAAGTAGATATGCCCATTTCCAATCACTACCTCTGATTATGAGTTAAATGATTGCCGCACTAATGCTGCAACCTGTTGTCCCCAAATTGCATAAATTTCCTTACTCGGATGAAAGCCATCACTTGCCATAGGCAGATTCATCGCTTGAAAATGCCCAATATCATATTGAATGAATCTAAATTGGTTTTGTGATTCTAACCATTTATCTAGTACCTGATTCATTTGTTCCGCATATTTTCCAAACAACCAAGCCAATGGATTTGGTAACGCTGGGAAATGCTGCATTGGCGGAACACCAGAAACAATAATGAGCTTAGGCTGAAAACGTGCCTGTATATATTGAAATAATTGTTTTTGTTGTTTTATCCATGAACTTGCTGAGGTTAGTTTTATGACATCATTAACACCAATCGACGTAACCACCACATCGTAATTTTGCTGCTCTAAATGCTGTACTGCTTGAAAAACCTGCTTAGTTGTATCACCTGTTTTTGCATGCAGTTTCCAGCGTATCGAATATTGATCTTGCAACTCAGAAATAATCGCACCAGATAAAGCATCTTTTTGGGTTTCTACCCCAACACCCGCTGCGGCAGAGTCTCCTAAAATAAGTAATGATAGAGGTCTTCCATTACCAACGATGCCTTGTCTCTCACCACTGGCTTCTAGCAAGCGTGGCGTATTCTTACGAACCTTTGTTCCCTGTACAAACAGTACAGGAAGCAATGCTAGAGTTGAAAGCTTTAACCACATTTTATTGATCTCTATCTTACTTACTTAGGCTATTCACTAAAATTATTGAGGTTGAAATTTAGCAATTCTTATACCCATTTGTTCAGCCAATGCAGCTAAGCCACTCATTGGACGTATCATTACTTCAAAATCAATAATTTTGCCTTGTTCATTAAAACGAATCATATCAATACCTTTTAATGATTTACCACTAACATTGGCACTGAACTCAAGCACTACATTTTCACCGTCTTCTGTATAAAACTCACGATGATAGGTAAAGTCTTCGAACACCTGAATCACATTGGTAAGAATGAAGAAAACGACCTGCTTTCCTTCATAAGGTTTGTAAGCAACTGGTGAGCGAAAAACCACTTCATCCGCCAGCAAGTCATTTAGATCGGATAAGTTACCAGCCTGAACCATTTCATGCCATTTTTCTAAAGACTGTTTTGTTGTTTCGAGTGTCATTGTTTTTTTATATCCTATAATTTAACCAAAGAAGTAATGGGCATTTCTCTTTAAAAAAATGCCCATAAAAATTTATAGTGTTGCTGCTAATTCAGCGCCTTGGCGTATTGCACGTTTTGCATCTAGTTCACCTGCCTCTTTAGCGCCACCAATTAAATGAACTTTTTTTCCATCTGTTTTTAACTGATCATACATTGCAGTAAATGACTCTTGGCCTGCGCAAATCACCACATGGTCAACCTCAAGTACACTTGGTTTCCCATCCACAGTAATATGTAAACCTTGATCGTCTACCTTGTCGTATTGCACACCTGCAAACATTTTGACCTGACGATTTTTTAGTCCTGTGCGATGAATCCAGCCTGTTGTTTTACCTAAACCAGCACCTACAGCAGCAGTTTTACGTTGTAGTAAATAGATTTCTCGTTCAGAGGCCTCAACTTTTGGCTGTTTTAAACCGCCTACATGTTCATATTGAGTATCGATTCCCCATTCTTCATAAAACTTTTCTGGATTTAAGCTGCCACTTTCACCTTCATGAGTAAGATATTCAGCTGTGTCGAAACCAATACCACCCGCTCCAATAATGGCAACACGTTGTCCTACTGGCACACGCTCTTTTAAAACCTGTAAATAGCTCAGTACTTTAGGATGATCAATTCCCTCAAACTGTAATTGACGAGGCGTTACACCTGTTGCAACCACAATTTCATCAAAATTTGCTTGGCTTAATTCTTCATAAGTTGCTTGATGATTTAACACAAGTTCAATATTTGGTCGCAATTCAATTTGACGGCTAAAGTAGCGTAAAGTTTCGTAGAACTCTTCTTTTCCAGGGACTGTTTTTGCAATATTAAACTGACCACCAATTTGATGACTGGCCTCAAAAATTTTAACTTGATGCCCGCGATCAGCTGCATATACCGCAAAACTTAAACCTGCCGGACCCGCGCCAATAACAGCGATATTCTTTTTAACCTGAGCTTCTTTAAAGATCAGTTCAGTTTCATAACATGCACGCGGGTTTACTAAACAAGTTGCAATTTTCATTGAGAAAATATGATCTAAACAAGCTTGGTTGCACCCAATACACGTATTAATTTCATCACTACGGCCTTGACTTGCTTTCAAGACAAACTCAGCATCAGCTAACATTGGTCGTGCCATAGACACCATATCAGCATGACCAGATGCCAATACATGTTCAGCCATTTCAGGCGTATTGATTCGGTTAGAAGTAATTAAAGGAATTGAGACTTCACCTTTGAGTTTTTCAGTCACCCAAGTAAATGCAGCACGCGGAACTTTGGTTGCAATTGTTGGAATACGCGCCTCATGCCAACCAATCCCAGTATTAATAATCGTTGCACCCGCTTTTTCAATTTCTTTTGCAAGCTGAATTACTTCATCAAAACTTGAACCGCCTTCAACTAAATCAAGCATGGATAGACGATAAATAATGATAAAGTTTTCACCGACTAATTCACGCGTACGCTTTACAATTTCAATTGGGAAGCGGATACGATTTTCGTAACTACCGCCCCATTCATCATCACGATGATTCGTTCGAGCTGCAATAAATTCATTAATTAAATAACCTTCAGAGCCCATGATTTCTACGCCATCATAGCCCGCATACTGAGCAAGTTTGGCGCAGTTAGCAAAGTCATCAATGGTTTGTTGTACTTCGGCAGAGCTTAAAGCTTTAGGCTTAATCGGGTTAATCGGTGCTTGAATTGCTGAAGGCGCAACGTTATTTGCCTGATAAGAATAACGACCCGTATGTAAAATCTGCATAGCAATTTTACCCCCAGCTTCATGGACAGCTTGGGTAATCACTTTATGTTTTTCAGCTTCTTCAACTGTATCTAGTTTGGTCCCGTGGCTAAATACAACACCATCATCATTTGGAGAAACACCGCCAGTTACAATTAAACCCACATCACCTTTTGCACGCTCAGCATAAAACGCAGCCATGCGCTCATATCCTTGCGGTGCTTCTTCTAATCCAATGTGCATCGACCCCATAAGCACACGGTTTTTTAAAGTAGTAAAGCCTAAATCAAGTGGCTTTAATAAATGTGGATAAGCTGACATATTTTCTCCTATGGCTAGCAATAAGCTTGCTAATGCAACTTGTTGCATAAATTTATAATCAAATTTTGACTTTTATGCAACATGTTGCATAATCTCATGAGTCACACTTTACTTTTGCTTACAAACTGGATTGCCATGTCACTTCCTCATGTTTTATTGACCAGCTTGCTTGAACGTCCAAGTACAGGGTTTGAACTTGCCCGTCGCTTTGACCGCTCAATGGGCTTTTTCTGGAATGCCACTCACCAGCAAATTTATCGTGAACTCAATAACATGCTTAAAAAAGGCTGGGTTTCCACTTTAGAAAATGAAATGGATAATGGCCGAAAAAAAACATATCAGGTCGAACAACTGGGTCGTATAGAACTGGCTTCATGGATGACGCAACAAAGTGAACCTGCGCAGCTTCGTGATGATTTAATGGTTAGATTGCGTGCAGAAGCACAATTGAGCAATAATCAGATATTACCTGAACTGTTAAGGCATCTTGGTTTACATCAAGAGAAGCTCAAACTTTATCAAAGTATTTATGATAAAGATTTTAAAGACAGTGATGATCTAAATGACCGTGTGTTATACATCCACAAAATGATCTTAGAACTTGGAATTACGATGGAAAGTGAATGGATCAAATGGTTGGAACAAGTCATCCCTCAATTAAAACGCTTTACCCAAGATAACCCATCTGGAGAATAGCCATGCCGTATTACACCATGCCCGATCGGGAAAATTTATTTGTACGCCGTGTTGGTCGTGGTGAGCCTGTTTTGGTTTTATCTGGCCTTGGCATGCAAAGTTGGCAGTGGCTACCGTTTATTTATGCAAACCGCAAAGAATATGAGTTTATTATTCCAGACTGGCGTGGTTTCGGTGGATCAAAGAATTGTGCAATTCCCGAGCAAGATGCCATTTCTAGTCATTGGCAAGATGTTGCTCATTTGATAGATCAATTAAAACTCGATAACTTTATCTTGATGGGTTATTCAATGGGCGCAACAACTGCCATGCATGGCATGAAACACGCTCAACTGGCACAGCAGTTAAAAGCCTATTTACATATTGATCAGACACCCAAAATATCAGTAGATTCAACTTGGGAATATGGTTTATTCGGCCCTCTTCACACCCAGTTCAAACAACTATTAAATGATATTTATCAATTATTGCTAAAGCATAAAAACGCCAAATATCTTTATGAACTATCTCTTCCAGATCGACAAGAACTAGTCCGTCTATGGGTAGATTTTATTGAGTTACAAAGTAGCAATCCATTTAGTCCACTAGTTTTTAAAACAGCTTTAAAACAGCCTTTTCTACAAAAATATTTATTACCTATTCAACGTTTAGATTACTTGTTTTGGTATGTTGAAAACTATCTTTATCATAATGAAGATTATCGAGAAGCAATTCAGCAGTTAGCATGTCCTACCACTTTCTTTATTGGTCGTAATTCGACACTTTATCCAGAAACTGGGCAAACGCTCATTGCACATAGTGTTGAGCATGCAAAAGCAATATATTTTGAACGCTCAGGTCACACCCCTTTATTAACAGAACCTAAAAAGTTTGGGCATGAAATTACTACATTCTTATCCGAACTCAAACATGCTTCTTAAAAAATAAAGGGATCTATTTATAGATCCCTTTTTAAAATCTAAAATAATTAAGCGGAATGAGCTAATTCTTTTGTCTTTAATTGCTTCGAGACATTTAATAAAAGCTGCTCTGTTTTTTCCCACCCTAAACAACCATCAGTTACTGACTGGCCATAAGTCATATCACAAGAAATCTTTTGGTTACCATCAACCAAATGACTTTCAATCATGACACCTCGAACTTGTGTTTTTAAACGTTCAGCAACGATTTGCTGTAAAACTTCTGGCTGACGCAATGGATCCTTACCGCTGTTACCATGACTACAATCAATCACCAGTGCAGGTAAATTTTGTTTGTACTTTTCGCGTATCGCCTGAATTGAAGCTAAATCGTAATTTGGTCCATGATTTGCACCACGCAAGATCAAATGTGGTAATGGATTTCCAGCACTCTGAATCACTGAAGGCAAGCCTTGTTGATTCATTCCTAAAAATTGATGTTCATTTTGCGCGGACTGAATCGCATCTAATGCAATCTGAATTGAGCCATCAGTACCATTCTTGAAACCAATACTGTATGGCATATGACTTGAGATTTCACGGTGAATCTGAGATTCGCTTGTACGAGCCCCAATTGCACCCCAAGCCAATAAATCATCAAAATAGCCAGTTGCCATTGGACTTAAAATTTCACTCGCAATTGGCAAACCCTTTTCAATAATCTGTAGGTAGAGTTCACGAGATTTTTCCAAACCAAGTTGTAAATTTGATGAACCATCTAAATTTGGATCATACATGAACCCTTTCCAACCAACTGTGGTACGTGGTTTTTCAATGTATGTGCGCATCACGATAAAAATCTGATCTTTAACTTTTTCTTGTAATTTTTGCAGTTTTTCAGCGTATTCAAGTACTGCAACTGGATCATGAATTGAACAAGGCCCTGTAATTACCATTAGACGATGATCGTTGCCGTTAAGAATATTTTGAATAATTTGGCGATGTTCGGCAATTTGACGTGCGAAAGAGTGTGCAAGCGGGTATTTCGCTTTTAACTGGATAGGTAAACTAACTGGTGTTTCTTTTGTATTGGTTTGAGTCAGTAAAGTATTTAGGGCATTCATTGGTTTTTTCCTTGGGACTGCAATCTACTCAGTCCGATCATTTATTTGAGCGTTTTGGATCTATTCGTTGGTAAAGGTAAGCAAAAGTAAAACCAATAAAAGTTGCTAAAGTACGAATAAGTCATGTTGTTCATTTTAAGTTCCTCGATTCTAAAAAAATAAAGCATAAAAAAACCTGATCGGGGTTGCCGATCAGGTATTAACTGTGATGGGCAACTTTCTTATGCCCGAATACGCTCAGGCAACTATCTAAATTGCCAAAAGTAATAATAAGCGTTAGTGTTCACAGATTGATTTAACATCTTTATCTCAAATATTAAAAAATGTTCCTTAAAACTAAAATACGCATTGTTGATGAGTTTGACAAGTCTTTTTTTTGAAAAAAACTTCTTATTTTCTCGCTTAAGATTTGATTCAATGATGCATTAACGAATCAACCCTTGAGGTTGCAAAATAATTAAACCAGCTCCACAAAGCACAATTAGACCACCTAATATATCCCATCTTGTTAATCCCACCTGATCAACAAAGCGTAGCCACATAAGCGCAGTAAAAATATAGATACCGCCATAGGCCGCATAAATGCGCCCAGAAGCTGCCGGATGTAAAGTCAACAACCATACAAAGATAGCCAGACTTAAGACCGTAGGTAGCCACAGCCAAGCCGACTTACCCTCTTTTAAAATCAGATAAGGAAAATAACAACCAAGAATTTCAGCAATTGCCGTGATAATAAATAACCCGAATACACTGAGTATTCGGGTTATAGCAAGACTATCAATTAACATAAGTTATGCTGGTTCTGCCGTATGATGATCTTCAAACACTTCAAGTTTTAAGCCGACAGCTTTACCATCTTCTTTTTTCACCGATACAGCCACGTTACCACCATGATCTGCAAGTTCACCAAACAGAATCATTTCAGCGAGTGGTTTCTTCAAGTGCTCTTGAATGAGACGTTGCATTGGACGAGCACCCATCAAACGATCATAACCATTTGTAGCTAACCAATCTCGTGCACTTTGATCAACATCCAGAACAACTTGTTTTTCATCCAATTGCGCTTGTAATTCTGTCAAGAATTTGTCGACTACAGACTCAATCACAGTTGTTGGCAATGCTTTGAATTGAATAACACCATCTAAACGGTTACGGAACTCTGGAGAGAAAGCACGTTTCATCGCTTCTTGGTTATCAGAACTATGATCTTGTTCCGTGAAACCAATGCTCGCGCGAGAAATACTTTCTGCTCCAATATTCGTAGTCAGAACAATAATCACATTTCTAAAGTCTGACTTACGTCCATTGTTATCCGTTAAAGCGCCATGATCCATGATTTGTAGCAATAGATTAAACACATCTGGATGTGCTTTTTCAATTTCATCAAGCAACAAGACACAATGCGGATTTTTGTGAATCGCATCAGTAAGCAAACCACCTTGGTCATAACCCACATACCCTGGAGGTGCACCAATTAAGCGTGAAACTGCATGACGTTCCATATATTCAGACATATCGAAACGTACAAGCTCTACACCCAATAATTTAGCGAGTTGCTTAGTAACCTCAGTTTTACCTACACCTGTTGGACCAGCAAAAACAAAACTACCCACTGGTTTATCTGGTGACTTCAATCCAGCACGAGATAACTTGATCGCTGAGCCTAATGCAGTAATTGCTTCATCTTGACCAAACACCACACGTTTCAAATCACGCTCAAGATTTTCAAGCACTGACTTATCATCTTTAGACACAGTTTTTGGTGGAATACGAGCAATCTTAGAAACGATATCTTCGATATTCTCTACGGTAATCAAGCTATCATCAGTTTCAGCTTTCAAACGGCGTTGAGCACCTGCTTCATCAATGACATCAATTGCCTTATCTGGCAAGAAACGATCATTAATGAATTTAGCAGAAAGCTCTACAGCTGATACCAAAGCCTTATCGTCATATTGTACGTGGTGGAAATCTTCAAACTTAGTTTTCAATCCACGTAAAATATCAATCGTTTCAGCAATACTTGGCTCATTGACATCAATCTTTTGGAAACGACGAGATAACGCATGGTCTTTTTCAAAAACCTGACGATATTCTTGGAAAGTCGTTGAACCAATACAACGTAAAGTACCATTAGCTAAAGCTGGCTTAATAAGATTTGATGCATCCATTGTGCTGCCCATACTTGAGCCTGCACCAATGATCATATGAATCTCATCAATGAATAAAATCGCATTTGGATTTTTCTTCAATGCATTAAGCAATTGTTTTAAACGCTTTTCAAAGTCACCGCGATATTTAGTTCCAGCAACTAATGCACCAATGTCTAGACTATAGATTTCAGCCTGACTTAAAGGTTTAGGCGCCTTACCATTCACAATTAACCATGCCAAACCTTCAGCAATCGAGGTTTTACCCACACCCGGATCACCTACAAGCAATGGATTGTTTTTGCGACGGCGACACAGAATTTGAGCTGTACGCTCAATTTCTTTTTCACGACCAATCAATGGGTCTGTTTTGCCTTTTTGCGCTTCAACATTTAGATTCAGCGTATAAAGCTCAAGTGGCCCTGCATTGCTTGCGCTAGTTTCACCTTCAATATCTTCAACTTCTTCTTCAACTTGTACTTCGTCTTTACGTGTCCCATGAGACAAGTATTGAGTCAATGTCAAACGATTGATTTGATGACGTTTAAGTAAATACACAGCAAAAGAATCACGCTCTGAATACATTGCGACCAAAACATCTGCACCTTCAACAGTACGATCGCCGCCACTTGATTGCACGTGAAAAATAGCACGTTGCAAAATGCGGTCGAAACTTTCTGTTGGATGAGGCGCTTGCTCGCTATTTTCGCCAAGCTTAGGAGTATGTTGTTCTACATATTCTTCTAATTCTTTACGCAAAGAAACTATATCAGCCCCGCATGCTTTTAATGCATTCACGGCTGAATCGTTGTCGAGTAGTGCTAATAATAAATGTTCAACTGTAAGAAACTCATGTCTCTTTTGACGAGCCATGCTAACAGCCAAACGTAATGATACTTCTAATTGACGACTGAGCATGTAACCCCCTTATGCTTTAGGCTCAATCTGGCAAAGTAATGGATGACCTTGCGATCGAGCGTAATTATTAACAAGGTTTGCCTTAGTTTCCGCGATGTCTCTTGGATAGACTCCGGCAATACCTTTACCTTCATAGTGTACTGTTAGCATTACTTGAGTTGCTTGGTCAAGATTCATTGCAAAGTATTGTTGTAAAATTTCAATTACAAAGTCCATTGGAGTGTAATCGTCATTCATTAATACGACTGCATATAATGGGGGACGCTTGAGTTCAGGAGGAGCTGTTTGTACAACAACCTCTCCATCATGATCTTCGTTTTGCGAATCACTTAAGCGTGGGTGGAAGTGCCAATCGACATAGCCAGACTGCTGAAAAGAAGCCTTGATATCTTTTAAATTTGTTTGACGCTTATTTGTTCGCATAGGATGTTACTATTGTGAATTTGCTTCAGCTTGAGGAATTTCTGCCACGAAAGCAGAAGATGTTTCGACAGGTTTACCACGCTGCCAACTAAAACGTTTAATAATCGGTGTATCAGAACCACCAGTTAAACGCACCTCAATAAATTGAGGCGTGAAACCTTTAGGCATTGTCCAACGACCGGTTAAGCGCTCAAAGTCAGTAAAGTTAAAGTTCTTCGCTTCAAGCGGTACGACTAAAACTTCAGTATCTTTAATCAATCTGATTTCAACCGAACCCAAAGCACGGCGCTTACTTGGACTTACTTGGACTAAATCTAGCTGATATTCATAAGCGTTTTCAGGTAAAGGTTTAATTGCCAGATTTTGGATTGTTAAGCTCAAACCACCGCGCTGTCTCAAAATCTCACGGTAGATATTACTCATACCTTCTTGCTGAGTCTTATCGGCGTTCGCTTGATTAAGCGCTTCAAACAGATCATTTGCATTTGTCACAGCCACATCACGCTCTTGCACCGCTGCATTAAGGCTTTTGTTAACTGCATCTAAAGCTGTTTTTTGCTTTTGCACCACTTCAACCAATTGCTCCGCATCTGCATCGTAACCAACAACAGTTAAACCTTGACGGTGCCCAATTGTATAGCCGAGCGCAAAACAACCACTCATTAAAATAGCAGCACCAATAAACAAAGGCTTATTAGTGTTTAAAAAATTTTTCTTTTGCAACGAACTTTCTGCCGAAGTCGTCTGTCCAGAGTTTTGCATCGTCATCTCAGTGTTCAAGATCAGAGTCAAGACACACATTTAAATCGAAATTTAAATGTGTGTGAAGCAAAAAAGAGTTTTTTATGGTAATAAACCAATCCCTTGTAAGCCTTCATCTTCACTAAAGCCAAACATAAGGTTCATATTTTGTACAGCCTGACCAGATGCACCTTTTACAAGGTTATCTTGAGCTGCCAAAATAATCAGTTTATTTGGTTGTGGTTTATATAATGCAATACGAAGTTCATTCGCACCACGTACACTACGTGTTTCAGGTGAACTATTCGCAGGCATAACATCTACGAATTTTTCATTAGCATAGAAGTTTTCATACAAAGCTTGTAAGTCTGTCTGCTTACCAGCTTCTGTCAAATCTACATAAATTGTACTCAGCATACCGCGAATCATCGGTACTAGATGCGGAACAAATAAGAGCCCATCAAATCCGCCCTTTTGTCCTGCAATATTTTCTAAGGCTTCTACAATTTCTGGATGGTGACGATGACCTGCAACACCATATGCTTTAAAGTTATCAGCGTTTTCACTATAAATCATGCCCAAGCTTGCTTTACGGCCAGCACCAGAAACACCAGACTTCGCATCAATAATAATATTTTTGGTTTCAATCAGGGCTTGTGCTGATTTTAATAGTGGCGCTAAACCTAATTGAACAGTCGTTGGATAGCAACCAGGGTTACCAATAACTTGAGCTTGTTTAATTTTTTCGCGGTTTAACTCAGTTAGACCATATACAGAATCTTTTAGTACATCTGGACAAGCATGCTCCATGCCATACCATTTTTCAAATTGTTCAAGATCTTGTAAGCGAAAGTCTGCTGCTAAATCAATAACTTTAGTTCCAGCTGCAATTAAATCTTTGGCATGTTGCATGGCAACACCATGTGGCGTTGCAAAAAATACAACATCACACTCTTTTAATGCATCAATGTTTAAATCTGAAAATTGAAGATCTGTATGTCCACGTAAATTAGGGAACATATCTGCAACTGGTTTGCCCGCTTCTGTACGTGAAGTAAGAACTCGAACCTGCGCTTTAGGATGTCGTAATAAAATACGTAATAGTTCAACGCCTGTATAACCCGTTCCACCAACAATTCCGACAGAAATCACGTGCATTACCTCAATTTTTGAATCTATACTTGGGCAGTAGTATGACAGGATGTCCAAGCTTACAAAACCATTTCATGCTTGGTAATTTTAATTTTTTTAATTTTAGCGACAATCAGATAGCACTTACTGGACTGTCATAACCACATAAATATCAGCAAATAAATACCAGATTAATTTTTGGAGAGCTAGGATGCTTCAACAATCAAAAGAAACAAAATTACGCACGTACCTTGGCTTGAGCACATTCATTTTAAGTGTAGCCCTTACTGGTTGCGGAGGTGGAGGTAGTAGTGGAGGCAGTTCACCCACTACACCAACGCCAGTTGACCCTACACCTGAAGCAACAACTGATGTTACTTTAAAAACCCCTGTAGAAATGCGTAATATCCAGCTTAAAGTATATGACAACACCAACAACGCTGTTCTAGTGGATACTTCTATTGCGAGTTTAAATAGCTTTAATGTCAAAATTCCTACTGCAAAATTGAATCGTTTATATCGCGTAGAAATTACAACTCAAAGCTCATCTCAAGTGTTTGACCCCATTACTCCACAATACCAAAATTTGTCAGGTATTTATCATGCATTTATTACACCAAACAGTGTAAGTGGCAGAATCCAATTCATTAGCCCAAGCAGTGAAGCAGTTTATCAACGAGCTGTCATACGTTCAGGACAACTCCCTCAAGAAACGGTTGACCCAACCCGTATTGAGCAATTACATGTGGATTTAGCTTCTCAAGATGTCTACAAATCGTTAATGAATGCGTTTAAAGATGGTGACATTCCAAGTTTAAGTCCAGCTAATTCCCTTCTGAATTTAACTTTATTGCGATACTCAACTACTAAACCTAGTACATATGTAGATAGTTATCTTAGCTTTGGTTACTTACAATATTGGTCAACAATTCATGGCGGAGCAAACACCTACCAAGAACTTGTTAAAAGTTTAGCAACTGATTTAAAAGATGGCTTTTTGGATGGGAAAAAACTTCATGGGGATCAAACACCCTTCACTCCTATTTTCACACCTGCTCCAGATAATATTGATCCACTAAAAAATACGCTGTTAGATATTGCAGCTAATCAAAAAGTAACGCGCGATTACTTTGGAACCAACCTAAAAGCATCTACTTTGCAATTGGCTCAGGCTAATTCACAACAGTCTTTAGATCAGACGGGTTATGAACTTCTACAAAAAAAACAATATACAGGAATTGTTCCTACTGTAAATTCAACAACATTCATTCGCATTGACGGTGCTGGAGATTACCGTAGAGCTGTTGGGTTTACCACCACAGCGACGTGTAATGGATCAACCTATCCATGCAAACAAGGCTTAACTAGCATCAACCTATCAGATCCAAACCTACCAGCTACAGACTATTTAGTGGGCCACTATGAAGACACCTCAACTGGATGTCAGCTTAATTTTCGTGCGAACGGTCAAATCGACTTGAGTAAAGGCTCACAAATTTATCGTGCTGCTTTAAGTGCTGATAGTACCGATAATTTATTGCAAACAGATGCTGCCAGCTCAAGTTATTTACTCAATTCAAGTTCAGCCGAACCAAATAACTCGACGCAACAATACAACTTTATCCAATTATCTATTAAAGCAAATAAGATTATTAGTGCTAAAGCAGGTTTAGATAGCCGGAAAGCACCCGATAGCTTACAAACACCGCAACTAGAATGTGCCTTTAGTTAAGCTGAAACATACCACCATGCAGGCAATGGATTTGATTTAAGTTGTCTGCGGTGTTTTTGAAAATATGGATCGTATTTTTCAACTTCTGCCCAAAATGCAGGACTATGGTCAAAATGTTTAGTATGCGCCAACTCATGAATAGCCACATAGCGAGCAATTTCATGTGACATAAGCACCAGCCCTGCATGTAGCATAATATTATGCTGACTACTACAACTTCCCCACCGAGTTTTCGGGCGGCGAATTGTGCATTCCCTATAAGCCAATTGAGTGTGCTCACTTAATTCTTTCAAAAGCTCTGGTAATTCTTGTTTCGCATAAGCAATAACTGCGTTTTGCAATGCCAAATATGGCTGTGTGTCTTTAATAAATAAAGAATTGTTTTCCCAGTCGAATTGAAAAACACGATGCTGCTTTTGAACAACGACTTGAAATGGCTGTTCTTTATTAAAGAAATAAATTTCTGAAGGAATATCAATGGATGCCGATTGGACGTTTTGTTGCTTATTCCATGTCTCGGTTAACCATTGTTCAGATTGTGCTAAAAAATGCTGAATTTGTTTTTTACTACAAAATAAAGGAACCGTAAGACGGATTGAAGCAGGCTCAACACGTAAGCGCAATTTTCGTGCTCTTACGTGTCGAACGATTTTAATCTCTGGCATTTTTGCAGACATTACTGTGCTGTACGCTCTTCAATACCATTATTCGTTGCAACAATTGCAATCGTTGCAGGATTTAAGGCGAAGATACCGTTAGTTACCACACCAGGAATATTGTTAATTATTTTTTCCAGTTCAATAGCATTTAAAATATTAAGATTGAAAACATCCAAAATAACATTCCCGTTATCTGTAACTACACCCTCACGATAAACTGGGTCACCACCTAAACTTACCAATTTACGAGCTACAGCCGAACGCGCCATTGGAATAACTTCTACTGGAAGTGGAAAATCACGTCCAAGTTGATCAACCCATTTTGAATCATCAACAATACACACAAACTTCTTAGCAATTGATGCAACAATTTTCTCACGTGTTAATGCAGCACCGCCACCTTTAATCATATGCATATGGCGATCAATCTCATCTGCACCATCAACATAAGCATCTAGGCTACCTACATGGTTCATATCAACCACTTCAATACCAAGTTTTTTAAGACGATCAGCAGTTGCTTGAGAACTTGCCACAGCTGCTTCTAATTGTAATTCTGGGAGTAAATCAATTAAAAAATTTACAGTACTTCCAGTTCCAACACCCAAAATGCCACCTTTGGGTAAGTGTTTTAAAGCAGCTTTCGCAGCAGCTTGTTTCTTTTCATCTTGGGTTGCATATAGGCTCATTACATCACTCAACTATTTTTTGACATTTATGCGCCAATAAACGGCGCAAATGCACAAGGGTTTGCTACAATAATTTCCTATTTTAAACTGTTATAGGGAAGATGAACATGCTGTCTCGTGTGGTACGACAAATTTTACAAGCAACGGTTTATGATGTTGCAATTGAAACACCTCTCGAAGCAGCTCCACGAATTAGTCAAAAATTAAACAATACAATTCGTTTTAAGCGTGAAGATTTACAACCCGTTTTTTCTTTTAAATTACGCGGTGCCTATAACCGTATTAGTCAATTACCAAAAGAACAACTTGAACGCGGAGTAATTTGCGCCTCTGCTGGCAACCATGCTCAAGGCGTAGCATTGTCAGGACAAAGACTAGGAATTCCAGCTATTATTGTTATGCCAAGCACAACACCTGACATTAAAGTTCAGGCTGTTAAACGCTTAGGTGGCCAAGTCGTGTTACATGGCGATAGCTTTGATATCGCAAATAAATATGCTCAACAACGTGCAGAAGTTGAAGGTCTTGTATTTATTCCACCTTATGACGACGAGCTTGTCATTGCAGGTCAAGGCACAATTGCCAATGAAATATTACGTCAATGGCGTGATGTAGAATATGTGTTTGTTGCTGTAGGTGGTGGTGGCCTTATCTCAGGCGTAGCTGCTTACCTTGGTGAAGTTGCACCGCACGTAAAAGTTGTTGGTGTTGAATATGAAGAGTCTGCTTGTTTAAAAGCAGCTTTAGAAGCAAATGAACGTGTAATTTTGCCACATGTAGGCCTATTTGCAGATGGTACAGCTGTTGCACAAATTGGTGCTTTACCATTTGATATTATTCGTTTGCGCAAATCTGATAATTCAGGACCAATTGTTGATCCTGATATTGTCACTGTGAATACAGATGAAATCTGTGCAGCAATTAAAGACACATTTGATGAAAACCGCAGCATTGTTGAACCTTCTGGAGCAATGGCTTTAGCGGGTATCAAAAAATATATTCACGAGCATAAAATCAGTAATAAAAATATGGTGTCGATTGTTTGCGGCGCCAATATGAATTTTGACCGCCTACGCTATATTGCCGAACGCACCGAGTTAGGTGAGCAACGTGAAGCGATTTATGCAGTTACCTTATCTGAAGAAAAAGGCGCATTCTTAGGCTTCTGTCGTGCTTTACAAGGTCGCAATATCACTGAGTTTAACTATCGCGCAAACAATACAGACGAAGCGCAAGTATTCGTCGGTATTAGTTTAAAAGGTGGAGATGCAGAGCGTCATGAAATTTTGGAACAATTAAAACAACAAAATTATGTAGTTGATGATCTCTCTGATGATGAAGTTGCCAAATTACATATTCGTTATTTAATTGGTGGTCACGCAAATCTAGATGATGAAAGATTGTTCCGTGTTGAGTTCCCTGAACGTCCAGGCGCCCTCTTAACATTCTTAACTCGTTTAGGTCCAACTCACAACATTACCCTCTTCCATTACCGTAACCATGGTGCAGCAGAAGGACGTGTTTTAGTTGGCTTACAAGCAACCGATGCGAAACAAAACCCTGACGGATTGATTGAAACGCTTGAGCAGATTAATTATCCGTATGCAGAAATTACTGATAATGTTGGCTACAAACGTTTCTTGAAATAATCTTTAGTTTTAATGAACAAGCCGACAAAGTTGTCGGCTTTTTTATACAATCTTTTATATTTCTAGCATCTTTACATTGCTTCTCTTTATCTTAAAGAAAATATCCTTAAAAATAATGATCTAACTCGGAAAAAAGGAACAACATGGCACAGTTTGCAGTCATTGGCTTAGGTAGTTTTGGAGCAACAGTTGCTCAAGAACTCACAAAATTGAATCATGATGTTATTGGCATCGATACGGTAAAAAAGAATGTCGAAAATCTTGCCGACGTTTTAACTCATGCCGTCATTGCTGATGCTACTGACGAACATGTGCTTGATGAATTAAACATTCAGAACTGTGATGCGGTCGTTGTTGCAATTGGTGAAGATATTGAAGCCAGTATTTTGTGTGTACTGAACTTAAAAAATCTCGGCATTGATAAAATTTGGGTAAAGGCAAAAACCAAAGCTCATCACACCATTTTGTCACACCTTAATATCAATAAGATTATTCATCCTGAAGAAGATATGGGGGTAAGAGTTGCTCAAGCCCTGAATTACCCAATGGTAAGTCGCTATATGTCTTTAGAAGATGATCATTACATTATCAAAATTGAGATCCCAGATAAGCTTAATGGCATCAATTTATATGGCATTATGCAGCAAGCTCCTCAAGTCAAAACATTGCTCGTGAAAAGACAGCAACAAATTTTGTTTGAGACTGAAGAAAATTTCACTTTGCAAACACATGATATTCTTATTTTAGAAGGTCATTTATCACAGTTAAAGAAACTTTCTAATTGCTTCTTATAAGAAAACGAACTCTAGAATATGTCCATATATCCCAAGCCTCATAAAACGTTAAATTTAAGCCCTCCTTCTCTTTTAGCGCTAGGGTTTTTAGGCTTTATTACTTTTGGCACTTTATTGCTTAAATTGCCATTTGCGAATACAGGCAATGTCAGTTGGATGGATGCGCTTTTTACAGCCACCTCAGCAGTTACCATTACCGGTCTATCCGTTTTAAATATTCATGAGTCTTTTACCCTCTTTGGGCAAACTATTATTTTATTGCTGATCCAGTCTGGCGGTTTGGGATTTATGACTTTTGCGATATTGGCAGCATTAAGTTTGTCACCAAAAGTTGGTCTTAAACAGCAAATGATGGCTCAAGATAGTCTCGGGCAAACGAGCCTATCTAAAGTTACTTTTGTTGCTAAAGGCGTTGTCACCTATACTCTTATTTTTGAGCTGATTGGTACAATTATTCTCACGACTGCTTTTACACCAACATACGGGTTTGCACGTGGTTTATATTATGCAGTTTTTTATAGCATTTCCTCATTCAACAATGCTGGTTTTTCATTATTTTCCAATAGTTTAATAAATTTCCAAAGTAACTATATTATTTGTATAACCATTAGCATCCTTTACACTTTAGGTGGTCTTGGTTTTTTAGTACTCATGGATATTAAGCAAAACAAAAGATGGAAAAAACTAACGCCAAATAGCAAACTTATTCTGACAACCATTGCAATTATTAACCTCGTTGCGTTTATTTTAATATGGGCTTTAGAAGCTCAAAATCCCGCGACTTTAGGGATGTTAAACTCAGGTGAACAAGCATTAAACGCTTGGTTTCAGGCAACAGTTCCACGATCTTCAGGCTTTAATACCATTGATACAGGTGCAATGACCAACAGTAGCTCACTACTAATGATGTTATTGATGTTTATTGGTGGTGGTTCACTGAGTACAGCGGGTGGAATCAAAGTTGGAACCTTTGTCATTTTAGTACTTAGTGTAATTTCATTTTTACGCCGTACAGATGAAATTAGAATATTTAATCACTCTGTATCGCACGAAACCACCTATAAAGCATTAGCAGTGACTGCTATTACGAGCATACTGATTTTCATTGGTTTCTTTATTCTTTTACTTTTAGAACCTAAAGCAGATTTTATGAATTTGCTTTTTGAGGTTGTTTCTGCCGCATGTACAGTGGGTCTCTCTCGTGGAATCACACCTGATTTACATAACGGTAGTTTATTTATTTTAAGCCTACTCATGTTTGCTGGAAGGCTTGGGCCTTTAACACTCGCCTATTTAATCGCTACTCCTAAAAAGAGCCGGCTTAAACATCCTCAAGCCAACATCCAAATTGGATAATAAAAAAGCCGCTTTAAAAGCGGCTTTTCTTATAGCGTCTTAGTACCAATTCAAGAGCGACACACCCAAACCAGCATAAGTTGCTCGATGGTTATAATCAATCAAGCTTTCACCATAACCATTAAACAACTGGAAATGTCCGCGTAATTTGCCACTGATTGGAAAAGCCCAGTCAAATTGCACAGCACCATGAGAGTCATCACCACCTTTCAATGAATGACGCAGCATTAAAGAGAAGTCATTCTGCTTCCACTTATAAAACGCTGTTAAATCACCACGACCAATGTAATCTTCCATATCCGGATTATTATCATCTTTACTATCTTCTTCAAGACGAATCCATGGACGAAGCATTAAAGCAAAATTACCACGCTCCAATCCAACATTAAAAATTACACGGTTCCAGCTACGAGATAATGGATCTGAACGACCATTTGACTGATGGTTTAAGGTAACTCCAAGCAAACGCCCATCTAAACCAAGCAACTCGTAGTTCGTTCTAAACATTAAACTTGCTTCTGGCTCATAGTTCGTTTCACGGAATGGGCGAGATTCTTCAGCATTGAACGTCTGCCAGCGTGAAGATTGTGTATACCCTACCCACAAATCACCATTATTTCCAAAAATATTTTCCCAAGCTTTGGTTTTCAAAGAAATCTGAAACTTACTTTCTGTTGATTTCAGATTCTGAGCATCCGTTACAGTATTATTTGGATTTGGACTACTCGGGAATTCATTCTTGTCACTGGTCCAAAATACAGGTAGTAAATAGACTGGCTGATAAGCACGAATATTCCAAACACCTAGCTTACTTTTTTCAGATAATTCCCAACGTTGATCTAGCAAAGAAGTAGTAGGTTCAAGTGTAGGTGCTTTACCAATCACTTTAATATTACTAACCGTGTCTACCACCTTCTCTTTAAATGTTTCTGGTTGAACAGCAGGCTGATCAATTTTTTTAACAGGCTCAGGTACTACCGCAGCTTGTACAACAGGTAGAGTTGCTGGCTTAAATACAGAGTCGTAACAAGCCAGACGATCGGCATTCGAAGCAAGAGCAACACATGCATCAACTGTGGCAGGGTTTGCTGGAGCTAAGGTATCAGCATATGTTACAGACGCACATAAACAGCTAAACACGATTCCCATGCTTAGCTGCAAAGATGTGCGTTCAAATTGTTTGAACGCCATGTTCAATCTCCAATTTTTATTTTAATTAACTTGTTGAATGGTAAAACCTAATTGCTGCAATTCATCACGTTTAACAAATGGCGCAACTACAGCTTTTACAGGAGTTTGCTCTGCCAAATATTGACGAGCAACACGTTTTAAATCATCCAATGTTACATGCAACAATCTTTCACGCAAAGTACGGCGGAAAGCTGGAGTTCTCGCATGCAACAATGCATAACATGCTGTAATCGCTTCACCTGCTGGAGAGCCTGGTTTATCCATACTTGCCACTAAACCAAGAATTGCCTCTTCAAGCTGATGAGGTTGTTGCTCGGTATTTAATAACCATTGCACGCTTGCTTCAAAGTCTTTAAACGTCTCTGCTAAACGTGGGTCACGGTAGCTAAAGAAACGGAATGAACACGCATTTCCATCATAACTAGCACCGCCACCATAAGCACCACCTTTTTCACGGATAGCACTGTGCAAGAATCCGTTACGTAAATAAGCTGCCAATACCATTAATGGAGCTGCATCTGGATGTGATACTTCTACGGCTTGATATGCAGACGCACAGAATTGAACGTTTGCCTGAATTAACCATGCTTCATGATTATTATCATTAGCTTGTTCTACTTGAGTTAACTCAGTTGTAGCTGTATCAACATTCAATTTATCCCAAACATTCTGGATTTCTTCAACCAAACGTTCAGATTGATGTTCTTCACACACTAGTAAGAACTGTTTAGGTGCTTGCAATAACTTACTATGAATACGTTTTAATTCTGTAATCAGCTCATCGTAAGCGGCATCATCTTGGGTAATTTTAGTAACAAGCTCACCCAACCAGTTCAATGCACCTAAACCTGTGTTTTGATAGTCACGTTGAGCCAAGGCACTCATGTTACGAGAAGCAATCTGCATCGCATAGCTATGACCTGATCCAGAAAGACGAGATTGCCAACGTGTTTTACGTTGTTGCAATAACTCGATAATTCGTTCTTTCTCATCAAATCGGAGCTGTTCAAATGCTAATTTTAATAAATGAATTGCATCAAATTTCTGAGTCAACGATTTAGTCGTTAAAGTCAGCCAAGCACTAATTTTATCTTTATCATCAACTTTACTACGTAAAGAGGCACCCATTCCTAAACCACCACTTACAGCGGTTTGTAAGTTTTGTAGTTCAAGATAGCCATATTCGCCTGCACCTACTTCACCCATCAAAATAGAAAGCAAATTGAAATAAGGCGACTTCACAATATCTTCAGGAATCTGAATAAGTACTTGTTGATAGTAAATTCCGTTAGTACCAGCATGATACAAGTTCAACGGCGTATCCATACGATTACAAATAATTTCGCGTAACTGACCTTGCACAATATGCAAGTCAGCAGGTACATCTTCCAAACCTACTTTTGGCAATAACTCAAGATTATCAGGAGTGTCCTGACGTTCCTCTAAAGCCTTAGTCTTAGCAATGATTTCAGCCTTATCAGCATCTGTTAGCTTTTCACCAATAGCCGCTAAACGAGCTTTTTCCGCTTCTTGCTCTTTTACAGACTTGGTTGGGTCTGGAACTAAAGTCATCTGCACGCGATGAGGGTTGTCGAGCAAATGTGTTTGAATCAGATTTGATAGCCACATTGGGTCTTTCAACTCTTCTTTAACCTGTGCAATTGCGCTGTCGACGTCCCATATTTGAATTGGGTCATTATAGTGAATCGCACCACTTAAACCATTTAAAATTAGACTTAAACCATACGGTGTACCATCACCATTAATTTCACGTTGATGTAACTCGATTTGATGCAAAATTGCATCGACTAAGTTACTATCAATTGGTTTAGCAGCAACATCACGCAGAATATTTAAAACACCATCTCTAAAACTTTGCGCATGTTCAGGATTTGAACCTTGAACACCACAGTAGAAAGTCATTTCAAAATTACTATCGTCTACACCCATTAATGGGCCTGTTGATTGAGCATAACCGCAAGTTTCTAAGTAATGACGGAGTGGTGAAGCTGAATTTTCTAATAAAATTCCTTCAACTAAACGCATTCCTAAACGCAATTTAATGTCATTTGCTTCTGGTAATAACCAAGATAAAACATGATAAGTCTTATCTTTTAAATCATCGCTATCAACACCATAGTTCTCTGTTACTTCAATTGGCGCTGCTAAACGTTTTTCAGGCTTAGAATATAAAGTTGTTCCAGCAGAAAACTTATGTAGAGCTAGTTTTTCAAATTGCTCTTGCAACTCGTATGCTGTTTGATTACCAAAGGTCATGAATACAGCATTACTTGGATGGTAATGTACTTTATAAAAATCAACTAACTGCTCATACGTTAAATCAGGAATATCTTTCGGATCACCACCTGAGTTGTAATGATAGGTCGTTTCAGGAAATAAATGATGGGCCAACTGATGATAAAGTTGGTCAGACGGTGCACTCATCGCACCTTTCATTTCATTAAAAACAACACCTTTATAAACAGGTTGACCATTTTCAAGTTCAATACGAATACCTTCTTGAGCAAAATCAAGTGGATTCAAATTGGCAGCAAATGCCGCATCAAGATAAACAGAAAGTAAGTTTTGAAAATCTTTTTTGTTTTGAGTAGCGAATGGATATGCTGTCCAATCTGCTGCTGTAAATGCGTTCATAAAAGTATTTAAAGAACGACGAATCATTAAAAAGAATGGATCACGTACCGGAAACTTTTCAGAGCCACACAAAGCCGTATGTTCTAAAATATGTGCCGTGCCTTTAGAGTCCATAGGCTGGGTTCTAAAAGCAACAAGAAATACATTTTCATCATAATCAGTTGCCAAGTGATAATGCACCGCACCTGTGACTTTATGCTTATATTCAGACACTAAAATATCTAATGCTTCTACATGGTGCTGACGTAGCAACTGAAACGCAGGGTGAACAGTTTGAGAAATGGTTTCAGTGACATCTACAGTCATGTGATCTCCTAACATATCGGATAAGTGAATAAGTCTCATTATAGCCTGAGTCAGCTTGAGATTGGCGAACAAAAGCCAAGTAAAATACTATGTTTTTGTTGAGTATTAGTTTTCATTGGCACAGCTTTGATATCAAGCACATAGCCATGAATGTTTTATCCTACCAGAACAAAAGCTTTTAATTCTATGTATATGTTAGGTATTGAATAAAAAAGCTGATCAATTTTATCTCAACGAGCTATTTGTGAGTCTAAAGAATTTTCACACAATAATATTTTTCCACTAATTTTTGATTTAACTGAATTTTATTCAACAAACTACAGCAAATCCAAGCAATGGTGTAAACTTAGCAACCTGATTTTTTTATTTTGTGACAACACATATGGCAACTGTAGATCTTTTTGCAATTGGTAATGCATTAATCGACCAAGAATTTAAAGTGTCTGATGATTTTCTTAGTCAACAAGGTTTGCAAAAAGGCACCATGCAGTTGTCCGATGGCGACACTCAATCTGCTCTTTATGGGGAGTTAAAACAGCATCAAGATTATAAAGGTCAAGCAAGTGGTGGTTCTGCTGCGAATACTACTGTAGCCTTTAGCGCATTAGGTGGAAGTGCTTTTTATGGTTGCCGCGTTGGTAACGATGATTTGGGTTCAATTTATCTGCAAGGTTTAAATGAAGCTGGCATCCAAACCACTCCAAAATCAATCAGTGAAGGCGTGACAGGTACCTGCATGGTACTCATTAGTCCTGACTCTGAACGTACAATGCATACTTATTTAGGCATCACTGCTGAACTTTCTCAAGATCAAATCGACTTTGAACCGTTAAAAACAGCAAAATGGCTTTATATTGAAGGTTATCTTTCTACAAGTGAAACAGCGCGCAAAGCTGTAAAACAAGCCAGAGAAATTGCAAAAGCAAATGATGTTAAGATTGCTTTATCTCTTTCAGATCCTGCCATGGTGCAATACGCTCGCGAAGGCTTAGAAGAGCTCATGGATGATGGCGTAGATTTACTATTTTGTAATGAACAAGAAGCCTTAATGTATACAAATACAACAACTGTTGAAGATGCTCTTGCTCAATTACGTTTTAAAAATCATACAGTAGTCATTACACAAAGTGCTAAAGGTGCTTTAGTTTCTAACTCTACTCAACATTTCCATGTTGCAGGTCGCCACGTAGAAGCCGTTGATACAAATGGTGCTGGCGATGCATTTGCTGGCGCATTCCTTTATGCCCTAAACCATCATCAAGATTTGAATGCTGCTGCACAGTTAGCTGTCTTAATTTCTAGTGAAGTTGTTTCTCAATTTGGCCCACGTTTAGCGATTAATGATTATGCTAAACTTCTTGAAAATTTTCAGAAGGAATGTGCTTGAAATGGAAAGGATCTGTATGACGGAAGAAGTTCCTGAGCGTGAAGCTAGAGCTTTTGACACTTTACAAGGAATTACTATTTTCATTACACAACGTGATGGCGCATTCTATGCTTACCAAAACTTATGCCCTCACTTGCAAACAGAGCTTGAATATTTAGAAAATCAATTTCTTGATCAAGACCAAGAATATATTCAATGTTCTACCCATGGTGCTTTATTCACTGTGGAAACAGGCGAATGTATCTCAGGACCATGTTTAGGTGATTTTTTAAATAAAGTTGAGATTAAAGTACATTCAGATGGCGGTATCTATATCGTAGACTGAAGCGATCAACATTAGAGTTTCTGCCATGGCTGATTTCTTTTTCAATTATTATCTTATGCCATTTCACTTAAGTGTAGTGGCTTTGATATTACTCAGCGTGGTAGAAACTATTGGTATGTATATTGGACTTCGTCCAAGTCAATTACTCAAAAAAATTGCGCCTGTTTGGCTTTCTAACTCGCCACTACTTAACGTTAAATTTTCTAAAGCTTTAATTTTCGTTTTTTTACTTATCAATTTTAGTTTTGCAGGCTATTTTTTACAGCTCTCTTTCTTTGCAATCCAGCATTATTTTATTTCACCATTTTATTTAATCGTCCCAGCTCTTGTCATCGCAATCTTTTTTACTGTGTTCATGATTCACTGCCTTGACCAAGTAATTAAACCAAAGCTTACTCATACAAACTATAATCTTCTAGGACGCTTAGCGACAGTTTCTAGTGGTAATGCTAGACCTGGATTTTCTGCCCAAGCGCGAGTGCGTGATGAATTCGGCCAGCTCCATTACGTTCAAGTCGAACCAGAATACGGCGAACTCGAATTATACTCACAAGTTATCCTTGTAAGAGTGCATAAAAGCCATTATGTAGCCAAGAAAATTTCTGTATCAAACGATCTTTTCGCCCCCGATTAAATTCTCACTACTATTCTATTTACTTGCTGCTTTTTGCAGGCTTTATTACGTCTATATTTTATTATTTTCTTTTTAATTAATTATTTATTATTCCAACTATTTTAGTTTGAAATAGTATTTATAAATATAATATACAACCATTTTGGTTGGTATTAAATTAAAACAAACCATTTTAATCAACTTAATATTTTTTATTTACAAGTGTTTTAGTAGGATTTAATAATCAATTAAAACCATTTTAGTATAGTATTTATTTTAAAATATTAAGTGTTTGTTTTATATAAATTAATTATTTAAATATTCATTTAAAATATATTTAATGTTTATTTTTATTATATTTTGATTAATAATAAAATTAATATCAAATGAGGTTTAATTTATGAGCCTTAATTTTAAAAATCTTAATGGTCGTTTAGTTAAAGAAATCACTATTATTCTAATAATAAAAATAGTGCTTCTCTTAACGATCAAACATATTTGGTTTGATGCTCCCACCATCCCCAAAAATTTTGACAATCAGGTCGCCGAGCATATTGCCGGCGATAACATTTCCCACATTAAGGAGACACGTTGATGATTTCTGAAAGCGTGGTTGATCTTTCGCGGTTTCAATTTGCGATGACCGCAATGTATCACTTTCTTTTCGTCCCTTTAACTCTAGGTTTGGCATTTATCCTTGCCATCATGGAAACCACTTATGTCATTTCCGGTAAAGAAATTTACAAGGATATGACTAAATTTTGGGGAAAATTATTTGGTATTAACTTTGCTTTAGGGGTAACAACTGGCTTAACAATGGAGTTCCAATTTGGAACAAACTGGGCTTATTACTCACACTATGTAGGTGATATTTTTGGTGCTCCATTAGCAATTGAAGGCCTTATGGCATTCTTTCTTGAGTCTACATTTATTGGTTTATTCTTCTTCGGATGGGACCGTTTAAGTAAGGTTCAGCATCTAGGCGTAACGTGGTTAGTCGCTCTAGGTTCTAATATGTCAGCACTCTGGATTTTAGTGGCGAATGGTTGGATGCAAAACCCAGTAGGTGCTACATTTAACTTTGAAACGATGCGTATGGAGTTAGTTGATTTCGGCGCGCTGATCTTTAACCCTGTAGCTCAGGTGAAATTCGTGCATACCGTTTCTGCGGGCTATGTAACTGGTGCAATTTTTGTACTCGCCATCTCAAGCTATTACTTACTTAAAAAACGTGATCTTCCTTTCGCACGCCGCTCTTTTGCAATTGCTGCCATTTTCGGTCTCGCATCTACACTTTCAGTGATTTTGTTAGGTGATGAATCTGGCTATGAACTCGGTGATGTTCAAAAAACTAAACTCGCTGCGATCGAAGCCGAATGGGATACTCATCCTGCTCCTGCTCCGTTTACTTTGTTTGGTGTACCAAACCATGAAGAGATGCGGACAGATTACGCAGTTAAAATTCCATATGCATTAGGTTTAATTGCAACTCGTTCAACAACCAAAGAAGTTACTGGTCTTAAAGATCTCATGCAACAGCATGAAGTTCGTATTCGCAACGGTATGCTTGCCTATGCCGAACTTGAAAAATTACGTGCAGGTGATCGTTCACCAGAGTTATTAGCCTCTTTTGAAAAAAATCAAAAAGATTTAGGTTATGGCCTACTTCTTAAGAAATATGCACCGAATGTAGTTGATGCAAGCGAGCAAAATATTAAAGCTGCTGTAAAAGATACTGTTCCAAATGTTACAGCGCTATTTTTCTCTTTCCGCGCAATGGTTGCCTCTGGTTTCTTAATGCTATTACTCTTCGTTTTAGCGACTTGGGCTGTAGCAAAAAGAAATGCTGAAAATAAACCTTGGCTACTGAAATATGCATTGCTGGCTCTACCGCTTCCTTGGATTGCTGCACAAACTGGCTGGTATGTAGCTGAAGGTGGTCGTCAACCATGGTCTATTGGTGAAATTCTACCAACCCACCTCTCTACTTCTAGTTTAAGTACTGGTGACGTATGGGGTTCGATTATTGCGCTAGCAGCGTTCTACACGGCTCTTTTGATTATTGAAATGTATTTAATGATCAAATTTGCTCGCTTAGGACCAAGCTCTCTACACACTGGCAAATATCATTTTGAAAAGCAAGAACCGAAAGCAGCGGTTAATGGGGAGGCCTTATCATGATTGAATATGAATTATTGAAAATCATTTGGTGGGTGTTAGTTGGCGTACTTCTGATCGGCTTTGCTCTTACCGATGGCTTTGATATGGGGTCTATGGCTCTCATGCCTTTCGTTGGAAAAACCGATAGCGAACGCCGTGCTGCAATCAATACCATTGCCCCACACTGGGATGGTAATCAGGTTTGGTTTATTACAGCAGGTGGGGCACTATTTGCTGCATGGCCAATGGTTTACTCAGTCGCTTTCTCAGGCATGTACTGGGCACTTTTGTTAGTTCTATTTGCACTTTTCCTAAGACCTGTAGGTTTCGATTATCGCTCTAAACTTGAAAATACCAAATGGCGTAACTCTTGGGACTGGGGTCTGTGCATCGGTGGTGCTGTTCCAGCGCTTGTGTTTGGTGTGGCCTTCGGTAATTTGTTTTTAGGTATTCCTTTTAGTTTAGATAGCACATTACGCTCTGAATATACAGGTAGCTTTTTTGCCCTTCTTAACCCCTTTGCTTTAGTTTGCGGTGTGGTAAGTCTGTCTATGCTTTGTGCACATGGCGGTGCATGGCTCATGCTACGTACTGATGAAGCTTTAAAACAGCGCTCTGCCAAGGCCACTCAAATTATGGCGATTATATTTTTAATTTGTTTCCTTGTAATTGGAGCATGGCTGTATTTTGGGCAAGTTCCAGGTTATAGCTATGCTGTTGCTATAGACCCAAATACTGCGCTTAACCCTTTAGCTAAAGAAGTGGTTACCAATAGCAATCCTGGTTGGATGAACAATTACAGCACCTATCCAGTGACTAAAGTTGCCCCTGTTCTTGCCATATTAGGCGCAATCATTGCAATTTTTGCTTCTTCAAAAGTAAAAGCAGGCTTAAGTTTTACTGGTACAAGTTTAATGATTGTAGGAGCAATTTTAACTGCTGGTTTTGCCCTATTCCCATTCCTACTTCCATCTAGTATCAATCCTAACTCTAGCTTGACAATGTGGGATGCTGTATCAAGTCACCTTACTTTAGGCGTTATGACGGTTGCTGCCTGCATTTTTGTTCCTCTTATTTTGATCTATACCAGTTGGTCTTATTACAAAATGTGGGGAGTCATCACTAACAAACATATCGAGTCAAACTCGCATAGCTTGTATTAAGGAGAAAACTATGTGGTATTTCGCATGGATCCTAGGCATTTTGATGGCATGTTTTGCGGGCGTACTCAGCGCACTTTATATCGAACACCATCAAGATTTAGATGAGGAATAAATGATGGCAAAAGCAATGGCAGCATCAAATCATCGAAAAGCTCAAGCATTTGCAATGGCCCTTTCTTTTCTGTTGGCATTGCCTCTTGCTGCAATTTTGTTGGTTTATCCTTCACTCATGCTAGATGCAAACGGGCACTACAATCATAGCCAGCTTATGCTGGTGATGATTGGTATTTCTGGTGGCTTTATTTACGGAGTGGGTTTCGTACCTAACTTCTGGTTATGGAAATGGCTATTTAGCCCGTGGGTGGCTTGGCCTCTCATGCTTTTAGGCTATTACATCTGGTTCCTAACCTAAATCAAAAAGACCTCATCTGAGGTCTTTTTTCATTTCAACCAATTTAATAGGGACCCTTGGCACCCCTACATTTGCTTCAACCGGATATGGCTGCTTATTACCCGTTTTCATATATCCACGTCTTTCATAATAAGCGATCAATTCAGAACGGACATCTAGCACATACATTAAAGCGCTGGTCAGATGGGGATCTTCTTTCAATGCATATTGCTCTGCATATTCTAAAACAGATCGACCCACTCTCATATTTTGAACTTGAGGATCAGTACAAAATGTTCCAATCTCAACCTGATTATTTTCAAATGTAAGCCCAATACAAGCAATAAGCTTAGAAGCAGAAGTTTCCGATATCAATAATGTTGAATTCCTAAGTTGTAGTTGTTCTTCTAATTGAAACTCTGTAATACGCTGTCCTTCTACCCAATCAAGTTCTGTTGTCCAACTTCTATCTTGTTGTTCTCGATAGGACTTATTAATTAAAGCTACAAGTTGTGGAATATCAGGAAATTGAGCTGAACGGAAATTTAAATTATTCATAAAATATACTTAGGCTATTTATAAAAATTCTAAAAATAAAGCCGATATTAAATCGGCTTTATTTTAAATAGCAATAAATTAATTTGATTGTTCAGCTAACCACGCCATAAATTTTTGACGCTCAGCTTTAGAAGCTTTTTGCCAAGTTTCTACTAAACGTTGATCATTCGTTTGGGCTACGCCTGTTACAGGCATAGATGTTGGAGCTGGTACAACCACCTGAACAGAAGTAGGTTTAGCAGAGGCATACACTGCCTCAGGTTGCGATTTAGATGATTTAGTCGTAAAGTCAGTGACTTTTCCTAATAAACCCGTTGCAAACCATGGTTTTGCCTCATTGTTTGCACCAGTTTGTTGTACGATTAATTCATTATTTGCGCTGTACAAAGCCACAGTTGGTTGCTCAGCATATTTCTTTGCTTGTTCAAATTGCTTTGGTGCATCTACCATTCTGAGCTTATAAGTTTGCCCATCTTTGAGAGCCGGAGTTTGAATTGTGATTACTCCAGATTTAACAATGTCATGCTCCCCGCTTAAATGTTCAAAGTATTCTTGATAGCGCACACTTAAGCTTGTTTCACCAGCATCGACTTTATAATTATTTTTAGATGAACGAAATAACCCAGAGTTGACTTCCTGACCATTCACCGCAAGGATTACAATTTCCTCTGGTGCTGTAATTGTAACTGCTGAAAATACCGAACCGCTGAGTAATAAACCAATTGCAGCAACACCTAATCTTAAAGTCATCTGTCTCTTTCTCTGTGTTTGATAAGCTATTAAATCATGAGCAATATGCAATATGATTGTGACTATTTTATGACAAAGCATTTATCGACTAATTTCTTGATTTATTATTTTGAAATATGCATTTGAATTTCATAAATTTTCGTTTTATATATTCTTCCTATTCATTCTAAAAATATAAAAAAAGCACCTAAAATAGGTGCTCTTTTTTAACTTCAATTAAATTAATTGAAAGTTTTGAAACGATCAGCATCATTAATAAATGCTTTTTCACCTGCTGGTGCTTCAACCGAACCAAATACTAATTGAGCACGTAATTTCCAAGTTGCAGGAACATCAAATGCTTCAGCTGCGTCTGCATCGACAATTGGGTTATAGTGCTGTAAAGATGCACCTAAACCAAGTTCTGAAAGCGCAGTCCAAGTTGCAAATTGAGCAATTGCACTTGAGTGTTCAGACCATACAGGGAAATTGTCTGCATATAGTTCGAATTGCTCTTGTAAGCTTTTAACAACAGCTTGGTCTTCATAAAATAAAACCGTACCAACACCCGCTACAAAGCTATCAATTTTTGCATTTGTACCAGCAAAAGCTTCTGCAGGAACAATTTTACGCAAAGCTTCACGAACTAAATTCCAGAATTTAGCATGAGATTCACCGTATAGTGTCACTATACGTGAAGATTGTGAGTTAAAAGCTGAAGGACTATGTTTAACTGCTTCACGGATAGTTTCTTCAATTTTTGTGCGATCTAATGCAACGTTTTTACCAATTGCATAAATTGTACGACGGTTTTTAATTTTATCTAAGAAAGTAGACATTTTGTTATTTCCTACCTATTGATTTGACCGAGGGTCGTTGTTTGGGAATGAGTACAGTGTATTAAAGTCATTTTTCATAATCAGCATTAAAAATATGACAGTTCGTTTTATTTTCGCAACAATAATAAAAGATATACATATAAAAAAAGCTTCACGATTTAGTGAAGCTTTTTAGGGTTACCAAGCAATTTACTTATCAGTTTCAAACAGCGCAGCAACAAAAGATTTAGCCGAGAATGGTCTTAAATCATCAATTTTTTCACCTACACCAATAAAACGAATTGGCACATGGGTGCGACTTGCAATATTAAAGAGTACACCACCTTTAGCTGTTCCATCCAACTTGGTAATGGTAATACCCGTTAAACCTACAGCTTGATCAAACTCTTGTACTTGGTTGATCGCGTTTTGACCTGTTCCCGCATCTACTACCAACATAATCTCATGAGGTGCAGTTGCGTCAATTTTTTGCATAACACGTTTAACTTTTTTGAGCTCTTCCATCAAGTTACTCTTATTATGTAAACGACCTGCCGTATCCGCAATTAATACGTCAATTCCTTTAGCACGAGCACTTTCAAAGGCATCAAAAATAACAGAAGCACTATCAGCTCCATGACCTTGCGCTACTACAGAGATATCGTTACGTTCACCCCAGATCTGCAATTGCTCAGTTGCTGCGGCGCGGAATGTATCACCAGCAGCCAACATCACTTTTTTACCTTCACCTTGTAAACGTTTCGCCAACTTACCAATTGTTGTAGTTTTACCCACTCCATTTACCCCAACCATCAAAATCACATAAGGTGATTTATTAGGGTCAATATGTAATGGCTTAACACGTGGAGCCAACAAAGCAACTAACTCTTCTTGTAACGCTTTATATAAAGAGTGGGAATAGATCAAATCACCACGAGCTGTACGCTCTGTTAAATTGGTAATGATGGTTTTAGTTGCTTCAACACCAATGTCTGCAACCAATAATTGCTCTTCGACTTCTTCAAGTAACTCATCGTCAATTTCCTTTCCACCAATCAAGATATTGACCATACCATCAGCGAAATTACGACGAGTTTTGGTTAAGCCTTCTTTCATCCGGCCAAAAAAACCAGTTTTTGGTTGTTCAGCCGCTGTTTCTGTAGATGCTACTTCTTCTTTGGCTACTTCAATATTTTCTTGTGATTTAGCAGGAGATTCAACGATGGGAACATCGATAGCAGGTAAATTAGGTAATGTGACATCGTCATCACCGATCTCAGCATCTATCAAGAATTTATTTTGCATATTCGATTGTTGCTCCATGCGGATTCCTTGAAAAGCAGCGCGTTTAAAAAGATAAAGTTTAGCATAAATTCAAAATTTTGCCTGCCACAATAGTGCTCAAAAAGCTTTGGAAACCAAGATTTAGCCTGATTACCCTATTTACTGAGTATCTTCCTGAGCAAGTGCTGGATATTGTCTAATATGAGCACCTTCAAATTGATATGCATGCATTAACTTTAAATACTCTGCTCTATGAATTTCTGATTGAGCTATTAGCAGCTCAGCCATATCCTGAGTTTTAGGATAAGTGGCTTGATGAGAGAGTTGTATAATTCGTTGATATTGTTCGGGACTAATAGGCCGAAGTAATGCTAAATATGACAGCACAAAAATACAGCCAATGACAATAACCACAAATAGGTTAAAACATTGATCAACTTTTAACTCAGATTTTAATTTAAGAAAATTTTGTTTGAATATGAGCATGACCTACCTCGAATTAGTGTAGTGTAGGGTTCAATACTCATAAGCACAAGATCAAACATCCAGTAAGGCCAAGAATCGTACCTTACTGGATAATAATACTTAGCTTATTAGTGAACGAATGACGGAAAAGTATAAAATTGCTGCAATAATCACCAAGACTAAAAACATCGCAAAAATACTTAAACCTTCTTCAGCATCGGCTGGATGCAGTTCGTCTTCGTCGGCAATTTTTCTAAGTTCACCATCATAAACTTGATAAAACCAGTTTTTTTGTGCAGGTTCCAAATGCCGTGCAAAGTCAAATACTCTTTTGCGCTGAGCAAGACAATAATCCCCTAAATGGATCTCTTGATGAAAGATCGCTTCATCTAATAGTTTACGATGATAATGGGCTAGCTCTATGATTTGTTCCTCTCTAGGTGGAGTATCAAAAACAAAGCCATCGATAGTATTTGTCATATTTTATTCTCCTTGTCTTTTATTCTCATATTGATTTTACTCAAAATTATTTGTGAATAATGTTTAATCATGTATCCTAATAGTGAATTAACTGGTATGCACCAATAGTTGACAAATCCATTAATTTGTAATATTAGTTTAATAATTCTAAGTTAAATTAATTTAAAGGCAGCGGCCTTTAGAAAAAGTAATCATAATTACAATAAGGAGTTTTCTATGATTCAACGTATCTCTCATCATGATTTAGAACATGTGTACGCAACTGCAGTAAACACAATTCACTCTCAAATGAATTTTCAGGATGCAGTTGCACAGTTAGAAGAAGTTGCTCGCGCTGGGCACGGTAAAGCTGCTCTGTTTTTAGCAGAATTGTATTATCAAGGTTTCCGTGTTGAACGTGACTCACTTAAAGCACAATATTGGCAAAAGTTAGCCACAATGCAAGCATAAAGAAACGTCACTTAGGTGGCGTTTTTTTATGCCCATAAAAACCCAAATTTATCAAAAGCTTTACTTCGCCACTTCATTCGTGGCTCAGGTGGCGTTTTTACGCTGTAAAAATTTTCTGTAAATATAATTCACTACACATTTGGTTTGCATTGTATTGCACCACAGGCTCTAGCCGCTTGAAGTAAAGGACATGAATTTCACAGCTGGAATATTTGTTTACGATTTGATACCTGTTTAAACTGAAATGTCATCTGATTTTTTTATAATAAGCAAGACAAGTTAGAACCTTTAAATTCACAATGAAAAGTTTAAGTAATCTACAACCGGTTTCAAGAGACTTGATGATTAAGATTTATATTTTAAGAACCATGATGTATTGCGGGGTTCTTTGGGGATTATTTCATCAGGGATGGGCAATTAAATCAGATCAGGAAGACTTTATTTTTCCTTTTTGGCTTAATGGTTTGCAGGCACATCGCTACGCAAAAGAGCATTGGCCACATTACAAACCAAGAAGAATTACACCTAAAGATTTCCATGAGTCTTTACTACCAACTTTAACACGACTCAACGTCACTCCTGCTTTGTTTAATTCATCTCATAGAAAATTAAAGTTATCTACTCAGCAAATGCAACATTTCTTTTTCAAACATCCGAATTGGCAAGGAGCGTAAACTTTTCTTTAGGTTCTTAACCTCTATTAGAATGCTTTTTGAACGCTTGAATGTAAAACTTGTATTTGAATGACTATCCAGTCTTTGCATTTTTATAAAATCAAGCTAATTTAAAACAAAATGATAAAACACAGGACAGAAGAAATGACAATCGTTGCACAAGTAATCAAGAACAAAGCAGAGCAAGATATTTTTACAATTTCTCCAGAAGCCACTGTCCTTGAAGCAATTAAGATTATGGCGGATAAAGGAATTGGTGCGCTCGTCGTAGCTGAGGGTGAAAAAGTTGTCGGAATTTTGTCTGAACGTGACTACACACGAAAAGTAACGCTTATGGAACGTTCATCATATAGCACTACCGTTGCTGAAATTATGACATCTAAAGTGCTTACAGTAAGCCTAAACAATACAGTTGAAGAGTGCTTACAGCTTATGACAGATCGTCACTTACGCCACTTACCTGTATTAGACAATGAAAAACTAGTTGGTTTTATCTCTATTGGCGACTTAGTAAAAGCTGCGATGGAAGATCAGAAAAATCTCATTGAACAATTAAAACAGTACATCTCTGGTTAATTATTTCATATAAAAAAATGGGCATTTATATGCCCATTTTTTATTGATGTAAAAACTTAAAGATAGTTATTAATTAAAGCAACTAAACGCTCTAGCAAGTCATCAGCCTGTGCTTGAGTCATGTTAATTGGTGGCAATAAACGCACTACTGAACCAGCTGTAACATTAATAATAAGTTTATGTTGATCTCGAGCTATTGCAACGAGCTCAGCGCAGTCTCTAGGCAATTGAATACCAATCATCATACCAAAGCCACGTACTTGCACATCTTTATGTGCCAATTGCGCACGTAATTGATCAACAATATAACCACCAACAACTGCCGCGTTTTCTACAGCATTCTCTATTTGGATTGTATCAATTACTGTATAAACCACACGAGAACCTAGCACTGTGCCACCGTAAGTAGAACCGTGACTACCAGGTCCTAATAAGCCAACAGCTTTACCTTGTGTCATTACAGCGCCTACTGGAAAACCATTACCAAGCCCTTTCGCAGTGGTAAGAACATCAGGCACAATGTTTGTATGTTGATAAGCAAAATACTTACCTGTTCGGCCGTTACCTGTTTGGATTTCATCTAGCATCATTAGCCAGTTATGTTGATTACATATGGTGCGGACTTCTTCAAGATAGCTAAAGCCTTGAGGCGCTGTATTAATACCGCCCTCACCTTGAATAGGTTCAATCAAAATCGCAACAATATCTGGGTGCTGCAAAGCAGCTTCTTGAATTGCTTCTACATCACCAAAGGGCACACGAATAAAATCATTGGTTAAAGGAGCAAAACCATCTTGTACTTTTTTATTACCAGTAGCTGAAAGTGTTGCTAAAGTACGACCATGAAATGATTGCTCTGCCACAATTATCTTTGGTGAACTTATACCTTGTTGAGTACCAAATTTACGAGCAATTTTAATGGCGCCTTCATTTGACTCAGCACCACTGTTTGAAAAGAAGATCTCTTCCATCCCTGAAACTTCAGCAAGCTTCTGAGCAGCAGCCGTTTGCCAAGGAATCTCAAATAAGTTACTTGTATGCACAAGTGTTGCAGCTTGTTCAGCAATTGCTTCTGCGATGACTGGATGCGCATGACCTAAACCACATACAGCGATACCGGTTAAAGCATCTAAATACTCTGTACCATCTTCGGTATATAGATATGCCCCTCGGCCTCGTACAAAACTGATCGCTTGGCGACCATAAGTAGCCATTAAATGTGATGGTTGATCAGGTTGTATTGGAGCTAGGGTAATATCATTCATAACGAACTCTGTCTGTATGAGGTTTTAAGAAGGGTTTATATAAGCAAAAACTGGCTCTGATGAAAAGTCTCATCACTCATTTATCTAAAATTTCGTCCGCTTTTTGCTATCGCTTCGGTTTATACAATAAAATATTGAATATTCAATGCAACTTTAAGTAATCAGGTGGTTTGCAAAGCGATGTAAACACCCCCTATAATGCTGCTAGATTAGTTGAGGATCTCTTTATGACTGAACAAGCACGTGATACTGAAGCGTTAATCCGCGATCAAATTGCGAAGCATCCCGTTTTACTTTACATGAAAGGCACTCCACAGTTTCCACAATGTGGTTTCTCTGCACGTGCTGTAGAAGCGCTCAGTCAAATTGGTCGTCCATTTGCATATGTAAATATTTTGGAAAACCCTGATATTCGTGCAACATTACCAAAAATTGCGAACTGGCCTACTTTCCCGCAACTTTGGGTAAATGGCGAACTTATTGGCGGTAGCGATATCATGCTTGAAATGTTCCAAAATGGCGAATTAAAGCCATTAGTTGAACAATACAGTGCAGCGCCAGAAGCGTAAATAATAAAAAAGCCAATCAATAGATTGGCTTTTTTATACTCTCAATTTTAACGATCACTTACCCCGACATAGCGAAATAAATTTTCCACACCTAAATCAGATTTTAAAATAATTAGATTTTCATATGTTGTTGTCGTGAGAGCTTCAAAAATATTCATATTCGGATCTTCGTGCAACTCATCCACATTTTGATCCATACACTCTTCAAATCGATCAGCAATAAATTCAAACCCCAAATCCATAGCAATAAATAAAGTATGTTCACATGGCTGAATATATTGTTCTTGCGCCCAGTCAATTATTGCTTGTTTGCAAAATGGACATTCAATATTCGCAGAAGCATCGTTAAGTTCAATTAATTGATAGTGCATTAGATTTGAAAAGAATAGAAAATTGTAGTGTAAAAGAAATTAATTGAAAGTTCTAGAAAAGGCTAGAACCACTCATCAAAAAACACACAATAAAATTACATTGTAATGACAACATAATTTCAAATTCTCAGTTAAAGGAAATATCTTAGTATATGTTTTAATTACAAAAAATTTAGTTTAAGAATTATCGTTGCAAAAATAATAATGTAAAATCATGGTTGTTGCAGAAATAGGATATTTTAATGCTCACTGATCTTGATGATTTTTATTGTTTTGCTCTCGTCGTTGAGCATGGTGGTTTTAGTGCTGCTGAGCGTGTAACGGATATACCAAAATCAAAACTAAGTCGTCGCGTATATAGCCTAGAAGAAAACTTAGGCGTTCGCCTGATTCAACGCAGCTCTCGTCATTTTGCTGTTACAGATATTGGGATGGATATTTATAGACATGCTCAAGTCATGATGAATGCTGCACAAGCTGCTCATGATTTGGTTGATCATCTAAGCATTCAACCTAGAGGTGTTGTAAAGGTTAGTGTTCCTGTTGATATTGCTCAAAATCAACTGCCTAAAATTTTGCCTGCTTTCTTAAAAAAATATCCAGAAATTCGTTTGCAACTTATGGTCAGCAATCGTCGAGTAGATGTCATTAATGAAGGAATTGATATTGCTTTACGTGTTCGCTCAAAACTAGATGATGATCCAAGTTTAGTTCTTAGACAGTTTGCACTTATTGAACAGAGTCTATTTGCAAGTCAAGCATATCTAAATGAATTTGGAGATATAAAAAATCCAGAACAACTTAGTGAGCATCGCATTTTAAGTTTGTCAGAAGAGCATCTTGATCAACAATTCCTTTTGCATGGTCCAGACAATCAGCAAAAGAAAATCAAAGTCAGCCCTATCGTAATGGGTACAAATATCCATATGTTGGCGCAATTAGCGAGTCAAAACTGTGGGATCGCTTTACTACCAGAGATCGCAGCAGAAGATTTTCTAAAATCTGGACAGCTTGTACAAATTTTACCGGAATGGAAAGCTCCTCACGGTATATTACATGCTGTATATCCATCACGCCGAGGGTTATTACCTGCTGTACGAGTATTTATTGATTATTTGGTAGAACATCTTTCTGAGCATTAAAATGAATGAAAATAAAAAAGTTCGATAATTATCGAACTTTTTTATTTTTAAATTACAGGATAGTTTCCTACACCTTCAGGCCAAGGTGTTAAGAGTTCAAAGCCAGTGTCAGTTACAGCAACCATATGTTCCCATTGCGCAGATAACGAAAGATCTTGAGTAATAACTGTCCATCCGTCATTTAATTCTTTAACCTGTGGTCTACCCGCATTAATCATCGGTTCAATCGTAAAGACCATACCTTTTTTTAATACTAAGCCTTGGCCGCGCTGTCCATAATGTAAAACATTAGGTTGTTCATGATAAACCTTACCAATCCCATGACCACAATACTCTCGAACAATGCTATACCCTTCTCGATGAGCAACTGACTGAATAGCATAACCAATATCGCCTAGTGTAGCTCCTGGCTTAACAGCATGAATCCCAGCAACCATCGCTTCATAAGTTGTATCAACCAGTTTTTTTGCTTGCGGGTTTACATCACCCACAAAATACATGCGGCTCGTATCACCAAAATAGCCATCTTTAATAATTGCGACATCAATATTAATAATATCGCCATCTTTTAAAATCTTATTCGGTGAAGGAATTCCATGGCAAACTACTTCATTTACTGATGTACATATTGTTTTAGTAAAACCATGATATCCTACATTCGCAGGAATAACTTTTAAAGTATTTACAATATAGTCATTACACAGGTTATCTAAATATTCCGTAGATACACCCGGTTTAATATATGCCCCTATCATTTCTAAAACTTGTGCAGCCAAGCGTCCAGAAACTCTTAACTTTTCCAGATCTTGTTCAGTTTTTATTGTAACAGTAGAAGCTCTCATTCAGTTTTATCCTCGTAGGCACTGTTTTTACCACGCCTACAAAAATGTAAGTTAATTTAGAATATTCTAGAACGGATATAGGATAGGCTGGAAGCATTAAATGCCCAAATATTCAACATTCATAATAGAAATTCATACTTTTATTTTTGCATAATTTCTTTAAAAAGTCAGAGATAAAAAATGATTTCCTAATTTCTTTCAATGGTTTTTCAAATACATACCTTAACCAGTTGATATTTTTAATATCTATTAAAGGTTTTTATGCTCTGAAAAAAATCTTTTTCACATAAAATACCGCTTGATCATGATCTCTTTTGCTCTAAAATTCCTTCTTTTTTATTAATTTTAATTTATGCAACATCTTCGTACTGGAGATATTATTGCCCTAGGTTTTATGACCTTTGCTCTTTTTATTGGAGCTGGCAATATTATCTTTCCTCCCATTGTCGCTCAACAAGCCGGTGATCATGTATGGCTAGCCGCTATAGGCTTTTTGATTACTGCAGTTGGTCTACCTGTAATTACCATCATGGCACTCTCTCGTATGCAGGGTTCCATTGAAATTATTAGCTCTCCTCTTGGTCGAGTAGCAAGTCTGATTTTAACCGTTGTTTGTTATTTATCAGTAGGCCCTTTATTTGCTACTCCACGTACAGCTACTGTTTCTTATGAAATTGGTTTTTCATCTTATTTTGGAACATCAAGTAGTAGCCTTTTAATTTACAGCGCAATTTATTTTTCATTTGTAACTGTAGTTTCACTTTATCCAAACAAGTTATTAGATACAGTGGGTCATGTGCTTGCTCCGCTAAAAATTATTGCTTTAGCAATTTTAGGCATTGCAGCAGTTATGATTCCAGCGGGTTACGTCCCTGCTCCAATCAACCATTACGTTGAATCTCCAGTTTCGGAAGGTTTCGTAAACGGTTATCTCACTATGGATACTTTAGGCGCATTAGTATTCGGTATCGTAATTATTCAAGCGATTTATTCGCGTGGTGTTACCGATAAAAAATTAGTCACTAAGTATGCGATTATTGCCAGTCTTATTTCTGGTGCAGGTCTTACTTTAGTCTATTTAAGCTTATTCAAATTAGGTGTAGGTAGTCATGAAGTAGCACCAAATGCAGCAAATGGTGCAGTAATTTTACATGCATATGTTCAACATGCTTTTGGCAATATGGGTTCATTATTCTTAACTGGCCTCATTTTCTTAGCATGTATGGTGACAGCGATTGGCTTAACTTGTGCTTGCGGTGAGTATTTTGCTCAGTTAACTAAATTACCTTACAAACTTTTAGTATTCATTTTAGTTGGTTTCTCTTTCATTATTTCTAATCTTGGATTAACCAAACTTATTGCCGTATCAGTACCTGTTTTAAGTGCAATTTATCCACCAGCCATTGTTGTGATTATGCTGAGCTTCTTTTGGAAATTTTGGCACAAACCCTCTTTTATTGTCGGTTCAGTAACAAGTATTGCTTTAATTTTCGGTATTATTGACGGTATTAAAGTTGCTGGTTTTGGTGATTATTTACCTAATTTTCTTCAACATTTACCTTTAAATGAACAAAACTTAGCTTGGTTGATCCCATCTTTAGTTGTTCTAGCAATTACCGTAATTATCGACAAAGTTAAATTTAAAAACATTTAATCTAGTGTCTTTTTTGAAATCGAGTTTTACCCAAACATGATTTTATATATTGAATAAAATGCTGAGTTTACCCAACCGGCATTTTATTTCCACACTACTTTCAATGACAAATCAACTATAGATATAATCAGTTTTTACTGTAAAATTACACTAAAATAATTTTTAGCTTACTAGGAAAGAAGAGCAACAATGAAAAGTAAATATTACCTAACACAAGCAGATGCAGAGTTTTTAATGGAAGAAGCTCAAAAATATGCAATTGAACACAACTTTAAAGTCAGTATCGCTATTGTTGATGAAACAAGTTCTCTACTGTTGATGAAGCGTTTAGATGGTGCTTCACCTTTATCCTCACATTTATGTTTAGAAAAAGCAAAATGCTCTTCAATATCAGGTAGACCTTCAAAATTTTACGAAGAACTTCTGCAAAGTGGACGCTTAGGTTTTTTAAGTATGCCTAGTGCTCAAGGAATGTTAGAAGGTGGAAAACCCATTATTTATGACGGACAAATTTTAGGGGCCATTGGCGTTTCTGGTGTCCAATCTTTTGAAGATGCAGAAATTGCTCAACATGCGATTGATATATTTTTAAAAAAACAAAACAGCTAACCTGAAATGATAGAAAAGAGAAATTATTACACTTTTCATTAAAATATTTTCTCTTTTCTAAAATATTAAGTATTTTATACAAAAATATTTAATATTTACTTTTTTAATACCTTAACCATTTATAAACATAGAGTTTTTTATAAAACTGTTCAAAAAATTTTCTATTCACTATTGAATTGAATTAAAAATAGAAGTACAACATTAAACTTATTCTTGACTAAAACATTCGGTTTTAGCGCAACCACAAGGAGGGATGGAGATGTTATCATTACATTTCAACAAACAAGTCTTCATTAACACTCTGAACAGCAAAGATTCAGTTGTTTATGGAGTAACACCGCTTGCTCTTATGCTGACTTTACTGTTTCAAGGTATGATTAAAGGAAATCTGAAACCCGAATACTTTATGTATGCGATGGTTGTTTCTTTCATATTTTGTGTGTGGGCCTTTGTCGACCATAAGATGCGAAAACTAGCTAAAAGACGTCTTAGTCAACAAAACTCGAATACTTAAAAAATGGATGAGCAATCATCCATTTTTATACATCCAAAAATAAAAAAATTGTTCCGATAACTAAAATAGCTGTAGCTACTAATTCAGTCAAAATTAATCCCACCATCATTAAAGTCATCATCCATGAAGGTAAGCTAAAACGACCTAGCTTGTGAGGACGTTTGAATTGATTTGTTGTGTCCTGTAAATAGCCATGTATGATATAAACCAGAATTGAAAAACTAAAAAATAGAATATTTGCGAATACACACCATAAAGTAATATTTTCATTTAAAACAGTAAAATAGCTTAATACAGCTAAAATTAGGCTAGCAGCTGCATATAACAAACTACTTCGATGAGCGATATCCACATAATAATGAGCACGACTTAATTCTGAACGGCGTATTTGCCAATATTTCCATACCCCAGTCAACATCCCTATCCATAAAAATATGCCACTAAATACAATTGCGAGCTGTACAGCTTTCGGTAAATCCATATTTTTTCCAATTATTTGTTTTATTCAAATTTAATGAGCTATATAACATAAATATTGACTTTATAGTCACATTTTAACCAAGTTTCATTTAAGAACTCGTGTAAATTAAAGACATCAATAAACCAATCACTACGAAATATTATGGATAACACTTTTGAATCATTTTGGATGACCTGTAAAGATGGTTATCAACTTGCTGCACATTTTTATCCAGCTCAATCCCCAAAATCAGCAAATCCCGTATTGATCTGTCCAGCAACAGGTATTACTAAAAACTTCTATCATTCTTTTGCTACATGGTTAAGCGAACAAGGATATGACGTATTAAGCTTTGATTTCCGTGGAATTGGAGGCTCTTTACACGGGTCTTTGAAGCAAAGTACAGCAAGTATTAATGATTGGGGAGTTCTCGATATTCCTTGTGCAATTGATACGTTATTAGAAAAAACTAAAGCAGAACAAGTTACCCTTCTTGGCCACAGTGCTGGTGGGCAGCTATTAGGAATTGTTCCTAATTTTCATAAAGTAGCAAAAGTTATCGCGGTCGCAGGTTCCACTGGCCATGTAAAAGGTCTTAAAGGTAAAACCAAGTTTTTAGCACCGGTAATGTTCAATGTCATCTTTCCAATTTCTAGTGCTTTTAAAGGTTATGGTGCTACTCAATTTATTGGAATGGGAGAAAACTTACCTAAAAAAGTCGCCCAACAGTGGCGAGAATTTTGCAGCCATCCTGGCTATGTGAAAAATGCTATAGGTAAAACAGTCCATCATGATTTTCATAGTGAAATTATCTGCCCTATTACTTCAATTTGGGCAAGTGACGATGAAATTGCAACCGAGCGTAACGTTGAAGATTTATTAAAACTTTATCCTAATGCGCCCACAAAAATGCTAGAGCTAAATCCCATGAAACTTGGGCATAAATCAATTGGGCACATGCTAATGTTTAAAAAATCACATCAAAACTTATGGTCACTTTTAGAACAGGAAATCCAACACTAATCTATTGATCTTTTACTTTTGCCTCTATACCCGTAATCCGGTATAGAGGTTTTTTTTAATATTAATACCCACTTCTTTTATAAAGTTAGTTTATTAACCTAATAATTATCATAAGAAATCAAAATATATTAATCACCTATTCCTTTGTATTAAAAACAAGCACTTTTTACGTAAATACGTCGATATAGCTTTAAAGTTCTGCTATCGTTATTTATATGAAGCTGTTGTTTAAAAACGGTTAAACTAACCTATTTTTAATACTAACAGCTTCTTTTTTTCTGTTTAGCTAAACCAAAGAAATTGTTCAAGGATAAGTATGCTAGCACTAGAGCCTCGACATATTCATATGAATCAACATGCTGTTGATAAAAAGCATGCATTACAGTGTCTAGTAGATATATTGGTAAAAGATGGGTTAGTTACACCTGACTACATTACAGGACTCATCAATCGGGAACAACAAAGTGCCACCTATTTAGGTCAAGGCATTGCTATTCCCCACGGTACACCCCAATCTCGCGAATTTATTCTAGAAACAGGTATCCGTTTAGCTCACTTTCCAGAAGGAATTATATGGGATGGTGAAAACAGAATTTATTTAGCTGTTGTTATTGCAGCAAAATCTGATGAACATTTACAAGTTCTACAAATATTAACTCGAGCTTTAATGCATGATGTAAGTGAACAGGTAAAAAATGCTAAACAACCTGAACAAATTATTGAAATCTTACAAGCTCAACCATTATCTTTAACTTTGCATGAGAATTTAATTCAAACTGAAATTGAATCTCAAGATATTGAAGATTTGTTTTGGTCTGCATCTCAGATTTTAAAAAAACACAATTTCGTAAAGTGCGGTTTTCTAAGTTCACTTGACCCTGATCAAGTTATTCAACTACAAGATCAGATCTGGTCTATTTCAAGTAGTAAGTTTGTTCAACAACCAGCGATCAGCATTGTAAAACCTCGCCATGCTCTAGAGCTAAACGGAAAAAAATTAAACACACTAGTGTGTATAGCTGCCAATGAGCAATTAGATAGTCAGAGATTTAATCGACTGATTGATATTCTATTTAATCCAGAACAAGTTGCGCAATTAGACCAAACACAAGCACCAAATGAAATTGCTAAAATCATTGGTGCAGATGTTATTCCAGATTGGCCTCACCGTTCGGTTGTATTAGCCAATGCCCATGGATTACATGCTCGACCAGCAACTCATTTAGTGAACTTAACTAAAAGTTTTCAAGGTGATATTCAGGTCGCAGTAGATGACGGAAATTTTGTTTCTGCTAAAAGTTTGACGCGCCTCTTGGCTTTAGGTTGTAAACGTGGCCAAACTTTACGTTTCATTGCCGAACCAGAAACGGATGCAGTTGAAGCTTTAGATAAAGTTATTTTGGCAGTGCAACAAGGCTTAGGTGAAGAAGTTGAACCTATACAATCTTCAGACATTAAAATTGAGCAATCTAGTGAAATCCCAAGCCATTCAAAACCACTTAGCTCAAATACAGGAATTGCTGCCTCAAGCGGTTTAGCTTTCGGACCTGTACATGTAATTAAGCCAAAGGTTTACCAATATGAACGTATGGGCTTAAGTGTCAAAATAGAAAAAGAAAAACTTGATATTGCGCTTCATGCTGTTAAAAACAATATTCACCAAGTTATTGCAAAATCTGAAGTGGCTGAGATTAAGCAAATCTTCCAAGCCCATTTGGAAATGCTTGACGATCCAGATCTGATTAATGGTGTTTATCAAAAAATTAACTTAAATCTTTCTGCCCCTGCTGCATGGCATGAACATATTGAGGCAGCAGCCAAAGAGCAAGCAGCTTTACCAGATCGATTACTGGCTGAGCGTGCTACAGATTTACGTGATATTGGTGATCGCGTTTTGGCTCAACTTTGCGGTGAGGTCATCATCGAAGAACCTAAAGAACCTTATATACTGATCATGTATGACGTAGGACCAAGTGATGTAGCCCGACTTAATAAAGATCGTGTAGCAGGTATTTTGACAGCTGTAGGTGGTGCAAGCGCTCATAGTGCTATTGTTGCTCGTGCTTTAGGTATCCCTGCAATTGTTGGGGCTGGTGATCAAGTACTAGATATTGAGCAAAAAAGTTCTCTTTTAATTAATGGAGATACTGGAGCTTTTATCTTAAATCCCAATGCTCAACAAATCGAACAAGCAAAACAAGAACGAGAGCTTCAGAAAAAAATTCGTGAAGAAGCTGAACGTCATAGCCAAGAACCTGCAATTACTTTAGATCAACATCAAATCGAAATTGCTGCCAATTTAGGAAAAGTTCAAGCAACAGCCCATGCGGTAGAATGTGGCGCTGAAGCCATTGGCCTACTCAGGACTGAGCTTGTTTTTATGGCGCATAGTAGCGCTCCGAGCGAAGCTACCCAAGAAGCAGATTATCGTATTGTTTTAGATGCTCTAGCGGGCCGACCACTCGTAGTACGTACGCTAGATGTAGGTGGTGACAAACCACTCCCTTACCTTCCAATTGCTGAAGAAGAAAATCCATTTTTAGGTCTAAGAGGTATCCGTTTAACGCTAAGACAGCCAGAGCTGTTGCGTCAACAACTTATTGCTTTGCTTAAAGCTGCAGATGATCGTCCTTTACGAATCATGTTTCCAATGATTGGCCGTGTGGAAGAATGGCGTGCTGCAAAAGCTATTCTTGATGAAGTTAAAGCTGTACATCCATGCACCAACTTACAAGTTGGTATCATGATTGAAGTTCCTTCTGCTGCTTTACTTGCACCTATTCTCGCGAAAGAAGTGGACTTTTTCAGTATCGGAACAAATGATTTAACTCAATATACATTAGCCATTGACCGTGGACACCCTATCCTTTCAGCTGAAGCTGATGGACTACACCCAAGTATTTTGCAATTGATTGATCAAACTGTAAAAGCTGCGCATAAGTATGGCAAATGGGTTGGTATATGCGGTGAACTCGCAGCCGATCCAAAAGCTGTGCCCATTCTAATGGGCTTACGGGTCGATGAGCTTAGTATGTCACCAAATAGTATTCCTTTGGTTAAAGCCCAAATTCGTACACTTAACTACAGCCAAGCTCAAGTGCTTGCTAAGCGTGCACTTGAATGTGATAGCGCTACTGCTGTACGTCAGTTATCCGAACAAGAAATGTAAAGATTAGGAATAGTAATGGCTAAAGTTTTAACAATTACTTTAAATCCTGCAATTGATGTGACTATACAACTCAATGAGTTACAGATAGGTGAAGTAAACCGCCAAGAATCTGTTGAAATACATGCGGCAGGCAAAGGTTTAAATATTGCTCAAGTTTTAAAAGATTTGGGGCATGAAGTTGTTGTTTCTGGTTTTCTAGGAGCAATAAATAGACAGATTTTCGATGACCATTTTAAAGAAGCTCAATTTCAATCTGAATTTATTTATATTGAAGGTGAAACTCGCCAAAATATAAAAATTGCTGAACATTCAGGACGCATGACGGATTTAAATGGAAAAGGTTTTTTCGTATCTGAACTAGATAAGAAGCACCTCTTCCAAAAAATTAAAATGATTTTGCCTCTGGTAGATGTGGTTGCCATTGCCGGAAGCCTTCCACAAGGTTTTAGTGTTGATGAGTTACAGCAACTTATTAAGCTCATTCAACAGCAAGGTAAAAATGTTGCACTTGATACAAGTGGTAAAGCGTTGGTTGCTGCAATTGAATGTCAACCTTGGATGATTAAACCAAATACAGATGAGTTAGTAGAAAGTTATCAGCTTCCTGCTACAACCTATGCTGAACAAAAAAAACTTTTTGCAAACTTAGCTAAAATTGAACATGTCGTTATTTCGATGGGTGAAGACGGTGTAAACTGGTTACATGACACTCACCCACTGCATGCCACAGCACCTAAAGTGATAGTTAAAAGTACAGTTGGTGCCGGTGACTCTCTTTTAGCAGGTATGATTCATGGCTTATTAAGTGGCTTCTCTGCCGAAGAAACATTAAAAATTGCTACAGCAATTGCAAGCCACGCTGTAACACAAATAGGCTTTCGTATTCCTAATGCTGAAAAGCTAAACCAATTAAAAGCCCAAACTATAATCAATTCATTGAGTGAATCTGATGCCAACTGCTAAACGTTTATTATTTGTTATTAATAGTCCGCAACAGCAAGTCAATGCTTTGATTTTAGCTCGTAAGCTTGCACAAGTCGCGTCTCAACAGGGTTATCAAAACAGCATTATTTCGCTTGATGAATTCGAGGTGAATGAAAGCTTTGACCAAATTATCGTTGTTGGACAACGCCCGAAAAATCTTCATATTTTTGGTACACACCCTTTATCTTTCGTTAACATTGAAGAGATCAAAAGTGATACTGATTCAGCTCTTCAAACTGCTTTAGATCATTTTAAATCTGCTCAAGACTGGCAAAATGATAATAACGTATCAGCATCTACAGCTAAAAAATTTGTTGCGATCACTGCGTGTCCTACGGGTGTCGCGCATACTTTTATGGCCGCCGAAGCTTTACAGCAAGGCGCAGAAAAACATGGTTATGACATTGAAGTAGAAACTCAAGGTTCCGTTGGCGCAAAAAATATTTTATCACCTCAAACTATTGCTGATGCGGACATCGTCATTCTTGCGACTGACATTGAAGTTAATACAGACCGTTTTGTAGGTAAGCATGTTTATAGATGTAGTACAGGTTTTGCTCTAAAGCAAACAGATAAAGCTTTTGCTGAGGCAATCAGTAATGCGCAAGTTTTAGAACAAGGTAAGCAACAAACATCTGCAGAAAACAAAGATAAAACCGAAAAAGTTGGCGTATATAAACATCTCTTAACAGGTGTCTCTTATATGTTACCTATGGTGGTGGCGGGAGGTCTTTTAATTGCTCTGTCTTTATGCTTTGGCCTTAATGCAGCTGAACAAGCAGGCAGCTTACCGGCTATATTAAAACAAATTGGTGCCGCTGCATTTATGCTTATGGTTCCAATGTTATCTGGTTATATCGCCTACTCGATTGCTGATCGTCCTGGCCTCGCACCTGGTTTAATTGGCGGCTTACTTGCTTCTCAGTTACAAGCAGGTTTTTTAGGAGGTATTGTCTCAGGTTTTCTTGCAGGCTATATCGCACTATTTATCGCTAAAAAACTTAAACTTCCAACTAGTTTAGAAGCACTTAAACCCATTCTAATTATTCCGTTATTAGGCACATTATTTGTTGGTCTAATTATGTTTTATGTGGTTGGACAGCCAGTAGCACATATTTTTGAGCTAATGAAAGATTTCTTAAATAACATGGGTACAACAAATGCCGTGTTAATGGGAATTATATTAGCAAGCATGATGTGTATTGATTTAGGTGGACCAATCAATAAAGCAGCCTACGCTTTTACTGTTGGACTGCTGACAACAAACACGTATATGCCTATGGCAGCTACAATGGCTGGCGGCATGGTTCCTGCTATTGGTATGGCTATTGCGACTTTCATTGCTAAAAATAAATTTAGTACAGGAGAGAAAGATGCTGGAAAAGCAGCTTTCGTATTAGGTTTATGTTTTATTTCTGAAGGTGCTATTCCTTTTGCAGCTAAAGACCCAATGCGTGTTATTCCAACCTGCATTTTAGGTGGAGCTGTGACTGGAGCACTCGTTGCCTTATTCCATTGTGAGTTGGTTACTCCTCACGGCGGTGTATTTGTTCTTTTAATTCCCAATGCGATTAATCATGCTTGGTTATATCTTGGTGCAATTGCTGCTGGTAGTATTGTTACAGGGATAAGCTATGCGATTGTTAAGAAAAAAATAGAAGAAAAAGCTGTGACCACTGTATAATTAAAAAGGGAGAATATAAATTCTCCCTTTTTTTATAAATTATATGTGCCTGATCTCATAAAAATTTAAACTGAAAACTATTTAATATTTAATTTTCTTTCTCTGAGACTTAAATCATTTAATTTGAATAGCTCTTGCCATAATCTGTGTGGGCACTTCTTCTGCGAGTATTACGGTTAGAGTTGGCTCTTTTGAGATTTAATGGATAAAATTTATTAAAATTATAATTTATAGACAAAAATACCTCTATTTCAAAAGCTTATTATTTAAAATATTTTTTGAAATTTATTAATAAAAATCAGTTATTTAAAATAGAAAGCTAATTTTATTTTACTAAATAATAGATGTTTCATGTTAAATGTATGGTAAATTTCGGCAACACCAAAACAATACAAGTGATTGATATAAATAAATATTTTTTATTTAAATATCTTAATTTTTCATAGTTATGACTTTAGAGACAAAAACTTTCTCGTTCAATGCCACGTTCAAATCATAATTTTTTTTCTACGATGCCCTTGCAAGCAACATCGTTCAATTAACGATCAAGCAAGCTTAGATGCAATCTTACATATCCACTCAAAGAGTTTCAGGTACGGCTTTGTTAAACAGTTTTTACCTTTAATAATCTTTGATTATAGCTGAAGAGTATTTAAAGTTCGCAAAGTTATAGGAACGCTTTATAAAGTTAAGGACAATTAAACCATGTCATTGTTAAATGAAGCTATATAACTTTTGCTCATCAAGTAAAGTCCTGCTATAACTTGCTTGATGAAACTATATTTTTCAACTATTAAAGATAGTTCACCAGGAATGCGATCCACCAAGGTATGGGGAAAAGTCAATGACAAAGAAGTATGCGCGTTTTTTACCTACAACAGAATCTTTTACTCTTGAAGATTTTCCATATTATTGGATTACTCAAGTACATGCTCAATATGTACAAAACATTGATAATGCTTTAAAAAAATATGGTTTAGATAACTCACGTCGACGCATCATGTTGGCTTTAAGCAGCAAGCCCCATGCGAGTGTTTCTGAACTTTCAGATATGATTATTTCAAAAATGTCGACTACCACAAAAATTGTTTATCGTTTAAAAGATGAAGGTTTGGTTGAAACTTACTCTTGCCAAACTGATGGTCGTATTACTCGTGTAGTACTTACAGAAAAAGGGACTGAAATGATCAACAAGATCAATGATCTAACAAGTGTAGTACTTGAGCAGTCTTTTGAAGGTATTACTCCCTTACAGCTAGAAAAAATGATGGAAAGTTTAAAATTACTTTTAAAGAACCTTTCTCGCTAAGATGAAATAAGAATCTATTTATACCCAATAGTTAAAGCTCTCATTACGAGAGCTTAACTATTTTAATGTCTCTACTTTAATATTGAGAGAAATAGCATCCCACATAAAATAATCAATTAACCTTCCATCTGTTGACTTGAGCTCTTAACTCCAGTAGAAATTCTCTTTCAATAACTGAATAGCAAATTTCGGAAAATGGCTAAAAGAAAATACAAAAGTGACAAATTTCAGGTACGTCGTATTAACCGTAGCTGGTGGGTACTTGAAAAAGACCTTGAATCAAACTGCTATTTAAAACATGAGCAAGTGGCAACAAAAACCTTAGCAAACAACTATGCTGATGATTATATCGAACAGTACTATATGAATCTGTACATACAACAACAGTTGAACAAGCCAGAAACTGTATAAAAAGCCATTTTGGCTTTTTTTATTTTTATAATTAAAATCTATAAAAATTATGCATAAAAAAAACCTACATCTTGGGGAAAATGTAGGCTATAAAATGCACAAAAAGGAAATATATATCCTTTTTGACAAAAAGAATTTTACGATAATACAAACTATTATTTTATATTACTTTTGTAAACTTAATAGCGATTATTGTATTTAATTAACCTCTTTTGAGAGCTTCTTTGTTTATATTATGAATAAAATTTGATTTATCAAATTCTTTATTTTTTATCTTTACTCCTTCTACTTTCTTAGTTTTATTTTTAATATGACAAATATATATGCATAATTATAAGCTGCTGTTTTAATAAGTTTTTTACAAAAATAAGCATAAATATTTTTTTAAAGAAAGATAAATAAAAATTAATAAATAACAAAAACATAAATTAAATCTTTAGTATATATTAGTTTTAATAACTCAATTTTAGTTCAAAAAAAATACACATAAAATTTATTATTTGCTGTTTTGCTTACTACAGAAAGATTACAATAATGGCTAATAAATAGATTAATCAACACAATCTTTCTAGGCATGTTATGACTTCAATGTCGAACAACACCCAAAAGCATTTTATTGTTGAGCAAATTCCACTCCCAACTTGGGTGAGTGATGAAAATGGCTTGATATTATATTGCAATATAGAGTGTACAGAATATTGGTTGGATACTTTTTCTCCATTGCCAGCGCAATGGCTAGATTTTATTTATCCTACCGATTTAGATGAAGTCAAAAACAGATGGCTCGAAGCAATTCGCCTGCAAAAAAGAATCGAATTAAAATGTCGACTTTTACGAGCTGGAAATCAATATAGATGGTGCAAACTATCGATTCAAGCATCTAAGTATCGCAGCTCCTCACAAACTAGCGAATGGTATGTTAGCTTTTTAGATATAGATCATGATATTCAAGAACAACAAAACTTGCAAAAGAACATTGAGATACAAAATCAGATGTTAGATATCAGTGTAGATTGCATTAAAGTTTTAAATGTAGACGGCACACTTTCTCACATGAACAAATCAGGGTGCCTCGCTTTAGGTGTACCTGTTGATGAAACAGAATTTGGAATGAAATGGCTCGAACTATTACCACCGCACATTCGTAAACGCGGTCGAGTCGCTTTGAAAAAAGCTCTTCAAGGTAAAGTTGCTAGATTTGCAGGAATGAGCTGTTTACCAGATCAGGATCCTGAGTATTGGGATAATATGCTTACCCCAATTCATCGGGAAAATGGTGAAATTGGACAAATTCTGTGTGTATCACGTAATGTTACTCAACAACATTTGGCAGAAAACCAGCTTAGGAATATGAGTGAGAGAGATGAACTGACAGGATTATATAATCGGCGTTCATTTAAATTTCAACTTAAGCGCACTCTCTCATATTCAAAAGACACTCAAACAAGTGTAGGGTTACTTTTAATTGACCTCGACCACTTTAAACATATTAACGATACTTTAGGGCATAGCGCAGGCGATCATCTATTAAAAGTTCTCTCCAAACGCTTTAGTCATTGTGTAGATGATGAAAAGTGCGTTGTCGCGCGACTAGGCGGAGACGAATTTGCGGTTATTATTAATAACCTTAATTCTGAAAATGATGTCCGAGAGTTAGCAGCCATTTTACTTCAACAGTTAAATCAGCCGATTACCTATTTAGGAAATGTCTTAAATGGTGGGATGAGCATTGGCTGCGCAATTTACCCGCAAGATGCCGTAGACCAGTCAGGTTTGCTCAGTTGTGCCGATATGGCATTGCATGATCTAAAAGCGCGTGGTCGTGGTGGTATTCGCATGTATGATCCATGCATGATGCAAATGACCGAAACAGTCGCTTCTCAGCTTAATTTAGCTCGTCAGCTGATTCGCCATCATACCATCCAACCTTATTATCAACCTAAAGTAGATTTAAGAACCCATCGTGTAGTGGGGTTTGAAGCTTTATTAAGATGGCATACAACCTCAGCTCAAAGAGGCTACCCTGCACAAATTGCAGAAGCTTTTAAAGATTATAATTTAGCGAGTAAGATCGGTGAAACGATGCAACACCAAGTTTTACGTGACATCGCTAAATGGATAAATCTTGGTATTACACCACTCCCTGTTTCACTAAATGCTGCACCAGTTGAGTTCTTAAGAGATAATTATGCTGAGAGACTTTTGAAAAAGATTAATCAATTTCAAATACCGACGCAATATATTGAAGTGGAAGTCACTGAGCACATGCTAGGCGACCGAGGTTCGGAATATGTGATTCGTGCACTTAATAAATTAAAACAGCATGGGGTACGTATTGCACTTGACGACTTTGGGACTGGTTTTTCATCGCTAACCCATATTCGCGATTACCCGATTGACAGTTTAAAAGTAGATTGCAGCTTTATCCAAAAGATGCAACATGACCCATCAATTTATGCGATTGTCCAAGCAATTGGTTTACTCGCTCCAAATTTATCACTCGGGCTTATCGCTGAAGGAATTGAAACTCCTGAACAAGAAGAACTACTTCGACAATTTGGTTACAGCATAGGCCAAGGGTTCTTGTTTGAATCTGCTATAGATGCTACTCAGGTTATTTCCATACTTAAACAAAATCAGCCTTACTTAGAAAGTCATTACAATCTTTGAAAATAAGATGTTTAATAAACCTTTTAGTTTTTATTCATACTAAAAATAAACAATAATTTTTAAAAAACTGTTCATAATATAAGCATAAAGATAATAATTTCGGTGTTCCCGCACCATACATTGTCACAAGACAATAAGGAGCAATATATGAGTTATCACCATATCTTGGTTCCAGTCGATGGTTCTCCTACTTCACTTATTGCCGTCAATCATGCAACAGCAATTGCTAAAGCCTTTGGCAGTAAAGTGACTCTAGTATATGCGCTTACTATAGATCCTTTCATTTCTGTAGAATTCATTGATAGTACAGAATTAGCACAGGATTATTTTAATAAAGCTAGAGCATCGATTCAGAGCATTTTAGACCAAGCTAAAGAACAATTTAGCCAACATGGAATTTCTGTTGAAACAAAAATTGTTGAGGGTCAAACAATCCACACAGAAATTATTAAAGCAGCTAATGAGCTAAAAGCAGATTTATTAGTGATTGGCTCACATGGGCGAAAAGGGTTTAAAAAGTTCTTCTTAGGAAGTGTGACTCAAGCCCTTTTAGGAGAAATTCATTTACCGGTATTAGTCGTAACTGAATAGTTTTCTAAAGCTAAAAAACCGATCTTTAATAGATCGGTTTTTTAATGGCCTGTATTACTTAGCCTTATATGTAAACTTAATGAGAGATCCTGGATTTTCTAATGTATTTGTTACTGAGCCATCATCTTTTTGAACATTTCCGGCAGTGTCAGTTAATACATATAAAACGTTCCCATCTGGACTTGCAATCACATCACGATAACGGTTGTTGCTTTTAAACATTGGCACAGCGTCATCATAAGTAGTGCTATAAGTTGGATCTAACTTAATACGGAAAATAACACCGCGTTTTAAAGATGGAACCAATAATGTATTTTCCCAACCAGTAATTGCTTTTTTACCGCCCTTATAGACATAGGCAGATGACGGCGCAACTGTTGGCCAGCAAATGTAGGACATCTCTCCACAAGTTGGATCGTTATAGTTGTAGGTATCTTGAACGGTATATAAAGTTTTTAATGGTGGGACAAAGTTTTTACCAGTCCATTCAGATTCTTTCGTCACAGGGACCCCTGCGGCTACTTTTACTCCATTCTGAGCTAAATCCTTAATTGACTTATTGGCTGCTGCTGAATAGTTTGCATAAGCATAGCCACTATCATCTTTATAACCTGCTACATTCGGCCAACCATAATTGCCACCTTTGACAATGAGGTTAATTTCATCGTCAGAGTTTGGGCCTTGTTCAGACTGCAACAATTTACCATTTGGAGTGAATGCTAAGCCCTGCGGATTACGATGTCCAAGTGTATAAATATGGCTAACCACCCCGTTAAAACTTGGATTATCCTTTGGAATACTTCCATCAAGATTTAAGCGTAGTACTTTACCCATATAGGTGTGATAGTCTTTGCCATTCAGTTCTTGTTGAGTTGGCGTATGTTGTGCTTGATTTGGCAAGAACAAATAAGCAAGCTGGTTACGCCCTTGGTCACCAATCGTATAATAAATCTTTTGATCTGGACCAATGACAAGACGACCAGACTGATGGTCTTTCGATGATGGTAATCCTGCCAATAAATCTACTGGCTTCTCGAGCGTATCTGTTGATTTATTATAGGTATAACGACGAATAATAGTTTGATTAGGCAATTCTTTATCTGTAGATTTCGGATTTTTAAATGTACCTGAAATGTAGATATAAGGATTATTTTTAAAGTCAGGATGGAAGGCAAAGCCTAACAAACCATTTTGTCCATCAGCATCATTTACAATCTCAGGCACCTGAAAAACTGTTTTTACACTACCCGACTCTGGATTCACTCTTAAAATCTTACCTGTTGCGCGCTCTGTTAACCAAATTTGATTATCAGGTCCCCACAACAAAGCATGTGGCTTATTTAAATTAGATAGAATAACTTTCTTGTCAAAGTTCTCTGATTTCGCTTTAGCAAATTGAGATGGAGTTAGAGGAACATCAGCAAATGCTGAGAGTGTAACTAGCTGAGCAGCGCCTAATAAAGCAATTTTAGCCAATAAATGTTTATTCATGTGTCCACCTTATAAATTGTCAAAATTTTCCGAGAATTTTTAAACCTTTAGCAACTGGTTTGTACGAGTTCTCTATATGATTTGTATTATGATGAATAACGAATCTATTAAAATCTAAATTTCTGAAAGGCTCTGTTGCATAAAAGTAGCTATTAAAACTGAATAAACTCTCTTTAAGATGAGCAACTTAACTATACGATTTATCTATTCTATTAATTTTATATCTGAAACTTTTTTGAAATGGCCATGAGTTAAATAAATATTTATTAACGAAGTAATTGATAGTTAAAAATTAATACTCAAAGAGACAATTCTAATTATAAAAATATACATCACTAAAGACTAAAAGTTAGAAGCTGTAATTGAGAGCTATTTTTACAACGAAGGTGTCTTATGTGTGCAAACTTTAAACCTATTAAGAAAATACATGCCAATCAATTAGAGTTATTTGAACCCACTTTTGAATATAAGATGGATATTTTCCCAAGTGATGATTGTCCACTCATTTTATCGAATGAAAATGAGCTTGAGTGGAGAAAAGCTAAATTTGGAATGCTTCCTCCTTATGCCAAAGAAATCGCATTCAAATATGCAACTTATAATGCGAGAACAGAGACAGTAGAACAAAAGCGCTCTTTTAAACATGCTTGGTTAAATGACCAGTTTGCGCTTATTCCTGTTGAAGCTATTTATGAACCTAAATATATCAATGGGAAAGCACATTGGTATGGTATTTTCCGTCAAGATGGGCAACCTTTTACCCTTGCTGCAATCTATGAAGAAACACTTATAGATGAACAGAAAGTTAGGTCAATGTCGCTATTAACAATTAATGCTGATCATCACCCTTTTATGAAACAATTTCATAAACCGGATGATGAAAAACGCTCAGTTATTGTAATACCAGACGATCTTAGAAATGATTGGCTCAACTGCACTCATTCTGAAGCCAAAGATTTTTTCTTAGATATGCCTGCGAATGAATTTGCCTCAATGCCAAAAGCTGAAATGAAAAATTATGATTAAATCGGTTTAGTCGACTTAGATTAGTCAGCCTTAAAAACTTATGCTATTCTTCGGGCACTTTTAAATGCCTCAAACTCTCTATACCTATGACACTTACGCCACCTTAAGTTTATTTACCCTTATCTATTGTAAATAACTCATCACTGTTTAGTGATGTGGTGTAGTCGCTTGTGTTGGTATATCACATCACTAGCCTTTTCAAAATTTAGAACTTAGGCTATTTCTCATGTTATCCAATGTCCGAGAACAATGGTTCTCTAATGTCCGCGCAGATATTCTTTCCGGTCTTGTTGTGGGTCTTGCTTTAATTCCAGAAGCAATTGCATTTTCAATTATTGCGGGTGTAGACCCCAAAGTCGGTTTATATGCATCCTTTTGTATTGCCGTTATTATTTCTTTCGTAGGCGGTCGTCCGGCTATGATTTCGGCGGCTACAGGCGCAATGGCTTTGGTTATGACAACGCTTGTAAAGGATCATGGTCTTCAATACTTATTTGCAGCAACAGTATTAACTGGCGTTATACAGATTTTGGCAGGATATTTCAAACTCGCTAAACTCATGCGTTTTGTTTCTAAATCGGTGGTTATTGGATTCGTTAATGCCCTCGCCATACTCATCTTTATGGCTCAATTACCAGAATTGGTAAATGTGACATGGCATGTTTACTTACTAGTAGCAATTGGTTTAGGAATTATTTACCTTTTCCCCTATATTCCAAAAATTGGAAAGTTCTTTCCCTCGCCCCTTATTTGTATTGTAGTAGTCACATTACTCGCTATTTTTTTAGGATTTGACGTTCGAACGGTTGGTGATATGGGATCATTACCGGATACGTTACCTATATTTCTAATTCCGAATATTCCTTTAAATTTAGAAACCCTCCTTATTATTCTTCCATATTCTTTAGCCCTTGCCGCGGTTGGCTTACTTGAATCAATGATGACTGCAACAATCGTTGATGAAATGACAGATACATCTAGTGATAAATTTCAAGAATGTAAAGGTCAAGGTATAGCAAATATCGCTTCAGGTTTCATGGGTGGTATGGCTGGTTGTGCCATGATTGGTCAATCAATGATTAATGTAAAATCTGGTGGCCGTACACGTTTATCTACTTTCTGCGCGGGAATATTCTTACTTATTCTCGTTGTATTTTTAAGTGATTGGTTAAAAGTAATCCCTATGGCTGCTTTGGTTGCAGTCATGATTATGGTATCTATCAGTACTTTTGAGTGGAGTTCTCTGACTCAATTTAAAAATAATCCTAAAAGTAGTAATGTCGTTATGATCGCTACCGTTATTGTAGTGGTTGCTACTCATAACTTAGCGTTAGGTGTATTAACTGGGGTATTACTTTCAGCACTTTTCTTAGCAAATAAACTTGAAAATGATATTCGTATAAAAACTTCATTCGAAAATCAAGCTCGTTTATATGAATTAAGAGGCCAAATATTTTTCAGTTCATCTGAAAAATTTATGCAAAGTTTTAACTTTAAAGAAAAAGTTAAAGAAGTCATTATTGATCTCACCCATTCTCATATTTGGGATGTGACTTCAGTTGCCATGCTAGATTCAGTAGTAAATAAATTTCAAAAGAACGGTATTCAGGTAACGGTTCGCGGTTTAAATGAAGCCAGCTCAATCATGATTGATAAATACGGTACTCATGCAAAAATCTAAAAAAGGTCCTTCGGGACCTTTTTTAATTTAAATAACTGCTTTTACTGCGCAGATTTATATAGCAACCGATTTGGGCTACCTGAAGGATTTTTTACCACATTATTACTTGCTTGGTTTAAAAGATTAGTTGAGATTGTCTGAGGTGTTGCTGTAGGCGTACTTTGCAACATTTCAGCTACGACACCGACAACATGTGGAGTTGCCATTGAAGTTCCATTCAAAACTTTAGTTGCTGTATTACTGCCAATCCAAGAAGAGTTAATCTGGCTTCCAGGCGCAAAAATATCAACACAACTACCATAATTCGAATAACTAGCTCGAGTATCTGTACTATCTGTAGCAGCAACAGTAATTGCCTTACTTACTCTGGCAGGAGAAGAACTACATGCATCTGTATTCGAGTTTCCTGCAGCCACAACCATTACATAACCATTATTAAATAAGTTTTCTACTGCACTATCTAAAGATGCGTTTGCTTCACCACCTAAAGACATATTCACTACAGCTGGCTTTTTACCATTTTTTAATATCCAATCTAAACCAGCAATCACATTACTCGAAGCACCAGAACCATCACATCCTAAAATCCGAATAGGCACTAAGCTTACATTCTTGGCAACCCCATAGGTACTACCACCAACTGTTCCTGCCACATGGGTACCATGACCATGACAGTCACTTGTTCCATTACCATCAGATATCGCGGTATAGCCACTTAATACCCGTCCAGAGAACTGTTGATGTGTAGACAATATTCCTGTATCAACAATATAAGCAGTTGTACCTGAACCTGTTTGTAAGTACGAATAGGCTGAATCTAGAGGTAAGTTTTTTTGGTCAATACGATCTAGTCCCCAATCTGGGTTGCTTTGGGTAGTGGCATCAACTTTCATGATTGTGTCATTTTCTACTGAAACGACTTTCGGATTTTTTTTCATGGCTTCAACAAAAGCAGTACCGGCAACATCGGGTAAATAAATTGCAAATCCCTTAAGTACAGCATCATAGGTCTGTAATACCTTCCCACCATGTTGTTTAGCAATACCTTGTGCAAACTCGTTAGAAGAACCCACATCCTTATTAAGAATAACAATATATTGATTTTTAATAATTCCTTTTGCTTCAGATGAGCCTAATACAGAATTTGTTGTAGCAGGTGCAGCATAGGTTAAATGGCTCAGCGCTATTGTTAAAAGAAAAGTCGAAACTTGACAAAACTTCATAGAAAATCTCCATATTTTTTACTTTAGACATCATTGTTATGATCAGTACAGTCTTTATATTTAGGGATTAACATCTTTTGAAAGGAATTTTTATTATATTCTCCATATATTATAACCACGTCATGTTTTCATAAAACTTGGACCTATACAATGCTATTATCTTTTTTCATTTAAAATTGAGAACCAATTCAAATAAACCAATACATCAAACATTTTAGAATAAATAATTATCTTACTTTATTTATAATTTAGTTTAGGTAGGATGTATAATATAAAAATATATAATCATTAAAAATAATATAAATGTAGAAATAATGAGATATGTTCCAGTTGTATTAAAGCTTTTTAAAAATTTCCAGATATCCATAAATAAAAATATAAAACAGTAAGTTATGAAAATTCTTGCAAATTATAATATAGCCTTCAACTAAAAGAGATTTACAATTTTTTAAACTATATGTGTTCAGTATCAAATATGTAAAGATATATTGCAAAAATATGTGATAATTAAGGAAATGTGCAGTCCTTTAAATGGCCATAATTAATAAATACCAAAATCAATTATATTCTATAGTTTTTTAATTTTAGTTCTGGCAGCTCAACCTTACAACCAGCTAAATGATGCCTACAATTAACGCTATATTCGATAAAGCCATCTTTAATAAAGTAATTACAATATTCATTTATACTTATGATGGGATCAAATGTCGGTTTTTCCAAGTTACCATTAAAAAACCATTGGTTGCCGTTAGAGAAAGGATAATGTACAGGAATATAATGAAGATATCCGCAAGCAGGACACATATGTTTATACATGCCTCCTTCGAAATACTGTACTTTCATTAACACTCCTTTAAAAATAAAAAAGCCAACTCATAAGAGCCGACTAAACCAATTATTTACAGATGCTATATATTATTAAATTATGTGCTATAGCCTTCTCTCTTTTATTTTTCTGTTTTTAATTTATCTAACCTATATGACAAATTCATGAAGTTCCGAGTGTAATCTCACACTTTGTTAGTTTGGTAAAATATATTTTATATAATCTATTAATTAAATGATAATTCCAGTTAAATAATGAAAAGCCAATACTAGTTTTTTTCTTATTTGGCAGAGGGCTATGTGATTAACTCATATTAATCATTAAATAGATATTAATGCCATATCCAAGAACAAAATTCGATTTATCTTATTGTTTTTAAAAATCAAATAAAAAAGTCCGCATCTTGGGAAGCTACGGACTTGAAACTCAACTAAACAACAGCTAAACATTTTGCCGCTTAGTGAGAAAGCACTATCTTTTTAATCTAATTAAGTTCTATAGTCAGGTCAATAAGGATACTTAATTTTTATAAAAATTAGGTTGAGTTGTGATTTATCTCACATTTTATCTTCTAATAAGTTTAATCTGTTTTTCTTTACTCAATTACACTCCATTTCAAACACTTAAATTAAAATATTATTAAAGTAATGATTTAAAATAGAATAATGGTTAATTTTAGGAATAAGCTTGAAAGAAACAAAATGCTGATCTTGCCTTTTCTTCATTTCAAAATAATTTTGGCTTTGCCATTTCAACTCATCAAGTTCGAGTTCACCACAGAAAATTGAACATGGAGTAGTAATTCGTTTTGACTGATGAACAGGGCTGTATTTTAAGATATCTTCGCTTGAAAGATTGAGAGCATGATTTAAATGTGTACTTTGTATAGGCTCAAGATCATAAATTCCACTTAACAAAACCATCTCAGATATGAGTGGATGGCCTAATGACAAAGCAGCCAGATGCGCCCCTGCCGAATGCCCAACCAAAACTACCTCATTAGTTTTCCAGTCTTGCTCTCGAATAAAATCGAGAGCTTGATTAATTTGAGAAGCAATATCTGAAATTTTGCTTTGTGGTGCTAAATCATATTCTAAAAGAACGCACTGGACTCCTTTTGCTAGAACATACTGTACGATGAATGCAAAATCTGATTTATCACACCATTGCCAATATCCACCATGAATAAAAATAACAGTCTTTTTGGCTTGCTCTAATGGGAAAAAATCTAAAGTTGACCTTGGGTGCGTCCCATATTGGATATCTGCAATATGGGTAAATTTTTGATAGCTCAACAAGCTTGTTCTTTTAAATTCTGCCAATATTTCATGTTCATTCGCTACGGTTCTAGAATTATCATATAGTCGCATAGGTCTCTCACTTCAAAGATTCTTTATGACTATTTGAAGCAAGCTTGGCTGATGAACGTTTTAAATAATAGAAAAATGTAAGAACAACAACTAATGGGACTCCAAACTGTAAAGTTGACTTGAATTCATTGGTAAACCACGTTGTGATCGTAATACTTAAAATTGCGATTAATCCCAACAGTGAAATTAACTGGCTCGCTGGAACCTTAAATTTTAACTGTTCTCCTTTTCTTGCCATATTCCTTCTAAAAAACATATGGGTAACAAAAATACTGCCCCAAGTGAACAACGCACCAAACATAGATAAAGCAATCATGATCGGGAATGCCGAGTTCGGATTAATGGTATAAACAATACTCGCGATCCCAATACCTACTGCTGACAATAACAACGCATTAATTGGTACGCCATTATGACTAATACGACCAAATAGTTTTGGCGCATCTCCTGCTCGTGACAAGCTAAATAGCATACGTGTTGAGATATACAACATACTATTCATAGCTGATAAGGCCGCGACAATTACAATAAAATTTAAAATACTGTCTGCATATGGAATCCCTACAATTTTCATCACCATCACAAAAGGGCTGGTTGCGTCAGCTCCAATTAAAGTTGTCCAAGGAACAAGGGCCACAATGAGAAATAAAGACAGTAAATAAAATAGGATTAAGCGAATTGCCGTACTTTTAAAAGCTTTCTTAACTGCTCTTTCTGGATCTTTAGCCTCACCTGCCGCTACAGCGATCATTTCAATACTTAAATAGCTAAATATTGAAATGATTACTCCGATCCAGACTCCACTAAAACCATGAGGGAAAAAGCCCCCATGCTCGGTTAGATTAGAGACAACCTGAGCTGTTCCTCCATGACCTTGAGTCAAAATACCAATTGCTAAAAGAATAAATACAATAATTGCAAAGACTTTTATGGTCGAAAACCAATATTCAACCAATCCAAAAGCTTTAACGCTATATGCATTAACAACAAGTAAGGTTAGCGAGAAAAAGGCAATCCAGACCCAAGAACCTACATGAGGAAACCATAATTTCATATAGTCAGCAACTGCTGTAATTTCTGTACCGACCGCTAATACAATACATGCCCAATAACAATAACGGACTAAAAACCCAGCAAGCGGACTTATATAATGCTCAGCATATGCCCCAAATGAGCCTGACGTAGGGTGCTGGACCGTCATCTCAGCCAAACAAGCCATAATAGCAAATGCGATTAAGCCACCAATAGCATAACTCACAATGACGGCAGGGCCAGCAAAGCTAATTGCGAACTTGCTTCCCATGAACAGCCCTGTACCAATCGCTCCTCCAATTGCAATCATTCCCATCTGTTTTGCGGATAATTTTTTATGTAAACCCGCTTCTCGATTTTGTATTTCATCAAAACTGCCCATAGGCCCTCCTAGCCATTTTTCTGATATTGATCTCTAACGATCAGGTCACTTCACTGCGCACCAGATAACGCTCATTTTTCCATTCACTATTCAGCATAATTTGCTTAAGTTGTTGTACGGCATTCCAAATATCTTCAAATCCTAGATATAAAGGTGTAATTCCAAAACGTAATACTTCCGGCTCTCGATAATCCCCAATTACCCCACGCGTAATAAGCGCCTGAATAATTTCATAGCCAAACTCATGTCTGTAACTGACATGACTGCCACGATATTTATGGTTTAAAGGGGTAATGAGTTCAAAGCCAAACTGAGCACATTCTTGTTGAATAAGTTGAATAAACAAATCAGTTAATTTGAGTGATTTCTCGCGTATTTGTTGCATATCAGCTTGTAAGAAAATATCGATACCACATTCAATTAGGCTCATAGAAATGATGGGTTGAGTTCCGCACAAGTAACGACGGATACTGTTAGCTGGTTCATAGTGCTGAGCCATATCAAAAGGTTTTTTGTGGCTCCACCAGCCTGAGAGAGGTTGCCAGAACTGATCACGATGCTTTCGATTTACCCATAACAACGCTGGAGAACCTGGGCCACCATTTAAATATTTATAAGTACAACCAATCGCAAAATCACTATTGCTCTGATTAAGATCCATAGGCACTGCACCAACCGAGTGACATAAATCCCAAATAATCAAAGCATCTTTAGCGTGAATTTGTTGATTAATAGACTCCATATCATAGAAATATCCAGTCCGATAATTCACATGAGAAAGAACAACTACCGCCACATCTTTTGCTAGAACACGAGATAAATCATCGGTGCCATCAATCAATTCAACTTGATAACCCTGATGAATCAAGTCTATAAAGCCTTCAATAATATAAATATCGGTTGGAAAGGCATCTTTTTCTGCAACAATAATTTTACGTTCCGGAAATTTTTCAGCTTGAATTTTTACCGCTGCTGATAGAACTTTGAATAAATTTAGGGTCGTTGAGTCTGAAATAACCACTTCACCTTTTTCAGCACCGATAAGCTGCGCGACTTTATCTCCGAGTCTAGTCGGTAGTCCCCACCAATCTGCTTTATTCCAACTATTAATGAGGTCCTCACCCCACTCTTTTGCAATAATATGCTGAGCAACCTCTAATGATTTTTTTGGTCTTGCGCCTAAAGAATTACCATCTAAATAAATGACATTTTCTGGTAGTGCAAATTCGTCTTTAAACTTTTTGAGTTCATCTTCCTGATCCCAATAGAGGCATTGTTCGTGAGTAATCATTTGTTATTTCACCTATTTTCAACATTTCCTTTGTATTTGAATTTTATCACGCTAATTCTTTCGATTTATTCGATAATATTTGATTAAAATTTACTATTTTCGTATAAAATTCGAATTAAAATTAAAAAACATGGATGAAATTCGAAAATGAATGTAGATGCAATTGATCTTAAAATTTTAAAACATTTACAAGATAATGCTCGGTTAAGTAACCAAGAACTGGCCGATCTCGTTAACCTTTCGGCTTCAGCTTGTCATCGGCGAGTTAAAATTTTAGAAAGCAATGGTGTAATTGAAAAATATCAAGCGAAAGTTAATTATGAAAAACTAGGTATAAAAATTGAGGCAATTGTCGAAATAAAGCTTGCCCAACTCACAGAAAATGATCACAACTTCTTTTTAAGTCAGATCAAAAATTTTGATGAAGTCATTAATGCATATATTATTACTGGCGAATCTAATTATGTTTTACACGTTGCGACCAAAGATTTGAGTTCTTTTTCTCATTTCGTCATTAATACCTTAAATAAAATAAAAGGTGTAGTGAGCATCAATTCCAAGATCATTTTACAAAAGATTGTGCAAAAACCACTTTAATCCCTTATTTTTATTAAAGAGACATCTCATGATCGAAACAAAACGTTTAATTTTAAGACAATGGAAAGAAAGTGATGTTGAGCCTTTCATAACAATGGGCTTGGATCAAGATATTATGCAATTTTTCCCAACTCTATTAACACCCCAAGAAAGCCTTAATTTAATCCAAAAAATTTCATCTCTCATTGATAAAAATGGTTGGGGCTTCTGGGCAGTAGAATTAAAATAAACTCATCAATTTATCGGGTTTATTGGTTTACATAGCCAACCTGAACAATTTGACTTTTCCCCATGTGTGGAAATTGGGTGGCGACTTGCAAAAGACTTCTGGAAACAAGGTTATGCAACTGAAGGAGCAAAAGCGGCTTTAGACTATGGTTTTAATGTACTGAATTTAGATAAGATCGTTTCATTTACCGCTAACATAAATACACCCTCTCAAGCCGTCATGGAAAGACTTGGAATGCACAAAGTTAAAAACTTTGATCATCCCAAGGTTCCTCTCCATCACCAACTAAAAGCACATGTGTTATATGAAATTACAAGCTCTTCATTTATTTTTTGATTAAAGTCAAAATTTTAAATTATTAATAAAAATTTTCTTAATCATCGAAATCATAGCCAACAGATGTAGAGCACTCCCAATACTCATGGATTTTACTCGCGATATCATCTTTTCCCATTGTAGTGAGTACATAAAAGAGTTTAGCCTCTTTATTTTTTCTTAGTATTAATAGGTTGTAGTAATCATACTCAGGCCCATTAAGACCTAATGTTGGCTGTGTTTCACAGTGCTTTTCTGCTTTGTAATGCCATTCAAGCTTATAAGTATCAAGGCCATCAGCAGCATTGATTACAATACCGTCATTGGCTCCGCCAATAAATCCAATTTTCATTGCTTTCTCTAAATTCTTATTAGGGGTAAATTTAAATATAACTTTAAACAAGTATCCTTCAATTTATAAAATGTATGTCAATACGTATCCTATGTAAGCAAAATTAACCATAAATATAGATGACTTTTAAGATTTCTTAATTGCAAAACTTTGGCACCCTATTCTTACTTTAAACACAGGAAAAGTTTTCTACTAAAAAGCATTTATTATTGTTTCCTGTTTTGCAAAATTACACGCTATAATTTTCAAATCATTTATCCTCCCTACCCATCACATTAATTTAAACAACTTTTGAAAAAAATTAGTGCGCGGAGTTTTAAATTAATTTTTTATATCCCAAGCTTCTTTAATTTATGATTTTAAAAAGGATATATGGTAGATGTGTCTTAAAAAATTTGCTTTGAATGATTTTGGAGATATTTAGATATGTCTAAAATCATAATGTTTGACATGGATGGAACTTTATTAGATCTCGCTTTTGATGATTTCATCTGGAATGAATGTCTTCCTAAGCGACATGCAGAGATCCATCAACTTCCACTCGACCAAAGCCAAAAAACACTATATCAGTTTTATCAATCACATAGACATACGCTTGTTTGGTATTCATCAGCTTATTGGACTAAAACTGTAGGCGTTGATGTACTCAAATTACAGCAAGAGTTTCAGACAAAAATTCAAGCTCGCTCAGGTTGTATTGAGCTTCTGCAGGAACTGAAAAAGCAAAGATATAATTGTTGGTTAGTTACAAATGCTGACCGTGCAAGTTTACGATTAAAGCTCGATAATATTGCAATTGAAGACTTCTTTAACGTAATCGTATCGAGTGAGCAAATTGGTTATGCAAAAGAAGATATTCATTTTTGGCAAGAGCTCCAAAAATTACACCCTTTCGACCCAGACGCAACCATTTTTATTGATGATACAGCTCCTGTACTAAAAACAGCTGAAAAATTTGGTATCAGGCACTTGTTTACTATCTTACAGCCCTCAAGTCTAAAGGATGTAAGAAAGCATGAGGATTTAGAGTATAAAGCGCTAGATCGACTTACAGAATTGCTGTCTATATTAAATCAAATTGATAGAAAGGATAATGATGTCAAAATCGCTTGAAAACGATGCTGTAGAGACCATGCGTATCGACAAATGGCTATGGGCTGCTCGTTTTTTTAAAACTCGTTCAATTGCTAAAGCAGCAATCGAAGGAGGTAAAGTACATCACAATAATGAGCGTGTAAAAGTTTCCAAAGAAATTCGTGTTGGGATGGAACTGATTATTCAACAAGGTTTTGATAAAAAAACCGTTGTCGTAAAAGCGCTTTCGAATACACGTGGTCCAGCACCAGTTGCCCAGCAACTTTATGAAGAAACAGAAGTAAGTATTGCTAGACGGGAGTTGATTGCATCCCAACGAAAATTGCATAATCTTGCTCGACCTGATCATAGACCGAGTAAAAAGGATCGTAGACAGATTAATCGGTTTAAACAGGACAATGATCAACACTGGTCGTATGGTGATGAATAAAAACGTCGAGTTGTGTCGCACACACACAGACAACACATAGAAGCTATAGAAAAAATCTGTCACTATTAGCCCTGTGAAACAAGTTGAGATTCAATGCATCCACTTGGGTTAAACGTGATGAACTTAGAGTATTGAGGTTTTTGAGATGGATGAGAATAAAAGCAAAGCATTACAAGCCGCGCTAAGTCAAATTGAAAAGCAATTTGGCAAAAATACGGTGATGCGTCTCGGTGACAACACTGTTCAAGCAGTTGAAGCTGTATCTACAGGTTCTTTGACTTTAGATATTGCATTGGGGATTGGCGGTTTACCGAAAGGTCGTATCGTTGAGATTTATGGTCCAGAATCTTCTGGTAAAACCACAATGACTCTCCAAGCGATTGCACAATGTCAAAAAGCTGGTGGTACTTGTGCATTTATCGATGCAGAACACGCATTAGATCCACAATATGCACGTAAACTCGGTGTGGACATTGATAATCTACTTGTATCGCAACCTGATAACGGTGAACAAGCACTTGAGATTGCAGACATGCTAGTTCGCTCTGGTGCAATTGATTTAATCGTTGTCGACTCAGTGGCTGCTCTTACTCCTAAAGCAGAAATTGAAGGCGAAATGGGTGACTCTCACATGGGCTTACAAGCTCGCTTAATGAGTCAGGCATTACGTAAAATTACGGGTAACGCTAAACGCTCGAACTGTATGGTTATTTTCATTAACCAGATCCGTATGAAAATTGGTGTAATGTTTGGTAGCCCTGAGACTACGACTGGTGGTAACGCATTGAAGTTCTATGCTTCTGTACGTTTAGATATCCGCCGTATTGGTCAGGTCAAAGAAGGTGATGAAATCATCGGCTCTGAAACTCGAGTTAAAGTTGTTAAAAACAAAATGGCTCCTCCTTTTAAAGAAGCTATTTTCCAAATCCTATATGGTAAAGGTACAAACCAGCTTGGCGAACTTGTAGATTTAGCTGTACAACAAGATATCGTGCAAAAAGCAGGCGCTTGGTATTCATATCAAGGCAATAAAATTGGCCAAGGTAAAAACAATGTTATCCGCCACTTTGAAGAGAACCCTCAAATGGCTGGAGAAATTGAAAAGATTATCCGTGAACAACTGCTAACTACGGGTACTAATGGTGCTGTACAAGTGGAAGATGAAGAAGAAGATCTTTTATTAGAGTCTTAATTACCGCTTATAAGTCTTAAAACGCCCTTCGGGGCGTTTTTTACAAGGAAATATTAAATATGTTCAAAAGAACAGAAGAACAGCCCCAACAACGCGCTTTGCTTACAGGGCAACGTTTGCGCTCATATGCTTTTGCATTATTGACTCGTCGAGATTATTCGAAAGCAGAACTGATCGAGAAATTGAATCGTTACGCACAAAACCCTGAAGAGGTTAAGCAACTTGTTGAAGAGTTATCTGAGCAAAATTATCAAAGTGACCAACGCGTTGCAGAACTAACATTAGCTAGCCAAATTCGTAAAGGTAAAGGGCCAAAACGCATTAAACAAGCTTTAAAAACTAAACAAATCGAAAATGATTTAATTGCAGATGAAATTCATAATATTGATTGGGTGGAACAGGCTTATCAACTTAAAGTGAAAAAGTTTGGTGAAGAAGTAGAAAAAGATCCTAAACTTAAAGCAAAACAGATGAGGTTTTTACAATATAGAGGATTTGATTTAGATGTAATTATGAAGGCAATCCAACGGAGATCGGATTAGAAGATGGTGGCAACCCCACTAGCAAAACTTCGGCACATCATAGATCTGCTACCGTTGCTACCTTCCGGTCCTGGCGGGGTTCACAGAGTACAATTGCGAAGCCACCAGCGGGGCTACCATTGCAAAACAGAGTATAGAGATTTTTAAAAGAGTTGCAAGCCTTCTTCTCAATTTTAAGCAAGTTTATGTTTCAATTGATTAATTCATCGTCAAAAACATATAAATTCCTAGAATCTCTTATCTTATATTCTTTCTTGATACTTATTTTGAATAAAATATGCTTGAAGATTGTAAACTATTCTTGCATTTATATTGTTAGCTGTTTTAATTGCAATGATCAATTAAAACCTTAGATAGCTAATGTGAATAGTTTACATATTCCCTTCTCAAGTTAGCTTTTACATAAAATTATGGACCTATACTCATGCGATTGATGAAGCATTCTTTATTATTTATTGCCTTAATGAGCACTACTTCTCTCTATGCAAATATTCCAATTGAATCGCGCGGTTTAAGTCAAAGTGGTGGTAGTTCAACTAACACTTCATCGAATAACGCGTCAGTCCCTAGTAATTTAAATTGGGAATTGATGCAAAAAAACCAACAATTAGAAAATGATATACGTACCTTACGCGGGCAGTTAGAAGAACAATCGAATGATATTGAACAATTGAAAAAAGATTTATCTAATCGCTATACTGATTTAGACCAGCGTTTGGAATTACTGAATCAAAAAGTAGATCCAGAAAGTGCAACGCCAGACAATACAGCAAGTAGTGATGCTACAGCTACTGGCAGCTCAGAAGCTCCTCCTACCGACAATAAAGCAGCTAGTACTACTACAACTGCTGCAAGTCAAGTTACTTCCCCCTCACAAACGCAAGTAACACAACCAGCTTCATCGCCTACTACGCAAAATCAATCGAACCCTGTAGAACTTGAAAAAGCAGCTTATACTGTCGCTTTAGATGCCTACAAACAAGGTGGAGCGAAAAAAGCGATTGCTCCAATGCAAAACTTTATCAAAAATCATCCTAATAGCGTTTATACAGGGAATGCCTATTTTTGGTTAGCTGAGTTTAATTTAGCAACTGATCCGGTAAATTATAATGAAGCTAAAAAGAACTATAATGTAGTCGCTACGCAATACCCAAATTCTAGTAAAGCTCCTCGTGCGCTTTATCAACTCTACAGTATTGCCAAAGATGTTGATAAAAACACTGTATCAGCAAACCAATATAAAGCTAAAATCTTAAGTCAGTATCCAAAATCTGAAGAAGCCAAATTTTTTAATAAATAAAAGTTTTTAAGAAAAAAAGACACCGCGATCTGCGGTGTCTTTTTTTGAATATCTCGGCTTAACGCACAATACCACGTTCTGATTGTTCAACAGAGTCAATTAATAATTGAGCTTCTGGAACATTCGGAAGAATATCATTTTTAATCTGCTCAACAGCTTGAACAGAAGTCAGGCCTGATTTGAAAATCAATTTATAAGCTTCTCTAAGGCCTTGAATTGTATCCTTAGACCAACCCTTTCGGCGCATACCTTCTATATTAATACCAAACGCATGTGCAGGATTACCAGATGCCATAACATAAGCTGGCACATCTTTTAAAATTAAAGATGCTCCACCAACCATACTGTAAGAATCGATTTTACAGAATTGATGAATTCCCGAATTACCACCAATAATGACATGGTCACCGATATGAACGTGTCCAGCAACACCAACATTATTTGCGAAAATATTATGATCACCAACAATACAGTCATGTGCAATATGCGTATTAACCATCAATAAGTTATGACTACCTATTTTAGTTAAAGCATTATCTTGTACAGTTCCTCTATGTAAACTGCAATGCTCACGAATTAAATTATGATCTCCAATCTCTAACCAAGTTTCTTCACCTTGATATTTCAAGTCTTGGCAAACTTCACCAACACTTGCAAACTGGAAAATCTCATTATTTTGACCAATTTTGGTAAAACCACCAACTACAACATGTGAATGTAATTTAGTACCAGCGCTAATCGTCACATTTGGACCAATAATACAATAAGGTCCTATCTGGACATCCGGGGCAATCACTGCAGATGGATCAATAATGGCCGTAGAATGAATTAAATCGTGATTGCTCATGCCTGCTCTGTTTTTTGGTGTGAAATCATAATTTCAGCGGTTGTTGCTACAATACCGTCAACGGTAGCCGTACAGTTATATTTGTAGATACCGCGTTTTTGCATTACTAATTCAGATTTTAATACAAGTTGGTCGCCTGCAACTACTTGTTTTTTAAATCTAACCTTTTCTGCACCAGCAAAGAGGAATAAAGAACCTGGTTTTGGCGTCTCATTGTTCATAATAAAACCTAGAACGCCCGAAACTTGAGCTAATGCCTCTACAATTAGGACACCCGGCATAATCGGATATTCTGGGAAATGTCCTTGTAGGAACTCTTCATTGATAGAAACATTTTTATAACCAACAATACTATTGTCAGTAACTTCAGTCACACGATCAACCAATAAGAAAGGATAACGATGCGGCAAATATTGACGAATCGTTTGAATCTGCATTGGTAATTCAGGGATGGCAAATTTAGGTGTAGTTGACTCGGTCATAATATTCTATTTACGCAAATTAAAAGTTGATTCAAGAGACTCTATTTGAGCTTGTATATGATCAAGTCGTTTAGTGATTTGGGTCAATGGCACATCTGCTAATTGTCGCAAGCGTACAATTGTCTTTTTCCAATGACTATTTTCAAATAATCCAATTCCTGAAGAATAGGTACCAGCTTCAGAAATATTTTTTGTGACCATTGACATTCCAGTTAAAGTCACATTATCAGTGATTGAAAGGTGACCAGACACACCGCAAGCTCCTGCAAGAATACAGTTTTTGCCAATTTTAGTGCTTCCAGCAATTCCACATTTAGCAGCAATAGCTGTATTGGAACCTATATGAACGTTATGTGCGATTTGCACAAGATTATCAATAATTACCCCATCTTCCAAAATCGTATTATCTAGTGCCCCTCGATCAATACTACAATTTGATCCAATGCGGACATCATTACCTATGATAACTGAACCTAATTGTGCGATACGATGCCATTTATCTTGATATGGTGCAAATCCAAAGCCTTCACTACCAATTACAGTACTTGCATGAACTCGAACACGATCAAGTAATTTAGAACCGCCAGTAATGGTGACATGAGAATCGATAAAACAATCCTTTCCAATTTCCACATTATCATCCAGACGAGTATGAGACTGAATAATCGTGTTCTCACCTACTACACAATTTTCACCAATTACAACGTAATGGCCAATATATGCTTTTTCAGAAATAATTGCAGAAGGATGAATTTGAGCAGTACTTTCAATACCTATTGATGTGATCTTTTTATCAAAAGCATGCGTAAGTATGGCAAAAGCTAAATAAGGATTATCAACAATAATAAAATTTTGTTTATCAGTAAGCTGTTCTTTAATTGAGTTTGTAACAATGTACGCACCCGCACGGCTAGCTTTTGCTTGATCAATATACTTTTCGCCATTTACGAAAGTAATATGAGAAGGTTCAGCATTTTCTAAACTTGCCAGGTTTATAAATTGAAGACTACCCGCACCGACTAACTCACCATTAACTAGGTGAGCTAGTTCATCTAAACGATAATGTTGCACTTTCATTAATTTATTTCATTGAATTAACCTTTTGTATCATTTTATCAGTTAAATCATATTTAGCGTCATAGGCAACGGTCGAATTTTTATTCAAAATGAAGTCAAGATTATTTTCTTTTCGTAATTGTTCAGCTGCTTGCTTCACACGAGTCTCAAAAGTTGAGTTCATTCCTTGCAAACTAGTTTGAACTTTAGACTGCAGGCCTTGTTGAGTTGAATTAAATTCATTTAATTTTGACTGATATTGAGTCTGAAGCTTTTTAATATCATCTTCTTTCATTTTTTGCCCTTGCGTTTGGGCTTGACGCTGAAGACCTTCTAACTCTTTACCCAACTGCTCAAGACGAGTTGTTGTTGGTTTAACAGATTGATTTAAACTTGCATTTTGTTGTTTTAAATAAGTACTACTTTCAACAACTTTAGCAAGATCAATAACACCATAGCCAGCTGCATTCGTCATAGCAGAAACTGTAAGGCCTAATCCTAACATTAATATATTTAATTTTTTCATCTTAATTTGTTTCCTTATTTCATTGTTTAGTCAAGTCGTACTTAGAAAGTACGACCGATTTCAAACTGAATCTCTTTAGTTTCATCACCAGGCTTGTCATTTAGAGGGAATGCATAGCTAAGAGATAATGGCCCAATCATAGTGATCCATGTGAAGCCAACACCTACGCTATAACGCATATTGCCTAAATCAAAACCGTAGTTGTCTTCACAGTATTTTTTAGCATCTGCAATTTGCTGACCATTCATCATCATAGAATAAGAGCCAACATCACATTTAGTATCAAATACTTGACCGCCTTCAGCAAAAAGGACTGGTCGTACTTGGCGAGTCCAATCACCTTTGAATGGTAATGGTAAAGCAAGCTCTGTACCAAACTGAACTAAAGCATTACCACCAACCTCTTCTGGAGAAGGGTCATTGGTTTTTGTTTCTTGTAAGTTTACGCTTGAGTATTTAGGTCCCAGAGTGCTGTTATCGTATCCCCGAACTGAACCATAACCACCCGCATAGAAGTTTTTATAGAATGGTAAATCATTACCATAGCCAAGCTTACCATAACCACGAAGTACAAAACCTGTAGTACCGATTGGGAAAAATGCTTGAGCATCATAAGTTAATTTTTGATAATCAACATCACTACCTGGTAGACCAATTTCAAGACCTACACGATGTGACATACCTGAAGTAGGGAAAATTGGTCTATTTAAAGTGTTATATGACCAACCTAAATTCAAGTTATAAGTAAAGAATTCACCTTCAAATGCATTATCATAAGTCTCTTCAGGAACTTTACATTGACCAGTAGTACTATCGATCTGCGAATTACCAGCAGAATCTGTTGGGCAATATGAACCCTTACTTGTTGCTTTACCACCATTTGCCAATAAATAATCACGGACATAGGTAGAGACATAAGGACCAGTCGTTACTTTAGTATTATCAATACCTAAAGAGGCACTTAGGCTTTGGTTTTCATCAATTGGATAACCAAAACTTAAACTACCACCGAAACTATCGGTAACATAGTTATTAACGTTATAGTCATCATTTAGCTTTGTTTTACGATAGTAAACGTTATAACCGCGGCTTACACCATCAATCGTGAAGTAAGGGTCGGTAACACTTAAGTTATAGTAGTCTTGAGTTTCAGAACGAGATAAATCGATCGAAACACGATTACCTGTTCCCATAAAGTTAGTTTGACTCAAACCTGCCTGGAATGTGATACCACCACTTTGTGAGTAACCTACCGCTAATGTTGTAGTTCCCGAGTGTTGCTCTTCAACATTTACGTTTAAATCCACCTGATCTGGTGAGTTTGGAATACGAGCCGGTTTAATATCAACTGTTTTGAAGAATCCAGTACGCTCTAAACGAACCTTAGACAAATCAATTTTTTCATTACTCGCTAAAGCGCCTTCCATTTGACGCATTTCACGACGCAATACTTCATCGGCAGTTTTACTATTACCTGTAAAGTTAATACGACGTACGGTTACTTGCTGACCTGGGTTTACATAATAGTTTAAGTCAACAACACCCGTTTCATTATTAATTTGCGGAACGACATTTACATCTGCAAAGTAATAACCAGCATTACCATATTTACGCAATAACAATTGCTTAACAGCATTTACCTTTTCTTGAGAATAGGTATCGCCATCTTTATAAATTTTTAAAGCTTGCAGTTCTTCAGGTTTATAAAGTGCGTCACCTAAAAACTTGGTTTGACCGAATTTGAACTGGCTACCTTCCTCAACAGCAACTTCAATAAAGATATTCTTTTTATCTTCACTGATATTAAGCTGAGAGTTATTGATATGAAAATTGATATAACCTTTATTCAGATACATGGCACGCAAAGCTTCAAGGCTCGCTGCCATTTTCTCTCTAGCATAACGGTCGTTACGGGTTACAACAGAAGCCCAGCCACTTTCTTTAACTGCGAAAGCTTGTTTAATTTCGCTGTCTTTAAAAACAGTGTTACCAATAATATTGATATTAAAAACTTTAGCAGCCGTACCTTCATTAAAATTTAATTTAAGTTCAACACGGTTATTTGGACGAGCTATCGTATCAACAGTTACATCAGCATCATAACGGCCTTGCTGAGTATATTGCTGCTCTAATTCAGTTTCAATTGTTTGTAAAGCTGACTTCTTAAAAACTTCGCCTTCAGCAATGCCCATTTTTTTGAGGCCTTGCTCTAAAGCCTCTTTAGGAATAAGTTTATTACCCTTAAATTCAAGCTTTGAAATAATTGGGCGCTCTACGACATTAAAAACTAAAGTATCGTTATCTCTTGATGCTTTAATATCGTCAAAAAGTCCAGTGGCATACAATGTTCGAATTGCTTCTGCGATCATCGGTTCATTAACGCGATCGCCACTGTTGATTGGCAACATGGTAGAAACATTTGCAGGAGTTAGACGGACCAATCCATCTATACGAATATCTCGAACAACGAAATCATCAGCTGCATATGCTTGTTGTACCGCTGCCATAGCGCTAACAAGTGCCAAAGGCATTAAAAAATGTGTGTGCCGCATGCCAGTTTTTCCAGTAAGTTATAAATCCATATACGTTTACAAACGCATAAAATCGTTAAATAAAGCTAAAAGCATCATACTACCGAGCAGTACCATACCAATTTTTAGACCAAACATTTGTATTTGTTCAGAAACAGGCTTACCACGAATAGCCTCAATAATGTAATAAACGAGATGTCCACCATCTAGCATTGGAATTGGTAATAAATTTAAAATTCCAAGACTTACACTCATTAAAGCCATAAATGAGATGAAAGTCTGCCATCCCATTTCTGCACTTTGTCCCGCTACTTTCGCGATTGTAATTGGTCCAGAAAGATTCTCTAAACCAATTAAACCCTTAACCATTTTTACTATCGAACTCAATATCATGCTAGAGATTTGGCCAGTCTTATCTAGCGACATCTGGAAAGCTTGTATTGGAGTATATTGAATTGTTTGCTTATATTCGTCAGGAATTGTAATTTTTCCTGCATCACTTTTTACACCTAAGACACCGCTCACTTGCCCCATATTGTCACGCTTTCCTTGAGGCATGACTTGCAAATGAACGAGTTGACCATTACGCAACACATCAATACTTAGCAATTTTTCTGGTGAATGTTGCACAACTTCCACAACATCAAACCAGTCTTTCATTACTTGACCATTAATTAAAACAATACGATCACCGACTTTCATTCCTTGACGAATTGCTGCCCCATCTGCAGTCAACTCCGTTACAACAGCAGGAATAACGGGACGATAGGGTAAAAAACCTAATACATCTAAAGCTGATTCATTTTGGTTTTTTAAAAAATCTTTAATTGGTAAAACAATATTTTTCTCAGTACCTGCACGATCTACATCGATATTCAAGCTACCAGTTTCACCTACACGATCAATCAAAGCAAAATTAAGTTTTTCCCAAGTTTGCGTTTCCTTTCCGTCAACAGCAATAATCTTGTCACCTACTTGTAGTTGAGCTGTTGCTGCTGGCGAGTTGGGTATAACTTTACCCACTCTTGTATTTAGTTGTTCCTGTGCTGGTAAAAATAAAATCCAGAAAAGTAAAACAGCAAAAATCAAATTAATTAAAGGTCCAGCCGCAACAATTGCTATACGCTTCCATGGTTTTTGACGGTTAAATGCATAAGGTAAATCTTGCTCTGCAACATTACCTTCGCGCTCATCGAGCATTTTTACATAACCACCTAGAGGCAAAGCTGAAAGTTGGTACTTAATTCCAGATTTTTTTGATGTCCATTTAAGTAATGTCGGACCAAAACCAATGGAATAGACTAAAACTTTAACACCAAGTTTTCGTGCCACCCAATAATGACCGAACTCATGAATTGCAATTAATGGACCGAGCAAGAGAGCTGCTGCTGCAATCATAAATAATGCACTCATTTCAGCCTCCTATACTTGATATATACTGCTGTGCTACATGTCGTGCTACTTTATCTTTATTTAAAATAGACTCGATATTATCAGCAACTGAGTTTTCCAATTTTTGCAAAGTATGCTCTACCACTTGTGGGATATTTGTAAATCCAATCTGTTGGTTTAAAAATGCAGCAACGGCAACCTCATTTGCAGCATTTAAAATAGTAGGTGCCAGCCCTCCCGCACGCATTGCCTGACGGGCTAAATCAAGTGCTGGAAATTTCTGGATATCCGGTGCTTGAAAATTAAGCTGAGAATACTCAAATAAATCTAAAGCGGGAACACTAGTCTGTAAACGTTCTGGCCATGCTAATGCATGAGCAATCGGTGTACACATGTCTGGATTACCCATTTGCGCCAATGTTGAACCATCAACATATTGCACCATAGAATGAATAATACTTTGTGGATGAACAACAACTGTAACAAAATGTTCAGATATTGAAAACAAATGACATGCCTCGATCAACTCTAACCCTTTATTCATAAGAGTAGCTGAGTCAACTGAGATTTTCTGTCCCATAGACCAGTTGGGATGCTTACAAGCCTGTGCAGGAGTAACTTTTTCTAATTGTTCTAACGAATGGTTTAAAAATGGTCCACCTGAAGCGGTCAATAAGATTCTTGATACACCCTGTTGCGGTTGTCCATTTCTTTCAGCCTCTAAATAATTATGAGGTAATGATTGAAAAATAGCATTGTGTTCTGAATCTACTGGTAATAATAATGCCTGATGATCACGTGCTGCTTGCATCATGATTTCACCAGACATGACCAAGGCTTCTTTATTAGCAAGCAATACGCGTTTACCAGCTTTTACAGCCGCTAATGTTGGTAATAAACCAGCGGCTCCAACAATTGCAGCCATAACTACATCAACATCTGGATGAGATGCGATACTTACCAGCCCTTCCTGATCAGTCAAAATTTCAATATTTTGTAATTCATTCTTTACAAATAAAACTGCTAATTCGTCAACTTTTTGCTTTGGAACAACTACAACTTTTGGTTGAAATTGTTTACATATATCAACCAATTCAGAAATTCGACTATGAGCTGAAATTGCAAATACTGAATACTTATCAGGATGTTGATTTAAAATTTTTAAGGTACTTTGCCCAATGGAACCGGTTACACCCAATATGCAAACAGATTGTGTCATTTATAAATCTACACCAATAAGTTTTAATATATACATTCCCGTTGCAAAGATCGGGGCTGCAGCAAGTAAAGAGTCAATACGATCTAAAACACCACCATGACCAGGTAGTACACGTCCAGAATCTTTAATACCAGCACGACGTTTAATCATCGACTCAAATAAATCACCTAAAACTGAACCGAATACTGTAATCAGTGACAAGATAAGAAACAGGATTTGCTGAATTAAAGTTAAATTTAGATATTGGTATTGCACAACCAACATTACCAGTATGGTCGTAATAATACCACCATACAAACCTTCCACTGATTTGTTCGGACTTACGGTTGGAGCTAGTTTTCTTTTACCAAATTTACGGCCAACAAAGTAAGCACCACTATCTGCACCCCACACGAGTAAGAACAGATACATTAACCACCATGGCGAACTTTGCCAGACAACAAAAATTGAAGTTACCGCAGCACAAACTAAAATAATGCCAATTACATATAGAGTAGCGTTATACCACCCATCAAATTCAGGAAAAGATTTGACCCAATAAACGCTTACAAGCCAAGTCAAAATTGAAGCTGACCACAAAAGTAATGCAATATCATGGAAAAATAGAGCAACGCCTGAAACGAATGCAACAAGCAGACCGTAGCACCAGGCTTTTGGCTTTACAGCATTTACAGTTTCATGGGGCATTAATTTATACCATTCATACCCCGCTACCCCTGCTGCTACAATCATAAGAACCAACATTGGATAATGTGATTGCGTAGCAAACATACAGCCTAAAACAACTGCGACAAGTACCAATGCGGTAACAATCCGCTCTAACATTATAAGTTCTCTATTTTCTCTTGCTGAATTTGTTCAGATGTTTTGCCAAAACGACGTTCACGCCCTGAAAAAACATTCAATGCATGATCGAATTCTTGTACTGTAAATTCTGGCCATAAAGTATCAGTAAAATACAGCTCCGCATATGCTGCTTGCCATAACAAGAAATTAGATATGCGATAATCTCCACCTGTACGGATCAATAAGTCCACAGCTGGCAGATCGTTTAGACTGACATATTTTTCGAACAAATCAACATTTATTTGATCAGCACCAAATTCACCACGGGAAACCGCTTCAGCAACTTGTTTTGCTGCATTTGCAATATCCCACATCCCACCATAGCTCACAGCAATAGTTAAGGTCATAGTGTTATGGTGTGCTGTCTGTTGCTCTGCATCTTCCATTAAGGCAACTAGGTGTGACGGTAATCTGGAACGATCACCTATGAAACGCAAAGCAATATTAAATTTCTTCATGCGAGGTATTTGCTCATGAATAGTTTCTTCAAGAAGCTTCATAAGCAGATCGACTTCAAATTGTGGTCGATTCCAGTTTTCGCTTGAAAATGCAAAAACCGTTAAAGCACGAATACCTGTTTTTTTACAATGTTCAACGATAGGATCAAGAACATTTTTACCCTCTCGATGTCCATCACCTTTTTGCATTTGATTTTTTTTTGCAAAGCGGTTGTTGCCATCCATGATGATGGCAACATGCTTAGGAAGATGATACTCTTCTGAATCGGTCATAAAATTTAGACCTTCATCAATTCTGCTTCTTTCGCTGCAAGACGCTTGTCTACTTCTGCAACATATTTGTCAGTGATTTTCTGGATATCATCACCTGCACGGCGCTCATCATCTTCTGAGATTTCTTTCTCTTTTAATAATGCTTTGATATCACCTAATACATCACGACGAATATTACGAATTGCAACTTTTGCATTTTCAGCTTCGCTACGCGCAATTTTTTGCATATCACGACGTGTTTCTTCAGTTAATGCAGGTAAAGGTACACGAATTGCATCCGCTGTAATTGGGTTTAAACCAAGATCACTCTCACGAATTGCCTTATCAATAGCTGAAACCATTGTACGTTCAAATGGCTGAACAAGAAGTGTACGAGAATCTTCAACACCAACGTTTGCCACTTGATTTAAAGGCACATCAGAACCGTAGTAAGGAACCATTACCCCATTTAAGATTGATGGGTGTGCACGGCCGGTACGAACTTTAGCAAACCCTAGTTCCAAAGACTCAAGAGTTTTCAACATACGCTGTTCGCTGTCTTTTTTCAGATCGTTAATCATATGATCTACCTTACTTATTTATTCAAGGATGTTTTAACAAATTTAATTTAGCGCTAGTATAAAGAGCTTTCGTCAACACGTACATTATTTAGTAACGCGTGTACCTTCTTTTTCGCCCATGACTACTGACAATAGCGCGCCTGATTTATTCATATCAAAAACTTGTAATGGCACATTATGGTCACGACATAAACAAATAGCTGTCAAATCCATAACACCAAGTTTTTCGTCCAATACCTGATCAAAGGTTAAATGATCATATTTAACCGCATCTTCGTATTTACTTGGATCTTTATTATATACGCCATCTACTTTGGTCGCTTTTAGAATTAAATTTGCTTCAATTTCAATTCCGCGTAAGCAAGCTGCCGTATCAGTCGTAAAGAATGGATTTCCTGTACCAGCAACAAAAACACAAACTTCACCCTGACTCAAGTGACGAATCGCATCACGACTTGAATAAGACTCCACTACTGTACCAATTGGTAATGCAGACATAAGGCGAGTTCTGATATTACGGCGAACTAATGCATCACGCATAGCCAAACCGTTCATTACAGTTGCAAGCATACCCATTTGATCGCCTGTTACACGACCAACCAAGCCATCCTTTTGCAACTGACTACCACGATACAAGTTACCGCCACCAACAACGATACCCACTTGCACACCCAAGCCAACTAAGTGAGCAATTGAAAGGGACATTTGGTCAAGAACTTGGGCATCAATACCCATGTCTTTGTTTCCTGATAATGCTTCACCAGATAGTTTTAATAAAATGCGTGAATAACGGGGGCTAATTGTTTCCGCCATGAGTTTGCTCCAAAACCTCTTAAACTGAATGCTTTTTTGAATCGTTATCGATTAAACCGACTTAATTTTAATTAACTTTGCAAATAAGTCGTACTCATCCGCATCGGTGATTTCGACTTCCAACATATCGCCTGGTTGAATAGTGCTCTTATCGATATCTTCTACAAAGACATTACCGTCAATTTCCGGAGCATCGGCATAAGAACGTGCAACAGCAACAGGATATTCATCTTCCAAACTATCGACTAATACAGTCATCGTTTGACCAATACGTTTTTGTAACTTAGCAGCAGAAATTTGTTGCTGCACTTGCATAAAGCGCTCGTAACGCTCTTGCTTAATTTCTTCAGGCACATGATCGGGTAAATCATTTGCCGTAGCGCCTTCTACTGGTGAGTAGGTAAAGCAGCCAACACGATCAAGTTCAGCTTCAACTAACCAATCGAGCAATATTTGAAAATCTTCTTCAGTTTCGCCTGGGAAACCCACTACAAATGTAGAACGAATCACAAGATCCGGGCATTTTTCACGCCACAATTTAATTTTTTCGAGTGTATTTTCACTGTGAGCCGGACGCTTCATTAACTTAAGAATACGCGGGCTTGCATGTTGGAATGGAATATCAAGATATGGCAGAATTTTACCTTGTGCCATTAAGTCAATAACCGCATCAACATGTGGGTATGGGTAAACATAATGTAAGCGCACCCAGATACCAAGTTGGCCTAGTGCTTCACACATATCAAAGAATTTTGTTTTAACAGGCTGGCCATTCCAGAAATCAAGTTTGTACTTGGTATCTACACCATAAGCTGATGTATCTTGCGAAATAACCAAAATTTCTTTAACACCTGCTCTTTTAAGCGCAGCAGCTTCTTCCAGTAAACTTCCAACTGGACGCGATACTAGATCGCCACGCATACTTGGGATAATACAGAAGGTACAACGATGGTTACATCCTTCAGATATTTTTAAATAGGCATAATGTTTTGGTGTTAAGCGAATTCCTTGTTCAGGAACCAAATCAACAAACGGGTTGTGTTTAGGTGGTGCTGGTACATATTCATGTACAGCTTCCATTACATCTTGATAAGCTGCTGCACCAGTAACCTTTAAAACGTTTGGATGCATTTGACGAATTTTGTCTTCGTCTTTGCCTAAGCATCCAGTAACGATTACTCGACCATTTTCACTCATGGCCTCGCCAATTGCATCTAGCGACTCTTGTACCGCAGATTCGATAAAACCACAGGTATTAACAACAACTAAATCAGCACCATCATAATCTGATGCAACTTGATAACCTTCAGTCTTTAACTGAGTTAAAATTCGTTCAGAATCTACCAATGCCTTAGGACAACCTAAAGAAACAAAACCGACTTTGGGGGTCTTCATGAATCTGCGCTCCACTTGAATGCGCGTATTGTATGTCTTTTCTTGTCTCAAGCATAGGTGGAAAGCCTACTCTTTGTGTAATGCACCAAAATACGACCAACATTTGCACCAAAACTCACCTTTGCACCAAGTTGGATCATGTTATTATCTATATTCAAGCCATCAGTTTTGATCAACCGATATAAAGACCGATTTCAGCGCGTTTTTAAATACTTTAAAACTTTAAAATAACCCATAAACAAAGTTGGCGTATATTTTGCATCGTTCATGTTCTATAACGGTGAAAATCCGATAACCAATGAAGATGCCATTGCGCTATTTTAAGACAGGAACGATTCGCTAATGGATCAACACAACCCTATCGACTATCGCCTATTGGTAGACAACTTAACTACTGCGATTTTATTGATCGATAGTAACTTGAATATTTTTTACTTAAATTCTGCCTGCGAAGCACTATTTGACATTAGTTTGCTTCGAGCTTCAGGACAGCCGGTTTTGAACTTACTTCATGCACCAGATGATACTTTTAATACACATGAAGCGTTATTAAACACTATTAAAACGGGTCAACCTTATACTCGTCGAGAAGCGGTTATTAATGTCAACTTTAAAGACCTTCATGTTGATTACACAGTGTCTCAATTAAATGCAGGTAAAAGTTATCACCCATTACTCTTGATTGAGCTCAACCCGATTGATCGTATGTTAAAGATTTCTAAAGAAGAAAATCTGGTACAACAACATCAGGTCGCTAGGCAGCTTGTACGTGGCGTTGCGCACGAAATTAAAAACCCACTTGCAGGTATTCGTGGTGCAACTCAATTACTCGCTCGCAGTTTAAACGATAAGAGTTATGCTGAATTTACAGATGTCATTATTAATGAAGTAGATCGTTTAACTAACTTAGCAGATACCATGTTGGGTTCTAGACAACTCCCAAGTTATGAAAATGTTAACGTACACGAGCCTTTGGAGCGAGTGCGTTCACTTATCGCCAACCAGACAAAGAAGAAAATTAAAATTATACGGGATTATGATTTGTCTTTACCCGATGTTAATGCTGATCGTGATCAGTTAATACAAGTCATGCTCAACATTAGTGTAAATGCAATTCAAGCCATAACAGAAAACAAAGCATTTTTTATAGATCACGAACCGGAGTTAATTCTACGTACACGTATACAACGTCTTGTCACAATTAACGGTGTACTAAATCGATCTACAGTGCGAGTCGACATAGAGGACAATGGACCAGGCATTCCTGAAAGTATTTTGGAGTCAGTATTCTATCCATTGGTTACTGGACGAGCAAAAGGGACTGGGCTTGGCCTGAGTATTGCACAGAATATTATGCATCAACATAACGGAATGATTGAATGCCAATCTGTTCCTGGAAAAACAATTTTTAGCTTATATTTACCTTGGGAGTCAGACCGTGTCGCGAAATAAAATATGGGTTATTGATGATGATCGCGCCATGCGATGGGTATTGGAAAAGACCTTTAAAGAGGAAGGTTTTGATGTTACCAATTTTGAAGAAGCTCAAACTGCGCTTGAACGTTTGCACCATGATGCTCCCGATGTCATCTTAACTGACATCCGCATGCCTGGAATTGATGGTTTAACTTTTTTATCTAAAGTCAAAAACACTCATCCAGATTTACCTGTCATTATTATGACAGCACATTCTGACTTAGAGTCTGCTGTATCAAGCTATCAAACTGGCGCGTTTGAATATTTACCAAAGCCTTTTGATATTGATGAAGCTTTAGCTTTAGTCAATCGCGCGATCCTGCATATTAATAAGCTACAACAGCAAGAAGCTACAAAAACAGCTTCACCTCTTCAATCAACAGAAATTATTGGTGAATCTCCAGCAATGCAGGAGGTTTTCCGTGCTATCGGCCGTTTATCGCAATCTCATATTACTGTTTTAATTAATGGTGAATCGGGTACGGGTAAAGAATTAGTTGCTCATGCTTTACACAAGCACTCCCCACGCCGTGCCAAGCCTTTTATTGCTTTAAATATGGCTGCGATACCAAAAGACTTGATTGAAACCGAGTTATTTGGTCATGAAAAAGGCGCTTTCACAGGGGCAAATACTCAGCATCAAGGCCGCTTTGAACAGGCAAATGGCGGAACACTGTTCCTTGATGAAATTGGTGATATGCCATTTGAAACTCAGACTCGATTGCTTCGCGTACTCGCTGACGGTGAGTTCTATCGTGTAGGCGGACACATTCCCGTTAAAGTAGATGTTCGAATTGTTGCGGCAACGCATCAGGATCTAGAGAAACTGGTAAATGAAGGTCGCTTCCGTGAAGACTTATATCACCGCTTAAATGTGATTCGTATTCACATTCCTAAGCTTGCCCACCGTAGTGAAGATATTCCAATGCTTGCGCAGCATTTCCTTGCGCGTGCAGGTAAAGAGCTTGGCGTAAGTCCAAAAATCTTACGTACCGAGACGACAGACTATATGCAACAGTTACCATGGCCAGGTAACGTACGACAACTTGAGAATACGTGCCGCTGGCTAACTGTAATGATTACTGGTCGTGAAGTTTATCCGGAAGATTTACCTTCTGAGCTCAAACAAGTTCCATTGCAAAAGAATAGTGATTCTAGTCAACCAGCACCTTCATTTGAACGTATTTCTCTACATCATTGGGATGAACTACTAAATCAATGGGCTATTCAAAAGCTTAAAAATGGTGAAATGAAAATTTTGGATATTGCCACACCAATGTTTGAACGCACATTGATTAACGCAGCCTTGCAACAAACACGTGGACGCAAACGTCACGCAGCAGAACTATTAGGTTGGGGTCGCAATACCTTAACACGTAAGTTAAAAGAACTTGGAATGGATTCTGCAGATGATGACGAAGAAGATGAGCACAAGGTGACTCAAACCGAAGCCTAGAAATCTGGTTATTTAACTTCAGAGCGGTTAAGTCATTCTTAGCCGCTTTTTTTCAATCAGATTTTTGATTAAAATATAATGTAAACATAAGGTTACATCATCAAACCCATCTACAACCAACACTAAGCTTATATTTTCTATTAGTTTATTTTTTGAATTAGCCACTTACTGTTCAGCATATGACCTAAAAAAATGGTTATGACCATCACTAAAGATAGTTTTGCTATACTAGATAAGCAAAGTTAACCGTTGTTATGAAATTATATGCATGATCCAGTCCTTGAGTCACATCATTCAGTATGTGACAAACCCCAAACACGTCGTGGTATTGAACGTCGTTTAGCTCTATTGCTAAGTGCAACCGAGTTGTTTTTGGATAAAGGATATGATGCTGTTTCTCTTGATGACATTGTTAATCATGCGGGTGGCTCAAAAGCTTCAATATATAAATATTTTGGCAATAAAGATGGTTTATTCACAGCAATTTGCGATTACCGCCGCGAAATGTTCTTTAAAGATATTTGCGTACCCTTTCAGCCTTCGCAAGCCTCTCTACGCGATTATTTAGTTCAAACCCTGATCCGCTTTTATACTCATATTATTCAACCTGAACACATCGCTTTTTTGCGTCTAGTTATTGAGCAAACACAATGCAATGCAACTTTGAGCAAGTATCTATATGAAAAGTGCGCTCTAGACGTACAAAATACTATTGCTCAGGCACTTCTCATCTCTCACCAAGCCGAAGAAATTTTTTGTGAATCGCCGGATTATTCCTCTTTAATGTATTTTGGAATTTTACGTGATATCGAATGGCGAATGATTATGGGAATGCCACTTCCACCCAATGAGAAAGAAGTCATTGATTATATTAACTATTGTGTAGATATTTTCTTAAAAGGCCATCATAAAGTCTAATTCTTTTGCATTTTAAAATGCTTATAGTATAGTAGACTTCTTTTTTCCCACATTCACCCAGCCAACAACAGATAATTGTTGTATTTCAAAACAATTATTATGGAGTAGCTACATGGCTCTAAGACATTTCCTGACTTTACGTGATCTATCCACTCTAGAACTTAATCGCATTTTAGAACGCGCAAGCGAACTTAAAAAAATGCAACATGACAATAAGGTCTACCAGCCTTTTGTTGGTAAAGTATTGGGAATGATTTTTGAGAAATCAAGTACGCGTACACGTATTTCTTTTGAAGCAGGTATTAACCAATTTGGCGGTAGTGCGATTTTTTTATCGCCTCGTGACACACAATTAGGCCGTGGTGAACCAATCGAAGATTCTGCACGTGTAATTTCAAGTATGCTTGATATTGTGATGATTCGTACTTTTGGTCATGACATTGTTGAACGCTTTGCATCTTATTCAAAAGTTCCTGTAATTAACGGCTTAACTGATGATCATCATCCATGCCAGTTACTTGCTGACTTACAAACTTATATTGAACACCGCGGCAGCATTGAAGGCAAAACCGTTGCTTGGATTGGTGATGGTAATAATATGTGTAATTCATATATTGAAGCTGCACACATGATGGGTTTCAAACTCAAAATTGCATCTCCAAAAGGATATGAACCTAAACCTGAATTTTTAGCCGAGTTTGGTCATTGCGTTGAGTTTTATGATAATGCGGAAGATGCAGCAGTAAATGCTGACCTTATTGTGACTGATGTATGGGCAAGCATGGGCCAAGAAGAAGAGCAAAAACTTCGTGAAAAAGCATTTGCTGATTTTCAGGTTAACGAAAAATTAATGAGCCTTGCTCACCCAGATTGTTTATTCATGCACTGCTTACCTGCTCATCGCGGCGAAGAAATTTCTGAAACCATGCTCGATTATAAAAATGCAGTCGTATGGGATGAAGCAGAAAACCGTCTCCATGCTCAAAAAGCTTTAGTCGAATTTTTATTGAATGAAAATCTAAAAAAAGCTTAAATTTTGAGTTAAAAAAACAGCATCTTAATGATGCTGTTTTTTATTTTATAAGACTTGTACTCTTCCAGTTAATTATTTTTAAAAATTTGATAACGTTGCCGAATATATAAGCAGGCTGTATTTCAACTATTCTCTAGAATCGTGTATAACATTCTACACAATAAGCTAAGCCTACTCTTGTAGAGTGCGAACATGACAACCCTTGAACAATCATTATCTCAAATTCCCGCATTTTCGATTATTCATGAACATTTATTTAGCTCGGCCCAGCCTTCTGCTGAACAACTAAAATTGATTAAAGAGTTTGGTTGTAGCACAGTCATTAACCTTGCTTTAACTAATGCTTCAAATCATCTTGAAAATGAAGACAGCATTTGTTTAGACCTAGGTTTAAATTATATTCATATTCCAATTGATTGGGAGATGCCTTCTGCTGAGCAGTGCTTATTAGTTTTAGATTTGATTGATCATTTAGTGCAAAATGAAATAATCTGGATACATTGCGCCAAAAATAAACGCGTAAGTTGCCTTATGTATGTCTATAGACAGTTTTATATGAATATGGATATGCCGACTTCTCAGGATTTATTGCACGAAATTTGGGAACCTAATGAGACTTGGACTGGACTCATTCATAGCATTACCTTACAGCTACAAGGCCGTAAGGCAACTTTAGAACTTCAACAGTCTTTGCAGCAGGCCGATCACTTGGTGTGATGAGAGACTAAAACAGTCGCTGTAGCCAAAATTCCTTCTTGACGACCGGTAAACCCAAGTTTTTCGGTTGTCGTTGCTTTAATACTAATTTGATTAATATCTACATTTAGAACGTCAGCAATGCTTTGACGCATTTCAAGATTATGCTTAGCTAATTTTGGACGCTCGCAAGCCACCGTAATATCGGCATTATTTAACTGATAACCACGGTCTAAGATTAATTGATAAACATGCTTTAACAATACTCGGCTATCTGCGCCTTTGTATTCTGGGTCAGTATCAGGAAAATGTTGTCCAATATCTCCAAGCGCTAAAGCACCTAATAAAGCATCACATAGCGCATGAAGTACAACGTCACCGTCAGAGTGCGCTTTCAAACCATGTGTATGTGGAATTTGAATACCCGCCAATGTAACGAAGTTCCCCTCTTCAAAGGCATGTACATCCATTCCTTGTCCAATACGAATCTGAGCAACCATATAAATTATTACCTTCCATAAAAACTTAAGAAATCTTGTATTCAGCCATTCTGTTTCGCTATAGTACACCTAGCAAAGTAGACTGAAAGTATAAGCGATCATGCTGTCTAATACTGATATGAATCAATTGAAAAGATTAAGTTTTGTCGTGACACTGAGTTGTTTATGTTCACCTCTTGTCTTTGCAGAATCAATAGACTGTTCCAATACTGGAGCTGAGCTTAAAATCTGTTCAAAAACATTTAGTGAATCGAGAAAGCAACTCAATAATAAATATCTTTCTGCATATTTAGTTACTGATGCCCCCTTACAGCTTTTACAGGATACACAAAAGTTATGGTCTAAAAATACTCAGCAATGCAAGAGTAATACATGTATTCAACAACAGTTTGATTTACGTACTGATGACTTAAATTTTTATGCTTCACTTAAGCAAACGCTTACCCAGCATTATCTTAAGTTTGAAAATGGACATATAGCAACTCAGCCTGTACACATTCAAGTCCATCAGCTCGCGAAAGATAAAATTAAGATTGAAGGGATAGCATACCGCAATCCAAATAACCGCAAAGAAACTCAAACGATCTCATTGATGGCCTATAGTTCACCTGAACAAAAAAGTGAAATTTTAGACAATGAGCACAACTGTAAATATCAGTTTAATTTTCAAAAAGCTTTACTTAACGTGAAAACCCAGCAAAAAGGCTGTGAACGTTTTAGCGGAATCTACCGCTTATATGATTAACGCTTAAAAATAAAAGCCAGTGTTTGAACACTGGCTTTTTACTTTCTACACTGGATATTTTTGCGCTATATCCTGACCGACTAAAACTGCGGTTGCCGCAGACAAAGTCCAACCTAAATGCCCATGCCCTGTATTATAAAAAACACGAGGTTGTTTAGATTGCTTAACAACAGGCAGCATATTCGGCATCATAGGTCTTAACCCTGCCCAAGGCACCACATGCTCAGTTGAAATATCAAAGTTACGATTAACCCAATTCACTAATGGTTGAATACGATCAGCCCGTATGTCGCGGTTATAGCCATTAAACTCAGCAGTCCCTGCCACACGCAGTCGATCTTTACCTAAACGAGAAGTCACAATTTTTGCACTTTCATCTAGTAAACTCACCCAAGGAGCATTCTTTACACTGTGCTCATCTTTTAATTGCACGGTAATTGAATAACCTTTTACTGGATACACATTTACTCGCTCACCAATCATATCGGCAAGTTGATAGCTCCCCACACCACCACAAACAACAAGTACATCACCTTCAAGCTGAATGTTATCGGACTCAACCAGATAAGGATGCTCATCACTTGGCTGACAAGTTACGACTACTTTGTCTGCGCTGCACTTGATATCCATAACTTCTAGGCCGAACTTATATTGAACGCCATATTCTTTAGTCTTCTCAGCCAAAGAGGTTGAATATTTATGAATATCACCCGTCGCATCACTTGGTGTGTAATAGCCACCGAAATAGTCACCTGTCAAAGATGGCTCTATTGTTTTCATTTCATCAGGTGAAACCGAATAGCGTTCCAATGTACCTTTGTTCAATACGTTATTAACTTGTTTAGCAATCTCGTAGTCAGCCTTACTGTGATACATATGGAGAATTCCACGTTTCTCCAAATCAAACTCAAGCTGCTCTTTTTCAGCAACTTCAAACAAACGCTTACGAGCAAGCAATGCCAAACGCACCGTCTCGATCGTATTTGCTTCATAGTTTTTAATATGTGATAGAAATTCAACCAACCAACTATACTTATGCAAACTAAATGAAGGGTTCAACAATAGAGGAGCATCTTTTTGTCTCATCCATTTAAAGCCTTTAATCACGGTGGCTTTTTGGTTCCATACTTCGGCGTTACAAGCCGATAATTGCCCTCCATTGGCAAATGATGTTTCCATTGCAGGATATAAATGTCGATCAATCACTGTGACTTGATAACCCAGTTGCGATAATTCATAAGCAGAGGTAACCCCTGTGATTCCCGCACCTATCACAATAACATGTGGCATAACAGACTCCTCAGAAATGTAAGAACATTTCATCAGTACAGCCCATCTGTCATTGGTACCTGAGAGTTTCGACCCCAACGTTACCTTTTAACGTTTAGATCTTCCCCTTCGGTGAGTTTATAATTTATAAGTTATTGTTTTCCATTCTTATAAATCTAAGCTTCTCTCCAGATTTTTTAATTATTACAGTCCTTTTGCCTGAGAGTTTCCGGGCTTGTTGCTCCTTCGGCGGGTTCTTAATGAACCTCTCTCCCGCAATAATTTTGTATTTATATAAGCAATGTATCTGCCACATTGAAAAAAACGCATTCTTTTCTTGTAAACTTTTGTATAAGCAATCTTAAAATTATAAAATACTGATTTAATTAGAAAATAAAAAAGGTGAATTTTTATAAATCCACCTTTTACACTTAAATTAGAGTTTACCGTTAAGCACTTGGTCTGAAACCGTACCCTTCCATTGCTCACGCAAGGTTGGTAAGTAGAATTTCTCACCAATAGTGACCAATTCAGCATCAATCAATGCATGAACTTCGTGCATAAAAATATAATCTAGAGCAACTAAAGAAAGCTGATGATTTTTTTGCGCTGTTTTCTTACGTTTTACCTGTGCTTGTTTCACTAGCTCATTTGCAAAGTTTTTATCTTTATAAGCAGTAATTGCATTTAAACGAAGCTCAATAACACCCCATCCCGCTAATAGTTTTTTAAAAACTTCAAAATCTTTTGAGGTTGATTCCCACGTTACGTTTTCTAGATCATTATCTTCAGGTAAAACTGGTAATAATAAATCCGCTGTACTTGGGAAAATCTTTTTAAGATTTAACAGAAACTTAACCGGCTGATCACTAGGATAATCATTAAATTGCACATGTTGTTGGGTATCTGTCAAATAAATAGAGAGCATTCAAAAATCCTTAACTAAGCAGCTGTTTTTAATAATTTTATCTCTAACTTTGCGAAATACATGCAAAACAAAAAACAATATAAAAACAGGACAAGGTGGGCATTTTAACAATTATGACGGCTTATTCAACGCCAATTCATTATTAATTAGTGAAACTTTAAACCTTTGTGATAAAAAGCCCTCCGAAGAGAGCTTAACTTTAAATAGAACATCAAAAATCCGTTGTAATTCTTGGTTTCGATTAACCTTGATATTGATCAACTTTATAATTTGGTTGATCTACAAGCAATTCAATAAAAGACGGAATAGATGTAGTGTTAAGCAGATAAGGATTAAACTCATCAACATGATGATGATGAAAGAACTCTTTTATTTTCGTGTTAATGGGAGCAAATTTCATACTCCAATGTTTAAATAGCCGTTGTTCGGATGGTTCTGAAAAGATGATTTCACAGTTCTGGTGTCTCGAATCTTTCAAAATTAATTTATAAAATAGCGATTCGACCTGTTCTTTCTCACCTTCCAAATACTGCAAGAAGTATCCATTACCATAGTAAAGCACTCCTGTAATATCATTATATGAATTGAATTTGACAGCTTCGGTGAGAATATCAATTAAATCTTGTTTTATTTGACTATGTTCACTATTGGTTTTACTTGCATACATAAAGCCTATTAAACTCATAGCGATACTCGAAGATAGATTTTAATGTCTATTCTGTCATCTCCCCCCTCTTCTTACAATGTAAGCTATTTAAAACCTTGTATTTCAAAAGTAAAGATTATTTTCTTTTTGAAAATGACAAACTTTAACAACCCGAAATCTTTTGTAAATTAATGCCAACCTAACAAGTTAATTAGACACTATTAATTTTAGTACAATTGAAAATTATCTTTAATGTATGGATGTCTAATGGAGAATCATGAAATTATTCTTCAAGACGAACATCATAAACAGTTTAAGATTATTAAAGTCCAAGATGTTCGTTTTGATAAGAATACGCTTAACAATAGCTATCAATGGTTATGGATATTTGATCATAGTTCAGAGTTTTTTCCATTTGAGTTATGGAATCAGCTTGATCATGCAACCATTCACCAAAAGATCAAACTTGGTAATCAAGTTTTCAGGATTATTAAGATCCTGACGAAGAAAACGAAAGTTAGGCCCTCCTGAAACATAAGTCCTCAAGTAACTATTTTTTAAGTTATTTAAAGCTCTCTAACTTGCTCCTAAATTCTTTTCACTTAACCATATGGAAATCACTGATGCCAGCGACTTAGGTTGTTCAATCGGAATCATATGACCAGTATTATTAATTATCTTAAGCTTTGCATGGGGTAACTGATCTAATAATTCTATAGCTTCTTCCTTAGAGCGGAGCTGGTCATCAGCGCCAGAAATGATTAAAGTTGGACATGTGATTTTACTCATATCATAAGAGCTTCTATCTAACATAGATTGTTTAACGAATTCTTCATAACCCAAAGCTTTCCCCATCTCTTGGATTCTTTTTACAAGAGTACGATTCTGCACATTTGATGGATGAAGTGTTTTTTCAATCGATATTGAGCTTAGCCCATGGAAATTTTTCCCAGAGTTAAGTTTAATCGCCGTTAACTTTTGACTCTTCTGTTCTTCTGTATCTGAGCGTAGTGAAGACGCTATTAAAATAAGTGCCTTAACTTTTTCAGGAAATTGCTCCACTATAGATCTAGCGATATATCCTCCAAGTGAGAATCCAATCAGTACAAAGCTTTGTGGCGCATGTTCAACAATATTTTGAGCAATTTCTTTGATTGTTTGCCCTTGTTTTAAAGTAGCTCTATATATATTCCACTCTTTAGGCATTTCATCTATGAGTTCACCCCAGAGAGATTCATCAAGCATATAACCAGGAATTAAAACAACTGAAATTGGCTTTTGATTCATAAGTTTTTTAATACCTTACTTGTAAATTATAGCTAACAGCATTTTATGCTAATAAAAAATCTATAATTAGAATATTGAAGTAAAAAATAAAATCACTATATAAATTAAACAGAAATAACTGTGGAAGCACGCCAGACTAAAACATTCCTTTTTTATGCTTGAAGGAGATACACATGAAAGTTAGAGCATCACGTACGTATTCCGCTTCAGCAAATAATTATTTTATTTCTAAGGAATATGATTGTACTGTTATTCCTGTAAAAGGAATGTGTTTTATAGACTCTGGTTTAACTGAGAGTGGAGTGATTGAACCAGTAGAGATTATTGAAGTGACTATAGAACCAGAATCTAACTCGTATCATGTTCTTTTAGCAGGCGATCCTCATAACTACGAAAAAGAAGAGCTAAAAAAGAAGTTTGAAGCTATGAAATCTCATGGTTGGGAATACATAGACGGCTTACTTTGATATTTTCGGATCTCAAGCTATAAGTTAGTCTCTACCCATAAAAGCCCTCAGATGAGGGCTTTTATATAAACATTAACGCTTACATTGTTTTTAGTGATTACTTACTATTTGGCGAAACCATTTTTTCAGGTTTAACTACTTCGTCAAATTGTTCCGCTGTAACCAAACCAAGCTCAACAGCGACCTGCTTCAATGTTTTATTTTCTTTATAAGCAGTCTTTGCAACTTTTGCAGAATTTTCATAGCCAATTACCGGATTTAACGCTGTGACCAACATGAGAGAATTATGCAAGAAGTGATCAATCTTATCGCGATTAGGCTCAATTCCCACCGCGCAGTGATCATTAAAGCTATTACATGCATCACCAAGCAACTGAATAGATTGCAATAAGTTATAAGCAATCACTGGCATAAAGACGTTTAATTCGAAGTTACCTGAAGCACCTGCTACGTTAATGGTCGTATCATTTCCAAGCACTTGCGCAACAACCATGGTCATTGCTTCACTTTGTGTTGGGTTTACTTTCCCAGGCATAATGCTTGAACCAGGCTCATTTTCTGGAATACGGATTTCACCAAAACCGCAACGAGGTCCACTTGCCAACCAACGAATATCATTCGCAATTTTGTTTAAGCTTACAGCCAAAGTTTTCAATGCACCTGATGCAAAAACAGCGGCGTCCCGTCCTGCTAGTGCTTCAAATTTATTGGGTGCTGTTACAAAAGGTAAACCTGTGAGTAATGCAAGCTGAGCTGCTGCTTTCACTGCATAGTCAGGATGTGCATTTAGCCCTGTTCCTACCGCAGTACCACCCAATGGTAATTCATATAAACCTGTCAATGCCTGTTGCAAACGAACTAATCCATGCTCAAGCTGAGACACATAACCACTAAATTCTTGACCTAGTGTTAATGGAGTTGCGTCTTGTAAATGGGTACGACCAATTTTAACAATAGACTGAAACTCATCTGACTTTTTTTGCAAAGTCGCTTTGAGCTGCTCTACAGCAGGGATGAGTAATTCATTAATTTGCAAACTTGCTGCCACGTGAATGGCCGTTGGAAATGAGTCATTTGTTGATTGAGCACGATTAACGTGATCATTTGGATGTACTGGTTTTTGGGCACCTAAGGCTTGCCCTAATTTCTGGTTTGCAATATTGGCAATCACTTCATTACAGTTCATGTTACTTTGCGTACCAGAACCCGTCTGCCAGACCACTAAAGGAAACTGTGAATCCCATTTACCATCAATGACTTCTTCAGCCGCGCCCACAATATATTGGCTCAAATCTTGTGGTAGTTGTTCAAGTTCAGCATTGGTTATTGCAGCAGCCTTTTTTACCAAACCCATTGCTCGAATCATGGCGCGGGGTAATCGTTCTTGCCCGATTTTAAAGTTCTGTAAGCTGCGTTGAGTCTGTGCCCCCCACAATGCTTCATTTGGAACTTCAATCTCACCCATAGTGTCATGTTCAATTCGTGTTTGCATAGAAACCTCGGTTATCTCAATAAAGAACTCACGGGCTGAAGCAAGTGTTTGCTCTGGCTAGTTAATTTTGAATATCGTACTCAAGCATATCAGTATTGTAAATAAGAATCATTATCTTATCTTCCATTTAAAGTATTTTGATAGAAGCGCCATTCATCTTCGATCATTTGTTTTAATGGGCGCTTCGGTGTCCATTGCAATAAGGTTTTTGCTTTCTCAATATTAGCGCCAACTTGATCTAACTCGACATGTTTATAAATTGCTGATTGTGTAGGAACTTCAGCTTTAGTAACTTGTGAAATTTCCTCGAGTAATTGACGAATTGAATGAACTTGGTCATGTGCAATATTAAATGCTTCACAACAATGCGTTTGTTCACGCAGCCAATGTAAGCTCGCAATGACGGCTTCACATAAATCTAAAACATGTAAAAAACTACGTTCAGTCGTATGATCTGACGTTTCAGCTTGATCTTGTAATTCAATCAAATCACGTTGCATTGCAGCGACTTGCATGGCAAGTGGTACGATATTTTTAGGCAGCTGAGCGACATACTCTCCGAGTACCCCATGTTCAAATGCACCTATGATATTAGACAATCGTAAGATCGCAATTTTCCACTCATGGTCAATCTTATAAGTATCACGGATAATTTCTTCAATCATCTGTTGAGACTTAATGTAGGGATTAGGATAAGCATAATTAAATTCTTCTGTTTCACTCAATTGCAAGCCAGATTTCCCATAAGCTGCAAGGCTAGACAGATGAATGAAGTGACGAACACCCGTACGTTGCATGGCACGAAGCAAGCTCATGATACAACTAACATTATCATTATAATATTCAAGAGGTTTAAGGTTAGATTCTTCAATTGATTTGAATCCGGCAGTATGAATAACTGCATCAATTGAATATTGCTCAAAGACCTTATTCAGCGCTGGTGTATTGCGTACATCAAGTTTGACAAATGGAACGTACATACCAGAAATAAATTCTAGCCGCTCCAAAGTTTGCAAGGTTGAATTAGCCAAATTATCGACGATTACCACCTCTTGCCCTTGAGCCATTAGACTCAACGCAATGTGTGAACCGATAAAGCCTAAACCACCTGTCACTAAAATCATTGTATACTTACCTTTCTCTTAATGTATCTACGCCCATTTAGACGTATGACCATAGTGAATTCTTAATGAGTACATTACTACTAATTACCTCTGCTCCTACTTCCATTCATGCTTGGCATGCGTTAGGACTTGCTCAGGCACTCAAAAGTAAAAATGAAGACTTCCGTGTATTCTTTTACCAAGATGGCGTGCAGGTTGCTAATGATTTTCAATGGGTTCCTGACGACCAGCGTAATTTAACGCATGAATGGCAAAAGCTTGCGATTCGTCTTCCTGTTTGTGTGAGTGCTGCCCTCGCTCGTGGTATTACAGATGCAGAAAATGCCAGTCGTCATCACCTTACTCATCACAACCTTGCCAAAGACTTTGAACTTGTCGGGTTAGGTGAACTTGCTGATGCAGTACAGTCAGCATCTCGTCTTATTCAATTTTAAGTTACTTTGTTTGCTTAGATTGTTGCTTTTAAAAGGTATATTGTGTGAAATCTGTACTCGTCATTTTAAGCCAAGCCAATTTAACCAGTCTTCAAATCAATGAAAGCCTTTCTGCTACTATGGTTTTAGCAACCTTTGGCTCACCAGTCAAAGTATTATTGAAAGATGCAGCTCTTAGTCTTTTGCAAAATGATTTGAGCTTTGATCAATTTTGTCAGGCTTTCAAAGTGGCCTCAAATATGGTCGAAAGTTTTGAGTTCTACGACTTGAGCCCTATTCTGATTGAAAGTAAAAATCAGCAGAATCCTCTTGTACAAAAAACCGAACAAGAAATTGAATTCGTTCAGTTGAATGCTGAGTTTATTCAATCTTTTGATCATGTTCTATATTGGTAGATTAAGGTGTAAGTTTAATGAATCCGTCAACACTTTATCTTGTGCAATCTTCTTACCATTCTACGCCGAAAATTATTGATGAATTACGCAATCTTTTTCAGGTAGGTGACCAAATTGTTTTTATGGGTGATGCAACTGCACACCTTTCTGCTGAAATGATTCAACCATTTGAATCTGTTTCATGTTTAAGCATCGAAAAGGATTTAATCGATACGGATACTTTAGTTCAGCTAAATGTATTGGAATATGATCAATTTGCAGATCTGGTTTTAACATTTAATCGTTGTATTTCTCTTAAATAATATATTTAGGCTGGTTTCATGAATTTAGAATTAGACCAAGATGGTCATTTGGTTGATTACACAATCTGGAATCCTGAAGTTGCGCAAGAACTTGCCAAGTCACTTGATCTCGAACTCACCGATTGGCATTTTGAAGTTTTAGCAGCTGTACGTCAGTTTTATCAACAGTTTGGACACTCTCCAGCAACTCGCCCGCTGATTAAATTTTTAATGAAAATGGTTAGTCCAGATATTAATAATGCAGTTTTACAGCAACAATTCAATACTGGTTTAGTGGCGCGTCACTTAAGTCGTTTAGCAGGGATCCCTAAACCAGCAAATTGCTTATAAAATTAGGTAAACTTTTTGGCGGCAGCGACGCATAAAATCGTTGCTGCTGTAACCACCAACATTGACCAACTTACTTGTTCGTGTAACAAGACCGCAGCAATACCTAATCCCATTAAAGGTTGTAAGAGTTGTAGTTGGCTAATAGCAGCAATTCCTCCTTGAGCAAGCCCTTTGTACCAAAAGAAAAAACCTATCAGCATACTAAATAAAGACACATAAATAAGACCTACTAAAGCTGATGTAGATACGCTCTGAAATGAAGCCGGCATATAGAAAATTGTCAGAAATAGCATAAACGGTAATGATAAAATTAGCGCCCAACAAATGACCTGCCACCCCCCTATTTTTCTTGAAAGTACACCGCCTTCTGCATAGCCAAAACCACATAAAATAATTGCCATCAACATATAAAAGTCTCCTATCCCAAGTGAGGTATCACCAGAGATGAAGAACATATAAGCAAATACAACCGCGCTCCCCAAGATTGCGAATATCCAGAAAAATTGATTGGGTTTTTCTCCGCCTCTCAGTACAGCAAATATTGCAGTTGCGAGAGGTAAAAGGCTAACAAAAACGATTGAATGAGCCGCATTCATGTATTGGAGAGCAAGCGCTGTAAATAGAGGAAAACCAATCACCACGCCTAAAGAGACGATGGCAAGAGGCCACCAATCTTGCTTGGCTGGTTTTTTTTGTTTTAAAACCAAAATAAGAATAAGGCCTAAAATACCTGCAATTGCCGCACGTGCCGCAGTTAGAAAACCCGGTTCGAACCCCATTACGGCTACACGTGTTGCTGGTAGCGACCCAGCAAAAATAGCCACGCCAATAAAACCATTCACCCAGCCATTCATAAACCTAGTCATAATTTACTCCGTTACTATACGAATAATTTAAGCTGTGCTAAGGTGAATAAACCAGATACAAAGCAGTACAATTTAAAAGAACTGTAATGTATTAATAACCAATACAGTTCGGATTGTAAGTCAGTGAACCAGAACAAAACCAAAATTGAAATTGTCATTTCAGAGATTGAGCGACAAATAAAAAATCGGTCTTTATTGCCGGGAGCACGCTTGCCTTCTGTTCGTAAGTTAGCAAATAACCTTGGATTTTCTGTATCAACGGTTGTAGAAGCCTATGAAAGATTAATTGCTCTAGGCAAAATCGAATCAAGAACTGGATCTGGTTTTTATATTGTTGGTCCGCTTGCCCCTCTTTCTTTAAGCGAATTAGGCCCTAAATTAGATCGCTCAGTCGACCCATTATGGATTTCACGTCAATCCTTGGAAGCAAAAGCAGATGTTTTTAAGCCCGGTTGCGGTTGGTTACCCGATGACTGGATGCCATTAGACAGTATTCGTAAAGCATTAAGGTCGGCTGCAAGGAGCCCAGATGATTGTTTGATGGGTTATTCAACGCCATTAGGATTACCAGCTCTACGTGACTTACTGGCAAGACGCGCTCAAGCAAAAGGTATCAATGCAAATCTTAATCAAGTGCTTTTAACAGACTCTGGAACTCAAGCAATTGATTTAGTATGCCGATTTTTACTAAAGCCTGATGATGTCGTTCTTATTGATGATCCTTGTTATTTTAACTTTCATGCATTACTTAAAGTTCATCAAGTCAAAGTTATTGGTGTTCCCTACACACCAACAGGTCCTGACTTAGAGGCATTTAAAGAAGCAATTGAGACTTATAATCCACGTCTTTATATCACCAACTCAGGAATTCATAATCCAACTGGTGCAGTACTTTCTCTTTCTACGGCGCATCAATTATTAAAACTTATTGAACAATCAAATTTGATTGTTGTTGAGGATGATATTTTCTCAGACTTTGAATATAGCCCTGCTCCTCGGCTTGCTGCTTTGGATAATCTTTCGCGTGTAATCTTTATTGGGAGTTTTTCTAAAACGTTATCAGCATCTATTCGTTGTGGTTATGTTATTGCTAAACCAGAATGGATTGATCAGCTCACTGACCTGAAAATTGCCACAAGCTTTTCTCACAATGGTGTATCAGCTGAAGTTTTATTAAGTGCTTTAACAGATGGATCTTATCGTAAACATATAGAATTATTAAAGGTCCGATTAGCAAAAGCGATGCACGATACCATTACTCAGTTAGAACCATTGGGTATAAAACCATGGATTAAGCCTCAAGCTGGAATTTTTGTTTGGTGTCATTTGCCAAAGGGAGTTGAAGCTTCAGAAATTGCAAAATATTGTATTAATCATCAGGTTATTCTTGCGCCAGGAAATGCGTTTAGCCAAGCTTCCAATGCTGGTCAATTCATACGCTTTAATGTGACACAGTCAAATCATGACCACATTTATAAGACTCTAGCTGATGCGATTCAACAAGAGTCTTCGTAACTTATAGAGAAGAAAATTAAGCTTGTTTCTGTTTTTGCTGCATATATGCAAAATAACCCGGCCCAGCTGAAACCTGAACTTGTTTTGCATGTAAAGGTTCACGGCAAACCGAACATACCATGACTGGTTCAAATTTATGACCACAAGTTTTATGGCGATATTCTAAAGGTTTACCTAATCCCTGATCCATCCATTTATCTGCCCAATTCGCCATAGACAAAATAATTGGATAAAGTTCAAAACCTTTATCAGTCAATTTATATTCAAAGCGTTCCTGACGATCAAAATAAGGGGCTTTGACTAAAATTTCATATTCAACCAAACGCTTTAAACGATCCGAAAGGACATGACGAGTGACACCTAATGACTTTTGAAAATCGTCAAAACGGCGTATTCCCATAAAAGCATTACGTAATATTAGCATCGTCCATCGATCGCCAATCACTGATAGCATACGAGCAACCGAACAAGGTTGATCACCGATGTCATCCCATTTCATCTTTATGCGTTCCTCGATATTTCCTAGCCTAATGGCCCTATTGTTTATACCCTAAACCACTTACTACGAGTTATGCAAGATTCATTATAAAAATAACTTCTTATCAACTTTATAAAAGAATTTTTATTATAAAAAAATAGAAAGCTATTATATAAATTCATTTAACAAATATAACTCACCCAATTGTATAGTGAGTTATATCTATTATTACTCATCATTAATTTGAGATGAATACGCCCTTCAATATATAACCCGCTTCCAATTTTGCACTTGCCGGAATTCGGACCAGACAATTGGCTTGCATTAAATTACTGAGCATGTGTGATTGCTGTTTTGCCAAACTTTTAACTTTGAGTTGTCCATTGTCAAAATAGGCATGCATTCTTAGAAAACGCTCGCGTGCATCTTCTTTTAAATCGTGATCTAAAATTGCACTAAACCACACTAGGCCAGCGTGGTTTCCCTGCAAAGTGTCAAGCAATGCTTTACCGTAAACCTGCATAGACACATAGACCGCAGCAGGATTACCAGGCAACCCCAGTAAATAACAGTGGTGATCTGATTCAGGCTGAGAATATTCAGCAAAAAAGAGTGGCTTACCCGGCTTTTGTTTTACTTTCCAAAAGATCTGTTCAAAACCAACTTCAAAAGCACATGGCCGAACAAAATCATAGTCTCCAACAGAGACTCCACCTGTGGTTATGATGACATCATGGCTATCTTTTAATTGGTCGAAATATTGTGTGACCTGTGCTGCCTCATCTGCCACATGAATGAGTTCAACATCTAAACCATAATCTTCAAACCAAGCTTTTAGTAACGGGCCATTTGCATCAAAGATTTTACCTTCAGCTAGATCTTCTGCTGTTTCGGCAACTTCATCACCCGTGATCAAAACAGCGACTTTCGGCGCACGATAGACTTCAACGGTTTGCACACCTGCCATACTTAAGGCAGCCAAGCTTCCAATATTTAAAAATTGTCCAACTTGGGCAAGCAACTGCCCGTTCTGGATTTCTTCACCCGTAAAACGGATATCAGCTTTAGGGCGAATATGTTCAGTTAACGAAATTTCTTGTGCTGAAACGACCTCTACTATTTCTTGCCTCGCAACATGTGTTGTGCCTTCAGGAATTTTGCCACCAGTAAATATGCGAATTGCCTGTCCTTCATTCAGAATGTCATGACTTTCGCTTCCGGCGCGAATCTCGCCAGTAACCTGAAACTTTTGATTATTTAAATCTTCTGCATGGCTACAAAGTGCGTAACCATCTACAGCACTTTGAGAGAAACTTGGTAAATTAATTTCTGAATAAATTTCTTTAGCAAGATATCTACTTAGGCTATTTTGAAGAACTTGCTGAATTGAGTCTAATTTTTTAGGTCGGTTACTAATCAGCTCAATTGCTTCATCCACGCTAATCAACCCACGTTCTGCACCACAACCAGTCATTATTCATAGCCTCCCGGATGTGGTAGATCACGGCAAACATCAAAAATATGCACTAAGGCAGGTAAAATAGCAGCCATTGATTCGCTTGCTCCACCACGGCTTCCCGGTAAAGTCACCACTAAAGAGCGATCAATAAAACCAGCTACTCCACGCGACATTGCAGCATATGGCGTGCGTTTTTGTCCAAATGAACGAGCAGCTTCCATTAACCCATCTAGCTTACGTTCAAGAAGTGGCTCTAACGTATCGACCGTAATATCACGCTTACCAATTCCAGTTCCACCAACGGTCATAATGCAAGCATATGATTTGCTCAACTCAAGCACTAAGTTTTTCAAAGTATCCGCTTCATCTGGCAAAATTTGGTAATGAATTGGATCAAATCCTGCCTCGGTTAAAGTTTCAACCACAGATTTTCCGGCAGTATCGGGCTTTCTACCTGCTGCTACGGTGTCTGACAACACAATAACAGCAGCCGAAACAGGCTGACGAAGAACTCGCTTAAAGTGTGATTTGCCACCTTTTTTCTTAAGCAATTTACATTGATCCATCCAGAGTTCTTCTGGTTCACAATGCGGTTTTAACATGTCGTAAATGGTTAACCCTGCAAGACTTGCAGCCGTTAAGGCTTCCATTTCTACGCCAGTTGGACCAATGGTTTCCACCACGGTAATAATCTTTACAAAATCATGTTCTAGTTCATATTCAACATCTGCACGATAAATCGGCAGTGGATGACACAAAGGAATCAGCTCATCAGTTCGTTTTGCTGCCAAGATTCCTGCTACACGTGCGGTTTTTAATGCATCCCCTTTTTCGGTATTTCCTTGTCTTAATAATTCAATACAGTGTGGTGGTGCATATAAAATCGCTTGTGCTTCGGCAACACGATAACTTTCCGGCTTCATTCCTACGTTTTTCATTATTTATCCTAGTCTTGCTTATTTCAGTGTGAGTGTTGATGGCCGGTATGATGGTGATGTTTGTGGTCGTGCGGTGCATCCTTACGAATACAACAGCCCTCTACATAATGACTCGTGCCATCTGTAAAGAATTCTTCTTTAAACACAGGCACTTCATGTTTTACCCGCTCAACCGCTTCTTCGCATGCTTGAAAAGCTTCACGGCGATGGGCTGCATAAGCAATTGCAATAATGGCTGTTTCGCCAACATCTAAATATCCAATCCGATGAACCACTCGCACATAAGATACCTGATACTTTTTCTCAATTTCCAGTTCAATTTCACGTATCATTTTTTCAGAAAGCGGTTTATACGAGGTATATTTCAATGCTTTAACAGCTTTACCTTCATGATGGTTACGAACCGTACCCATAAAAATATCAATTCCACCGCATTCAGGAAATGATTCAATCGAATCAAAGATATCAAGGCTTAAAGCCTGCTCTTGTATACGTGCAAAATCTCGCATGGCTCATCCTCCTGCAACTGGTGATAATAAAACCAAAGTACATGGCTGATTTAAGGCAGATTGTCTGGTTATAACGTTATCCTCTATCGCACATGCACATTTTTCCATGGCCTGTGTGCATTCCGGATGTAAAGTCACAATTTGATCTAAGACATCTTTCACTAGAATATTGGCAGGACAAACGATCGAAAGATTTTGGGGAAGCAATTTTTCAATTGCACCGAATGATTCGATTTTAATTTGGATAGATTGCTGCATTTATCCCCCAAGCATATGCATACTGATTTTACGGGTTTGTTGATGTTGTAAGGCATGAAAGCCTTTGGCTTTATTCCAGATATACGGCATAACTTGATCTTTTAAGTGCTGACTATGCAGCATATGATCGGTTGAGTTCTGTGCGCGTAATAGTGCTTGAAGCTGCGGTTTAATATTTAAACCCTGCTGAGTAAAGAGACAGTTATATAGCTCACCTTGCGCCGTTAGTCGTATGCGGTCACATTGGTGGCAAAATGAGTGAGTAATGGTAGAAATGATGCCTAGAGCGTAGTTATTGTTAAGCAGATATTGACGCGCTGGCTCGTGTTGTTGCTCGATGACTTGTACTGAATAATGCGGTTGCAACGCCTGTAAAATTTCAGCTTCACTCACCACATCTTTATTTGACCAGAGTGCATCACCATCAAGCGGCATAAACTCAATAAAACGTAGCGGAATATGATTGGCGATAGACCATTTCACCATCGGTAGGATTTGATCGTCATTTTTATCTTTCATTAACACGCAGTTAATTTTAAAAGGTAGCCCTGCATCTTTGGCAGCTTGAATACCCTCAAGAACTGGTTCTAACTTTTTCTTAGTGAGCTCTTTAAATTGAATCGGATCTAGGCTATCTAGACTAATATTTAAATCATCTAGACCAGCATCTTTTAATTGCTGAGCGTATTTTGCAAGATAATGTCCATTGGTGGTCATTGAAATACGCTTTAAACCTAATGCTTTTAAAGCTTGTAAATCGCGAACGAAATGAACAATACCTTGACGCATTAATGGTTCACCACCCGTAATACGGATGCTTTCAATACCTTGTTGCACCATAAAACTGCAAAACTGAAAGAGCGCCTCAAAACTAAGCAAATCTTGTTTATTTAGCCATTCAGGATGCTCAGGCATGCAATACACACACTTAAAGTTACAGCGATCAGTTACTGAAATACGTAACTTTCGCTTGATGCGCCCATATTGATCTTGCAAAAGCATTGGCGTAGTTTCAGAGTGATATTGTTTCATTATTTGCACTCATATCGAGAACAGTTCAAATATTGCAAGCACTGATTATGAGCAATTAAACTTGTAAAATTGCGCCTTAGTAGTGCTTTGATCTTTATTGCAAAATTTGTTCCAATTCTATTTATCATCCATAACTTTTTGGGTTGTATTTGAAATTTCGGCCGTATCGTTTTAGTTCAAACTTTAAAGCTTTACAAAATCAGTGCGGCGTCAACCTTTTATGTGCCCTACTTTATTTCTAGCACTTTTCTAAACGAATGGGTACATATTTATGGTACGGTGTTTTAGATAAAGGGTCACAATGCTCACCAGAAATGAGCATGTTTAATTGTGGTCCAATTGGTTCCCCACCTTGAAAGCGCATGCCATAACCATGTGGAAGCGAAACAACTCCTTTTCGCATTCCCTCATCAAAATCTACAGTAACCTGAATTTCTCCATGTTGTGAGATACATTTGATTCGATCACCCACAGCTACACTTAAGGCTTCTGCATCTTCAGGATGAATTCGTAAAGCCCCTTCAGCATCTACTTTTCGCCATGCTGGGTCACGGTAAATTTGGTTGGCGTTATAACTACGTCGCTCACCTGATAAGAGGATAAAAGGAAACTCTTCTATATTAACGTTATGGCTTTTCAAGCTTGCGAGCTCAGTTAACATCTCGGGAATAGCTAGACGTATTTTCTTATCTTTATAAGCTAGCAGTTTCCAGACTTCGTCATATTCATGTTGCGATAACACGACACCTGACCTCTGCTTTAAAATTTGTTCAAATAAATGAACACCTAAAGTTAAAGGGTTACCTTTGTAACCTGCACGGCGTACCGCTTTGGTGTGTAACACAGCATATTGAATAGAGAGCGGCAATAAAAAAGCTACTGAACCAGCTGATTTTTCTAACTGCTTACCTAAAGTACGATAGATAATTGAAGCTGCAAAAGGAATGTAGTTTTTATTTCGTGCAAAAGTAAGTCCCAATGCCGACAAATACGGTAAATAAGCTATTTTTTTCGAGTCGACTGAAGCTATTTTTTCTAAAATTGGAAAGCGTTTTGGAATCACCTGCATGGCTTCAAGTAATCGAGTATAAATTTCTGCTTCCGGTAAAGTATTCGTTTGAGCGGTCAATACAGGATGTCTGAGATGAAAGCCATTCTTAGGGAACTCAAGATTAAAGCCCGTAAATTCCCATTTTTCAAACTGAGTGTGAGCCGGCAAAATGTAGTCCGCAAGCCTAGCGGTTTCCGTCATGGCAACATCGACCACAACCAACAAATCTAATGCTTTAAATGCTTCCTCATAAGCTGGTGTATCAGGATACGTTAATAGTGGATTACAGCTATCTACAAACACAGCACGAATTCGCTTTTCCCCTGCTTTTAAGATTTCATCGGGTAAAATATTAGGCGGGAAGAACCCAGAAATGGGGAACATTTTATGGTAAACACTCCGTCTATATTTCGGCTTTCTTTCATCTGTATCACTTAAGATTGGAATAAACATGGTATGCAAATTATTGGTACCCTGTTTTCCAAAGTTCCCTGTCAGTAAGTATAAAAGCTTTTCTAAATAACCATTTAATGTCGTATTTAAAGTATGTTGAATACCTAAATCGATACGTACACAGCCTCTTTTTGCTTTAGCAAAGTCTCGAACAACCTGATAAATCAAATCGACAGGTACATCTGCTTTGGCAATATAGTCTTCAATTGGAACTCGGCTAAATGCTGTTTTTACGTCTTCAAAACCGTGCGTATGCTGCTCAATAAACGCTGCATCATAAAGCTTTTCTTTAATAATAATCGCAATCATGGCCGACATTAAAAAAGCATCTGTCCCCGGTTTTAGTTGCACATGAATATCAGCTTGTTTTGCTGTTTCGGTAACACGCGGGTCAAACACCACCATGGTTCGATTCGGATCTTTCTTAATATGTTTTAGGGTATCTCTAGCGTTGGGAATGCCATGGGCCTGAAAAGGATTTGTTCCAATAAAAAGTACATAATCTGCGTGTTCAACATCTTCTGTGGTATGGCAAGCCTGACTACCAAATAAACGACCATTGAGCCAAAAATCACCCGTTTTTTCTTGAGCAAGTGAGTTGTAAGCATAATAACTTTTCATGGCCAGCAAAAGTTGTCGACCATACGCTGCACCTAAATGATTGCCTTGGCCACCACCCCCAACCGAAGCAAAAGCAGTCCCACCAAAATCATCTCTAATCTGCACTAATCGATCAGCAATTTCTTGTATGGCTACATCCCAACTCACTTCTTGAAATGATCCATCAGGTTGACGTTTTAAAGGTGTAGTCAAACAGTCTGCGTGTTGCTGGTAATGCTGTAATCTGGCAGCTTTTTGGCAAATGTAACCTTGAGAAAAAGGATGTTTGGGATCACCTTTAATTTTAACAAACTGGTTATCTTTAATTTCGACACTCAAACCGCAGTTTCTAGAACATAAGATACATGCTGTCACATCTGTTTTACTTTGCTGAGCTGCGTCCATCATTTTTCTGGCTCCGTTTATTTTTATACATCTGGCTAGAATGAAAACAATAAGTTCCAAAATAGAACTTATATATTAGATAGTCAAGAACGCATCATTTTAAATTTGTTTATAACATCACTTTAGTTTGTAAATTGACAGAATCTAATGTTTAACTTGCTGTAAATATCTCTTTAAAAGCATTGATTTGTTTATATTGTTGAAGCTCATCCAAAGAGTTAATGCTATGAAAAAATAAGTTTTGTTTTTGAAATACGGCGACTTGTGCATGTAAAAGTTTAAAGCACTCTTTCAAACTTAATCGATGTTTGTCAATTTGCTCTCGTATCGTAATCAGGCTTTCACGCTTTAATAAGCAAAATGGATATAAAGCATCTCCATTAATTGAAACATAGGCCGCCTGAGCTTGTTTATTTTTGCGTAGTGCGCTGTGTAATTTCGCAACGACTTGCGTAGGTATATACGTCACATCACAAGGAATAAACAAAACATAATCTGCTTTTACATGTGACCATGCGCTTTTCATGCCCATAAGTGGGCCGAAAAAACCGGAAGCATCATCTTGAAAACACTTAATATCAGGTACAATACTTTGATAAATCGAATAATCACGATGACTATTTACCCAAATTTCCGATACAGAAGACTTTAGTTTTTGATGAATTTTGAGTAGTTGCGTATCGCCATCAAATTGTTGCAATAGCTTATTTAAACCATTCATACGGCGGGCTTGTCCACCCGCCAAAATGACCAGATCAGTTACGGGATATCCCTTATTCACACTTCCACCTCTTGTTGGCAAGCTTTAATCAAGCCACGAATCTCAGGTAAACATGAACCACAGTTCCCACCTGCTTTTAAACATGCAGTAACCTGTTTTTCATGGGTAATGTTTTGTGTTTTTATCACGTCGATAATTTTATTCTTACCTACTTTAAAACAACTACACACTAAAGGCCCATCATTATTAGTAGCCGACATTGGCATACCCGCTAGTAAAGCTTTTCGGTGCAAGGCGCTCAAACGTTCTCGTTTAAACAGACTCGCACCCCAATCACGGTCTGGTAATAAATCTGGCGGTGCAATATATAGACTTGCAATTACAATGCCATCTTTCAAAATAACGCTATGGCTCAGTTGTGAAGAGATATCTTCTATACTTAACCATTCAAAGGTTTCATCGGCAAATGGCAAAAAGCTTTTCAGGTTCTTTTGAGTATCGTGAAAAGTTTGGCGGTCTGCAAGTTCATAACGGTTGGTTTTAACCATTTTGACCTTGGTCCACCATGCACAGTGATGTAGCGATTCTTGAATATGCGAATCGTATCCTTCACGAATATAGAGCACGCCCTGCCAAGTGGTATAGAACGGCTGAATGGTTACAGGTGTATGTTTGAACTCAGGTTCACCTGAAATTGCATCAACCTCAGGGTTAACGACTTTACCAATACGAGCATCGGATGCGACCTGTTCAGTCCAGTGAATCGGTACAAAAATTTGCCCACGACGTACCCCCGATGAGAAGGTCACACGTAGTACACAACTGCCCCATTTCGAACGAACTTCTACTAAGCCTTGATCACGCACACCAAACTTTAAGGCATCACTCGGATGAATTTCGCAAAATGGTTCGGCACGGTGACTGGTCAAATTTGGCGACAAACCTGTACGCGTCATGGTGTGCCATTGGTCTCGAATACGTCCAGTGTTCAAAATGAGCGGATAATCTTCCGAAACTGCATGAACTGGATCAATTGCAACAGTTGGAATCAATTTCGCCTTGGCATTTTTATGACTAAACTGCCCTTTGCCAAACAGTTGTTGAACGGTATTAGCATCTTGGTTTTTATTCCACACTGGCCATTGAATTGGTTGCAGCGCATCGTACTCCACAGCGCTCAGATTCATTAAGCCTTTTAAGTTAAAATAACGGAAATTATTACTTTGTTCACGCGCATTTATGTCTGCATTGTCTTGTGCAGATAAAGCTGCATGCTCATTAAAGATGTCACTTACATTCGCAAAGTCAAAACCATTAAAGCCTAATTTTTTCGCGACTTGGCTAACAGACCACCAATCTGCTTTTGCTTCACCCGGCGCAGGTAAAAATGCGCGCTGACGTGAAATACGACGCTCAGAATTGGTCACTGTGCCATCTTTTTCGCCCCAACCTAAAGCTGGAAGCAATATATCGGCGTAAGCCGTAGTATCGGTATCGGCACAGATATCTGATACTACGACTAACTCGCACTTCTCTAAAGCACGTTTAACTTGATCGGCATCTGGCAAACTCACCACCGGATTGGTTGCCATAATCCAGATGGCTTTAATTTTTCCGGCTTCAACCGCATTAAATAAATCAACTGCTTTTAAGCCAGCTTGTGTTGCAATAAATGGACTATCCCAAAAGGTTTGCACTACTTTTTGATGTAATGGATTATCTAAGTCCATGTGTGCCGCTAGCATATTGGCTAAGCCACCCACTTCTCGACCACCCATCGCATTGGGTTGGCCTGTCATCGAAAATGGTGCGGCGCCGAGCTTACCAATTTTGCCTGTTAGTAAATGACAATTAATAATACTGTTGGCCTTATTTACGCCCTGACTTGATTGATTCACACCCATTGAAAATAGGGTAATTACTTTTTCAGTTTGAGCAAATTTCTCAAAGAACTGCTGTAATTTGTCTAAGGAAATACCGCTACGTTTTGCCACATATTCAATATCGGCTTCTGGGTGGCTGCTTGCCAAAACATCTTGCAGACCTTCGGTATAAGCCTCTACAAATGCCTGATCGGCATGACCATTTTGATATAGATATTGGAATAGGCCATTAAATAAAGCGACATCTTGGCCCGGCAAAATCGGTAAATGTAAATCCGCTTGTTCACAAGTACTGGTAAAACGTGGGTCAATTACCACAACAAACATATCGGGATTGTGGCTTTTAGCCTGCATAATCCGCTGATACAGCACAGGATGGCACCATGCGGTATTAGAACCGACCAATACCACCATGTCTGCATGTTCAAAATCTTCATAACTTGCAGGGACAATATCCTCACCGAAACTACGTTTGTGACCTGCCACCGCAGATGACATGCAAAGGCGTGAGTTGGTATCAATATTTGCAGTGCCCAAATAGCCTTTTACAAACTTATTCACCACATAATAGTCTTCAGTCAAAAGCTGACCTGAAACATAAAATGCAATGCTGTCACGACCATATTGATCGATACAAGATTGGAATTTCTTGGCAATTTTATTGATTGCCGCGTCCCATGTAGTTACCACCCGATCAGCTTTGCGCCCCATCATTGGTTGTAAAACACGTGTTTCTAACCCCAAAGTATCCGCAAGACGGCTACCTTTAATACATAAGCGTCCAAAGTTGGAAGGATGCTCAGCATCCCCCTCAACTTGTACCAGAGGTCCTTGAGGTTTTTGTTGGACGTTTACGCTAACACCGCAACCCACCCCACAATATGGACATGTTGTTTTGATTGTTTTTGCAACATGATCGGAGCTATCGACTTCAACGCTTGGAATACTATTCATAACTGCTCCTTTCCCTATTTAGCCTGCATTTTTTAATGCAAAATCTCGACCAAATAGCAGTTTGTTTCTAAATGAAGAAACAGGTGTTTGGTCTGCAATTAATTCTGCATACCACATGCCATCTTCAGTATCACCAAACAGTACTGCACCGATTACCCGATCGCTTTGAATGATAATACGCTTATAAATCTGGCGTTTTTCATCATTCAGGATAATGTCTTCATAATCATCTTTCGGCTCAAAATTACCCGCAGAGAATACATCGACTCCACTCACCTTTAACTGAGTCGGTACGGTTGGCGCTTTAAAAGTTAAGCTGCCATGCTCTGCTAAATGGGTCGCGCAAATAAAAGCTTGCCCCCACAGTGGTTCAACCAAACCGAAAGTTTGACCACGGTGTTCGATACACTCACCCACGGCATAAATACTTGGGTCAAATGTTTGCATGGTGTCATTCACCAATACACCACGGTTACAACGTAATCCTGCACTTTGCGCCAAAGCAATATTTGGACGAATGCCCACGGCGAACACCACAAGGTCTGCATCTAAGACCGTGCCATCTTTCAAACGGATTTGCTTCACATGCCCATTTTCATCACCAATTAACGCTTCGGTATTGGCTTCGGTAATGATTTGAATGCCTTTTTGCTCAATGCTATGACGTAATAACTGGCTCGCACGACCATCAAGTTGACGTTCCATAATACGGTCCATCAAATGCAATACTGTGACATTCATACCGCGTTGTTTTAAACCATACGCCGCTTCTAAACCAAGCAAACCGCCACCAATCACCACTGCATTGGTTTTTGAATCGCAGTATTCAATCATGGTGTTGACGTCATAAATATCGCGGAAAGTTAACACACCCTTTAAGCCAACACCTTGAACTGGTGGAATAAATGGTGCCGAGCCTGTTGCCAGAATCAAACGATCATAATCAACTGTCTGACCTTTTTCGGTGTAAACCACTTTACGCGGGCGATCAATTTTTACGGCTTTATCACCTGCAATAAATTTAATGCCTTTATCGTCATACCACTTCGGTGGATGCAACATAATGTCTTCAATGGTTTTTTCACCCGATAAAACTGGAGATAACATAATGCGGTTATAGTTACCCCAAGGTTCTTCACCAATCACTGTGACTTCATAACGGTCTGGGGCCATATCAAGTAAATCTTCTAGACAACGCATCCCTGCCAAACCATTTCCAATTAGCACCAGTTTAAGTTTGTCTTGAGACACACCTGTATTGGTAATATAAGTTTTTTGCGGTACTGCATTGACCCAAACACGGCCATCAACAATTTTGCTTGGATAAACTGAAAGCTTTTGGTCTTTATCTTCTAAACAACGGCCCGTTGCTAAACTGAAATGTTGTTTATAGATTGGTGATGCAATAACACGCTCACCTTGTAAATCACCGATAATCCCACGGCTCATGACATTGGCTTGGCTAAACGGATCTTTATTGCTCAGCACGTAAACACGTTTTTCATGTCCCACACGGAAGATTGCTACCGCTTGACCACCAACTAGCGCACCCGCACCAGTGTTTGGGGTTAAATCATCGAGTGCGCAAACGTCAATCCACTGATTATCAGGAAGCATATTTTTGTCTTGTACAATATTCATAGAAACTCTCCTTTATGCTTCAACCATTGGAATACGGTCTTCTGAACGTTCAGCTTCAGTTAATGGGCGAATTTGACCACGTTCAGTTGTAAATTGAATGTGTGGATCGGCCTGTTCATTTGCTCCTGCGTTGATATACGTTTGGAAGCGTTTACGAACTTCAGGATTTTCCACCGCAGTACGCCATTCGTCTTGATATGTGCCAATGATGTGTTCCATACGGCGCTCAAGCTCGGCAGCCAAACCAAGTGAATCATCCACCACTACAGATTTAAGGTAATCTAAGCCGCCTTCCATGTTGTCGCGCCATACACTGGTACGTTGTAAACGGTCTGCTGTTTGGATGTAGAACATATAGAAACGGTCGATGTAGCGGATGAGTGTTGCTTTATCAAGGTCAGATGCAAGTAACTCGGCATGACGTGGTTTCATACCACCGTTACCACAGACATAAAGGTTCCACCCTTTTTCGGTCGCGATAATACCAACGTCTTTACCTTGTGCTTCTGCGCACTCACGAGTACAGCCAGACACTGCCATTTTCAATTTATGCGGTGAACGCAAACCTTTGTAGCGGTTTTCAAGTTCAATCGCTAAACCAACGGAGTTGTCTACCCCGTAACGGCACCATGTGCTACCCACACAAGATTTCACGGTACGCAATGATTTACCGTAAGCATGACCAGACTCGAAGCCCGCAGCATTCAGCTCTTCCCAAATGAATGGAAGCTCATGAACTTGCGCCCCGAACATGTCAACACGTTGACCGCCAGTAATTTTGGTGTACAAGTTATATTTCTTCGCAATTTGACCAATCGCGATTAAACCATCTGGAGTCACCTCACCACCTGCCATACGCGGTACAACCGAGTAAGAACCGTCTTTTTGGATGTTACCCAAATAGTAGTCATTACTGTCTTGTAAGCCTGCATGACTTGGCTCAAGTACGAAATCGTTCCAGCAAGATGCCAGAATATTTGCGGCAGCAGGTTTACATATATCGCATCCTAGACCATGACCATGTTGATGAATCAAATCATCAAAAGTTTTGATTTCATTGACACGAACCAAGTGATACAACTCTTGACGCGAGTACGGGAAGTGTTCGCAAATGTGGTTATTTACAGTCACACCTTGACGTTGTAACTCTGACTTCAACACTTGCGTCACTAATGGTGCACAGCCACCACATGCTGTTGCTGCTTTGGTGCATTTCTTTAATGCACCTAAAGAGGTCGAACCATCGCTAATTGCTTGGCAGATGTCCGCTTTTGATACGTTGTTACATGAACAAATGGTCGCGCTGTCTGGAAGTAAATCTACACCGCTACCACCAGACTTACCTGCTGATTGTTCAAAGCCTGGCATAATCAAGCTTTCAGGAACTTCAGGTAAAGCCAGACCGTTTAACATCATTTGTAAAAGGTCATTGTATTCTTTGGCATCGCCCACCAAAACTGCGCCCAGCAATTTGGTTTTATCTGCATTTACAACGATCTTTTTATAAACCAATGCATGCTCATCTGCATAGAAGTAGCTTAATGCACCCGGAGTCATGGCATGAGCATCACCTACAGAGGCAACGTCCACACCCATCAACTTCAACTTGGTGCTCATGTCTGCACCAGCGAAGCAATTACACTCTTCATCTAAAATGTGTTTTGCTGCAATACGCGCCATGTCATAGCCCGGTGCAACCAAACCATAAATTTTATTTTGCCAAAGCGCACATTCACCAATGGCATAAATATTGGTGTCCGACGTTTGGCAATAATCATTAATAACAATACCGCCACGCTCACCAATCGCCAGACCACTATTGCGTGCGAGCTCATCACGTGGACGGATCCCCGCAGAGAATAAAATGACATCTGCTTCAAGCTCGCTACCATCTGCAAATTTCATTACATGTGTAGTGCTGTTGCCACATTCGATAGATTGTGTCGCTTTTTGTGTATGAACTTTTACACCAAGGTCTTCAATTTTACGGCGCAAAACTTTACCGCCTAGGTCATCAATTTGAACTGCCATTAAACGTGGCGCAAACTCAACAACATGTGTTTCTAAATCTAAATCACGTAAAGCTTTTGCAGCTTCAAGTCCAAGCAAACCACCACCAATCACTACACCTGTTTTTGCATTAAGACTCGCTGCACGAATCGCGTCTAAGTCTTCAATCGTACGGTAAACAAAGCAGTTTTCACGGTCATTACCTGGAATTGGTGGAACGAATGCATACGAACCAGTTGCCAAAACCAATTTGTCATAGCTGATGACATCACCATGATTGGTTGTGACTGTTTGTGCAGCTGTATCAACTGCAGTTGCTTTTGTATTTAGACGTAAGTCAATGCCATGAGCATCAGCAAAGTCAAAACGCGCCAAAGATAAATCTTTTGCTGATTTCCCAGAGAAATATTCTGTTAAATGTACACGGTCATACGCGATACGAGGTTCTTCCGCGAGAATCGTGATTTCCAATTCATCATCTGCTTTTTCTAAAATGGCTTCGATGAATTTGTGGCCCACCATACCATGACCAATCATTACCAATTTCATAGTGTTTCTCCTCAAATCACGTTGCTTTTAAGCTGCGTTATTGCGTTCTCAAATAGACGTTGTTTTTTTGCCTTGTGTTCTACCGAGAAGCGAATCAATCTCACAAAGCATGTAGCTGCTTGGAATCCATTTTTCCCACTCATTAATGACACCCAATGCACAGCAAAGTCATAAAAAGAAATAAAAAAAGCGAGCCCCCTCATAGAGAAGGCTCGCATCGCTGGAACTGAAAAATTAGATAATTCAGATGTAACTTTTTTATGCAATAAAAATAAAGACATGGCCTTCACTCCGACTGAACGTAAATTCTTTGTGTGCACAGTTGCACTCACAAATTCGATCAGAACGGACATCGTTGGCCGTCTTTAAAACTTATGGTCGTCTTCGACCTGTAATTAAGTAAGCATTTTGTATGCCAATTCTTATATAAATTTAATTTAAAAATTTTTTATTTTTAATTTCATATAGATATAATTTCGCCAGCTATCTTATAAAAATAATGTCTTATTCTATTTGCCCCATCGCTGTACACTTAAATGGTTAAGATAAAAATATGTCTTGCCACAAAATGAATCGTACTTTTGCACCAAGACTGACCACATTCATTCTTTAGCTTGCTGAAATGCCACTTAAACTGGATTTTTTGTTTAGTTTTGGATGGCACTAATCTTGCTTAAAACCTGATAACAAAAAACGCGTCGAATTGGCGCATTTTCTTAGCCTGATTTTCTGAACTTATGCCAAAACTCAAAATAGCCCTTATTGATGATGATCATGCGCGAGCAGACTATATAAGAAAAAGTCTGCTTGAAAATGATTTTGAAGTGGTCGCTTGCCTTACTTTGGACCATTTAAATATTTTTCGTCTCGAGCATTTACAAGCCGATGTGATCTTGCTCGATATGGATCATCCTCATCGTGACATTATTGAAAGTTGTGTGAGTAGCTATGACCTACCGACTGTCCTGTTCACTAAAAATTCAGATAAAGACACCATCAAACAAGCCATCGATGCGGGAGTAACGGCTTATATCGTAGATGGCATAGACCCTGCCCGTTTACATACCATTTTAGAAATCTCGATTGAGCAATATAAAAAACACAAAAAACTCGAAGGTGATTTAAAAGAGGCTCAAACAAAACTGGCTGATCGTAAAGATGTTGAAAAGGCCAAAGTGTTACTCATGCAACTCCACGGTCTGCCTGAAGATACAGCTTTCCAACTTCTCAGAAAAAATGCCATGAGTCACCGTATAACGATTGGAGAAATGGCACGGCGGTTACTTGATGCCCAAAAATTACTCAACAATCAACTAAAGGATGAATAAATGAGCACATTAGAAAAGACTCAATTACAACTCGGCTATATTCCTTTGCTTGATTGTCTTGCATTGCTTTGGGCAAAACAAAGAGGCTTCTTTGAGGAAGTCGGTTTAGACGTCACTTTAGTTAAAGAAGCATCTTGGGCAAGTCTTCGAGACCGTCTTGCTTTTGGTCTATTAGATGCAGCGCATTGCTTATCTGCAATGTTACCTGCGGCGGCTGTCGGCACAGATCAAATTGGCACGCCACTACAAACATCACTCGTTTTAAGTGAAAACCGTGCTTTCATTAGCTTAAGTCAAAAACTTACTCATCAACTTGCAATTCAAAAAAATGATATGGCTCAAGTAACAGCGCAAAAAGTGGCAGATTATCTCGAACAAGGTCACTCCATTTCTTTAGCGCATGTATTTAAGCATTCTATTCATCATTATTGTTTAAGAGAGTGGATCGCCTTAGCAAACCCTGAACTTGCACAATCTATCCAGCTTAAAACATTACCGCCACCTTATATGGTTGAAGCATTAGACAAACATGTGATTGATGGTTTTTGCGTCGGAGAACCATGGAATACTCAAGGCGAGCTTTTAGGCTTAAGTAAAATGATTTGCTCAAGTCAAAACATTATTCCACCTGTGGCTGATAAGGTTTTAGCAGTAACTCAAGAATGGGCTGAACAGCATCCACAAACACTGGTCGCACTCACCACGGCAATTATGAAAGCCCAGCAAGAATTGAGTGAGTTAGACGATTTTGCTCCAATTTTAAAATTATTGGTCGAGTTTGGAATTGTGCGCTTCCACTGTTCAGAAGAAGTACATGTCGACAAATACTATATGATTCAGGATATTGTCCGTCATTTAGTAAAAGAAAGTGCACTTCCAAAAGTAGAAGACTTTTATTGGCTGCTCGAGCAAATGCAAAAATGGGATGAACTTCAACTCGACCAAGCACAAATCACAAGCTTGGGTGCTCAATGCATTAATCTTGAGGCTTATGAACAAGCTAAACATCGCTATCGTTCATAACTTTTCTACTCATCAAATCGCCATAAAAAAAAGCTGTCTTTTATGACAAAGACAGCTTGAAAGACCCATAAGACAAAATGCGAAACACGCATTCCTATATTTTCTAGGCTCAACTGATCCATTGAAAATATAGCGCTTATGGAAATGATCATATCTATCTAAGCGTATCATTTTCAGACATTTTCATATCAATAACTGCCACTTGATCAATTTCAGTTCATTATTCAAAGCATCTTAAGTCAGTCTTTAAATACCTCTCTCTTTTTCAAGCCTTAAATTTACCCATACTCACTACAGAATAGTGATGCATCAATTACGCGGGTGAGGTCATAAATTTCATTTTATTTCTTCAAAATAATTTCTCGCATCTGTCTTAATTAAATTAATTTTTTTAGCTCTAAAGTAATTTATTGCCTATGTCATTATATTTAAAAAGATTTATTTATTAATCCTTTTGTAAAACTTAAATATTACGATTCAAATAATTAGATAAAAAAAATTAGTGAAAAATCCTCTAAGTCCATCCTGTTTTCAGTTACAAACCGCAACAATCATGGCACAAATGGTAATAATAATTAAATTAATAATCATTATCATTCACACCACATAAAAACCTGAGAAGATCTACCATGATCCATGAAAATATTCTCGACTGCATAGGTAAAACGCCACTACTACAATTATCAAGGCTATTCACGCATCAATCGATCTCAGTGATTGCGAAAATGGAATTGTTAAACCCAGGAGGAAGTATTAAAGACCGTCCGGCATTATTCATGCTACAGGAAGGCCTGAAATCTGGAGTGATTAATAAAGATAGTCACATTGTTGAAAGCTCATCAGGGAACTTAGCGATTGCGCTTGCAATGGCTTGCAAAATATATGGATTAAAATTTACTGCCGTTATTGACCCGAAAATTGCCTCAGCAAACTTACAAATGTTGAAGCTCTACAAGGCTAATATCGAAATGGTCTCTGAAAAAGACCAAAACGGCGGTTATTTAAAAACCAGAATTGACACTGTAAAACGACTCTGCCAACAGCTTCCAAATGCTGTTTGGATTAATCAGTATGCAAACCCAAATAACTGGAAAAGCCATTATTTTGGAGAAGCAGAAGAAATCCTAAATCAAATTGATCGCAAGATTGATTACCTCGTGATTGGGGCAAGTACCTCTGGCACGATTATGGGCGTATCTCGTCGCCTTAAAGAAAGATTTCCAGAATTAAAAGTGATCGCAGTCGATATCGTCGGCTCTGTGTTGTTTGGTGGCACATCTGGTCCACGCGAAATTCCCGGGATTGGTGCAAGTACAGTCCCACCGCTACTCTCCCCCGATGAAATTGATGATGTCATTTATGTAGATGACTATGAGTCAGCACTCGGTTGCAGAGAGCTTCTTGAACATGAAGGAATTTTTGCAGGTGGTTCAAGTGGCTCATCAATTTCAGCCATCAAGAAACTGATTCCAACCATTCCTGATGGATCGTGCGTCTTAACACTGTTGCCCGATCGTGGCGATCGTTATCTCGATCTTGTTTATGAAGATGAATGGTTCGAAATGATCAAGAAGCGTCACTTCAATCGAAACTTACGACGCCAAGAAAACCTTACTTTACAAAATGTTGTTTAACCTTCTTCTTAGGACATATTCATGAGCAATTTGGCTACCCTTCGCTATTTAAGTCAATCAGATTTATTAAATCTGGGCGCAAATCATAGCAATTCATTTATTGAAGCGATTACTGAAGGTTTAACCCTGCATGCAAATAAACAGTTTGTACAACCCTTAAAACCTTATCTTCGCTGGCAAGGTGCAGACCATATTGCTGACCGTATTATCGCTATGCCTTGTTATTTAGGCGGCAACGACCCGATTGCCGGAATTAAATGGATTGGTTCAAGACAACATAACCCTAAAAAATTCAATATTCCGCGTGCTAGCGCACTGATTGTTTTAAATGACTCAGAAACAAACTATCCGGTCGCGGTGATGGAAGGCAGCTTAATTAGTGCCATGCGAACTGCGGCAATTACTGGTGTTTCGATTAAATATCTAGCGAAAAAAGACTTTTCAGACATTACCGTGATTGGTTGCGGACCAATTGCTCAAATGCAGATTAAGACGGTACTTGAACAATATGCTCAAGTGAAAAAAATCCATTTATTTGATGTAAACCCTGAAGCAGCTGAAAAACTCAAAGCGTTGTTTTTATCAGAATATCCGAATCTAGAAATTGAAATTCATGACAGTGCTAAGTCTGCGATTCAACAAGCCGATGTCCTCATTACCTGCACAGTTTCAGATAAACCTTACATTCCGTTTGAGTGGCTTAAAAAAGGCTGCTTTGTTTCAAATATTTCAATTATGGATATCGAGCCTGAAGTCTTCTTAAAAGTCGACAAAGTGATTGTAGATGACTGGGACCAATCAAACCGAGAAAAGAAAGTCATCAATGTACTGGTTGAAGATGGCTTATTCAGCCGTGAAAAACTACATGCTGAACTTGGCGACATCATTATTGGTCATAAAAACGGCCGCGAACACGAAGATGAAATCATTTTGCTAAACCCAATGGGCATGGCGATTGACGATATTGTCTGCGCTAAATGGTTCTTCAATGCTGCACAAGAACAAAACGTTGGCACGGTTCTACCGCTTTTATAAGAATAGGAATAACTAAAATGTTAGATCGGATTTACACAGCACAACTACAAAAAACGATAGATGCACTCTACATGGAGAATTATGGAGATTTTAAAGATTATATTTCCTATAAAAAGCCTTATCTGGCAATTACTCTCAATGATGAGTTGGAACTCTATTTCAGCTGTTTAAAAGTAGATGGTGTAAATCCTTTCTATGTTACCCAACCCGAAGTTTTGCTTCATAACCTTTTGAGCAATAGAACTTCTAAAATTTCTATTTCTGAAGTTTTTAACTATTTAACCCAAGCAACTTGGTGGCCATCTCCACACCATCAAAAAGCGATTAATTATTGGCTAGATAACTTAGTAACGGCTGAAAGAATTCCTCAAATTTTGCAGTCAGCACTTTCATTTTCTTCGCCTTTGATTACTAGTGAATTGCTATCGTTGGTAGCTGATCGTCCATTTCATCCGTTCGCTCACTCAAAAGGTGAACTTGCCCCACTCACAACTCAAAAAGAAATTGAGGTGTACTGGTGGGCATTTAAGAAAGATGACGTGATTAATAATATGAAGTCGATTCCTCACAAAGAGCTTCTGTTATCAGAAGTTGAGGAAAGTCTTATTGCTGACAAAATGGCTCAGCTTTCAGATGATTACTTAGCCCTGCCTTTGTTAGAGACGCAACATCGCTATTTAAAGTTTGAAGAAAATAAGTACGACGGTATTGACCTAAACCATTTCACCACAATTGGTTTACCGACTTCTTCTTTAAGAACTCTTATTCACAACACAAACCCGACTCTGCATTTAAAACTTTCAACCAATGCCAAAACATTAGGTGCAATCCGCTCTATGCCAGGCCGTTATTTAATGAATGGTCATACGGCTTATGATTTTTTAAATGACGTCATTAATGAAACTGCTTTATTAAAAAAACGTCTCTTTTTGAGTAATGAAACACATTGGTGGGTACTAGGTAAACAAGAGCCGATTATAAAAAACTTAGGTGTAATTGGTTGCCAAGTCCGACATTTACCGGACTTTTGCCAAGACAAAAACGTCACGCCAATCACTATGTCAGCTTTAAGCTGTACCTACGTTGACCCTTGGGAAACTTTAGGTATTGAAGGTGACAAATGGTCATTACTAAAAGACTTAAGTGTTCATTTTATTCAAACATTCTTAACCCTTTGGGCAAAAGGCATCATGCCTGAATGTCACGGGCAAAACACCATGGTGTGTTATGAAAATAATAAGTTTAAATGCTTTGTTTTGCGTGACCACGATACCTTAAGAATATGTACCACAGCCATTGAAGAAAGTGGTTTTACACCTCCGGTTTATACCATTGACACGAGTACACCGAACAATCTTATCTTTACTAAAAATGAAGACTTATTTAATTACTTCATTACCTTAGGGATTCAAATTAATCTCTACCCGATTGCTTTAGCTACCTTGAAATATACGGATCGTACAGAAAGCGATTTTTGGGAGATGGTTCAAGACATTATTCAAGATTTTGTAGAAACCCAACCCATTTCAGAACGAACAAAATCTCAAATTCAAACCTATCTTTTTGACAATAAGACTTGGCCATTCAAACAGCTACTTACGCCTTTACTTGCGCAAGAAAGCGACTCAACAGGTATGCCAAGTAAGATCGGAACTACGCCAAATCCTTATCAGAGCTTATCTGTTTCTAGCTATGAGACCATGGATATCTAAATCATGCGCTCATCTCGCCTAGATCATTTCATTATTTTGCTCTGTCAGTTTTTTTCTACTTTCGGGCTCATGGTGCTTATTCCGATCATGCCGCTCTATATGGAAAAACTGACGGCGCATATGAGTGCTCCCACTATCTGGGCAGGTTTGGCACTCGCGGCTCCGGCTATTGGCAGCTTATTTACAGCACCGATTGTTGGCCACCTATCCGACACATTCGGCCATAAAAAAGCCTTGTTACTTTCTCTGGCTGGTTTCTGTATTTCAATACTGCTCATGGCGAGCGCCCAGCATTTATACCTGTTTATTTTCGCGCGAATTTTACTCGGTTTTTGCGGTCTTTCCGTGATTTTAAATGCCTATGTTTCATATCTTTCTAATGAACAACAACGTGGTGCCGCTTTTGGGCAACTACAAAGTAGTGTTGCGCTAGCTTGCCTATGTGGTCCCGTGCTCGGCGGGATATTTATGGATCAATGGCGGGTTGAAGTATTACTCAACGCGACAGCATTTGTTGTGATGACACTCATTGTGATTGCGTCATTTGTATTAACCAATCCCGTTAAAACCGAAACCACAAAAACCAAAGAGAAATCTAAGCTTCCAGCTTTCTTTGATAGAACGATTTTTTCATGGTTAAGCGCCGGCATTTTGGTTCAAGCGGGCGGCTTTGGTTTGGTGTCATGCTTTGTTTTATACATTAGTGAAATAAGCCAAAGCACTCACTCATCGTTATCTGCTGCGAGTTTAACGGGAACAATTCATGCGCTTTCATGGGGAGCAGCATTTATTGCTGCAACCTATTGGGGAAAAAGAAATGATGATAAAGGAGATTCTTTTAATAACTTCATTTACGCATCTTTAATTTGCGGCATCACGATTTTCGCATTGATCTGGGTTTCTAATCTCTGGCTGATTCTTGTATTACGACTCATACAAGGCTTCTGCTTTGCAGCCCTTATTCCTTCGATCTTGCACACAATTTCTCTAAAAGCCGGCGCTCAAAGCCAAGGAAAAGTGATTGGTATTTCTAATAGTGCCTTTGTCTTAGGACAACTTATTGGCCCAATCACGATCACGCTCACCTACTCATTTTTCAATATTACTGCTGCATTAATCTGCACCTCACTATTTTTTATCGGTGCAGGATTAGTGGTGATTTTGAACAGATTCTTAATGGATACAATTTTAGAAGAGGCACAAGAATGAACTCAATTATTACAACCGATGCATGGTCTTATAAACTTTTCGAACAGTACCTGAATACTTTCTTTCGTGAACTCAAAGTAAATCTTGAAAAGCATATTATCCCAGCTCAAGATTCTCCTTTATTCACACTGTATGCAGAGCGCCCAGACACTCTGTATTTTGCTTATACTTTTAATGCATCTAACACGATTGTTTATGGTGCAGTTCAGCATCTATCCACCACTGGTTATCATAGATATCAACGTGGTTTTGTTCTGCAAAATTTAAGCGACAATACATTTGACTCACTCACCGACCCTAAAAAATTAGTGAAGCTGATTACAGATGAATTGAATAGCTTATTTAAAGATAAAAATCAAAATAAGAACCTGTACTCAGATATTGCCAATAGTATCGAAAATACAAAATTCTTTTTAGAAAATAAGCCATCTCAAACAGCATCTAAAGTAGTTAGTGGTTTTCAGGCTACTGAACAAGGCATGTTATATGGGCACCCTTTTCATGTGACTTCTAAAGCCAATTTAGGTTTTTCTAAAGAAGACATGAAAAAGTATAGCCCTGAGTTAGGCGCAAGTTTCCAACTTCATTACTTTGCAATTCATTCTTCTCTAATCCAAAAGCTTGTAAGTGAGGAACAGCCCTCTCATCGTATTGAAGATGAAGTTTTAAAAACTGCAAAAGAACGTTTACAAGAAAACTTAGCAAATTACGAGCTAATGCCAACCCATCCTTGGCAAGCTAATTTCTTACTTCAACATCCATCTTTGAAGAAATATTTAGATAGCCAAGACGTGATCTATCTGGGAGCTTTAGGTCAAACCGTATGGCCAACCTCATCTGTTCGTACAGTGTGGTTACCTCAATCGAATCTATTCTTAAAGCTATCAATTGATGTACGAATTACCAGTTTCATTCGTAATAACCCAATGGATGAAATGGAACGTGCGATTGATGCGAGCAAAATTATTATTAATCATAAGATTAATGAGCAATATCCAGACCTTGTGATTCTGCCGGAGTTAGAGGCAAAAACAGTCAAAATTCCTGAGCTTGAAAGTTCATTTGGCATTATTTATAGAGCTGGCCTCACATCTGAGGTATTAGAAAACACCCGAATGCTGGGCGGCTTGGTTGAAGAAAATGAAAATCATGAAATCCCGCTTTTAAGCTTTATTCAGCAAGCGGCACCCAACCAAAATCTACAATCGAAAGACGCGAAAGACTTCATTACTTTCTGGTTGAAACAGTACGTTAAAGTTTCACTCATTCCATTAATTGAGTTGTTTGCAAATAAAGGTATTAGCGTAGAAGCGCACATGCAAAATAGTTTAATGGAATTTAAAAACGGCTATCCACATCGCCTTATTCTTCGAGACATGGAAGGCATTAGCATTGTTCCAGAAATGATAGAAGATGACTCATCTATTTCTGAAGATAGTACCGTTTGGTTCTCTCAGAAAGATGCGTGGACCTTTTTAAAATATTACCTCGTGATCAATCACATTGCTCATCTCATCAGTGCAATTGCACGAGTTTCCGTGATTGAAGAATCTGAACTTTGGCAAGCCACACGCCTTACGCTCACACAAGAAAATTTTAGCGCCAAAGGCCAGCAATATCGCGATTTATTAATTAATTCACTCACATTACCAATTAAGGCAAATATGTTAAATACGCTCTACCACAGTGGTAGCAATCCTATCTGGATTGAAGTTGAAAACCCTATTTATAAATATCGCGGCGCAGAAGCACTTTGTCCTCTTCAACCAACACAACAAACCAATTATAAAACCCTCGCGGAAAATCGCGTGATGGGCCAATTATTAGAAGCACTCATTTTTGAAAATACTTTTAAATACGAGTTTTCTAAAGGTCAGATCAAGTTTTATGTTTCCGATACCGTTTTTTATACTTGCGTGGCTAAACGACATTTCAGTTTTAAACGAATTAAGTTAAATCCTTCGAGCTTAGTCCGTTCTGATATTACTTTAGATGCTGAAACTCGTCCTAGCTTAAAAACGCTACTTGACGATTTAAAAAATATTATTGAAGCTGACCCAGTTAAATGGCAAAACTTTAATGATGAACTCAATTTAACTTACGTTAAACATGCGCAGACTTTGAGCCAAATACCTGCCCAACCTTTAAGAACTTTGCCTTATTTAGAACAAGAAGCGCGGATTACCAACGCCCATTTATATCACCCGAGTTTTAAGTCTCGTATCGGCTTCGATTTAAAAGAAAACCAGAAATATGCACCCGAGCTTTCTGAAGGTTTTACGGTTCAATGGGTTGCAACTCATAATAGTCTATGCAAACTGGTTTTAAGTGAAACCATTAACTTAGAGCAGCTTTATAAACAGCATTTTTCAGAAAAAGATCTACAAGCCATTAACAATCAATTGAAAGAGCAAAATGTAGATTTTAAAGATTATATCCTCACTCCAATTCACCCGTGGCAGTGGGATAAAATTATTGAATTATATTATCAAGATGCAATCAGCAACCAACTGATCATTCCGTTAGATATTGAAGGTCCGACTTATTTACCGCAACAGTCCATTCGCACATTATCAAATATTAGCGACATCTCAGCGCTTTCTCTTAAATTGGCAATGAACTTGGTCAATACCTCGACCTCTCGTGTATTGGCACCGCATACCGTTCAAAATGCGGCAAAAATGAGTGACTGGCTTTATAACATTATTGAACAAGACCATATTTTAGAAAAACAGCGTAAGCCTGTTATTTTAAGAGAGATCGGCGGTCTTTCAGTGAACCAGCAAATTGCGCTACCTGTTCAATACGGCGCACTGGCTTGCATTTGGCGCGAAAGTATTTACAGCTACTTAAAAGAAGGCGAATCGGCAACGCCAGTAACAGGACTAATGCAACTCGATACAGACCAAAAACCGCTAATCGATGAGTGGATCCAAGAGTATGGTATTGAGTTCTGGTTAGAAAAATTACTTACCAATGCTTATTTACCAATCATGCATATTTTGTGGTGTCACGGTCTCGCTTTAGAGTCACATGCACAAAACATGGTACTAATTCATAAAAATGGCTTACCCGTTAAAGCTGCTTTGAAAGATTTCCATGATGGAATTCGTTTTAGTCGTCATCTTTTACGTGAGCCGAACTTTTTACCCAACTTACAAGATGCGCCAAAAGAGCACGCCAAGATTAACCCGAACTCGTTCTTGGAAACCCACTCTCCAAATGAGTTAAGAGACTTTACTCAAGATGCGCTCTGGTTTGTAAATCTGGCTGAGTTAGCGATTTTCTTAAATGAACATTATGACTTCGATGAAATCAAATTCTGGACCATGTTAAGAACCATCATTAATCAGCATAAAGAAGCTCACCCAGAGTTTAGCGAACGATATGAATTGTTTAACTTTACAGATGACACCATTGATATTGAACAGCTCGCAAGCCGCCGTTTCCTTCCGGAAATTCGCTTAAGAGTACAAACCACGCCGAACCCGCTCAGCCTTATTAAGGAAATTGAATATGAATAAGCATTCGATTTCTTTTAAGAAACGAATAGCAAATGGCGAGACGCTCTACGGAATCTTTTGTTCCGTAGCTTCTCCGATTAATGTCGAGCAAATGGCACTTGCGGGCTACAACTTTATTATTATCGACTTGGAACATACTTTATTTACTACGTCTCAAGTCGAGACGATGATTTTAGCCGCTAGAACCATGAATCTTGATGTCTTTGTGAGGGTGCCGTTAAACGCCAACCATTTAGTTCTACCTCTGCTCGATGCAGGGGTAACGGGTATTGTTTTTCCGCGTATAGAAAATGCTCAGCAAGCACAAGAAGCCGTGAACTATTGTCACTATATGCCGCTTGGGCAAAGAGGTCTCAACTCGACAAGGTTAAATCGATATGGCATGGATGATTTAGCTAGTTTTGTTCAACACGCAGCAAACGAAACGGTTGTCGTTGCCATGATAGAAAGCTTAGAAGGACTAGAACAACTAGATGAAATATTAAAAGTTGAAGGTATTGATATTATTCTAGAAGGTGCTGCCGACCTTTCTCAATCTATGGGAATGCCATGGCAATCTAGCCATCCAAAAGTGAAAGAAAAAGTTCAAGAGATGTATGCAAAGACTAAAAATAGTCAAAAGCATTTCTGTGCTATTCCCCGACAACCTGAAGATATTGCGGCATGGAAACAACAATCCGTTCAGCTTTTTGTACTCGGTGATGACCGCAGCATTATTCGCCGTGCTCATCAAAATCATTTGAATTCTTATAAAGAAATCTCATAAATTTTCAGTTGTGTAGAGCGATGGGTGCACCTTCCTCTACACAACAATTAATAAAAATAAATTTTATTATTTTTTGTCCAACAACGATATTGTGAATTACAATCATTCTCACTTATAATTCGACAAATTTAAAATCACTCTCAGGGCGAGACAATGGGAAATAAGATAAAAAGTCACAAACTTTTTACCAGGAAGTCTGAAGTAAAAAATATCATTCCACTCCTTTCACTTGGTGGGGCCATCTTTCTCTCAAACTCGGCCTTTGCAGCCTCAGCCTCTGAAACAACAGATGTTGAAAAAAAGCCTGAGGCACTTCCTACAATTACAATTACCGCTTCACGTGCAGATGAACTCTCTACCTCTGCCAAACAAGTCACCAAGCTAGATGAAAAACAAATTGAACTTTTAAGAAATGGTTCATCTGGCAGTATTGCAACCGTTTTAGCAAAAGCCGTACCGGGCCTGTCAGATTCAAGCCGAACCATTACCGATTATGGTCAAACTTTACGTGGCCGTAATGCCCTCATCTTGGTTGATGGCGTACCAATGAACCTTACACGTGACACATCACGCGGACTTTCAGCAATTGACCCTGAAAGTATTGCCAACATTGAAGTGATTCGAGGCAGTAACGCAATTTATGGTGGTGGCGCGGCAGGTGGTATTATTTCAATTACCACGAAAGCGGCTGGTGGCGAACCTACAGCAAAAACAGTTGTTGGACTTCAAACACCTTTAACAAATTTCCGTTCTAATGCTTTAAGTGGCGATATTCATCAATATTTCACAGGCAGCTTTAATGCTTTTGACTATGCGCTCGACTTTGGTTATCAGCGTATTGGTAGCCCGTACGATGCAAGTGGTGACCGTGTTGCACCAGAACCAAGTCAGGGCGATTTATATGATTCTGATGGCTATAGTATCGGTGGTAAACTTGGTTATCATATTGATGACAACCAATACCTACAATTCGCTGCAAACTATTATAATGCCGAGCAAGACTCAGATTATGCATCTGACCCAAGTGTGAAAAATGCTCCTGCTGGAACTGTACCAGCGAAAGCAATTAAAGGCTTAAAGCTCAAAGACCAAAATAAAAACGAAAACCAGATCTACAATTTAACTTATAACCATAAAGACTTTTTTGGTAATAAGGTTGATGCACAAATTTATTATCGCGACTTCTTTACCCGTTTTTCACCATTTGATGCACGAAAAAATGCAAATCGTGGAGGACAAGTAGATCAGATCTATCAAGAAAATAATGTACTCGGTAGCCGCTTAACTGTTACTACACCACTTGAGTTTTTAGGTGACACCTCACTGGTTTGGGGTGGTGACTTTAGCCGCGAAAAAAGCGAAATGCCTTTAGATATTTTCGATCAAAAAATTTATGATCAATCTGGTGGCTTAGAGTTTGTAAAAATTGGCAAACTTATTTATTTACCTGAACTCACCACGCAAAGTGTGGGTGGTTTTATACAGTTAAAACACCGCTTTAATGACCAATGGTCAGCAGAAGCTGGTACGCGTTATGAAGACAGCTATGCCCAAATTGATAGCTTTGTTCCATTATCGCAATTAGGTAAGCCCAACCCTTACACCGTTGAGGGCGGGAAAGTGAAAGCTGATGCATGGTTGTACAATGCTAACGTGACTTTCTCTCCAAATGACCAACACTCGATTTATGCATCTTTTAACCAAGGTTTCCAATTACCTGATGTTGGTTTGATTATTCGTAATGCTGGTGAAGGTTTTAACCTTGGTTCGTCATTCTTAGAACCCGTAAAAGTAGATAACTACGAGTTAGGCTGGAAAGGAAACTTCAATAACTTCTCTTCAAGTTTAGCGGTCTTCCACTCCACTTCCGACCTAGGTACTGTGCAATCGTTCAACAATGGTTTAGTACTCGCTAGAACCAAAGAAAAAGTCACTGGTGTTGAAGCAACTTTTGACTATCTTGATGATGCCAATGTTTGGGGAACTGGTGGTAGTGTTACATGGATGAAAGGTCGTGAAAAGCCGCAAAACGGTGCTGAACAAGACATGACAGGCTTCCGTATTCCACCATTAAAAGTCACAGGTTATATTTCCTATAGTCCAACGGAAACTTGGACGAATCGTCTACAAGCTACTTACTTCGGTTCAGAAGATTATCGCTTAAATGGTAAAAATAGTTTTGGTCGCTATGATGTAAAATCTTATACAACAGCAGATTTAATCAGTAGCTTTGCGCTTAACAAAAAAGACACTGTGACGATTGGTTTAGAGAACATGTTTAACCGCAAGTATTATCCTCTATATAGCCAATTATTACGAACTAGCGATAACACTAGCCATTTAGTGGCAAATGGTGCAACGCTTAAAGTTTCTTATAGCCATAAGTGGTAATCAAAAACTGACATTGAATGTGTCACAAAAAGGAGATCCATACGATCTCCTTTTTTATTAAAAATATTAATTCCTTATCTAATTTTTCCATTATTAACCTGAGGCAAACCCACAGAACCACCCTAGCATTCTGCTAAAAATTTTGTTAACTTGATTTTGTTACATATTCAAGATGCAACTTTTTCATCCAACACTTCCTCTCACTGTGTTTATGAAAACAATATCAATATGTAGTTTTACCAATATTTTTAATGGGGCAAATCATAATGGAAATCTCACACCGCGAAATTTACGCGCTCGTAGACATTAATAATTGTTATGTGAGTTGTGAGCGACTATTTAATCCCAAACTTATTGACCTACCAGTTGTAGTACTTTCTAATAACGACGGATGTGTTGTATCACGTAGTGAAGAAGCAAAAAATATGGGTATCAAAATGGGTATTCCATGGTATCAAATCGAACAAGAAGCTCTTCAAGCAGGTGTACACGTCTATTCAAGCAACTACACTTTGTATGCTGAAATGTCACGTCGCTTTTTTTCAGTTCTTGGTGAGTTTTTCTCGCCCGATGATTTAGAAGCTTATTCTATAGATGAATGTTTTATTCGCCTTACCCCTTACCTTCAATCTCTAGATATTCATTCTTATTGTGTCAAAGTCGTAGAAACCTTAGAAGAATGGTTAAGCTTACCCTGTTGTATTGGCATCGGATATTCAAAAACTCAAGCAAAATTAGCCAATCACTATGCTAAAAAAATTAGAAGCTTTAATAGAATTTGTAATTTCACCACTTTAGATCCTCTGCTTCTTGAAGACCTCATGCAACACACTTCAGTCAAAGAAGTCTGGGGAATTGGCTATCAATTAGTCAAACAATTACGGAGTTATGAGATTTATTCATGCTTAGACTTAACTTTTGCCAATGAGCATCATCTAGCAAAAGCTTTTTCTGTGGTTATGGCGCGTACCATTCGTGAGCTAAAAGGCCAATCCTGTATTCAACTCGACGATCCTGCAATTGTCACCAAACGAATTTTAGCATCACGTAGTTTTGCTCAAGCTTTGTCCAGCATTGAAATTATTAAGCAAGCACTTATTTTTCATCTCAACCGTGCTCATCGCCGTTTAATGAAACAAGAACAGCTCTGTGCCTGCGTTCAAGTCTTGCTTTATGAAAAAATAGATAAACCACCTTATAAAAAAGCATCTTCTCAAGCGATAGGCTTAAATTATGCAACAGATGATTTATGCATATTAACAAAAGCAGCCATGCAGCAAATTGATGTTTTATATAAAGAAAATAAAAAATATATAAAGATTGGAGTTTTATTTTGTGGTTTGCATCCTCGTCAACATCACATTGATGATTTATGGCAACCTCTTGAGTTGATTCAGCAAAGACAACAATTAATGCAAACGCTCAGCACAGTTCGTAACCGATTTGGCAGTCACTATTTACAAGTCGGTTATCATTCCCGTAATCCATCTTGGCACATGAAACAATGTCACCGTTCAAAAAATTATCTAACTCGATGGAATGAGCTATTAGTGATTGGAGAGAACTCTATAGCCGTTACACAAAATACATGAACTGTTTTTGTCAATTCAGTTTAAAATAAGCTCCATTAAATTACTTGAAATTTTGTCATTTTTTAACATTGCTAAATCATCGCAAAATTTACAATATATAAGCCGAATTTGGTATACCCTTTCTGCGACGATGAAAACAAATTATAAAAAAATTGTAGAAACATATGCCATAATAAGCAAACTTTGCAGACATCTTGCAAAGAATATTTGCAACTTTAGAGCTGGAGCAATCTGAATGAGTTCGACCATTTTGGTGATTCATGGACCGAATTTGAATTTGCTGGGAAAACGCGAACCAGAAGTATATGGTCATCTTACCTTAGATGATATTAACCAACAACTTATTAGCCAAGCTCAACAAGCTTCAATCACATTAGATACTTTTCAAAGCAACTGGGAAGGTGCCATTGTTGATCGTATTCATCAGGCACAAACTGAAGGCGTAAAACTTATTATTATTAACCCTGCTGCTCTCACCCACACTTCAGTTGCTCTACGTGATGCCCTACTTGGCGTTGCGATTCCATTCATTGAAGTTCATTTGTCGAATGTCCATGCAAGAGAGGCATTCAGACATCATTCTTATTTATCTGATAAAGCAATTGGCGTGATTTGTGGTCTAGGTGCAAAAGGCTATCGTTTTGCGCTCGATTACGCTATTGAAAAAATTCAACCATCTAACCCAAACTAGTTTAGGAATAGTCGCCCATGGATATCCGCAAAATTAAGAAACTCATCGATTTAATGATTGAGTCTGACTTGCAAGCGATCGAAGTTAAAGAAGGTGATCAATCAATCGCTTTAACTCGTCGCAATCCTGTCGTTGCTGCGGCTGGTGTAGCACTTCCGGCTGCTCCTGTTGCAGAAGCACCAGTTGCAAAAACACCGCGTGGAGCAGTTGAAACTTCTCCAATGGTTGGCGTGTTCTACGCTGCTCCAAGCCCAGGCGAAGCACCATTTGTTAAAGTAGGTCAAACAGTATCTGCTGGTGAAACTTTGGGTATTATTGAAGCAATGAAAATCATGAACCCAATTGAAGCAACTCAAAGCGGCGTGATTGAAGAAATTTTAGTGAAAAATGGTGAAGTTATCCAATTCGGTCAACCTTTATTCCGTTATCGCGCGTAATTACCCCGGGGACGTCTATGTTGCAAAAAGTTTTAATTGCAAACCGTGGTGAAATCGCTTTACGTATTACCCGGGCTTGTAAAACATTAGGAATCAAGACTGTTGGTATCTATTCAGATGCCGACAAGGATTTGATGCATTTACGTTTTGTTGATGAAGCAGTATGTATTGGTCCGGGCGCAAGTAGTGATAGCTATTTAAATATCCCGGCAATTATTACTGCTGCAGAAATTACCGGTGCTGATGCTATTCACCCGGGTTATGGTTTCCTTTCAGAAAATGCTGAGTTTGCTGAAATTGTAGAAAGTTCAGGCTTTACTTTTATTGGTCCACGTCCAGAACATATCCGCCTTATGGGGAATAAGGTTTCTGCGATTGTTGCCATGAAAAAAGCTGGCGTACCTACTGTACCAGGTTGCGACCATGCAGTAACTATCCACAATGCCTTAGCAGAAGCGAAAGAAATCGGCTTCCCGCTTATTGTTAAAGCGGCTTCTGGTGGTGGTGGTCGTGGTATGCGTATTGTTGAGCGTGTAGATACACTACTTGAATCAGTTCAAGCAGCGCAGCGCGATGCAGAAATGTGGTTCGGTGATGATACCGTTTACATGGAACGCTTCTTACAAAAACCTCGCCATGTCGAAGTTCAAGTTCTTGGTGATGGTAATGGTCATGCAATTCATTTATATGACCGCGACTGTTCATTACAACGCCGCCATCAAAAAGTACTAGAAGAAGCACCTGCACCAAACCTACCAGAGCAAGCTCGAGCTGATATTTTAGAAGCCTGTGTTCATGCGTGTCAGTTGATGCAGTATCGTGGTGCTGGTACGTTTGAATTCTTATTTGAAGACGGTGAATTCTTCTTCATTGAAATGAATACTCGTGTTCAGGTTGAGCACCCTGTAACTGAAATGGTTACTGGTGTCGATATTATTGAACAACAGTTACGCATTGCTGGTGGCCTAGGACTAGAGCTTCAACAAGAAGATATCAAAGTTCAAGGACATGCAATTGAATGCCGTATCAATGCAGAAGATCCTACAACCTTCTTACCTTCACCAGGTAAAATTGAAAGTTTCTATGCGCCAGGCGGCGCTGGTATTCGTTTAGATTCTCATATCTACCCAGAATACAGCATTCCACCTTACTATGACTCTATGATTGCTAAATTGATTTCTCATGGTAAAGACCGTGAAACTTCAATTGCTCGTATGCGTCAAGCGCTAGATGAAATGATCCTTACGGGAATTAAAACAAATATTCCTCTACATAAAGATCTTATTTTGCAAGATAAGAGTTTCTGCTCTCAAGCAATGGATATCCATTACCTTGAAAAACACTTGTTAAAGCAAGTCGAAGAAAAGAAAGCTGAAACTGCATAATATACTTCATAGAAAAAAGCCTCTTAAATAAGAGGCTTTTTTATATCTATAATTTTATGGTAATACCCGACGTAAAGTCGCAAAGCACTGCTCACCCTTAGCCGTTGAACAGAAATTGATTGTATGGTCGTTTTTCCATTGTACAAAATATTGTGAGACATCACCTGTTTGGTCTTGCTTCTGACCAGAGCAATCTACTTTATTATTATCAAATTTAATTTGCATTACTAAAGCGGCTAGCTGCTCTTTAGGGTCATCAGATGGTTGATATTCATAAATACCATAAGACCATTCCTGACCGCTTTTGATCACTACATCATTACTACTACGAAAGTTATAATATTCCACACATTTCTTATTATTTGGAATTTCCATTCCCCACAATCCCATAATTTCAGGGCGCGTAACAATACGTATAGCATTAGGATTACTTGCAGTCCGAACGGGTTGTTCAGCTGGCTGTTGAGTAGCCGTTTCTGCCACAGCTAAACCAGAACAAGCCCACAATAATCCAATAATATAAATATTTTTCATAGATTTATTAATCATTAAACGCATGAAGTTAAGTTAGCATATTTTTTGACAAAATCACTGCTCCATAACCATATAAAAACAATATTTTTCAACTGTAACGTGTCACAACAAGTCATCAAACAATTTTATATTTACTTGCTTTTTTCTATATAAATTCTTTGTTTTGCATTATCTCAAGCTTAGGTAGTTGAAGAATCGACTTGTTTCGGAAGCCACTTTACAAAGCACAAACCTAAGAGCACAACCACGCTGGCACACATAAAGATGAGTTCACCAGAAAGAATTTTCCAGAAATGCCCAGCCAGAACACTACCAAAAGCTACACCTAACCCCCACATGGTACTATAAAGTGCTTGTCCACGCCCTTGCTGTCCAGCAGAGAAGTTTTGAAAAATAACTCTCATTGCGATCAAGTGAAATAAACCAAAACTAAAGGCATGTAAGCACTGCGCAAAAAGTTGACCAATAAAATAATGTGAAAATACTGCAACTAGCATCCAACGTATGCTCGTCACTAGCAGACACACTATCACTAAACTGCGCCACGAAAAACGTTGAAAAATCTTTGAGGCAATTGAAAACATAAAAATTTCAGCAAAAACGCCCATGGCCCATAAAAATCCAATTTCAGTCGTACTGAAATTCAAAGATTTCAGAAAATTACTATAAAAACTATAAAAAGGCGCATGTGAAAAAAGTAGAATAAATTCAATTGCAAAAAATGCAGCCACTGTTGGGCGCTTAAGAACAGGAAGTAAAGGTTCTAAATATTTTTGGGAAGTAGGCGCGCTATCAGGTTCGCGGATTGTGAAAGACCAAATAAACGCTAGAGACGCGATAATTAATAGTAAAATTGGGAGCATTGAAATATGCACTATTTCTAAAATAGCCCCAATAGTGAATACCCCAACAATAAACCCAACCGATCCCCACTTACGAATTTTGCCGTAAAGTTTAGCTTTTTGATCACCCAACCAAAATAAAGTGACTCCCTCAAATTGAGCTAAAATCGCATTTTGAAAGAAACTAAAAATAAGCATAAGCAAAGCAACTGATTGAAAAGTATTTGGCACTATAAAAATAGCCAACCATATACATGACTCCATCCAAGTTGCTATCCGAACAAGCAACATCCGCTTACCAGATTTATCAGCAATCCAACCCCAAACTAAAGGCGCAAAAAAACGAGTTACAATCGCAATTGATGATAAAACACCAATTTCTTGATAATTAAACCCCTGATCTTGAAGATATAAATTCCAATACGGCATGAATGTACCCACAATGGAATAGTAGAAAAAGTAGAATCCACCGAGTCGAGTTTGGATAGTAAGTGGTTGAAACAATTTATAAACCTTTGTATTTTCATGAAGTTAAAATTCGGGATAGCTGTCACGCATGTAGCCATTTGTCTTTAGTACTACTAAGCATCCACAAATTTCGATTCGTAGATTCACCGAATAAAATACAATTAAACATATCAGAGCATCTCAGCCTTTCAATTTTAACACTTTGTTTTCCAATACAAATCATTAAATTATTGAGAATCGACTTATCTCTATAAGTATTTTTTATTGATAAGAAAGAATAAATAAAGCAAAGAGAACTGTAATTTAATTTGTACAATCTGTTAACTTGTGTAAAAATACATTTAATATTCATAAGGTATATATTTATCAGATGTTTTTTCTTATTTTTTTAATTTGTCTTTTTCTGTTTTTACTCATCCTAAAACAACATTACCGCTAACCACTTATCACCCCTACTTTTTTAAAACCTAGCTGCTTCTTTTAAATTAGAACAATTAAACACCAAATTTATAGACCACTTTTTAAATGCTAAGTGTTCAACTCAAATCCTAAAAATATACTCAACATAAAATTCCAATAAATTCTTAATAAGTTACTGTAACAACTATCGCATCTGAGTAATTACCCGGAGCTGTTGAAATAGTGGTACCTTGCGGAATTTTTCCATAGACATTTGTACCCTGAGAATTGCCCGAACCTGTTTTAGAAACACCTCCAGAACCTCCAACTGCGCTTACACCACCAGTAGTATCCCATACCGCGCTATAATTCGAGTTCTGATATAACTGATACGGGATGTATTGACCACTACCATTTGTCATCTGCCTAAAGCCACCAGCAATACGGTTATTCCCATCCCCCAAATAAATACTATATGGCAGTCCATTATTACAGGTCGTATTTACCACTCCTTGAGCTGTATAATCACGAGTAGTCTTACCAATATCATTAATATTTCCAAAATCGACATTTGATGTTGAATCTATTTGACACAAACTTGGCACAACATAATTAGCAGTTATAGTGGTATTACCCGAGTCCCAACCTCCACCACTATCGCCCTCACACACAGTGCTAGAGCTTGCTTGCATGTCCCAAAATAGCTGAACCGTACCAGTATAAGCTCCTTTAGGATATGCCATGAGCGACCCTGTACGAGCTGGTACTTTTATATTTACAGAGTAACTAATAACATTATTTGAAGCGACTGTTCTTACTGGACCATACCAGATATTCGAATTTTGATTAGTGGTAGAAGATCCTGCTCCACCTACAGTTGCTGTGACGGTGTAAGGTAATGAAACATTATTATTACTACTCGTTGTTCCAGTAAAGACGGTTTTCATACACATATAACCTGAAATTTCTGGTGTTGAACGTCCCCCATAACAACGTATTGTTCCCGTGTATGTCAGAACTGCATCATTGTTAATTGTTGCGGCAGTGTATGTGTATGTACCAGAAGTTGTCCCTGTAGGTGTGCAAGTTGCATAGGCAGAGTTAAAAAATGTAAAGATCAGGCATAGCAAGCTCATTCCCAAAAAATATTTCAGGATAAATGAAAGACCTTTAAAAGTTGTCGGCTGGTTAAAGCTAGCAATATTTATCGACATACATAAGGCCCCAATTTTTTAGCACTGAATTGCTTATTTTCATACGCAAAATCAACTTGGCATGAGCCATGATCTAGAAGATCGACTTCAAGTTTGTTTTGTTTCAATAGGTTTGGAATAAATACTTCACCGTCATAACCAACCACTCCATCTTGCTGACCATTAATTCGAACGGCATAACCTGGCATTAACGGTGAGTTGTTTTGATCAACCAGTTTCACTAATCTAGAAATGACCTGATGAGCACCGAAGTCGACCAAAGTTCCTTGACGGTAACCCACAAACGCTGTCTGATTCGTAGAGCTAACTTCCCACTCTAAAGGTAAATATGATGGGTCTAGGTAGATATGATGAGACATGTAGGGTCTTAAATTTGCAATTAAGAATCGGCCAGACTTATCGGTCGCACCTAAATTAACACCACCATTTATAATTTGGCTTTGTGGCCCAGCATTGGTCACAACTGCGTAGCCGTCTCCAATTTCATTAGCCGCAAAGATACGTCCCGCCGCCGCAACCAATGATCCTGTCGCCGAAAGTGCAACCTGATCATTATCTCCAAATCGGTTATAGCGTCCTGTCAGGTAAGCAGCACGGGCACGGTAAGAGGCATAAATCGAGGCATTATTTTCATGTGCATCCTGATCGCGCTCAACATAACCACCCCAGCCAAATGAACCAATTTGCGGTGCTGATAATCCGAATATTTCTTGGCGATACCGTAGGCTACCGCTGTCACTAGATACACTCGTGATCGCATTCACTTTACTTGACGGTGTATATCTCAGCGCAAAGTAAATACCATAGTCCTTATGGTTTTCATAATCTTTATAAGCTGACGCATAAAAGCCCCAGTTCTTGTCCAGACTTCCACTTAAATTGGTAGACAGTAACTTGTAAGAGTTGTCGCTATATTTGATCTGGTTATAACCTAGATAAACCCCATAGCCTGCATAAAAGTTATAGTTAATCCCTGCCCTAAAAATCTCATCTGCCAGTGCGCTGTAGTTCAGGTAGTTCTGTGACTCGGGATTAATCTGGTTATCTTTTAAATATCTAACTTGAGACACACGGGCTAGGTCAAAATAGTTATCAAATACTTTGCGGTAACTGGTGTTAAATGAAATATTTTTACTGATGCGACCTTCTAAACCCAGCAAGGCAGAATAACCGTTTTCATCTTTATATTGGCTCGCTGCAATGTCGGCATTGATCACGCCAATACCCAAAATATTTTTGGCAAATCCTGTGCCTAGGTTCGATAACCCATCTGTTGAAGCTTCTGCACCACCGCTTAAGGTCAGAGAGTTACTGTAACCGTATCGGACCGCACCTGATGCAAAGGTGGCATCGTCATAATCATTTGAATAGAGTCCATAGTTATAACGCGGACCCCCCACATCTACTGAAAACTCATTTATACCTTTTGCCAGAATCTTGGATGAAAAATAGTACGGCTTTTTGGTAATGCTCTGCTGTCCCGTTGCATCGGTAGTCACAAGGGTGACTTCATTTCCTGAAATAAACGGAAGCTGTTTAATATCAAAGGGACCAGATGGCACTAACCCTGAATAAATCTTTTGCTGGTTGACGTATAAATCCAGTGTTGAAGGCAATGCTGCCGAGCCGGAGAATTGCGGGAGTGCCGAAGTGACAATATCCCCGCGTTGGCTATAAGCACTCGACCACTGAAAACCAGCAAGACGGACACTGCTTCCCCAGTCTGGGCTATTAGAAATAAAGTCTCCTAGGGTATATATCCTGATCTTCTCAGGGTCAACATATTGCCACTTACTTTCTAGGCGTACCCACTTTTCATGGCTATAGCTAGTTTCATTACTACCGTTATATAAAACCCCTGAAGAAAAGTTACCAATTGCACTGTTAAAAATACCCTCAGCTGTACCTGAGAAAACGTTCTCGTCATTGGTTATGGTGTTATACAGACTGTAGTTCAAAATAGCCGCGTTTAAGGGTTTCATCTTTAACAAATTCGGGCTAGTGATCTGCTGACCATTGAGGTCCACTGCATAGCCTGTCAACATATCCGATGGAACATTTAGGTTTAGGGACTGCTCATTCTCTAAATATTTAAACTGGATTCCGTTTAAATCATTAATACACACCCACTGGTTATCTGAGATATGTTCATCCATTTTTAATCTTAAAGTTTTTAAATCACGAGAGCGGATATGTAATTTTCTATCTTGATCCTGCCGTACCGATATTAAATCTTTAGAAATATTTGAGTTAGCAGAAATATTTAAAAATAGCTGTATATATCCCTGATCAGAACCAAAGGCCTGATGAGAAGAAGTCGGAACTTCCGGAATACTTGGTAAGACAGCATTAGTACTATCTTGTAATGATTCAGCAGCAGCATGAATCGGTAAGTACATAACACATAAGGCACTTACGATATATTTCATATGTGCCTCTTTAAAGAGATGTTTGCTTACCGTTAATATTTAATGAAATATTATATTTATGATCTGCTTGAAATTTAAAATCAGGACTAATATTATATTTTCTCGATTTCCCAGCAAGAATATAACCATTCACGGTGTTTACTTTAATGGGATAGCTTTTATTTGCTGTTGTATCCACAAGTATTAAGTTATTTAAAAGCGCATGTCGATTACCAACATTACTTATGGTGAGATAAGCATTATTTTGTTCTTGTTGTATTGACCAATTCAGTTTAGTAATCGCATCTTTATTGACGACAAATACAGGTAATGACGAACGTAGTAGTACGTTAACCCCTTGATCAGCTTTACGACTATCAATCGGTTTTGGTAACTCATCAATAATAATACGATAAGTTTTTTCACCAGAAACAGGTTCTGGGTTAATTCTAACTACACGTAAGTTATAAGAGTCACTAGGTTGTAGTTTTAGAAATGGTGGACTAATTACAATCTCATCCGTAGGGATTAACTGATCTTGACCAGCATTTTGTCTCCACTCAAATACACGCACCTGCAAATCAGCGCTTTCATTTGACTGATTATATAAACTAATGGAAGATGCAGCCTGATCACTCAATATTTCAACACTAACAGGTGAAAGGCGGATTGATGCTGCATTTAGCATACTAGGCAAAGATAACAATAAACTTGTCACAACAAAGATATTTTTTTTCATGATTTGCCCAGAACTACTTTTCTCAAACTGAGCTAGCTCCTTTAAAAAAGAGCTAGCAATGACGCAATAAAACTTATTAAAAATTAATAAGTCACTGTTACAGTCACAGTGTCAACATAGCTACCTGCACTTGGTAAAGTTGAGCCAGCAGGAATACGACCATAGACGTTAACTGTTTGTGCTGCACCAGTACCAGTACCGCTATATGCAGTTGTTGCAACACCAATTGCTGTTGCACGGTTAGTATCTGAGAAAAGGTTGTAAGGAATGTATTCGTTGCTAGCCGCCCCACCAATCATACGACGTTGTGTCGATTGAGCATTTTTCCCTGCGTCAAAAGCCAAAGTCCATGGCACAGTATTGTTACATAACACTTTAATTGCAGTCCCACCTGTTGTTGTGGTGTCTGCATCTACGTTGCTTGCAAGCGAACTTAACGTACCAAAGTCTAAAATTGCATTTGACGTAGTACCTGTTGCAGAAGTGTTGAGAACACAACTGTTTGTAATCGTTGCTTTAACAGTTAGTGTACCGGTTGCGTTAGCTGCATTTGCAACATTGATAGACGTTAAACCCATAGCAATTGCTGATAAACAAATGAGAGACTTATTCATGGTTAAAAACCTTTTTACATTACGACAATAAAATTAATAGATGTAAAAATTAGCCTTCCCCATCACAATCACTAGTTCTTCTGACTGTTTTTTCAAAGCGTTATTTTTTTACTCTACTAGTTGCGCATAATACAAAAAAACAACAAAAATACTAATGTTTGTTTCATTCCAAATATCAATTAATAATCAAAATTTTGATTGATTTCTCAATTATAAATTTTTTATGGTTAGCCCCACTCTTTTTATTAATTTTCGATAATTTCATTTACATTTTTATTAGTTTTTCTAAAAAATTTTAATTTTTCATTAGTTAAAATTTACCATCACCATTCATATTTTATAATTTTTTAAAGTTTGGTCAAAAAAAATGAGAATAAAAAGTAAGCATCTGATTATTCTATATATTTTAAATGAATAAGAAAATAATACTTTATGAATAAGAAATCTAAGTGTTTTATCACATCTTTAGAATTTTTTTAGACATTTCAATAGCTAGAGGCAGGTCTTCACTACTAAAAGTATGTATTGCTAGCTCAACTATTTCTAAAAATAAGATGAAAAATCAAACCAAAAAATCCACCCACCATTGCAAAAAGTAACTGTACATAAGCTTTACCGTACCAAGCTAGTTCTCTAAATTGATAGTCTGTGTTATCAGAATTGATCAATAAAATATTTTTAATGTCCCAACTATGAAAGCCTTGGGGTCTTTCAGCAAAAAAGTCTAAAATAGGCATAAAACCAAAAATAAATAAAATACCAAGTAAGGGGTAAACAATACATCCTGGAAAGATAGGAGTCTTTCTCCTTTCCATATAATCAAATATTATGGCTACAACAACTAATAAACTTTGTATTAGGGCGACCCTCTTGAAAGTATCAAGATCGAAGCCTAAATAAAACATTAAAGTTAAGAAAAAAATTATTGTTAAAAAAATAGAGAGTACTAATATTTTCCAATTCATTTCAGTCCTTAATAATTTTTAGAAATTTATATAGTTGTATTTATATCTATTAAAATATCATTTCATTTCGTTTATATTATCAAAAAATTATTAAATAGCAAAAACAAACCAATTTAAATTAAAATAATTTTTATTATTAAATAAATCTAAAATTAACTTTTACCTATAATAATTAAAATTACTTAATAAAAAATCCCCCATCCGATGAATATTTTAATTTATCTCAGTTCAAAAAAATAAACGCCAAATTAAGCCCTATTTATGAATGTATTCTTCCTTATTCTCCAAAACTAACAATTCCATACTTGTAGTTTGACTTGCTTCTTGGCAAGGTATGTACCAGTAAAACATTAGGAATTTGTTCCAATATGGCGAGTCCAGCACAAATCATTCGACATAAATTTCTCAATACATTCTTTTCACGCCATTCTCTCTGGTTTTTATGTATTTTTACTGCGCTCAGCATCACATGGTTTCGAACCGTCTATACCCCTCATAGTATCTATTATTTTATTTCTGATACTCTCCTTAATGGTTTATGGGTAGTTACAGGCGCTTTAAGCCTATTAGGCCTCTATGATGTTTTACAAAATAAACATTCTATTTTAAGAAACTACCCAATTATGGGACATTTTCGTTTTTTGTTTGAAGATATACGCCCCGAAATTCGTCAATACTTTATTGAAGCGGATCAAGATGCTCTACCTTTTTCTCGCATGCAACGAAGCTTAGTTTATCAACGTGCTAAAAACGAAAATGCAGATAAACCTTTTGGCTCAATTATTGATGTCTATCAAGAGAATTACCGCTTTATTGTCCACTCAATAAGCCCTTGCCCACCAGCTGATCCAAAGAGCTTCCGCATTCAGGTGGGTAATGCACAATGCCTTCAACCCTATAGTGCATCCATTATGAATATCTCTGCCATGAGCTTTGGTAGTTTAAGTGCCAATGCAATTCGAGCACTCAATAAAGGAGCGCAATTAGGTGGGTTTTATCACGATACTGGTGAAGGTAGCTTAAGCCCTTATCATCTCGAAAATGGTGGAGATATTGTTTGGCAAATTGCCAGTGGTTATTTTGGTTGCCGTACCCTAGATGGAAAATTTGACGAGCAAAAATTTGCTAAACAATCTCAATTGCCACAGATCAAAATGATCGAATTAAAGCTTTCACAAGGTGCAAAACCGGGCCATGGCGGTATCTTACCTAAGCATAAAATTACCGAAGAAATTGCCCAAATCCGTGGCGTTTCACGCGATCATGATTGTATTTCTCCTGCTAAGCATTCTAGTTTTTCTACCCCCATTGAAATGATGCATTTCTTACAGAAGCTGCGAACATTATCTGGCGGCAAGCCAGTTGGTTTTAAACTGTGTATTGGCCAACCTTGGCAATTCATGAGTATTGTTAAAGCAATGCTTGAAACAAAAATTGTTCCCGACTTTATTGTTGTGGATGGTTCTGAAGGTGGTACTGGTGCAGCACCAATTGAGTTTAGTGACAATATTGGTACCCCATTACGAGAGGGCTTACGCTTTGTCCATAATACTCTTGTCGGTGCAGGACTAAGATATCAAGTTAAAATTGGTGCTAGTGGTAAAATCATTAGTGCTTTTGATATCGCTAGCACTTTTGCACTCGGTGCAGACTGGGTTAATTCAGCACGTGGTTTCATGTTTGCAGTTGGATGTATTCAGGCACAAAGCTGCCACACCAACCAATGCCCTGTAGGTGTAGCGACTCAAGACAAAGATCGTCAAAAAGCAATTGATGTACCGACTAAATCAGAACGAGTATTTAATTTTCATAAAAATACCTTGCATGCATTATCAGAAATGATTGCTGCAGCAGGTTTACGCCATCCTTCTGATATTAAAGCTCATCATTTAGCTCAGCGAGTAAATGACCGTGAAATTAAGAACTATGCTCAGTTGCATTTTTTCTTGAAAGAAGGTGAACTTTTACAATCTGAACATAATAATGACGATGATAATTTCTACTATCGAATGTGGAATATGGCTGATGCCAATCATTTTTAATTTATATTAATTTTTATAAGTTGAGCATCACCTTTATAGTGTGATGCTCTTCCATATTTAAACCTAATATGTGATTTTTGCTTAAATTTCACTCCCCTTTTAATTTGTATTTAATAGATTTTTCACCTAATATAAAAGTATAAATAACGTACACATTTTAATTTTATTTAATAAAAATTTTTATGCTTATAACAAGAAGGTACCTCATCATGTTGAAAAAAACATTCATCTCTTCTTTTGTTGCAATCGCTGTAGGCTTAAGTAGCTATGCTGTTGCTTGTACACGTGCCGTATATTTAGGTAATAATCAACATATTATTACTGCTCGCTCAATGGACTGGAAGGTTGATACAGGTACCAACTTATGGATTATGCCAAGCGGGGTTAGCCGTGACGGTAGCGCTGGTCCCAACTCAATAAAATGGACGTCGAAATATGGAAGTGTAATTGCTACAGGTTATGAAGTTTCCACAACAGATGGAATGAATGAAGCAGGTTTGGTTGCTAATATTTTATGGTTAGTAGAGTCTGAATACCCAGATGCAAAAAAGACAGATAAGCCTTTATTAAGTATTGCAGCATGGGCTCAATATGTACTTGATAATTTTGCAACTGTAGATGAAGCCGTTAAGGCCTTAGAAAAAGAACCCTACACTATTATTACCGACAATGTTCCCGGTGAAACACGGCTCACCACCCTACATTTATCTATTTCTGATAAAACAGGTGATAGCGCAATTATTGAATATATTGGTGGAAAACAAGTGATTCACCATAGCCGAAGCTATCAGGTCATGACCAACTCACCTACTTTCGATAAACAACTTGCACTTGTTGAATATTGGAAGCAAATTGGCGGAACAATTATGCTTCCCGGTACTAACAGAGCATCTGATCGCTTTGCACGTGCATCATTTTACATTAATGCTATTCCTAAAAATGATAATACAAAACAAGCACAAGCCTCTGTATTTAGTGTGATTCGCAATGCATCTGTTCCCTATGGGTTAAATACTCAAGAAGAACCTAATATTTCCTCGACTCGTTGGCGAACTGTTGCCGACCACAAACAAATGCTCTACTTTTTTGAATCTGCCCTCTCACCAAATGTATTTTGGGTCGACTTGAAAAAGATTAACTTTAAAGATGGTAAAACACGTAGACTTGATTTAGGACCCGATCAAAGCCATATCTATGCAGGTGATGCCACCTCTTCCTTTAAAATTGCAAAACCATTTGTATTTTTAGGTCCAACTACGCGTTAATTTATGTCAAAATTTATTACTCTTAACATAAATAATATTAAACATACGATCTTGGAATTTATATGATGAAGAAATCTCTACTCTTATTAGGTTCATGTCTACTTACTGCAGCGTGTAGCACCACACAGGTTAGTACACCAGCTCCTAAAGAGGTAAAGACAGCTGGTCAACTAAACTGCTCACCAACTGAACTATGCCCAAGCTTATTGGTTCAATGGAACGAAAATCAAAAAAATCAGCTTCGAGTAGATGTTCATTTAAGTAGTAGTTATAACTTTTATGATATTAACGCTTTGACTTTTGATATTGATGGCAAACGATTCAATTACGAACCAGCTCAAGCCACTGAAAAGACAAATGTGAGCCGATTAGTACCTAAACATTCAACCACTTACTTTGTTATTCCAAGTCAATTCTTGCAAGAATTTAAAAATGCTCAAAATGTGAATGTTTTAATCAAAACAGATAAAGGAACAATCGAGCGCAATATGTATAGTCCACAAAAGCAGTCTTCGGTTTATAAAAACTTTATGCAGCTTTATCAAAATTCAAAATAAACTACAAAGATTAAATAATGCATCTATCTAGAATTTTGGATAGATGCATTATTTTTCTAATAATAAAAATGTTTTGGCTTTGCATGCAAAAAGGCCGGAATCAAGCCCGTTAAAGCCGCACGTATATCCGCACGCTCATTAATTAATTGATGAGAGCCTTCTTCAAGCATTAACAACGTTTGAAGTCTAAATTTACGACGAATAAATTCAATGTTGTAACGCCAATCAACCGTCTGATCAAGAGCACCTTGTGCAAGCCAGACTGGAATCCGGCAAGCAGGCCGCTCTTCCATTTCCTGCATCCATTTTGACATTGCCAAAATCCAGTCCATGCCCATCATTCGAGGTTGCAAAGGATCCTTTAAACGAATAAAACGCAAAAATTCAGGATTATGATTATTACGTCTAAAGTGTCTTGGTACCTGACGCTTAATACGGCGAATAATGCCTAACCCAACAGGGTTATGCCACCACGCCGTTTTTGCAGGGCGAATTAACGGAGAAAGTAAAAGTACTCGATCTACAATCGGATCTTGGCGTTTTTCAGCATATTCTAATAAGTGATGCATCCAAATTGCTCCACCCGTACTTTGACCAATACCGACCCATGGTTTAGGTAACTGATCTGCATGTTTCACATATTGATAAACAGCCATCAAAACTTGCTGGTAATGATCAAAGTTTTTAATGCTGGCTGGTGAACCATCACTTAATCCATGCCCCGGCAAATCATAAGTAATGATACTAAAGCCCTGCTCAAGAATTTCACGAATGATTGGCTGGTAAATACCGCTATGCTCAAGATAGCCATGCAATAGACAAACTGTACCTTGTATTTTTTCTATTTTAGGTTTGAAAACTTGCACATGCAAACGGAATAAAGGCATTTGAACATAGCCTTGCCAATGGTCACATTCAAGTAAATGTAAACCATACAATTTGCGATAGGCCAGCAAATCACGAGAAGGTTCTTCTAATGTATTTAAATTGAGTGGACTCAAAACCTGCGGTGTAAGATCACGGTTAGGAACCGGTAAATCTAATTGTTTTAATACGGCAGGATTGAGAAATGGAATATCTGACATTAAGGAACCTCTCGACAATCACTTGAGCCAAACAACATGTCACGAATTGTCGCAAGTAATTCATAATTTGCACGGCGGCTATGATCGTAATTTTGCACACTTGGTTGCCAACGTGTCAGTGGAGTTGGCATTGGAGCTACAACAGGAATAGTTTCTATACCATTTAAAGCAAACAGTCGGCGTGTACGTGGCATATGGTATTCATCTGTAACCAACATGACTGTCGGTGCTCCGCCTTTTTTCTGAAGCAATAAAGAGCTAAAACGAGTATTTTCACATGTATTCATACTCCGCTTTTCTAATAGCTTTGCATCAACACCGCGCTCTTTTAACCAAGCTTGCATATAAGGCGCTTCTACACCGCTAAGCACAATAGGCAGATGATTTTGTTTTTCAACTTCTAAAGTTTTTTCTAATCGCAAACGCGTATAACCATTAACAACAATATCTTTACCATTTTTATCTAAGGTTAATCCTCCGCCCAACACAACAATTGCATAAGGCTCTGATAACTTTTTAGGTTGTACAGGTAATGGATTTTTACGCACATACTCGACTTTTTGTTCAGGTTCACTGACAGCTTTTTGATGCTCTGGCACCACAGGTTTTCTTGCTAAAAACTCTGTATATTGCTCAGTAAGCGCTTTATTTTCAGAACTATTAATAAAAAGTGCTTCGTCAACAGGACTACTCGCCTCATCTGCGGCATCAATTTCTGAGTTTTTAGCGACTAAAGGAACCGTTACAGATGCCGCTTGTTCTTCTGAATCCTGTTCCTTTTCTTCCAAGAGAATAATTTGCTGCAAGGCTTTATAATTCTCTTGAATATAGGTCAGATCAGATGTTCTTTTTTCACGTAACGCTTGCTCTGTCAGTTTTAAATAAGCCTGACGAGCGATCCATAAATTCGAACCTGGCTCTAAATTATCATGCTCACTTAAAGCAGCCTGTCTCTGGCTCTCAGCAGCGACTTGATTAACATCAACAGGTACAAAATAGTTAAGGCCAGCTACAATAAGTTTTGAATAAAATGGCGAATATAAAAAAACCACGAAACAGCCTAATAGTACAAATAGCACGGTGACTACTTGTACTAAACGTACCATTAAGTGTACTTTTGGCATAAAACTATTCCGTATGATTTTCAATTAAACCTAAACTGTTATAAAGCACAGGCTCTGGTTCTAACATAATATGGAAAAGCTGATCAACATCACGTTGTACAGCCTGATAAGTTTTCCTTACATCAGCTAGAGATGCATTGGCATAATTCACCAGAACTAATGCCTGTTTATGGAACATCCCTACCATATCGAGTTGCTTCCCTTTCCAACCCGCCTGATCAATTAACCATCCTGCTGCAATTTTAACGTTTCCGTTAGCTTGAGGATAATGTGGAATTGTTGAGAATTGTGTGACTAAGCGTTCAAACTCTTGAGGTTTAATAACTGGATTTTTGAAGAAACTCCCGACATTAGGATACTCTTTTGGATCAGGAAGTTTACTTTGACGAATATGGATGACCTGATTTTGTAAATTTTCGGCAGTCTGATTGTCTCCAACTGCTTGTTTCAAGTCGCCGTAGTTAAGTTTTAAGTGCGGCTGTTTAAGCAATTTAAAAGTAACATGCGTGATAATGTAACGGTTCGGATCATCTTTAAAAATACTATGGCGGTAGGCGAAATGGCAGTCGGCCGCTAAAATTGTCTGAATTTGCTTTAATTTACGGTCATACACTTGTACTGACTCAATAAACTCGCCTACCTCTACCCCATACGCCCCAATGTTTTGTACGGGTGAAGCACCAACTAAACCTGGAATAAGGGCTAAATTTTGCAAACCAAACCAGTTCTGTTCAGTGCTGTATAAAACAAAATCATGCCAGACTTGACCTGCGCCTACTTTAACCCGCACAAAATCATGATCGTTTGATAAAACTTCAATTCCCTGAATATCAAGATGAATCACTAAAGCATTGATCTGCTGCGGCAACAACATATTACTACCGCCCGATAATACAAGTACATTTAACTGATGCTGCTCAGCAAACTCTAAAGCTGCTTCAATATCTTGAATACTGCCAACTTTAGTATAGTGAGAAACAGTTGCATCTAAACTTAGAGTATTGAATGGCTTAAGCTGTACTTGATTCTGAATTTGCATTGTGTTGAAAAACCTATTCTTAAACATTCAATTGTTTTTTTAAAATATTAACCCACGCCAAACTACTGGACTCACATTGATTAAGTACACGTTCAAAACCATCAGCACCGCCATAATAAGGATCAGGCAACGCTTGTTGTGGGTATTCAGGATCATGCTCACTCATTAAAGCTACTTTTGCACGAATTTGATGTGCTCCAAATTGGGAAACAGCTCTTTGCAACACGTCATGAATATCTTCAAAATTTTGATGATCCATTGCCAAAATCAAATCAAACTCTAAAAAGTCTTGAGTTGAAAGTTGTCTTGCACGTAAAGATGATAAGTCATAGCCTCTTTTTTTGGCATGCAACTGACTACGCTGATCAGGCGATTTATTTGGATGATAATTACTCGTTCCAGCTGAATCGACAACTACATTGAGTTGATGCTCGTCACAATAATGTCTGAAAACCACCTCAGCCGTGGGAGAACGGCAAATATTTCCTAAACAGACACATAACACCTTATATTGTGTTTCCATTAGAAATTACTTCCAAACATTTGAATTACATAAAAATAAACAGGGTCATGCACAATCTTAACAGACTATAAGTTTGTGAGAACCGAATTGACCATTGTGACTTGTTGCATTTTGTCAAAACTCACATGGGTTGAAAAGGAAAATAATGTTTATCAATAGATTAAAAGTTGATAAATCAGGCGATAAATTAGCTAATTTTGTATTTTTTGTAGTAATTAAATAAAAATAAAGCCCTAATTTATAGGGCTTTACAAATATCACTTGGATGCAGTGATTAATTCAATCATTTCCTTCGTAGGCCTGAAGCTGCCTAATTGCCAATGCTCAGGAGGATGTTCATCAATTCTGATCCAGACATGTTCTCGAAAAGCAGGATTTCCCTTTCCTTCTATTTCCACAAATAAATCTGTTATTCGCTTGAAAAGCTCAGCCTTACTATCTTTATCTAGTAAACCTTCTATAGTTTGTATATTTATAAATGGCATAATGCTACCTGAATCAAGGCTAGGTCTAAATTATAGACTCATACTAATTGGAGCTCCCACTGATGTCAAATCAAATTATTCCAGATCATAAATTTCCAGTAGATGTATGTGGGATCTTCAAAATTACAGAAATATTGAATGACAGATGGACGATTCTCTTGTTAAGAGAAGCCTTCTATGGGGTAACAAAATTTAATGATTTTTTAGCAAATACAGGCATATCAAAGCAAATTTTATCTAATCGTCTAAAGCATCTCATCCAATTAGAAATATTTGAACTGTCAATTTATAAAGAAGTTAATGAGCGAGAACGTAAAGAATACTTACTTACTAAAAAAGGCAAAAGTCTAAATATTGTTTTACTGGCCATGCTTGAATCTGGCGGTAATTTCATTGAATCTGGTAAAGATGTGGTGAAAGTTTTTAATAAGAGTACTGATGATGAACTTAAATTAAAACTTGTTGATCCTTCTAATCAAGTTATAGATTTTAAGAACTTGGAACTTAAGCTCATTCATTGCAAAAAATAAATTTTTATAAATTAGCTACTCTGATCATAAAGTCCTCAGTATGCTTTTATAAAGAAATAAAAAAAGCCTACTCTTTCAAGTAGGCTTTCCCCTTATGACTTTTGCGCTGATCATTCAGGTTTATTGTTGTTTAAAGCAACGGAAGGATCTTACAGAAATACTTAAGAATAAAAAAGCTTATTTACTTAACTGAATGTAAGTACTCATAGGCTCCTTTTTCGTTACTCTCCAGTTTAATGACTGCATCTGTTTCATCATTTAGTGTCAGGTTAAATACTTTTTCACCATCATATGAAATTTGATGGCCCATACGAAACTCTGAATCAAGTGACTCAAGAATAATAAAATTTCCTTCATTGTTCGAAGCAATATAGTAAGTGTTGTTCCGATGAACATATCTAATTGTGTACATCACTATTTAAATTCCACCTAAAAATTATGTTTTTTCTTAATAATAAAAAGATCCTTTTTCCCTTCCCAATCAGAAAAGATCCTACCGAAAACTAAACCCTCCCTTATTAATTATTACCCCTGATCATTTAGTATTTTTCACCCTATACTATTAAATTGATATTACAGAAATACTTAATAATAAAAAACCCCGCCATTAGTCGATAGTTAGCGGGGTCTTTTGCGATTTAATTTTACTTTTATAAACTCATCTATCAGGGATATTTACTTCATTTCTGCAATAGAAAAATTATTTATTTTTAAAAAGCTTATCTGTCATAGTTCTATCAATTTTACTGCGATGCCCATTCTCAAAGTATCGATCAACATGGCATAGTTTTGTTTTAGTATCACAGAACACACCGTTTGAGAGCGTAAACGCTGAAGTATCAAAATCACCTTGAGAGAAGGCTTTATTCGCTTTATAAGTGCCTAAGTATTTAGCTGTAAGCTTTTTAGAAACACCTTTTTTGTCAGCACAAATATATTTGTCACAAATTACACCTTTTGTAGGCGAATATACACTAGAGCTGGTTTTCGCGATTACTGCCGAGCTAAGCATCAAACACGTGCATCCCATAATACTAAGAAAAGTTTTAGAAATTTTCACTTTTTAGAACCGATAAAATTATAAATTGTTAAGGCATTATATAAATTAGAAGCTTGCCAGAAAATCTACAGAACCCTATAAATAACAAAAAGCCCACTTTTCGACGAGCCTTTAAATATCTTGGTAATCCTCACTTACATGTCGGACCCAACATTGCAAAAAAGTATTTATCTATGGTTGGCACAAGGCTTAAGAAAAGCATAGTCACTTCAGAACTACTTTATTTTAAAGTTTCTTATGCTAACTTATTCGGAGATAGAATCTTATAGAACCATTCAACAATAATGTTCAAAAATAAGGAAATAATGTATATGAGCCATTTTCAATTTCAAACTGTTCCAAATATCATCTCTGGCTTAGGCTCTATACAAGAATTACAGAATGTTTTGTCGTCAAATGCTTACCGTAAGTTATTGCTAGTCACCGATGCAGGCATGGTTAAAAATCAATTACACCGTCCCATCCTGCAAATTTTAGATAACCTCAACATTGAATATGTCATCTATGCTGATGTGCAAGCTGATCCACCTGAACAAGTAGTACTAGATGCAGCCAATTACGCTAAACAGCAAAATGTTGATGTCATTATTGGTTTTGGTGGTGGTAGTTCTCTAGATGTTGCAAAAGTTATTGCTTTACTCGCCCACCCTAACCAGACTCAAAGTTTGCAAGAGATGTACGGCGTAAACCAAATCACCACAACTCGCCTACCCCTTATTTTAATTCCTACTACAGCCGGTACAGGCTCAGAAGTAACGCCAATCTCAATTGTCACTACAGGTGAGACGACAAAGATGGGGATTGTCTCTCCAGTACTCTACGCCGACACTGCGATTCTTGATGCTACTTTTACTCAAAACCTTCCAGCACATATTACCGCTGCAACAGGTATTGATGCGATGGTACATGCCATTGAGGCATATACTTCTAAATACAAGAAGAATATATACACCGATATTTTAGCTAAGAATGCTTTGAAGCTACTAAACCATAACTTACCGAAAGTTCTTAAAGATGGTAATGATTTAGAAGCACGTCAAAACATGCTGTTCGGTTCAATGCTCGCAGGTCAAGCATTTGCAAACTCGCCTGTTGCCGCTGTACATGCTTTAGCTTACCCATTGGGCGGTCATTTTCATTTATCGCATGGGCATACCAATGCGTTAGTGTTGGTTGAAGTATTAAAATTTAATGCGCCCAATGCAAAAAAATACTATGCAGAGCTTATGCAATGGCTCGATCCATACAGCAATGGCAGCACTGATGGCTTGTGTGATCTGTTTATTGACCACATGCAGAACCACTTAGACCGTAGTGGCTTGACCTTAAAACTTAGAGATTTGGGTATTGATGAATCCAGTTTACCCCGACTTGCTCAAGATGCCATGTTGCAAACCCGCTTACTACAAAATAACCCACGTGACATGACAGAAGCCGCTGCTTTGGCAATTTATCAGGCGATTCATTGATGACTAAACCAGTTTTAAAAACCCGTGATCAATTTAAGTTCTTTTTAGACATTCAAACGCGTTGGGCAGATAACGATATTTATGGTCATGTGAATAATGTGACTTATTATAGCTACTTTGATACAGCGGCCAATGCTTTGCTCATCCAAAAAACAGGGTTTGATATTCATGAAGCAAAAGCAATTGGCTTAGTGGTCGATTCAGCTTGTAGTTTTCTTCAGGAATTATCATTTCCAGAAATTATTCAAGTAGGTGTTGCGATTGGTAAAATCGGTACGACTTCATTGCGCTATGAATTGGCAATCTTTAAACAAGGTCAGGACCAAGCCTCAGCTCAAGGACATTTTGTGCATGTTTTTGTTGATCGCGAAACGCGTAAGACTGTGCCAATTTCCGAGACAGTTCGTGAGGTTTTAGAGAATTTCTTATTATAAAAAATGAGGCAAAAAGAAAATACACAGCTCTTTTTGCCTCATTTTAGCTTACATCATTGCAGGGTCACTAAAGGAATCTTCACCCGTTTCGACTCGACCAGCAAAACGTCGGTAATAATATGGATCACTCTGACTGGTGATTTCAAAATCATACCAATGCCCTACATCGGCCAAAGCCCAATGCTGCTTAACAACCTGTCCCGCTTTTACGGTAAGTTGTAACGGCGCAGCTTGTCGATATGCACACGGTTTTACCGTCAATATTGCATCCTTAGTACCATCATTCATAAGTTCGACATAAACATCCCCATTGGCAATGTCATAGCACACTCGAATTTCAGGTTTAACACCACTATCAACAATACGTTGAGTATCCCCTTTGAAATGACGATGGTAGCCATTTGGACCGAGTACCCATAAGTCGTAACGGCCCAAGTTATCTTTTAAAACATCCCATTCATCATCTAAAGTTTTATTCGGCTCTACAATATAACGCTTTGGAATACGGTCCAAGTTGAGCTTGTCATAAACATGAAAAACCGCTGCTTGCGTACCCGTATTAGAGAAAATCAATTGCACTTTACCATCGGCTTTACAGCGCGCGCTGGTGTGTAGCTCGTAAGGTAACGCGCGTGAAAGACGTATGCCACTTTGCTGAATCGGTAACTTCGTATCCGTGGGTACAGGAACAGCCGGTAAAGCTTCTTGATTTTCTCTTAACTCATCTGCTTGCAAACGTGTTTGTTTACCACCCAGCTGCGGTAAAACATCTACATTTGGTGTTTTAAAGTTAAATGCACTGGTTAAATCGCCACACACTGCACGGCGGTATGGACTGATATTCGGCTCTTTAACCCCAAAACGTTTTTCTAAAAACATGAGCACAGAAGTATGATCAAACACTTGTGAGTTCACCCAACCACCACGGCTCCATGGGGAAATCACATATAACGGAACACGAGGACCCGGACCATAAACGCGTCCATCAGGTGTAGGCTGTGAATGACTTCCCTCAGGTGAAGCATGATCGAAATATTCGTCCTGCATATCGGCACTGCTTAATGTCGATTTGCCAGCATACTGACCATTTTTAAGTCGAGATGGCGCTGATGGCGATGGCATATGGTCAAAGTAACCATCATTTTCATCAAAGTTAATAAGTAGTGCTGTTTTACTCCAAACCTCTGGTACAGCAGTTAATGCATCAATAATTTCTTGAATAAACCATGCCCCTTGAACTGGGCTTGAAGGGTCTGGATGTTCGCAATAAATCGATGGCGCGTTAATCCAAGAGACTTGAGGTAATTTACCCTCACGAATGTCGCATTTAAAAGCGTCGAGATATTCTTCTGGTTTATTGCCCGGCAACGTATTTGCAATACCCTTATAAAGTGGATTTTTGGCATTATCAGTAGCCGCATCATAGGCTTTATACGGTAGCTTTTGTCCCGTATCTGCATACGGTTTATTCGGTTCGCCGCCACTTGCAACAGGATAGCCAGATGCAATGTTGGCCTTTCTAAACGAACGAAATGCACCAAGCATATTGTCGCCCCATTCATCTGGCATATTTTGATAACAAATCCAACTTACCCCTGCTTCTTCTAAGCGTTCGGCATAAGTTTTCCATGTATAACCACGGTCTGCCGTCGCTGGGTTACCATCAATCCAGTCCCACTCATTGTTTACAAATGAACGCTTGGTCGGTGTTGCACCATTTGTACCCGTTAAATGATAAGAACGGTTTGCATCTGTTCCAGTGTGCATAGAGCAATGGTAGGCATCACAAATCGTAAAAGCATTCGCAAGCGCAAACTGATATGGAATTTCTTTTTCTTTAAAATAACCCATGGATATATCAGTTTTATGGGCTGGCCAGTTCGCCATGCGCCCATTGTCCCAAGCCAGCTGACTGTCGTTCCAAGTATGAGGCGTACCATCTGCACGCTGTGCATTATTGGCTGTACCATCTAAGTGAAAAGGCGTTAGAACTTGCCCATTACTTCTAAGCTGCTCCCAAACACGGCGGCCACTTGGCAAAGGAATCGTAAAACGATCAGCAAACCCTCGAACGCCTTTTAATGTTCCGAAGTAATGGTCAAAAGATCGGTTTTCCTGCATTAAAATAATAACATGCTCGACATCCTGAATGTTGCCAGTTTTATTATTTGCAGGAATTGCTAAAGCTTTTTGAATACTAGATGGGAACGCTGCCAATGCCGCAGCACCAAAACCCATATTTAAAGAGTAATTTAAAAATTTACGACGTGTAATCATGAGCAGGTTCTTTTTATTATTTAAGTTTATGGAGCACAGCGCATTACAGGCTTTTTACCTGCATCTGGTGTATTTGAATTATCATTTGCCGAGTCGTTACAACCACTCAGCAGAATCGCGCCGATTAATAAAAAATATGAATATTTAAAACTATTTATTCCAATGCATTGCCTTTTCATGACGATATATAGTCCATTTAAAATCTAAAATGGCTAACATAGAAAAGTACAATGACAGTGACATGACCCAAATATTTCAATCCAGTGAAAAATATGAAAAGTCTATTATTTTCATATTCTGCACCAGATCAAAATCAGATGAATTTAAGGCTTTAATTGAATATTTTGTAGTTCGCCATCAAAAGTTTCTATGAGACTCTTAATCACTGGCTGTTGCTGTAATAGCTCAACTGCTCTATGAAAGGCTTTTTCTTTACGTGCACTTTGAATGGTATAAGGGGTAGATGTATTCAAAGCACCATATTCAACTGTAAACTGAGTATTCGGCCATTGCTCATTTAATGCATCAATAAGGCCTTGTTGTAATTGGGTCAGCATATTTTCATATTCTTGAGGAATATGGAAAATAGTATTGCCACCAATTTCACCAGTCATCACACCATGTTGAGCAAGTTCTTGAACGGCTGGAGAAAGCTGACTATTTCTAAACCAATATTCCCACTTTTCGAGTGTCCACTCACCTTCCAAAACTTGAGGAGAAAGCTTCAAGATATCTTGAGGCATCAACTGACCGTGATCAGTTGCACTAGGCTCTTTTACAACGGCAACTGTTTCAACAACAACTTCAGCCTGCACCAATGACTGCTGCTCAATAACAGGTTCAGAAGACAAATCAGGAGTTATAGGCGCATCTTGACCAAGGGAAAAAGCGCTAGATGTCTCAAACAAACCTTGAGGCTCAGCAGAAAAAGCTGGTTCTGGTTCAATTTGTTTTGCTTGGGTTTCTGCCTGCACTTGTACTAACTTTTGTTCTGGTACAGGAATGAAATCTTCCTCTAGAACACTAACAGTCTCTTGAACAACTGCTGAATCAAGCCCAATCAACTCATGATGATTTGGGTCAAATACCATTAAATCCTGATTAGACTGAGGTTCAGGTTCAGGTTCAGGTTCAGGTTCAGGTTCAGGTTCAGGTTCAGGTTCAGGTTCAGGTTCAGGTTCAGGTTCAGGTTCAGGTTCAGGTTCAGGTTCAGGTTCAACCATAGCGGGCTGGTTAATAACTTCAACAGGTTGAACCGTATTTACTGGAGTAATCTCTTGGACTGTTGGCTGAGCTTGTGAATTTAGACCTACTTCTGCTTGTCCATTTTGTTGAACAGGCTCTGGCACCACAATTTCATTTGGTGCTAAAGGACGGAATGCCAACAAGCGTAAAACACACATTTCAAAACCTTGCTCTTGCGTCACGGCAAGTTGCAAGTCTGAACGTCCTTTACATGCGATTTGGTAATAAAGCTGTAAATCTTGAGCAGAAATCAACTTAGACAGTTGCATGATTTTGCGATTGATTTCATCGCTATATTTCAAACTCAAATCAGGTAGATATTGCAAAATTGCCAATTCATGCAATGTCGAAATCAACTGATCAAGCACCAGTGAAACATCTAACGCTTGATGTCTAAATTGCAATAAAAGCTGACTAACTTTCTCACGTTGGTTCTGATGAATCGCTAAAATCAAATCATAAATAATTGTACGATCAATCAAGCCAAGCATTTCTTTAACATCTTGATGATGTACAGAACCTTGACCATAAGCAATCGCTTGGTCAGTTAAAGATAATGCATCACGCAGTGAACCTTGAGCAGATTCAGCAATTTGCCAAATTGCATCTTGATCAGCAGTGATCTGTTCTTTTTCAAGAATAGCGCCAAGGTGCTTGGTAATTTCATCGACAGCTAAAGGTCGTAGAGTAAATTGCAAACAACGTGAAATAACCGTAATCGGTAACTTTTGTGGGTCAGTCGTAGCAAACAGAAACTTAACGTGTTCTGGTGGTTCTTCTAGTGTTTTTAATAACGCATTAAAAGAATGCGTCGATAGCATATGTACTTCGTCAATCAGATAAACTTTAAAACGACCTTGCGTTGGTGCATAAGGAACGTTGTCTAAAAGTTCACGCGTATCTTCTACTTTGGTTCTTGAAGCAGCATCGATTTCAATCAGGTCAATAAAACGGCCTTCATTTACCGCTTTACATGTTGCACAGACTTCACATGGTGTAGAAGTCACACCCGTTTCACAGTTCAAACACTTGGCTAAAATACGTGCAATTGTAGTTTTACCTACACCACGCGTTCCTGTAAATAAATAAGCATGGTGAAGACGACCGCGTTCCAATGCACTACTTAATGCACGAGAAACATGGTTTTGCCCCACTAACTCATTGAAATTACGTGGACGGTATTTTCTAGCAAGTACTTGATACATGTATGCTCCTTGTTACAGGCATAAGCATACTTTGTTTTTAAAAGAGTGTGAACGCATAAAGCTCATATCCGTACAGATAAACTGCGAACTGGCTTCTTTTCTCTACCAGAACCGTTTATTTGTCTAAGGATGATCATGATGAAGCTCTTGATCAGTTACCCCTTCATCCATGGTTTGGACCAGCCCTACACCATCCTTAATTTCAGCCGAATAATTTCCCTTCTCGGTAAAAATTTGCATGATCGTATAGTGGTCTTTTTGACTTTGAGTAATGGTAAAGAAATTTTGATTCGGATCGCCCTGATCAAATTTACCAGTCCACCGAACAATATCTTGGTCAACAGGTTCGATCTCTACAATTTTGCCAGTGCGATTAATGCCATATTCCAACATTTGAAACTTAACAGTGTCACCCACTTTTTTAAGCTCAATCACATTTGGATCATATTTAATGACCATACCTTCTGCATTTTTAATTAGTGGAAAATTAACATTAGAAGGTAGTTGATCCTTTTCTATTTCATTAAAAACAATCTGTTGCTGAGACAATCTTTCTTTTTCTGACGTACTCAAATTCAGTATATTTTGACGAGCAAATTCATTCTGATTCTCTGCCAGTTTTTGCCCAGTCCCTTGCCCATTTTCTGAAGACGATGTTAAAGCAGAAGAGCTTTGCTGTGAAAAGGCAAACCAGATTAAAACTGCTAACGCCACACAAGCGATAGCAGTTCCTATTAACAATTTATTTTTCTTCATTATTTACAGCTAGAAATAGAAATTAGTTATATAGAGAAATTTTCAGTGCATTCAGATTAATGACACTGACCGCATCAATTTTTCCTTCTACACCTAAACGTACACCATATTTAGGGTTGTATAGGTATGGACTCGAATAAAAATTAATGTTATTACCACCCATTGCTGTACTTCCTAAAGGATGAGCAAAGCCTGAACCAATATTGGTTGAGCCATTATGGTATAGACCAAGATTATGCCCAACTTCATGACGCATAGCAGCGAAAGAACAACCTGCAATATCATTTGCGCCAATCATGTTATATGCAGAAGCATTAATCCAAGCCCAACCACAACCACCGTCACCCGGTTCATTACCTTGATAATAAACACCGTCTGCCAATACACGTTTTCGCTCATTTTGTACCGTGGTGTCATCTCGTCCAGTAGAGATTGCTTCTTTTAGAGTAGCAGCAGGAATTTTATAGGTTAAATAGCCCACCTCTCTTAAGTAAAAACGTGCATTTGAATTTTCAGAGGTTAAATTTGTTAAATTTACGCCTTCAATCATTCTAAGTTTTGCAGCGCTCTCTCCTAAAGTTGCATTTACTTCTGGGCTAGAAACCAACAACATATCAATTGTATAACTATCTACTGTCCAGCCTTGAGCGGTGTATATAAAACGGCGATTTTCACCATTTTTAATTGCGGTAGACAAGCCATTAGCAGCATTAATATAGGTGTCTGCCGATGCATTTGACACAATAACAACTTTATCGCCGACTTGAGCTTTAGCAGGTAGTTGCAAGGTTGGCTGCCAATTTGATGTAGACAGTTTCACTTTTAAAGTAGGCTGAGTCATATTCGGTAAAGTTGCAGGGATTGTTGCGGCTGAATCAATAACCTTTGTAGGTGAAGAGATCAGTTGCCAATATCCTTTGTCGCTTACATACATAAACTCATATTGATCGCCCGTTTTAAGCGTTAGGGTCGCTTGGCTATTAATATTTGTATTATTAATTTTTGCAGACCAAGTTGCAGTAGACTTGATAATAATTCTATCCCGATCACTTGCAGTAGTCGGCAAAGTGAAATTGGAAACCCAGTTTCCATCTCCAAATGAAACTTCTGTAAGTGGACTATTAACTGTCGCTAATGACGTTCCAATTTGCTGCACATTTAGCTTTTGAGGCTTTATATATTCAGGAACCCATTTTCCTAAAGCAGAATAATATTTAAACCAATATTCAGAGCCATTTTTTAATGTAAAACTGCTCGGGAATAGTAAATTTGTTTTATCAATGTCCGAACTTGCACTTGCTATAGAAACAACTTGTACGGTTGTTCCGTCACGTACGTCACTCGGTAATGCAATGGTTTGTGCCCATTTTTCATTTTGAATAAGTACTTTTTGCATAGATGCAGTTGTTAATGGAACGACTTCATAGGTCGCACCATTGGTAGGACTCACTGTCGCTAACTGAGCAATCCATTTATTTTGACTACTATTAAAGATGAATTGGTAAACATCACCACTATTTATCTTTAAAACCTCTAACGGAATATTGGTATTAGAAGTATCTAAATAACTACTATAGGCAGCACTAGAACGAATTGTAATTTTGTCCAAATTATTAGCGCTTGCGGGTAAAGTGAGGTTTTTGACCCAATTCCCATTTGCTAGATTAAATTCTAAATCTGAATAACCGGATGGAATTGATCCACTATTATTATTCTGATTTGGTGAAAGTACAGTTGCGGCATATACAAGTGAAGATGCAACAATTGCTCCAATAATGAGTGATGTTTTTAATTTAAAATTCACAGCAGCCTCTTTTATTTGTTTTTAGATTTTTCGAATAGCAGGTTAGCAAACCATTTTTAAGCAGTCAATTTCACAATAATTAATTTTTCATTAAATTTCAAATACATGAATAATGAATCATTTTGAAATAAAAATATGAACCCTTTTAAAGAATAGTTTATTTATGAGAATTAAATAACCAATTTTTAATATGTAGAAAATATTAAAAAGATATTTAAGGATAAAAAGAAAGGTAGTCTCTCTTTTTATCCTTTAGTTTTAATTTACTTTCTTTGGAAAGCTCAGCCAAACAAATACAGTTAAAAGGAAGAAACAAATAGCTGAAATGGTAAGCACCCAACTATGGGCATAGCTAAAAGCTTGCTGCGCAACTGCAATTAATTGTCCTCCCAAAGGATTTTCAAGGTTAGACGCTAATTGCATGGTTTCTCCAATCGAGATACTCGCTTTTTCAATTAAGTCCGTTGGGAGCTGTTCTGGCAAAATAATTGAACGACTATAAAACCAAGATAACATTAACCCAAATATAGCAACGCCCAAACCAGCCCCAAGCTCGTAAGCCATCCCTTCAATGGCACCTGCTGCACTCGCCTTTTGCGGAGGTACAGATGACATAATTGCAGCAGTTGAAGCAAGTAAGGCAATCTCAATGCTAAAGCCTAAAAAGACCATACACGTCCATGCTAAAAAATGGTCAGTTGAAAAGTTAAGCTGGGCAAGTCCCCATAGACTAAATCCACTTATTAAAATACCAACAGTAGATACAAGTCTAAGTCCCCACTTATTCAAGCAAATTCCAGCTAATGGACCACCTAAACTAATCGCAATCATGAATGGAATAATAAACATGGCTGCCTGTAATGGAGAAAAACCATGTACAAACTGCAACTCTTGAGACAAGAGTAATTCAAAACCAACCAAAGCAATCATGGAAACAACAGCCATGACAATGCTGGTAGAAATCACTGGATGTTTAAACAATTCCAGATCAATCATTGGCGTCGTAGCTCTTTTTTGGCTTCGGATGAAGTGAATTAAAGTACTTATACCAATTACAAACATCACGATTGTAAGTACCGAGAAGTTGTACATCGCCGATTTGATTGAATAGATCAGGCTTAAAATGGCTACAACCAAGATTAAAGCTTGCCCTAAATTAATTGGTTGATCAGTCTTCTCTTGTTGTTTAGGAATGATCATCACAATCATGACTAGAACCACTAAAATAATCGGGATATTGATGAGGAATACTGCTCCCCAATGGAAATGTTCTAGTACAAAACCACCAACCAATGGACCAAAAGCTGCTCCACCTCCTCCTACTGTAGACCAAAGACCAAGTGCAAAATTTCTCTGCTTTTCTGCGGTAAAGGCATTACGGATGCCGGATAAAGTGGCAGGAATAAGCATAGCTGCCCCTAGCCCTAAGACAGCACGAGAAGCAATTAAGGCATAGGCAGTTGGAGAAAAAGCCGCAGCTAAGGACCCGACTCCAAAAATTGCAGTTCCAATAAATAATAATTTTTTAAAGCCGATACGATCACCGAGTGCACCCATTGGCAAAATCAAACCCGCCATAATCAGTGAATAAATATCAATAACCCATAAAAGCTGATTGGCAGTTAAATTCAATGCTGCACTTAAAGATGGTGTTGCAACATGCATCACCGTTGCATCAATCGTAACCGGTAAATAAATAAGGACGATAATTGTCAGGATTAACCATTTTTTTTGCATAACGCTCTTCAATATCCAAAACTTGGACATGTGTTCAAATCATGGTTATTATATACACAATTGGACACTTGTCCAACTTTTAGTTTTAATGTAATTTGTGTCGAATTCAGTCAGGTGAAAAAACATGGCCTATCTTAATCGCGATCAACGCAGAGAAATGATTCTGCAAGCTGCCATGCAAGTTGCTTTGGCTGAAGGTTTTACAGCCATGACGGTACGTAGAATCGCAACAGAAGCACAAACCTCTACCGGACAAGTTCACCACCACTTTTCTTCGGCATCTCATTTAAAAGCTGAAGCTTTTTTAAAGCTGATGGAACAGCTCGATGAAATTGAACAAACTCTCCAAACAACCAGCCAATTTCAAAGACTCTTCATCTTATTAGGTGCAGAAAATATCGACAGGCTCCAGCCCTACTTACGTTTATGGAATGAAGCTGAACTCTTGATTGAGCAAGATATTGAAATACAAAAGGCTTATAACCTTGCCATGCAAAGTTGGCATGAAACAATTGTGCAAGCAATTGAGTGTGGCCAAAAAGAAGGCGAATTTAAAAACAGATCAAATTCCACAGACATTGCATGGCGACTCATTGCCTTTGTATGCGGATTAGAAGGGATTTATAAACTTGGTTTACATGGTTTAGCTGAAGAAGACTTCAAGCGCCATACCGAAGCGGTTATTCGCCTAGAATTATTATAAATATAGAAGCTGGCATTGATTAGAATGCCAGCTTTAAAATACTAAAATTAGAACCAGCCTTTACGACCTTTTAAAATTTGGTCAGTGCAACGTAAGGCTTCTTGAGTTAGTCCCCACAAACGATAATCGCCTGTGATTGAACCAATCTGGAAGTTATGAGTATAAGCAAAGCTGAGGTCACGCTCAGGATCACACCACGCTCCTGAACCATTGTAACCAATATGCCCAAACCCATTTTTAGCGCGTTTACCCATGGTAATAATGCGGTGATAGCCTAAACGCCAATTCATCGGAATTGGCATAACACGATCACGTGCATAACTTTGGATGGTGCTGAGCTCTTTAAATACTTCTGGGCGAATAATTTGATGTCCATCCCATTCACCTTGATTTGCTAGCATCGCATAAATTTTAGCAAGACTATTTGCAGTAAATGTGCCGTTTGCTGCTGGAATGACTGCTTGCAACCCCTCGTCACTAAAGAAACTAAGATGTTTCATTCCTTTTGGAATCATGGCATCTTGAAAGTCTTGAGGGTCTTGTCCAGTCCAAGTAATCATTTTTTCAGAGAGTGAACTCTTGCGCGTCTGTGGCTTTTTAGGTTTTTCAACTTGAGTAGACGCTGGTTTTTCTGGTTTTGGTTGAATAATTAAACGTGCTACACGATCCAACTCATTTGCAGGCGTCCCAAAATATGCTCCATCTAACTTTAACGGTTCAACGAGATATTTTTGCATGAGCTGATCTAAAGATTGACCAGTTGCTTTTTCAAGTACCCCCCCCACAAGCCAACCAAATGTTAAAGCTTGATAAGCATTACCCTCTCCTGCAAGGAATCTTGGCTTAGTCGCCGCGACCACATCTAACATGTGTGACCAGTCGAGCATTTCTCGCGCACTTTCGATGATATTTCGCACATCAAACATGCCACTTTGATGGCTGAGCACATGACGCAATGTCATTTGCTCTTTTCCATTTTGAGCAAACTCAGACCAATAAGTCGCAATCGGTTTGTCGTATTCTAAAAAACCTTCACTTACTAAAATATGCGCTAAAGTTGCAAGTATGCCCTTACCTGTAGAATAACAAACTGCCAATGTGTCAGGTTGCCAAGCTTCGGTTTGTGATTTTAGACCCGTGTAGATATCTACAACTTTCTGACCTCTAAAATAAACCGCTAAAGCAGCTCCACCTTGTCCTGTTCTAGCATCTTGAAGACGGCTAAACTGGTGGGCTAAATCAATAAAACGTTCATCTAAAATACCGTGATAGTTATGGGTATCGGCCAGTAAAATCTCTTTAATCACATGAAGTTCCTTGCATTTTTTGTTATTTTGCTCAAAAGCAGCCCAAACCTCTGTTCAGGCTGCTGATATTTTTATAATGCTTTTACTGTTCCTGCAACATGCGGTTTTTGTGATTTGGCATTACGAATCAAGAAATCAGTCTTTTTATCTGTATTGGCAGTTAAAAACTCAACTTTTGACGGTAAGAACATTGGCAGCTTAAACCATACATCTGCTTCATAAGCATTTGGTAATTCAAGGTTTGCTAATGCTTTAGCTTTACTCCACATACCATGTGCAATGGCTTGCTTAAAGCCAAATGCTTTTGCAGTAATGGCATGAATGTGAATTAAGTTAAAATCACCAGACACTTTCGCATAACGGCGACCTGTGTTTTCTAAAATATTCCACTCTGCCTTTGGAACATAAGCTGGTGCTTGTTCTTCTTTGGCTTTCTCACCTACTCTTTTCTCAACTTTTTGGCGAGATAAATAAGTCGTTAAGCCTTCCATCACCACTTCATTGCCAACTTTTGCCGTGGTAATAAAGTCGAACTGAACACCTTTATCATGCGGTTTTAGTTCCCCAAATTTACATGACAAAGTTAATTTTTCAGTCACAGCAATTGGTCTGGTCTGTTTAATCTGGTTACGAATATGGACTAAACCTAAAATTGGAAATGGAAAGGCTTCTGCCGTCATCATGTGCATTTGCAAACTTTGAGAAAGCACCGCTAAATAAATTGCTGGTACAAAGCCATTGTTTTGAAAGCCACATACTTCGTTATAAGCTTTGAGGTGGTTCTGATCAATTTCTAAAGTATCTACCACATATTCAACTTGCGGTAATATTTTTGGACCTTTCGGCTTTTTAAAAATTAAACCTTGCACTACTTTTGGATAAGCCAATGCCGCTTTTGGTAGCTGGCTAAAATGACGAGTATTCATACCTAACCTTTTATAATTTATAGATTCTTGAATAAAAAAGGGATGCACAAGCACCCCTATTTAGCTGAAAGTGCTTAAGCGCCCAACAAGCTTTGACCACACACTCGTACAACGTTGCCGTTTACGCCTGTAGAAGCAGTTGATGCAAACCATGCAATCGTTTCTGCTACATCAACAGGTAAACCACCTTGTTGCATTGAGTTCATACGGCGACCAGCTTCACGAATCGCAAATGGAATTGCCGCAGTCATTTGAGTTTCGATAAAACCAGGTGCTACTGCGTTGATGGTAATACCATTTTTTAAGATAGGCGCAGTAAATTTCACTAGGCCAATTACACCCGCTTTCGACGCAGCATAGTTGGTTTGACCAAGGTTACCAGCAATACCACTGATTGATGATACACAAACAATGCGGCCATTTGCATTTAGACCATCATTTTCTAACAAGTAGTCATTTACACGTTCAGCAGCAGACAAGTTAATGTTAATTACTAAGTCCCAAAGCTCCGGCTTCATGTTTGCCAAAGTTTTGTCACGTGTAATACCTGCGTTATGAACGATAATATCTAAACCGCCTTGTTTTGCCGCAGCAGCTTTAATTTTTTCGCCCGCATCAGCAGCTGTAATGTCAATTGCCAATGTAGAACCGCCAATGTCAGCTGCTACACGGTCAAGGTCAGCTTGTTGTTGTGGTACGTCTAGACAAATAACATGAGCACCGTCACGCGCCAACACATGTGCAATTGCCTCACCAATACCACGGCTTGCACCAGTTACTAATGCAGTTTTTCCAGCAAGTGGTTTTGCCCAATCAACATCAATTACATCTGCTTTAGAAACACGAATCACTTGACCAGATACATAAGCCGAACGTGGAGAAAGCAAGAAACGTAAAGTTGATTCAAGGTTTGCCGCAGCACCTTCATCTACATAAACAACTTGAGCGGTAATACCCTTTTTAAATTCTTTACCTACAGATTTGATAAAGCCTTCAAGTGCACGCTGAGCAATCGCTTGTTTTACAGTTTTTGCAGTTTCAGGAGTTGTACCAATCACAATCACTCGACCAGAAGTCGCAACTTGACGTGCAATCGGGTTAAAGAATTTATAAAGTTCATTTAACTGTTCTGAGTTTTGAATACCAGACGCATCAAATACAACTGCTTTGAATTTTGATTCTTTATCGCCTGCATTGAATGGACGTAAATTTAAACCAACTTTTGCAGCTTCTTGTTGTAAAGCAACGTTATTGCCTACATAGCTATCTGCATGAACATTGCTAAGTACTTGTGCAATTTCACCAGACAAAACACTTGACGGCGCTGCGCCAACCAATACTGCACCATTCACTACTGGCTGAGCACTTTCAAAACGCTCTAATACAACTGGCGATGGTAAACCCAGATTTTTAACAACGAATTTACCGATAGGAGATTGTGTAAATGCTTGGTATTGATCAGTCATGATTATTATCTCTCAAAGAAATGAATTTTCTACGACAGGCTTCATTATGTTATGAGATGGATAGAAACAATATGAAAGCAGTCGTTCATTAGAGTTACTCCAAATCATACTTGACTTCATCTTTGGATGTCTTGACCTGAATGCTATCTACAATGTCATTCTAGTCAATACAGGTCTATTTGAATTGTGTTAAGGTAGCTTACAAGAATATCGTTATTATGCTTGGAAAAGCCTTATGAGCAAAACAACTCAAGAAAATCCAGCAGTCGAGAATTCTGCTCAGGAAAAAGTGTCAAATACATCAAAGTCGGCTTCTAACACGGCTAAGCGTAACAGCACTACTCCTAAAGCAGCAACTAATACATCAAAAACGACACGTACTCGTTCAACGACTGCACCTGCACGTAGCCCTCGCACCAAGAGCACGGCTACAGCAACTACTTCTACATCTTCAAATGTAGCTGCAGCACCAAAAGCAACAAAAACCAAAACTTCTGTTCAACAGGATAAAACCATGAGCCAAAACACTGTTCGCCGCGTTGCAATTATTGGTGGCAACCGTATTCCATTTGCACGTTCAAATACTGCTTATTTCAAAGCGTCAAATTCTGACATGCTGACAGCAGCATTGAATGGTTTGGTTGAACGCTTTAACTTACAAGGTAAGCGTATTGGTGAAGTCGTTGCTGGTGCTGTTTTAAAACACAGCCGTGACTTTAATATGACTCGTGAAGTTGTATTGAGCACAGATCTTGCTCCTGAAACTCCTGCTTATGACATTCAAATTGCTTGTGGTACAGGTTTACAAGCAGCTTTTGTTGTTGCAAACAAAATTGCACTTGGTCAAATCGACGTAGGTATTGCAGGTGGTGTAGATACAACTTCTGACGCGCCAATCGCTGTAGGTGATGGCTTACGTAAAGTTTTACTTGAGCTCAATGTTGCTAAGACTGGTAAAGACCGTCTTAAAGCTTTAACAAAAATTGATTTTAAAAAGCTTCTTGATGCACCAAGCAATGGTGAACCACGTACTGGCCTTTCAATGGGTGAGCACCAAGCCATCACTGCTTTAGAATGGGGTATCACTCGCGAAGCACAAGATGAGTTAGCTGCTAGCAGCCATCAAAAACTTGCTGCTGCTTATGAACGTGGTTTCTTTGACGACTTAATGACTCCATTCTTAGGTCTTAACCGTGACAACAACTTACGTGCAGACAGCACAGTTGAAAAACTAGCTAAATTAAAACCAGTTTTCGGTAAAGGCGAAACTGCGACAATGACAGCGGGTAACTCAACTCCGTTAACTGACGGTGCTTCTGTTGTCTTGCTTGCTTCTGAAGAGTGGGCAAAAGAAAACGGTCATGAAGTTTTAGCTTACCTTTCTTTCTCTGAAACAGCAGCTGTTGATTTCATTGGTAAGAGCGGTCCTAAAGAAGGTTTATTAATGGCTCCTGCTTATGCAGTGCCTCGTATGCTTAAGCGTGCAAACCTTAAACTTCAAGATTTCGATTTCTACGAAATTCATGAAGCATTCGCATCTCAAGTATTGTCTACATTGAAAGCTTGGGAAGATGAAAAATTCTGTAAAGAACGTCTTGGTTTAGATGCACCTTTGGGTTCAATTGACCGTTCTAAACTTAACGTAAATGGTTCATCTTTAGGTGCAGGCCATCCATTTGCTGCAACTGGTGGTCGTATCTTAGCAACTGCTGCTAAATTGATTAATCAAAAAGGTTCAGGCCGCGCATTAATCTCGATCTGTACAGCAGGTGGTGAAGGTGTGGTTGCGATTGTAGAAAAATAATTTCTATAACGACCTAACAAAATAAGCACCCATTTGGGTGCTTATTTCATTTCAATATATTAGCTTAATGAAGTGATGCAGCTTTGGCATCTGGGAAAAACTTATCTTCAATATGGTCGTAACACCACTGGAAAATAAAGGTATAAACCAAAATACATAAGGTTAAACCAATATCTAAAATAAGTGCATCAATGACACTCATCTGAAGCATATAGGCAATCATTGGTACAGTTGCAATCAGCAAACCACCTTCAAAACCAATCGCATGTAAAATCCGCACAGGAATCGTTCTTTCCCAATTATATTTATGCTCTACTTTTTCGAAATAGTGGTTAAAAATCATATTCCAGAAAACTGAAACAACTGCCATAAACACACCGAGTGTTCCGGTTACGTCCATCGGCATATCAAAAATAAAACTTAATGCAATCGCAATGATGACCAATAAAATTCCTTCATAACTGATTGCATGAATGAGCCTTCTCTTGGAAATCAACATTTTTAAATACTCAATAATAACTTGGATAATGTGCATTTTATTTTTATAATATTGATTAATCCAATCAGGTTCTTTCAGTTTTTTTGACAGATGAATATTAATCAAGAACAACTACTCATGTTTCAGGCCGTGATTGAAACCGGCTCTTTTTCAGCAGCAGCACGTAAACTTGGAAAAGTTCCTTCGGCTGTAAGCATGTCTATTGCCAACTTAGAAATTGATCTGAACTTGACTTTATTTGACCGTAAAGGCCGTGAACCCGTCCCTACTGACGAAGCACGGGTGTTATACGAAAAGACATCTCAGCTTTTAATTGAGATGAATCAATGGAAACAACATGCTCACGCGTTAAGTACAGGGTTAGAAGCCAATTTAACTCTTGTGATTGTCTCTGAACTTTTACACACCAATTGGACCGACTATATTTGTCTTTTAGAAAGTCGTTTTCCAGACTTACAAATTAATATTGTGTCTGCTCCTCAAGAAGATGCACTTCAAATGTTACTAGATGGCTCTGCCCAACTTGCACTGATGTTTGAACGCGAACACCTAGATAACAGAGAACAATTTGTAGAACTTAAACGTGAGGCTTTAATTCCGGTTATTTCAAATAGCCATCCCCTCGCAAGCCAAAATCAGGTTTCTTATGAACAAATCCTTACTACACGACAAATTGTAGTTGCAAGCCGAGATGAAACTTTAAAACCTGAATTGCTATTTTCGAAACATTACTGGCGTACAGACAATCACCACTCTGCTTGTTTAATGATTTTACGCAATCTAGGTTGGGGTGTTCTTCCTCAAGAAATGTTTAAAGAAAACCCTGAATTAAAAAACAAGCTTAAAGTATTGGATTTATTAGATTTCACTCCCCGTTTTGAATATTATGTCGACTTAGTATGGAGCCGGGAAAGTGAACTTGGTGCCGCTGCTAGATTTTTGATTGAACATATCCGTAAGCAACGAATGCAACCACTGCCTTAAAAATATTTCAAATTAGATGCAGAACCTAAACGTTTTTCTTTGAAATATAACAATTGATATATCGACAGCATGAATAGACTTTGTGCTATAAAGAAAACATAAGATTTATTACTGAAGATGTTGAATATCAATGACTCATACAGCACTTGACCAATTAAAAACATTAACGACCGTTGTTGCCGACAGTAGTGACCTTGATGCAATTCGTAAATTCCGTCCATTAGACGCAACGACTAATCCTTCATTGATTACGGCAGCAGCAGAACAACCAGAAAGCAAAGAGCTCATTGAAGATGCTTATTATCAAGCCAAAGAAGAAGGCTATAGCAATGATGAGTTAATCGAAAGAACCATTGATATTTTAACCGTAAAATTTGGTGTAGAAATTTTAAAACTGATTGAAGGCCGTGTTTCAACGGAAGTCGATGCTGCACTTTCATATGATACTGAAGCGACCATTAAAAAAGCGCATGAATTATGTGAACTTTATAAAGGTTATGGTATTGATCAGTCACGTATTCTGATTAAAATTGCATCGACCTGGGAAGGTATTCAAGCTGCCAAAGTGTTAGAAGCTGAAGGTATTGCTTGTAACCTCACTCTCCTTTTCGGTTTACATCAAGCCCAAGCGTGTGCAGATGCAAAAGTGACTTTAATCTCACCATTTGTAGGTCGTATCTTAGACTGGTACAAAAAAGCTGAAGGTGTAGACGCTTACCCAATCGAAAAAGATCCAGGCGTAGTTTCAGTTAAGAAAATCTACACTTACTACAAGCAGCAAAATATTCCAACTCAAGTGATGGGTGCGAGCTTCCGTAGTATCGATCAAGTGCTTGGTCTAGCTGGATGTGATTTGCTAACCATCTCGCCAAGCTTACTTACCCAGCTTGAACAAGATACCCGTAAAGTCGAGGCTTCACTTGATGCATCTCAAGCAAAACAAGCAGAAGCCATCGTTAGACCAGCTCAAGATGAACAAAGTTTTAAAGATGAACTTAACCATGACTTAATGGCATTCCAGCTTTTACAAAGTGGCGTTGATGGCTTTATTAAAGCACGTGACCAATTAAGCCTTTTGTTACGTCAGTCTTTTGGAATTGATGCGGAAATAAAATCTTAAAAAACTGCACTTTTCATACAAAATTACCGATTTTTGTTATCATGACAAAAATCGGTTTTTTATTGGGTTTCTCGTGTTCGGCATAACAGATTTAACAACATATATTATTGGTACATTCCTAATTGTGTTATTGCCGGGGCCCAATTCTCTTTATGTGATGTCAATCGCTTCGCGCTATGGTATTAAAACCGGATATATGGGTGCATTCGGTATTTTCACCGGTGACCTTATTTTAATGCTATGTACAGTACTCGGAGCTGCGTCTCTACTCAAGGCATTCCCATGGGTATTTGTCATTCTTAAATTAACAGGCGCACTTTATTTATCTTATTTAGGTTTTAAACTGTTGCAAGGCAGTATTCAACGCTGGAAACAACGTAATCAAACTCAACCAGAAATGGCTGATTTACCTGCTTTAGATAAAGTTCATCCTTATAAAACAGCACTCAGTATTAGTTTACTCAACCCTAAAGCGATTTTATTTTTCCTCTCTTTCTTTGTTCAATTTGTTGAACCAGATTATGCTTATCCTGCTCTGAGCTTTTTAATTTTAGCAATTATTTTACAGATCATTAGCTTTAGTTATTTAACTGCATTAATCTTCTCTGGAATTAAACTCTCGGCATTTTTTAAAGAGAACCATAAAATTGCTGCAAGCGGAATCTTTTTAGTAGGAATTCTATTTTTCGGATTTGGTTTAAAACTAGCAACCTCTACAATTTAATTATTTTAATCTGATAAGTTTTGCATTAGAAAGTTAAAATATAATGAACTGCTAAAAGTCCAGCATGCCATCTGTTTTAACTTCATTAAGTACAAAAAAAGTTCTGACTTGTCTTACTCCGGGTAAGGCAATAATCTTTTCACTATGAAATCGGTTAAACGCAGCTAAATCTTTAACACGAATTTTTAGAAAATAATCGACTTCTCCCGCCACCAGATAACACTCTAAAACATTTTCCAAATCACCCGATGCTTGTTCAAATGCTTGAAAGCTGTCAGGGGTTGAACGGTCCAAAACCACACCAACTAACACCACAGTACCACGTTGAACCGTATTGGGATTGATCCGAGCACGAACATCCAAGATTGCTCCAATCTTAAAAAGACGCTGAGTATGATTCCAACAAGATGATGTACTAATACCTACAAGTTTAGCCAATTCAGCATTACTTAAACGTCCATTTTCCTGTAAGGCACGCATAATTTTCAGTTCTAGTGGAGTTAAAATTTCAGCCTTCTCGTCCATAAAATAATATTCTTGATTCATTGTTATTTATGAAACGAATAATAGCATTATTTAAGAATTTAAAAATATTATTTATTTTTTAACCTAAAAATAGAAAGCACCTTCTTAAAAAAAATTGTTAAATTCACCCCAACTGGAAGCAATGGCAGAAGCCTATTAATTTTTCTTGGATTTAGAATACGTATCATGCAAAAAATTCTTCAAGATTTTTCAATTCCAGCAGTATTTGCTGGTTTTATTACCTTTCTCATTGGTATTAGTGTTTCGGCCGTTTTAGTGATTCAGGCGGCTCAAGCTTTAGGTGCTTCACCTGAACAAATCACTTCATGGTTTTGGGCTTTGGGTTTGGGTATTGGCTTATCAGGACTCATTCTTTCTTGGAAATTTAAATATCCTGTAGCGACGGCGTGGTCAACCGCAGGTCTTGCTTTAATTATGGCATCAGGTAGTGGATATAGTTTAAATGAAGCGATTGGTGCTTTTTTAGTTGGTGGTTTACTAACAGCTATTTTAGGCTTCTCAGGTATTTTTCAAAAAGCGCTGTCATACATTCCTCAAAGTTTAACAAGTGCCATGCTGGCAGGCGTCCTACTCAAATTTGGTATTTCACTTTTCGCAAGTTTACAAAATGATTGGGCATTTGTTTTGTCCTTACTTAGCATTTATGTCATTACAAAAAGATTATGGCCGCGTTATAGCATTGTATTTACCGTAATTTCAGGTATTGCCCTATGCCCTATCTTTTTAGAATTTCATATGCCTACAATTCAGTGGTCTTTAGCAAAACCTGTTTGGATTAGTCCTGACTTTAGCTGGTCAGCACTTTTGGGCTTAGCACTGCCACTGTTTGTAATTAGTATGGCTTCTCAATATTTACCGGGTATTGCCATGATCAAAAGTTATGGCTACAAACCACATGTGAATCAACTTATTGGCTGGACAGGTTTAACCCAAGTTGTGCTTGCACCGTTTGGCTGTTATAGCGTCAATATTGCTGCGATTAGTGCTGCCGTAAGCTTAGATGACCAAGTTCATCCTGACCCAAGCAAACGCTATATTGCAGGTATAAGCTGTGGTTTTTTCTACATCTTAATGGGGTTGTTTGCTGCAACACTCACAAGTTTATTGATGTCGTTCCCTCATATTTTTATTGTCGCTTTGGCTGGTATTGCATTACTTGGTACGATCAGCCACAACATTGCGATTGCTTTTGCTCAAATTGAAGAACGTGAAGCTGCATTATTTACCTTTTTATGTAGCGCTTCGGGTATTCAATTCTTCGGGATCGGCTCAGCATTTTGGGGATTGGTGGTCGGAATTATTGTATTTGTTGTTCTCAAATTTAAAGCCAAAAAAAGCTAATAAAAAAAGCGTTCATAGCTCCCTATTTTCAATGCTATGAACGCTTTTTAGTATGGTTTCTTATAACTCTCTTACTACGACTGTTTTTGCCATTTTGTCGTGCCAGCCTTGTTTTTTAGCGTCAAATGCCACCCAAAAAAGACCAATACCAAATACTAAAATTGATGGAATATAGCCAATATATCGAATAATGCTCTGCATGACTGTGAGCTTATTACCTGTTTTTTCATCTAAAACTTTTAAGCGCATCAAACGTTTGCCGGGTGTACCTGCAAAATACAACCAACATAAGATTGAATATAAAAAAGGAAATGCGTAGTTCACAATTAAGTCGAACCAATAATTTTGTGGCTGACTACTTAAGCCTGTAGCAAATACTAAGTCGTAATCTCCCCGATAAAAAATCCATGCGGCTGGAATAATTGCTAAACAAAGAATAAGACTATCAATAATCATTGCGCCAAATCTTAACCAGAACCCTGCATACTCATACTTATAAGTCATGCCTACCTCACTTTGTTATTGTTTAATAGCTAAAATGGTCTTACTACTTTACTTTTATCCTAATTGAAACTTTTTTATTTTTAAATACTTAAATAAATTTTAAATTTCTTACTTTTATATTTTATTGTAATTATTTTGATCAAAAAACATCATTAACCACATATCTCTACAAAAATTTAATTTAATCTTTTAAAAACTGACATTTTTTTATGTCAGTTATATCGAAATACGTTTATAAATAAATTAAATTACAAATAAATATTATATTTATTGCCAAAATAAAATATCTATTTTAAATTCTTTTTTTAATAAAAGTGCTGCAAATAATAGAGCCAATCCGATTGTAATTAAAAAAACACTTAAACTGATTAATCCATAAACAATTGTTATACCGCCTAATATAGCTAAAATATAAAAAATAATTACACTGATTGTTGGCATTTCAATTTATTCCACTACTTAAAATAAAAGCAATTTATTCTATCGAGTTTATAAACGATTGCTGTTTTCAAATGTTGGTTACACTATTAATTTGTATCATCATACATTAATAATGTTATTAAACTTATTTAATGTTAATTTAGTTTAATAGAGAGTGATGAAGTTCACATAAGTTTTATTTAATTTCAAAATAATGTTTTTCAGTCACAAGTTTAATTTTTAAGTTTTTATATAAGCGTTCTTTTGAGTCTTCTAGTGAAGGAACAACTTTTTCTGCAAATTTATCTTCAGTCATCAGTCTTGCATAAGTTTTGTAGCCAATGATTAACTTTTGAGGTTCTTTACCTGTTTGACTAAACTCTTCAATGAGTTTATTGACTTTCTTTGCTGTTAAATCTGCCATCTTTCTTAGCCCCCCTTTAATTTACTATTTTGTTATACGGCTTCTTTATGACAGAAATATGAACCGTAATTTTTTGTAATTTTCATGTAAATATTAACAATTATTGGTCTACAGCATACTTATCAGTTCAAAATCAGCAAAGCAATCAATTCAATTATTTGATTTATATATAATTTATTTAATTTCAATTACTTTTAATTGAATAGATGTCTCAATAGAATGAAATATGTTAATCTTTAATTAATAAAAGCTTCATACATATAACAACTGTAAATAAGAGGAATAACATCATGAATTACCAACATATTATTGTACCAGTAGATGGTTCTGACATTTCTTTAGCAGCAGCTCGACAAGCAGCTCACATTGCAAAAGCATTTGGTAGTAAATTGACCGCCATTAGTTTGGTTGCGGTAGATCCTTTTAGTGGCGTAGATTTTTATTACATCTCACCTGTTGTAAAAGATTATTTTGTTGAAGCACGTGCCAACGCAGAAAAAACTCTCGCAAAAGTTAAAGCTTTATGTGCTGAAGAAGGTATTGATGCAGAGACTCAAATCATCCAAGGTGAAATTTCTTCAGATGGTATTTTGAAAGCTGTAGAAGACTTAGGTTCTGATTTGATTGTGATTGGTTCGCATGGCCGTAAAGGTTTCCAAAAATTAATTTTGGGAAGTTTTGCTCAAGATGTTTTAAATAGCACCAAGATTCAAGTTTTAGTCGTAAAAGAGTAAAATTCTTGAAAGATAAAAGCCCAATCTAATAATTGGGCTTTTTAATAAAATAACTTATAGAAATTTTACACCCGGTAAAAAACTCTATAGAATAGTTCACTATTCCATCAATTTCGTGAGTCACACCAATGAAGTAAGTCTTTTTTCTCATCAATTTTTTCTTTTTTTGATGTGCAAAATAGACTATTTTTGTGATTTACCGTCTCTATTATAAATTATCATTCTCCTATTTTGTACATCCTGTATTTATGAGGTTTTTTTATGACTCAGCAGGCATGTGTAATATCGCAACTTACCTTAGAGTTCCCTTCAAAGGTAATGTTTAAGCATCTAAATTTTAGTCTTGAATCGAATCAGGTATCTGCCCTAATTGGTCGTAATGGCCAAGGCAAATCTTTGCTTATGCAATTGTTAAATGAGACGCTTGCATTAGATTCAGTTGTTACATCAGGGCAAATATCTTGGCATGTAAAACATGCATATTTACCTCAATTGCATCGTTTGACAGCACTGACGATTGCTGAAGCCTTAGATATCTTAGATATTTACGACGCTTTTAAAAGAGTTGAACAAGGTAATGCCGACTTCGATGATTATGATTTATTGGAAGGTAAATGGGACCTGCCCACTGTATGGAACAACCTCTTAGAATCAGCTGGTTTACCAACAGATTTAGATTTCCCAGTTAAAAATTTAAGTGAAGGTCAAAAAACCAAATTGGCTCTAAGCTGTTTATTTTTAAAATCAGATCACTATCTATTACTTGATGAGCCTAGTAATCATCTAGATCAGGAATCTAGACAATGGTTAATCGATCATTTAAAAAAACACCCAGCAGGTAGTCTTATCATTAGCCATGATCGGACTTTATTAAATGAAGTCGACCATATTTATCATTTAAATGAACATGGTCTACATCACACCACCGGAAATTATGAAAAATTTTATGGGCAGTATCAAACCAATATTGCAGCTCTAGAGCAATCTATTCAACAGAGCCAACGTGAAGTTAAGCACATGAAGCAAAAGCAACATGATGTATTAATGAAAGCTCAAAAACGAGAGCGTGCTGGCAATAAATTAAGAGAATCAAATTCTCAAGCCAAGATTTTGCTCGACTTTAAAAAGGAACAAGCAGGCCAAAGCATTGCTGCTATACAGTCTCAACATCAGCGACAAATTTCAAACAGTCAAAATGATTTAAAAGATAAGAAATTGCTTCTCGAAACCGTTAAACCTCAACAGTTTGTCTTCCCGTCTTTTCATAAGAAATCTGGTGAAATTCTGCGGATTAAAAAATTGAAACTGAAACATGGAACTCAAAAACCCATCGATCTAGCAGTACAAGCGGCTCAAAAAATTCATATAACAGGACAAAATGGTATTGGAAAATCAACTTTACTTAAGGCAATTCATGCACAGAACAATCAACCCTGTGACAGCATTCACCTATCTGTAGAGTGTTTCTATCTCGACCAGAACTTTAGCTTTTTATGCGATGAAATGACTGTTATTGAAAATTTATCTCACCTGAATAATGAACTTTCAGAACTCGAATGGAGAAATTTGCTAGGTCAACTTCGAATTCGTGGAGATAAAGGTATCCAACTATTGTCTCAGCTAAGTGGTGGTGAAAAACTAAAAGTAGCTTTATTGGCCCTTAGCCAGATAGAACCTGCACCTGAACTTCTGTTATTAGATGAACCAGAAAATCATTTGGATATTGAATCTAGAGAGCTACTTGCTAATGCTATTCAGAGTTATGAAGGTGCGGTATTGCTCGTTTCACATGATCAACTGTTTGTTGAAAGCTCAGGCATTCATGAGTCATTTTCTTTAATATAATAGTTAGTAATATACCAAGTTTCAAATTTACTAGTTCTCATTTGAGAGCTAGTAAATTTTATCAATTATTATTGTTTCACTTTGCTTAATAACTCGAGGTCTAAAGTATATTTCACAGTTTTATTTTTACGAGCACTATTACGCATTTGATAAACTTGAATAATATAGTCACCGTCAACTGGTAAAGTAAGCTCTCCTTTAAAACCTATAGTTGAGCCAATCAATAGTGCATTATCTTTACCTGGTTTTTTACCAGGTGCAAAAATATTTATGTAGGCTAAATTCCCCAGACTATTGATATCAAATTTTAATATTTGGCCTTTTTTTGCATAAACTCTATACCTTACATCATCGTAGCCCTGAAATTTTCCAGTTAAAATGGTATGTGGTGAACTTTGTAAAAAATTAACTTTTTGCTCATTATTTTTGGCATAGATAGTGAACGAAGTAGCTGAAATAAGCGTAGATAGTAATAATGTTTTAATGATTTTTCTCAACTTATTGACCCTCAAAATTATTTTAAAGTGATTATATTAAAAATAATTTTTATAAAATTTTACTTTATGTATGATTTTGATGAGTAGTAGTTGCTTTTTATAACCAGTAACAAATAAAGTATCTTAGAAATCTTAATTATCTTTCTTTTCAATAATTATTTAAAAGTTAAAGTATATGGATAATCTATAAGTCTGGAAGAATTTTTAATGAATATTATTATTCGTGATGAGCAAGCCGAAGATATTGAAGCCATTGAAGAATTGACAAAAGCAGCTTTTCAAAATGCTGAGCACACAAGTCATACCGAGCATTTTATTGTTAATAGTCTAAGAGATCACGGACAACTTACTATTTCTCTAGTTGCAATTGAAGATAAGTCTATTATTGGACATATTGCTATTTCTCCGGTTGAGATTAGCTCAGGCGAAATAGGTTGGTATGGTTTAGGTCCTATCTCAGTTCAGCCAAATAAACAAGGATGCGGTGTTGGCTCTCTTCTCATCAATAAATCACTAGAAAAATTAAAACAACTTGGCGCTCAAGGATGTGTTTTATTAGGTGATCCGAATTATTACAGCCGATTTGGTTTTAAAAATTATCCTGAGCTAATTTTGCCCGATGTACCGAGTGAATATTTTCAGGCTCTAACTTTCTCGGGCAATATTCCAAAAGCGAATGTCAAATACCATGAGGCTTTTAATGCAACGCAATAATAAAAACTTACTATCTTCAAAAGAAAACTCCTAAAAATAGGAGTTTTCTTTTTCATTGGTTTTGAACAATATTTACTTAAAATATTAGCTTTTATTTAACACGCTCAATTTGGAAAACTTCAATATCGGTAGGCTTAACTCTATGCTTATCTACCTCACCAACGACACGTACTTTATCCCCTGCTTTTAGTTCAAGAGGTTTCCATAAATCATCATCAATATCAATTATGATTGAACCAGTTGCGTCTTTTAACTCAAAATGATCCCCAGCAATATGCTTTACAATCGTACCAGTTAAAGTTACTCCAGATTCATCAGCCAAAGTTTTTACTTTGGACACTGTGACTACATTTTTTGTTGCTTCTTTTAATAAAGCAGCATCTGGTTTAGCCATCACAGCACTACTTCCTAATAAAGCAAATCCAGCCAATGTTGTTAAAAGTATTTTTTTCATGACGATTACCTACTTTTTAATATTCTTAGTTATATAAACAAATTTTTTTAAAGTTATAGATTTAGCTTTTGTGGCTTTTTGTATCTTATTAGGGTCTTTGTTTAATGAGAATAAATAGTAACATTAAAAAATTCTTTAAGTTCTCTTTTCCAACAACTATTTTATGGCCTTTATTTTTTTCGTGAATTTACTTAAGAAAGCTTTTTCTTAAGTAAATTAAACTCAGCATTTAAATATCACTTCATTGTTAAGCAACAAGTTGTCCTAAATTCAATAAAATATTTATGGCTTCTGTCTCGTCCTCGGTTTGCATAACAATCATTCTGTCATAAGAAATTCCACCAACCTCAATATAAATTTTTGGATGTGGAAGCTGAGGAATATAGACTTTTAGTGGTTGATAAAGAGCAAGAAGATAACCAAATGAATCATAAGGATAATGATCATCTTTTAATGTCTTCTTTATAACAACATAGTTGTTCAATATATTTAAAATAAAACCATATTCATTTTCAGAATGAAATTTAGCGTCCATACTTACCTCCTTGATTAGTTAATATTTTTATAATCAAACTTAAAGGTTAAATTTCTGATCTGAGGATATTTGAACCAATTTATTTTAAATATAGAGTTCTATTTAAAATAATGAGTTTCTAATTTAAATATATTTAAAACCAAGTGTATTAGTCAACATATTTTGAACAGCACCATTAAAAATAAATATTTTGTGTTACAAATCACGCTTTAAGACAAAAATAAAAAGATATAAAAAAACCCATCTTACGATGGGCTTTGAGCATTCATCTAGATTATGAATCTTTATCCATTGAATGAGGAGTTGTGGTTTTATCTTGCTGTTTTGTGTCGTTTTCACCTTGGCAAGCACTCACACTCAAAGAAATAAAGGCGGCTAAACCCAAGGTCGCTATAATTTTTGTCATGTTTCACCTCATGAATTGTTCAGATTGATGAGTTAATAAATACTTTTTATTAGTTTTACGATCAGCATAGGTTTCTAGGCTTTTTTGTAGATTTAGCGCAAAAATGTAAAGCTATTTAGTTTTAACTTTAAGTGCCCATTTAAAATTTAACTCACCAAGTTCAGAGCCGAGCACCTAAAATAAACTTAAATTAAATATTAACTGAATGCCTGAGCGTTTTGAGGAGTAAGTCATATAAGTGATCTACAGCTTTAGACTCCAAAGATGCTCGACTCCGATAAACAGCGACCTCCATAGGTTCTAAAGGTCCTAAGCCATGATCAGCACTTAAAATAGTTAAATGCTCAGGCGCACTACACTGTGTGAACACAGCAATTGCTAAACCACTTTCCACTGCTGCAATTTGACCAGCTAAACTTGAACTGTTGTATACTACCCGATAACGGCGTCCCTGTAAGGCCAAAGAATTAATAGCACTCTTTTTGGCTTGACTAGTACTTTCATAAACTGCAATTGGGAGTGGATCTTCTCGCCAGAGTTCAAACTGTGGAGAGCCTACCCACACCATTGCTTCATGAAATAAAAGTGTTCCTTGACGAGCGTTATCTCTCGAAATTAATGCCAAGTCTATATCCCCAGTTTCTACCCGTGGTATTAACGAAGTAGACTGCTCACAAATTAATTCAATTTCAACACCTCCATAACGTGGAGCAAAACGCTTAAGTACAGGCGTTAAATATTTTGCAGCATAATCATCGGGCACCCCAAGGCGTATACGCCCCTTCAGCTCATCTCCGTGAAATGCCATTTGGGCTTCTGCATGTAAGTCAAGAATACGGCGCGCATAACCTAAAAGTAGCTGTCCTTGAGACGTTAATTCAATTTGTCGGTGCGTTCGTATTAAAAGTTGGCAATGTAGGGCTTCTTCAAGTTTTTTTAGTTGCATGCTAACAGCTGACTGTGACCGATATAACTCAGGTGCTGCGTTTGATAAAGAGCCTGTATCTACTACGGTGACAAAACACTTTAGCCAATCAATCTGTAAATTTTTTAAAGTCATTAGAATTTATCTATTCGATTTTCAAATAGTATATAAAAGAATTATGCGCTTTTCTTTATTTATTGTCTCTTTCATACTGAGCTTATAAGAAGTTAAAACAATTTATTTTTAACGTCGCTAACGGTGAATTGATTAACAACTGAATAACTCGTTAATCACTGTCCTTACTAACAATTTTATCACTTCGTATTTCTTAGGTATTACGCACTAGGAGGAGGTTTTATGCGCCTAAATAAACAGATGCTTGCGTCACAAAGTGCGACATCCACTTTCGTTTTACTTTGGGGAAGTGCTGCGATTTTTACTCGATGGGGACTCGACAGTGCCTCACCTATAGCATTATTAATTCTGCGCTTTGCCACAGCTTTGTTTGTTCTATTGTTAATTGCTATTTTTAGAAAAAGACTTTTACCTAAGCATGGAACTCGAAAGCAAGTTTTATTAACTGGACTCCTCATTATTGCAGGTTATTCAATTTGTTATTTTAAAGCCATAGCTCACGGAGTCACCCCTGGTTTAATGGCCACAATCATGGGAATACAGCCAATCTTGACACTTTGTCTTTTAGAAAAGAATTTACAAAAAGAAAGATTATTAGGTCTATTGATTGCTTTAGCCGGACTCATCCTTTTAGTGTGGAAAAGCTTAACTATGTCTTTTATCGCTCCAATCGGAATATTCTTTGCCTTAGCAGCACTGATCTGTATCACTTTTGGTGCCATCATGCAAAAAGACATTCAACAAGCCCCAACAGATGTCTTACCGCTCCAATATATAGTTAGCCTTCTAGTTTGTTTATTTATAGTTCCATTTGAAAATTTTGAAATAACGTGGAATTCACAACTCATTATTTCGGCCTTATTCCTTGGAATTTTAATTTCTGTAGTTGCTCAACTTTTACTTTACCGTCTTCTAAATCAGGGCAATCTTGTAAATGTAACAAGCCTATTTTATTTAGTGCCTGTCGTTACTGCACTTTTAGATTTTTTAATTTTAAAAAATAAGTTGCCGCTTGCGGGCTTAATAGGAATGATTGCAATTTTAATAGGCTTAACGCTTGTATTTAAAAAGAAATAACTCATTTAAGGTACATTATAAAACCCTCGAATGAGGGCTTTATGCTGAGTTAAAGACTAGTCTAAACTTTTCCAATCTTTACCAATTTGAGCTAATGCTGGCAGTTCATCGCTATTAAAAACATTAGAATTACGATCAATAGCAAATCGATAGATGGGCACAGAATCAGCTTGAGTTTTTTTATAGAAGCTGAAATTTTCAGTAATATGGTAATTGCCGGCTTCTGTAGATTTTACAGCTGCACCTGATGGAATATGGATATAACTTTCACATTCCACTTCAATATTATTTCCAGCAAGATCTTGGTAGGAAAATTTCATGTTTTGATCCTTTCTAAATTTTTATGATTGAGAAAAACTTAACATGCTATCTGGCTAGATTATTGAAACTTTTTTCAACTAATTGTTTAAGTGTGTGTATTTAGTTAAAACTAAAAAATATTATCTCTAATATTTCTACTCTATCTCACAATCCCAATACTTTAAAAGCTCGCTCATCAAGTTCTTTAAGCTCCTCAAGTGTATATAACCGTCCTTCTGGATCAAAAAACTTATCAAAATCAAATTCCCCTTCTTTATATAATTGATATCTTTTAGGCCCTAACCATTCTTTTTGAAAGAAATCATCTGTTAGTTTAAAAAACTCTTTAAATGACATATTTGCATCTAATTGGCCAATTAACTGTTCACGTTCATTTTTAGGAATATCCCTAAATTTTCTCTCATCCATAATGAAGGCTCGGCTGCCAACTAGCTGACCATTTTCATGAGTTGGAACTAGAATACTGCGGCAATGAGGATGTAAAGGCGGAACTCTTTTTGTAGGATCATTAATATCCCAAACACTACTATCAAGGGCTGCACATATTTTGGAGGTTCTGCCATCAAGAACACTTACAAATCTGACATATTCAAACTTTAACTGTTTATAGCTGTTTAAATAGGCCTGATTGGATATATGACTTCGAATCGTACGCACAGTTCGTTCAATATCAATCTTAGAGCTATTTAGTAGTCCATCTTCATATTTAAGGCGTTTAGTCCCTAGAATCCGCTGAATAATTTGTTGATTCGTCGCTCCAGTATTGAGGCCATCCCGAATTGCATACTCCACTCTTTGACGGGCGACCTCGGCAATTGTAGAAAATAACTCCTCCACCAATGCTCCACCTGCTAAAGGAACACGTTTAGCAGCTTTATAGAGCTGTTCACCTTTTAATTCTTTATGTTTGCCACCAAAAACTTTTGACATATATTTGGCTTCATAGACAGCCAATGCCACAGCAGAGATGGTAAAAGTTTCAATGAGCACATCATTGGTGGTATTAAACCACTGAGAAATCAGTGCACGTAACTCTTTTAATGGGGCTGTTGAGTAAAGCCCACCCGCCAATGCGGTTTTTTCCTTTTCATTTAGCTCATCTAACAAGTTACTTAGTTTGGTAAGCATATTAACTGTTTCGGAATTAAATAAATTAAGAAGTTCATTAACCGATCTTGAAGATGCTCGATATAGATAAGCTTGATGTTGAGTCAGAACATCAAAAAGTGATTTCTGATGAAGATTAACCATAAAAATTACCTCTACAGAATTGCCCTTTTTTGTTATTTTCTATTTTCTGCCTTACCTTATGTAATTTGCTTATTATTAATATCTCTAGAATAAGTTATGACTAACAAGTGTACCTACGTAAAGTTATTTAACTAATAGCTTATCCTTGTAATTTATATCTTTATAAACTTGTCTCGTGTCTAACTACACCATCTCTTTAATACTGAGTAAAACAGCATTACTCGGAATATTTTTAAGTATTTTCTTTTGTTGTTTTCGCCATTCTTTATGAAATTTTTTATCAGATTGTTCAGAAAAACTGTCTGTATTCTTATTAGCATATGTAGTACCCGTATTTGATGATTGTATACATGGCCAATTGTTTAATTGAGGTGTTAAAACCGCATTACTCATCAATGAAAGTTCTTCTAATCTAATTAAGTTCATATTTACTTCCTTGCTTATATCTAGCTCCTGATGTCTTCAACATGTTCAAACTTTATATTGAACCGTTAAAAGATAGCTATTGTTTTATTTCCTAAGCCAATCAGAGCCTACACAAATACCACACCCTTAAAAATGCAAAGTGCAAGTTTTGTGTATTGATTTACCAATGATGTAACTTGCTATACGCTCAAATAAATTAAGTTTAAATAGAATGAAAAAGGTATTTATAAGGTTTTCTTCTCAGTTGCTCCAATTTCAGATATACTGACCTTAGTATGAGATGAGCCTTATATAGTTCATTGGTAGATCAATGAATGACTAAGCCCTTCGCTTTTGAGCAAGGGCTTTTTTAATGTGTGTAATTTGGAAAAATTACTTTGATCTGACTCAGCAATTCAAGCCTCGGTTTGCCTTTACTGAACAGGTCTGTTAGATTGGTCTTGTTCATCAACTCCTATTGTCGATGAATACTGAAGCCTGATTCGTAGCATCAGGCTTTTTTTATGCCTAGATTTTATTAAAGATCAGAACGGCTTTTCTGATAAAAGCCTATAAAAATTAAAAAGACTCTACGATCCTAAAAACAATTTCTTTTCAAGAGCGCGGCGTCTAACCAATCCAGCCAAACGCTTACCGCCTGCGTTTACCCATACATCAAATTGGTTTGCGGCCCCTTTGTAATCACCTGAATTTAATTTTTTTAATAAGGTCGATTTTTTAAAGGCTCCTGCCCCGATGTTATAACTTAGTGAGACTAATGCGTCGAATTGATTTTGCTTTAAAGGAACTTTTACAGCGCCATTGACTGCACGCTCAAATATTTTCAAATCATGCTGCATATATGCTTTGGCCTGCTCAAGAGTACATGTGTCACCTTTTTGAACGCTCAAACCGTTTGGGTATCTGGTTGTGCCATAACCAATGCTCCAGACACCTACGCCATCATCATAAGCACTGAGTCTTAATCCTTCAAAATTACAAATATGATTTACCCCTTCCTGACTCAGAGACATCTCATCTACCGCAAAACCAATTTCCTCATCGCCATTGTCTGTTGCGGTAGCAATCGGACTATTTGTAGCGGCACGTGACCGAGACTTGGTAGTAAAAAGCTTGCAAAGATAATCCAATATTTTTTGCATCTAATCCTCTGTCATCTTACTTTTTCTCTGTAACCCAAAGTGTAATATACCCTTGAACTACAGACTGTCCATCTGCTCTATAGGCATTTACTTTTATTTGCATATCGCCAACTTTCCATTCTTCATCAATTGTTGCGACGACTTTAATATCAGAATCGGCTTTGGCGACATAATTTACGTTCATGCCTTTAGGTAGCCATCTTAAATGTTGAGGAATAGATGCTTCGGTTAGTACACCCATAACAAATTCTAATCCATTACATATGGCAATAACGTGAACTGTTCCTATGTGATTTTCGACTGATTTATTCTTTTTGATGAAAGCTTCACACACGTCAGCATCTAGTTTTTGAATAATTGGATTTACTGTTTGAAAATATGGAGCAACACGGCTAACAACTTTTGACAACAACGTTAATCCACCTGGTATTGCTTTCAATGTTCTAAAAGCGAGCAAAACGTCATTAATTGGTGGTACAGCGTTATGTTTGATTTGGTTGGCAAATTTATAAATATAATTACTCATAGTTTTACTTCTGGCTGAGAATAAGAATTTAATAAATATATAGCCTCATATCTCTAGACTCATTGCTTAACTTTCATGTTTTTTAAGTCATTAATGATAATTTTTGAATAACATCTAGGGTTTGTTGTTGTTCAACCAAATACGCTAGAAATTAAAATGCCCAATATAAAATTGGGCTATAGATTATTCTTCGACTTCTATGGGATCGCCATCTTCAGGTCGAATATGTCGCTCACCATCATCTGCCGGATCGACACTAGAGCCATCTTTGGTAATACTGTTATACAACTCATCCTCTTTTTTATCATCGATAAATTCTTCATCTGCAAAATCAAGAGGCTCTTCATCATCATCAAAATTTAAGGGTTTTTCTTCATCTATCATGAGATTTATCCTTTACTTCACTTGTCCCATACCATGCTCAAATAATTAACAGATACATTCAACATGAAACAATCATCATTTATGTAACAGACACTTTAAGATACATAATAAAGAAAACCGCCTTCAAAGGCGGTATAAGCTCTAAATTGTTAAAGATAATTGGCGTATTACTTCTATATATTTTAAGAAGGTAGTTTATTATTTTTAATATAATCATCTGATTTAAAATAATTAACAATCATTTCTGCATTTTCTTCTTTTACAGGTAAAGTAGTTACTGGAATATTTTCATTTCCCATACTAAAGCCTTGAGGGACCAACTGAGAAATAGGAGGAAATTTGGCTTTACCTCCCTCAGTGATTCTTTCAATAAATCCTGCAAGCCATAAAATAAACTCACCTTCATTATCAAACTTAGGCATAAGACTAAAATCAATTTTTACCGAGCATTGCTCGATGGGCTTGGTTAAGCAGTCTTCAAAATTAATAAAATTATACTTTAATTTGAATTCAGTACCTTTTATCGCATTACGAATAAGCCCAACCAAACAATTTAAATTTTCTATTACATCATCAGAAAACAAGTTGTCATTTTTAATTTTTTTATAAACCTTATCTGCTATAGCTAGATATTTTGGCATCTTAACCTCCTATCTTCTCATGCGTATATTTATATACTTCTTTAAACTATTATTTTTTTATGTAAGATAGGGTAAAACTCATCAATTAAATGTAAGAAATACAAGGTTTTTGAAAGTTAATAGTAAATTACTTATCAAAAACATTTAAAAATGCGAAACATGCAACATAAAACATCAAAATAAAAGAAGATTTTGAAAAATTTTCTTTCAATTTATTTTTATAGATGAGCAATACTTCCAATACTAACTTACCATCCATTTAAGATGAAGCATGCTTATATAAGATATTAATTTAATTAGATGTTTTTTAATTTTTATTGTTTTCAAGGTGATTCAAAATACTACTAATTTTTAAAAACAAGTAACCGAAAAGTAGTCCATTAAATATAATAAAAAGACCAACAGTGACCATTTCTTTAGACCACACTTGAATAATGTCTAAATTATCATTTCGAGTTTCAACTTGCCCATATGACAAAATAAAAGCTAAGCCTAAGACAATTCCAAACAAAATCACAACCCATGCTACAACTGATGTTGTCTTACTTTCTTTAAGAGATTTTTTCACTTCACTCATAATTTTTCTTGATAAACTTCTAGATTTACATATTCTTTTATATTAATTCGCTATGTACTTAAAGTTTTATTTCTTTAACTTTTTGATAAAAATGTTATTAATTTTTATATTTTGTTTATCAAAAATATTAATTAGTATATTTAATATTTCTGTAACCTAAAAATTTTAAAGTAAATAGTATTAAAGATATTTATAACAAAGGGGCGAATTTAATATAAATAAATGAAAATCCTTTAAATCCGCTCCTCATGTTTAGTAAGATCTTATTTTATTTTACCTGAAATTTAATATTGAATTTTCTTGCTTGTTTTCTTACTTCCTGATTAGATGGTAAAACAAATGGACTTGAACGCCAGATAGCTTTTTCAATACTTGTTTTAAATTTTTGCTCTTCTTTATCTAAAAAGATAATTTGCTCGATTTCTCCAGTATCCGTTAAAAAGACCTTAACACTTGCGCTCATACCTGTAGAAGACTTGGGAATATCCCATGTTTTATAAATTTTCTTTTGATATTGTTTTTTATATTTTTCAGCCTCTGAAATAATTTTATTATCAGCCACTGGCGCAGGAGTAACTTGTTTATGACCTGTAGCACACCCAACTAACAAAAATAAAGAAGCAACAATAGTGAAGTTTTTCATTTAAAATACCTTATTTTCAATAACTAAAATTTAACAGTTTAGAATTAAAAAAACCACCCAAAAGGTTTTATTAATTATTATGAGTTAGCAAAAGTGTCAAGCCACCTTTGCTCTGCCCTTTTTTTAGTTAATATTTTATTTTCATTAAAAAGGAACTTCATAACGAAAATTTAGATTCGAATTTTCTGATATATTTATATTATAGACATCTCGATCAGTAAAAATCCCGTGTTCAGGTGTTTTAAAACTATTAAAAGCTTTATTCTCTGGAACTATTGGAGGTTTATTCAAATAATTTTCTTGAGAATTATATGGAGATGAAGCACAACCAATCAGCCCAAAACCCAATAAAGATATAACTAAAAATGTCTTCATAAATTTTGTCCACTTTGATAAAAGCTACACAATTTAACAAATTGAACTGCTATTGTCACACCAGAATAATTTAGTTTAACTTAACAATAAATATATCGAATGTATTTTAAAAAGAAATAACTAATTTCAACTTCTATAAAAACAAATAAAGCTGGCCCATATAGGTTTTCAAAACTGGATGTATTAAAGACTCTATTCTACTTTTAAGATTTCCTTGATTTTTAACCAATGATCTATTTATTAACGTTTAGATTTTAAGGATTATTATGCGGCTACATTTTATTGTTCATGAAGATTTTGAAGCGCCTGGCGCATATGAAGTTTGGGGCAAAATGAATAACTTCAAAATTACCTATTCAAGAGTGTATTTAAATGAAGTTTTGCCAACTTCTGTTGAAGATATTGACTTTCTTATTGTAATGGGTGGCCCACAAAGTCCCGATACTACATTAGATATGTGCCCTCACTTTAATTCATTAGCAGAACAAGCAATCATTAAAAAAGCGATTGAAGCAAATAAAGTGGTTATTGGGGTATGCCTAGGATCTCAATTGATCGGTGAAGCTTTAGGTGCCAAGTTTGAACACAGCCCTGAGCGAGAAATTGGTAAGTTTCCAATTATGCTTACAGATTATGGAATAACGCATTCTAAGTTTTCTCACTTAGGAAAAATGACCGAAGTTGGCCATTGGCATAACGACATGCCAGGCTTAACTCCCAACGCAAAAATTATTGCTTTTAGCGCAGGGTGCCCAAGACAGATTATTGAATATTCCAAATTAGTTTATGGCCTACAATGTCATATGGAATTAACTTCAGAAGTAGTTGAATTGCTGATTCAACATTCAGAAATCGAGTTAAATGATGCTCATAATTATAAATTTGTGAATACTCGTGAAGAATTATGGAAGCATGACTATCAAAAAATGAATCAAAACCTCTTTATTTTTCTGGATAAATTGAAAGAAGAATATTCAAAACGATCTTAAAAAAATGAGTGTAAAGAGCCTTTTTAAATTGGCTTTTACGCTCCGCTACAGATCTTATTATTTACCAGTTGATCAAGCATACTTGAAGTCAAACCTTCAAAAATAAAATTTTAATGTTACAATACAGTGATTTACTCAATTTCAATTGGACTCCCAAAGAAATGAATAGATTTTTATTAACTTTTTTATCTTTAAATATTGGGCTTTTTTCTTCTTCCACTTTTGCTGAAACAAACACATTTCAAACCAAACAAGAATATAACCGCCCTAGATTTAATCAGCATAAAAGTATGCTTGAAGTAAATTCTAACACTCAGAACTATCAGCTGACTGAACAACAAAATTCATTTGACTCTCCTCATTCCCAAAACGTAGATTTTTTTGAAATTGCAAAACAATATCAAGAAAATGAAGCAAAGCCTTCTTCGTTTACTGATGAAACAGTGAATATGAGCAATCATGAGCGTAGTCTTTATTACATTAGACATCATGATAATGTGGGTATTCAAAGAGAAATTCGTGGCCAACAGTTTAAATCGCTAAAACAACAGCGAGATAAAGGTGTTATTTCTAATAATGTATATAAAGAAAAGGTCTACAAAATCTTAAATCAACCTAACTTTAAATAAATTTGAAGCCCTCTTCGGAGGGCTTTTTAAATGTTACTTTTAGGAATGCCACTTCCTTCATCTTTACAGCTCTCAATTCATAGGCATTGCAGCCTCACCTATAGCAAAAGTAAATCAATCATGTGAAAAGCTAACAGAGATCATTGAGCAAAATAGAACTCAGTCATGAGAGTCTAAAAATTTAATGGTATGGTAAATATGAGCTTCTAAAAAAGAATCGACTGCTAGCTTTTGTTATTTCTATTAGTATTTTTACTTTTTATCATAATACTTTTTATACCGAATGGTTTACAATTAAGACTAATATCATTGGTTTTCAAATAGATTTTTTTACCTGCTACTAAAAAAGCCTTAGTAATCAATTTAAATGTAAAGAAGCCATTAGCAGAGGAACTAAATGGATTATCATCAAGCGTTAATGGAAACGGGTTTATCAGCTACACCTTCGCGAGTTGCTATTTTTCGTTTTTTACATGAGAACGATAAGGGAATAACTGCAGAAGAAATATACCTACTATCTCAAAAGAAAAATTTAAAAATTAGTCTAGCCACGACATATCGTACTTTAGCGGAACTCGAACATAGAAAATTAATTAAAAGAGTTGTTTTGGGTAAAAGTAATAGAGGGATTTATAGACCAGCCTCTAATAAAATTAGTTTAAATCTTATTAATACCAAAACTGGAAAATCTCATCCTTTTGAATATGATGAAAAAGTAGAAGAACTACTAGAATGCTTGTTGAAAAAAATTGATGAAAAAGCGTTAAATATTGAAGTAAATATTTATAAGTAACCTATAAATAATCTACGCTACTTAATTACTCGCCTTGTTTTTTTAAACCTCAGCCCACTTACGAATTAAGTTGTGATAAGTATTGGTTAAGTTCAAAACTTCTTTATGATCATCACCTAGTTGCATACGTAAATTTTGAATAGTTTGGTCTAGATTAAATAACATATGTCGCTCTGCATCATCACGAATCATGCTCTGAACCCAGAAAAAAGACGCTATACGACAGCCTGAAGTAATAGCGGTGACTTCGTGTAGACTGGTAGATGGATACAAAATCATATCACCAGCAGGTAATTTAATCTCATGATATCCATACGTATCTTCAATTATGAGTTCCCCACCTTCATACTCTTCTGGTTCACTTAAAAAAACCGTACACGATAAATCTGTTCTTAAACGCTGATTACTACCACGTATGAGCCGTATTGAATTATCTACATGAAAACCAAAAGACTCATGATTTTCATAGCGATTAAATAATGGTGGGATTATATCTAGGGGAATTGCGGCAGATAGAAATAATGGATGTTTTCCTAAAGCATCAAGAATGATATTGCTCAGTTGATGAGTTAGAGGATCTTCTTCAGGCAATTGCTGATTATGTTTTACTGTAGCTGAAAGTGTACCAGCAGTGACTTTTCCATTAACCCATTCTGCTTTGTCCATTTCTTGACGGAAAAACTGGACTTGGTCTTTATTAAGTACATTTGGAATATGGTGAATCACGGCGATACCTTTAAAAATAGCTTTATTTAATAAAATAGCCTCATATTGAGGCTATTTTAGATTACTTATTCAAACTAATAAATTTTTAAACTTATTAGTATTTAAAGTTAACTGATAATACTGCGCTACGGCCTTCTGCTTCAGTTGCATAGTGTGAAGCATATGCTTTAGTAAAGTAACGCTTATCAGAAAGGTTATTTAAGTTAAGTTGCAAGTTAACATTCTTGTTAACGTCATAACGAGCCATTGCATCATATCGAACATATGAAGGAACCCATTTTGTATTAGCTGCATCACCATATACTTTGTCAGCATAGAAAGCGCCAGCACCCACAGTAACTTGAGGCAATACTTTATATGTAGTCCATAAAGTTGCAGAGTTTTTAGGTACGTTTGGAAGTTGCTTACCCTTAGCTGCATTTTCTGGATTACATACACCAGCACGACTACAACTTGGCCCTGGATCAGTATTTTCACTATCTAAGTAGGTGTAACCTGCGCTCACAGCCCATTTATCAGTGATATTTCCGTTTGCTGAAAGTTCAATACCGTCAACTTTACTATCGCCGCCATTCGTATAAGTGCTTGAGTCAACTTGAATACGTGTATTTTGTTTCTCTGTACGGAAAATGGCAGCAGTTAAATTAAGTTTTTCGTTTAGAACGTTCCACTTTGTACCCAATTCAATGGTTTGGCTTTCTTCTGGTTTAAGGTCCATATAAGCTTGACCGATTGACTCAGAACCATCACCGCCATCAACACCTACAGGGTTAGCAGAAGTTGCATAACTTGCATAAATACTACCATTTTCAGTAGGTTTGAAAGTTACGCCTGCATTGTAAGTAACAAAATCTTTATTACTCTCGATTTTAGCGCCAGTGGCATTTGTCACCTGTTCGGTATCAAACTTATCCCAACGAACACCTAAATCAAGTAACCATTGAGGATTAAACTCAATATTATCTAATAAATAGACAGAAGTATTTTTTGTAGTCGTTGTCGTAGTTGCTTTATTGGCGATACGACCACCTAACCACGCATCTTTAGAATTAGGATTAGTTAATGAAGTACACCATGCATCATTAATAGCACAATCACTATTAAAACCGCCCGTTGTAGAACCTGCGTACCCCGGATATGTTGTTGTGTAGCTACCTTTATCTGACTCTTGATCACTGTATTCTGCACCGACATTAAAGCTATGCTTGATAGCTCCAGTATTAAACTTACCTCTTAAAGATAATTGATCGGTGAAAATATCAGTGTCAGTAATTCGAGAGTTAATACGGCGCCAAACTTTACGGTTTGCTACATTACCTTTTGAATCATCTGGCTGAGTCCAAAGGTAATCATTTTTTGATTTGCTGTAGAGTACAGTGTTAGCAAGAGTAAGATTTTCATTTAAATCATGCTCTACTTTAAAAGTACCAATATGATTTTCTTGTTTTTGGAAATCACGACCTTTTAAACCATAGTAAATACCTTGTTTAACATCAACAGGCTTACCAACAGTTGCCTTTTTAGCCGTATCGTAATTATATGGAACACCTGAATCTGGAGTGTCATCAGATCTTAAGTAGTAATAACTTAAAGTTGCACGTGTTGGTGTATCCAATCCAAATGTAATGCTAGGTGCGATACCTACTCGCTTGTATTCAGCGCCCTCGCTTTGACCCGCTTTTTCATTTTTATGCCCCATAAGAACAACGCGACCAGCAGTACCATTACCGAAGTCTTTATTACCATCTAATGTGATACGTTGATAATTATCGGTACCTGCTTGTACAGAGCCTTCTAAAAAGTCACCTTTTTTAGCAACTTTAGAAATCATATTGATGCTACCGCCAACAGAACCTGCACCACCCATAGAAGAAGCGGACCCCTTAGTCACTTCAACTTGCTCGATAGCAAATATTTCACGGTTTTGTGATGATGAGTTACGAATACCATCAACGTACATCGAACTTTCTGAATTGTAACCACGAATAAATGGCCGATCCCCATTCGGGTTACCGCCTTCTCCTGCACCTAAGGTAATGCCTGGTACAGTACGAAGTGCGTCACTTAATGTATTTACTTTGATATCTTCAATAAGTTGTTTTGAAATTACTGAAACTGATTTTGGTGTATTTAATAGAGGTGCGACAAATTTAGAGTTAGCCGATTTATCAACTTTAAGGCTCTGTGCAACCTCTGCATCTGCTTGAACATGAATTAATGGAAGCGCTACAGAATTTTCCTGAGCAGCCATTGCAGTTGTAGCTACAATTGATAATGAAGAAGCTATTGCTGATTTAGCAATCTTCTTGCGAGACTTAATAAATTCCATATATATTTTGTGTGTTCATGTAAATATTAGCGCGAATAATAATGATTATTGATTATTAAAACAATAATTTAATATAAAAATCCTATAACAAATGTTCAATAAAAATTAATAATTATTTGATTTTAATTAAAAATATTTATGAAATTATTTTCAATTTCACACAAATAGCCTTTAAACTCAACTTATTACCTGTTTATCTCCATTAAGTTTGTAATAGTATACTTTTGATCTCACCACTACTTTTATACTTACTGTGTCTTTAAATAGAAATTATATGTGGCTGTACATAAGAGGGCTTCGATCTTTTAACAGCCAATGTCTAGCTAGAATCTTATTATTTATATCTAAATCATAGTCAGCTCTTTGAAATTATTATCAAAAGTAACATTTTAGAAAAAGTTTAAAATTCTTAGAAAAAACATAAACCATTTTATAAAATTTTGTTACTTTTTCGCTATAATGATTATAATTATCGTTTAGGATTTCGATACATCAACATGGACCGCTCATCTGCTCTTTTACTCCCAAATTTTAAGTTCAAAGTTTCTACACTTAGCTATGCAATCGGACTAGCTTGTACTTATTTAGCACTTCCTGCACATGCCGAAGATACAACCACTAGTGCATTACCGACTATTACCATTAAGGCACAAGGTAACTGGTTAGAAGAAGCAAATGCAGAAACTGTTCACAAACATGCTGGCGCTCGAACTATTATTGACCGTAAGCGTTTAGATGAAACGGCGGCAACTTCACTGCGCGAAGCTCTAAAGCAAGTTCCTGGGGTTCAGGCTCAAGACAGTAGTGGAACAGGCGGTAGTGATGTTTCTCTCAATATTGGGGTTCGTGGTTTAGCATCTCGCCTATCACCTCGCTCAACAGTTCTAGTCGATGGTGTTCCGCTTTCATTTGCACCGTATGGTCAGCCACAGTTATCTTTGACACCTGTTTCAATTGGGAATATTGAATCAGTTGACGTTGTGCGCGGTGCGGGATCGGTTCGTTTTGGGCCTCAAAACGTAGGTGGAATTATTAACTTTGCTACTCGATCAATTCCTCAAGATTTTAGCGGAACTGTTAGCCTAACTTCAGAATATGCATCTGGTACTGATCAAGTAAAACTGAGCCCTAATTTATTTGTGGGGGGAACTTTAGATAATGGTTTAGGCCTTGCCCTTCTATATTCAGGGACCAAAGGAAACGGTTATCGAGAAGCAAACAACAAAATTGATATCGATGATGTAATGCTAAAGTCTGCTTATCAATTTAATGATAAAGACTCGGTTGCTTTAAATCTGCATCACTATGAAGGTCGCGGCGAAATGCCAGAGGGTTTAACTCAGGCGCAATATGCTGAAAACCCGTATCAATCTTCTGGTGAAAAAAACTATTTTGCAGGTCGACGTACAGATGTCTCTTTACGTTATAACCATAAAGATGAAAAAAATAACTTCGAGGTTTTGAGTTACTACATCGACTCTTTCCGTACTAGTAATCTTGAGACTACACTAGCGAATGGGCAAAAACGCCTCGATTCTGCTCCACGCGATTATAAAGTCTATGCAATTGAACCGCGTTACTCTCGCATTTATGAACTTGGTAATACTCAAAATGAAGTAACGGTTGGCTATCGCTATTTAAAAGAAGAAAGTTCTGAATTTGCAGGACGTACTGCATCTTATGCAGCAGGTTCATCAGTGCCAGATTTTGCTCCGCGTAGTAGTAGTGAAGGCGGTACTAAAGCACATGCTGTATATATCGACAACCGTATGGAACTCGGCCGTTGGACCATCACACCGGGTGTTCGTTTCGAATCAATTGAAACCCATAATAACTTCACAGGTTATAACAAAGGACAACCTAATACTGTTTATCCAAAAATTGATTCAGACGAATTTTTACCAAGTTTATCCGTGATGTACTCAGCAAATGAAAACTGGAATATATTTGCAAACGCAGGCGTATCGTTCGGTCCACAGCAATACAGTCAATTAGCTCGTCTTGAAGGAACAACCGCAACGGCTACAACCGAAGGCTTACATCCTGAAAAGTCGAACAACTATGAAATTGGCACCAAATATTTGGGCAATGGTTTAAATGCCGAATTTACCGTGTTCTATTTAGACTTTGATAAAGAGCTTTCATTGGTTCGTGATGCTGCTAATAACGGAATCTGGACAGATTTAGGGGCAACCAGCCACAAAGGTGTCGAAACAGGTATTAGCTATGATTTCGGACAATTGTCTGATGCACTGGAAGGCTTAAAAGTATATGGAAACTATACTTTCACCAAAGCAGTGGCTGAAGCTGGTCAATTTAAAGATAAAGACTTACCATTTTACTCGCGTCATGTCGGTAATGTTGGGTTAGGTTACACAGTAGATAAATGGTCTTTAAATGCGGATATGTTTGCTCAATCTAAGCAGCATTCACCAGATCTTCCAGATAGTAATGTCTATCAAACAGAAGAAACTGCTGATGGTAAATATGGAGATATTCCGGGTTACACCACTTTTGCGCTACGTACCTCTTATGACTTAAGTTCACAAGTTAAAGGTTTAAAAATCGCTGGTGGAATCAAAAATGTCTTTGATAAGCAATATTTTACTCGCTCAACAGACTCTACTGGCGGTAAGTATGTAGGACTGCCACGTACGTTCTATCTACAAACCTCTTTTGATTTTTAAAGCTAAACCAAATTGAATAAAAAGCCCTCTTCGGAGGGCTTTTTCATAAGTTAAACACTAGAATATGGATCAATTTAAGCGAGCGTTGACATAAAATATTCTAATAATTTATCCCTTTCATCAGTACTATTCGCACTTAAAAGCTGGGCCATTGCCCCATCAATCACAAATAAAAACATGTAGGCATCTTCAACTGTAGCGTTAACTTTTACAGTTAAAAGGAATTTATGAATTTCTTTAATGAACCAGTTCCGGTAGTCAATCACGATTTTATAGGCCGCAGGATAAAGCTTTTCAATTTCAAAAATGGCTTTAAATGGTAAACGATAAAAGCCTTCTAAGTTTGCATGTAAAAAGTAAACTTTCTTAAGTTTATCGAATGCCATGAGTTCACGGTACAAATGAATAATTGAAAACACCTCATGTTTTAATGCATCTGTTTGAAAAGTTAAGCTCATCTGAATAAGCCTTTCTTTGGAGTGAAAGTAGTTATAAAAAGTGGCTTTGGGAATTTTGGCTTCTTCAATAATTCGATCGATCCCAATATAAAACCCATATTGTTTAAACAAATCTCTTGCCGCATGTAGCACGCGAAGTGCTCTAAATGATGCTTCTAAATTTGGCATTTTTATACCGTTTAAAATAATTTTTTTGTTGTAAGTAAATGAGATAGAAATGCTGTCACTCTTAAATTGAGCGTTAAAAACAGGCATGCAAAAGCGGCACAAATAATGGTGTGCTCGCCTATCTCAGGTTTATTGTTGCTATGATTTTTTAGTCGTAAGGATTCTTAAGGTATAGAAAACCTAGAGCCGATTAAACCGTTTGAAAGACTGTTTAAATGGAATAAATAGAGAGATTTTGGCAGAGGCCAATAAAGAATAAATAGTACGCATAACGGCGGACTCCTTTTGATTTAGAAGAGTCTTACCAATTACTGTCAAATAATGGTGGCAAGACTAGAAGGGTTGACAGACTGGTACAAAAGGAAACCAGCGCACGCAAGCGTGCCCCTCCTAGCCTTACCATAAAGGCGTGACTTAGGAGAACGCACAAAACGAAATAATACGTTGTTGTGCGCCTTTTGTACCAGCTCTGTCAAAAGCTGACTGGCAATGTGGCCAGCAGGCAAAGGATAATCGGAGAGGTTTTGGGTGTCAATGTGATATTGGCTAGAAAACAGTTAAATAATTATTGTTTTTCATCGAATTAGAATATTTAATTAATTGGTTAAAAATTCATTATTAGCTTGTCTTTAGTTAATATGAACGACAACTTAATTATAGATTTTCATCACTACTTTAAAATAAGGATAATTATGTTAGACCTAGACGAAATGAATGGAAATTTTTTTAATTTTGATCAAGTAGACACATTCAAAATAGAACATGACCATATAATGAATTGCTACAATCTTGTTTTGATTCTATCTAAAGATTTACATGATCCTTCCGCCCCTAAATTCAATGTATGCTTTAACCATATTTCAGACTTAAGTATGAATGATAGTTTTAGACATAATTTTCAACAATTCCCTTGCTTACTTATCGAAAAGCACAAAAATCAGTGGGAAAATGTTAATTATGAAATCAGACAAGTGGAAGATGAAGACTTAAGTTTCAAATGTAAAAGTTTTACTGCTTTCTTAACTTAATTTTATTTAATGCCTCACATAAAGCTTTTTTGTCGGCTTCTTTAAGTTGTGGATGCTGAACAGGCCACATATAGCTACAGCCATGAGGCGCATTGTTATGATTTTTCTTAAGTTCAACGGCAATATTTTTTAGAAGCTCAGTGTTTAGAGAACTAATTTTTAAACGTACTTCTGCTAAATCTTGTGGCTTCCAATTACTTTCAGGACTCGACAACCAATCTGCGCGATAGCGATACTGAATGGCCTTGGCTACATTCATTTGCGTCACAATAAATAGCTTTAATGTTTCGCTATTTAAGCCAAAAGATTCGGCTTCAGAAAGCGATTGATCCAGAACTTTCTTCTCTTGAGTTAAATCTTCGATAGGTAAATGCTGCTCTGCTTTATAACCTGCAACATCCTTCATATAAGATAAGCGTTCGTTAACTAAACGAGCAGTTTGAGTGTATTGTGAAGCTTGCGCGAGTGAAGAAAAACACATAAAAGCTGCCAAGGTCGACACTACTTGAACCGTTCGCTGAAAACTCTTTATATTCACCATTTAAAAACCTACCGAAATTATTGTTCTATGATCATTTCAGATCAGTACTGTATTTTAACAATATGTAAAAGTAAAACTTCAAGATAGGCTAAGTTCTTGGCTCCATGCAGAATCAGGTTGCTGATAGATGTGTTGGCATACTTGCTTGAGAGATGAGGTAAAGTGCTGGTTTTGCCCTTCCCATTTTTCAATCATGCAATAACTAACATGAATGCCTTTGGGTTGAAACTCTCTCGCCAATGACTGCGATAAAGCTCGAATGCTAGCAAACATGCTTTGGCTTAACACATCGTAATGGGTCGAGTGATTAGAGGGTGCGCCAAGAAAAATAACTGTGCCCCGCTGTTGTTTAAGCATAGGTTTAATCACAGCTTGAGCGACACTTACTGCACTTAAACCTGTGCTCTGCCAACTGTGTTCAATCTCTTCTAAAGATAAAGCTTCGATATTGGGCGAAGATGAAAAACTCGGCTGAAATACACAGAGTTCAATGGTATGCCCGTGTTGTGAAATATAACGCAATAAGCATTTTAAGTGATCTGCATTCACTAAATTTAAATGTACTGCTGTCACGCCATCATTTATAGAATGTATTTTCATCTTTTGCGCGGTTGAATCATGCACAACTTGATAAAGATGTAATGGAAAATGTGCGTTTTTATCTAGAATTACAAAATCACGCTCAATCAGTTGAAGGTCATGACCAGCCACTACAACACAGCCCTGCTTTTTTTGAAATTTTTGAAATATTTTTTTTAGCATTTTAGTCTCTCAAAATTTTTCTTGATAAGGGCGTAAATCCAACTCATGTGTCCAGAGCTGAGGTGTTTGTTGGTAAAGCATCCAATAATTTTCTGCAATTGCATCAATATTAAGTCCGCCAGTGCCACGCGTAAGACGAGCTAACCGCCCCAGACCAAATAATGCTTTATTCACTCTATCGCCATCGACCATGCCATCAATAATCACATGAGCAATATGGATGCCTTGTGATTTATAGATTTGGGCTAGATTTAAGGCATAAGCTCTTAAGGCAGATTTTCCCATTGTAAAAGCTGCGAAAAAAGGTTTGCCGCGTAGAGACGCACTCGCACCTGTAAAAATAAGCGTACCGTGATTTTGATCTTTAAAAATTTTTAGACAGCTTTGAGAAACTAAGTAGGCCGATAAAAAAGTGGATTGCCACATTTGAGTAAAAAACGACAATGGACTGCGTAAAAAGATGGAAGGAATATTCCCTCCCACATTATGAACGACAGCAGTAATGCGCTCGTTTTGACTAGTAATGGTGTCAAACAAGGCCTGTACTTGGTGTATATCTTCTGCATCTAAACGAAACGCTACAGCATCTCCACCATTGGAATGGATTTGGGCAGCCACTGCTTCAATTTTCTGAAAAGTACGCCCAGCAACATAAACTTTTAAGCCTTCTTTGGCGAAAAGACGACACACCGCTGCACCAATACCTTGTGATGCCCCGACGCCAATAACAACCGCACAATCTTGTTTTTTATCTAATGTTGCTGATGTCATAGACATTTCACCCTGTTTGTTTTTTATACCATAATGCAATAAACGGACGATTCAAAATTTCTTTACTAAATTTTTTACTGGTACGAATCACTTCACCGAGTTGAGCAACTACAGCTATATCTGCAATGGTTTGGCTGTTTCCAACTAACCATTCACTTTGTGATAAAACCTGCTCAATACGGTCGAGATGTCGGATAAATTCTTCTTCAACATTTTCAGCTTTCATACGTCCTAAGCCTTGAAAGAAAAGCTGCGTTTTTAACTCGGCTAAAATAAAACCTTTTACCATCGGCTTTTCATAAGCTGGACGACCAATGCTACTAATGCGAATCGATTCATCTAAAGCTTCTGAGTCATTTACGCGTAAATAGACTTCATAAAAATAAAGAGATTCATCTGCCCAATCTTCCCAAAGTTCAGCAAGCGCTTTTTGATTTGGATCTTCAGGGTAAAGCCGAGGTGTGTCTGGAAAGGCTTCATCTAGATAGCGCGCGATTCGAGTGCTGTCTTGAATCCTCTGACCGTTATGGTCAATGACAGGTACTTTGCCCACCTTACTTAGCAGAGGAACTTTCGCTCCAAGAATGCCGTTATAGTTAACTGTGTCAAATGGAATTCCTTTAAATTTCAGAACTCTTGAAATTTTTTGACAGAATGGGGAAATTTCCCATTGATGCAAAATAATATTCGACATTTATTCACCTTTATTTTTAATTGCCTTTTATCTAGTTCTTTTTTAGAACTAACCAATAAATATACACAATGCTTTTTTAAGTCAAACTGTTTTTGATGACGAACAAGTTCCAAAAGCTAAGAATTATTTGATTTTTATTATTTATATCTTAACAATTTTTAAGCAATATACTTTGAATTATAGGGAGCTCTGCTATAAAAAGAGCTCCTCATATAAATTTGAAAGATTAATAAGTCACCGTAACGACAACACTATCAGAATAGACACCAGGTCTACTTGCGATGGCAGTGCCTTGCGGAATCTTTCCATACACAGTAGTCGTTTGAGCGCTTCCTGTACCTGTTTTTGAGACTCCCCCTGTTCCCCCAACATTGGTTACGCCTCCCGTTGCATCCCATACCGTACTATAGTTAGAATCTTTATATAGCTGATAGGGAATAAATTCATTATTACTATTGATCATACGCCTAAAACCCCCAGCTATACGGTTATTGCCATCCCCTAAATAAATACTGTATGGCGTTCCAAAATTACAGGTTGTATTCACTGCCCCTTGCGCTGTGTAATCACGCTTAGTCGTACCAATATCATTAATATTTCCAAAATCTACAGTTGAGGTTGAGTTTAATTGGCACAGGCTTGGGACCACAAAGTTTGCTGTTAGCAATGTATCGCCTGAATCCCAGCCACCAAGTAAATCACCACATGACAAACCCAAAAGATCCATATCCCAATACAACCGAACCGAAGCTGTATATGTTCCTTGAGGGTATGCAATAAGAGACCCCGTTCGAGCTGGTACTTTTATATTTACCGAGTAGCTCACAATATTATTTGATGCGACTGTTGCTACTGGACCATACCACACATTGGAGGTTTGGTTTGTGGTAGAAGACCCAGCTCCGCCTACAGTTGCAGTAACTGTATAGGGTAATGAAACACTGTTAATTGCATTTGTGGTTCCCGTAAATACGGTTTTCATACACATGAAATTAGAAATCTGGGGAAGTCCTAAATTCGTGCAAGTAATTGTTCCTGAAAGGTTTACGGTTGCATCACTATTGATATTTGCTGCTGTGTAGATAAAAGTGTTATTTGTGGTCCCACTTACCGTACAAGCTGCATGTGCCGGACTAAAAAATGCATAAACAAGATAAAATAAGCAAATGCCTACAAAATATTTTAAAGACAATGGAAAAAACTTATAGCTCTCTATTTGAGCCTTATTCATAATATTTAATGACATACATAAGGTCCCAATTTTTTGGTTGAGTACTGATTACTGTTATATGTGAAGTCAACTTGGCATGAACCATGATCTAGAAGATCGACTTCAAGTTTGTTTTGTTTTAACAGGTTTGGAATAAATACTTCACCGTCATACCCAACCATCCCATTTTGCTGACCATTAATTCGAACGGTATAACCCGGCATTAACGGTGAATTTTTTTGATCAACCAGTTTTACTAATCCTGAAATAACCTGATGAGCACCAAAGTCAACCAAAGTTCCTTGACGATAACCCACGACTGTTTTTTGATCTGTAGATTTAACATTCCAATTCAGAGGAAGATACGATGGATCTAAATAAATATGGTTCACTTGATATGGCATGAGACTAGGAATCAAAAATCTTCCAGACTTGTCAGTTTCTCCCAAATTGACCCCGCCATTTATAATTTGGCTTTGTGGCCCGGCATTGGTCACAACTGCGTAGCCGTCTCCAATTTCATTGGCCGCAAAGATACGTCCCGCCGCCGCAACCAGTGATCCTGTCGCCGAAAGTGCAACCTGATCATTATCCCCAAATCGGTTATATCGCCCTGTCAGGTAAGCTGCTCGGGCACGGTAAGAGGCATAGACCGATGCATTGTTTTCATTGGCATCCTGATCTCTTTCAACATAGCCACCCCAGCCAAATGAACCAATTTGGGGTTCTGACAAACCGAATATTTCTTGGCGATACCGTAGGCTACCGCTGTCACTAGATACACTCGTGATCGCATTCACTTTACTGGACGGTGTATATCTCAGCGCAAAGTAAACTCCATAGTCCTTGTGGTTTTCATAATCTTTATACGCTGATGCATAAAAACCCCAGTTCTTGTCCAGACTTCCACTTAAATTGGTAGACAGTAATTTATAGGAGTTGTCACTATATTTAATCTGGTTATAACCTAGATAAACCCCATAGCCTGCATAAAAGTTATAGTTAATCCCTGCCCTAAAAATCTCATCGGCCACTGCACTGTAGTTCAGGTAGTTCTGTGACTCAGGATTAATCTGGTTCTCTTTTAAATATCTCACTTGAGACAGACGGGCAAGGTCAAAATAGTTATCAAATACTTTGCGGTAACTGGTGTTAAATGAAATGTTCTTACTGATGCGCCCTTCTAAACCCAACAAGGTAGAATAGCCGTTTTCATCTTTATATTGGCTCGCTGCAATGTCAGCATTAATCACGCCAATACCCAAAACATTCTTGGCAAATCCTGTGCCTAGGTTCGACAGACCATCTGTTGAAGCCTCTACACCACCACTTAAGGTCAGCGAGTTACTGTAGCCGTATCGAATCGCACCTGAGGCAAAAGTGGCATCGTCATAATCGTTCGAATAGAGCCCATAGTTATAACGTGGAACCCCCACATCTACTGAAAACTCATTTATACCTTTTGCCAGAATCTTGGATGAAAAATAGTACGGCTTTTTGGTAATGCTCTGCTTTCCCGTTGCATCGGTGGTCACAAGGGTGACTTCATTTCCCGAAATAAACGGGAGCTGTTTAATGTCAAATGGACCAGATGGGACTAACCCTGAATAAATCTTTTGCTGGTTGACGTATAAGTCTAGGGTTGAAGGCAGTGCTGCCGAGCCGGAAAATTGCGGGAGTGCCGAGGTGACAATATCCCCGCGTTGGCTATAAGCGCTCGACCACTGGAAACCGGCAAGACGGACACTGCTTCCCCAGTCTGGGCTATTGGAAATAAAGTCTCCTAGGGTATATATCCTGATCTTCTCAGGGTCGACATATTGCCACTTACTTTCTAGGCGCACCCACTTTTCATGGCTATAACTATTTTCATTACTACCGTTATATAAAACGCCTGATGAAAAGTTACCAATTGCACTGTTAAAAATACCCTCTGCCGTACCTGAGAAAACGTTCTCGTCATTGGTCATAGTCTGATACAGACTGTAGTTCAGAATGGCTGCATTTAAGGGTTTCATCTTTAGCAAATTCGGGCTAGTGACCTGCTGGCCATTTAAGTCAACTGAGTAACCCGTTAACATGTTCGACGGAACTTTTAAGTTTAGAGACTGCTCATTTTCGAGATATTTAAACTGGATTCCGTTTAGATCATTAATATATACCCACTGGTTATCTGGGATATGTTCATCCATTTTTAATCTTAAAGTTTTTAAAGTGCTAGATCGAATATATAGTTTTCCATCCTTAGATTGCTTTACAGCAACCAAATCTTCAGAAGCATTTGAGTTAATCGAAATATTTAAAAATAGCTGGATGAAATTAAGATCTTGCTCCTGCTCATTCGTTCCTACTTGTGTATATTTACTATTGCTACCTACAGATTTAGGAACACTGGGAACTGCAGTATTCGTATGATCTAATAACTGTTCGGCAAAAGAATATGCAGGAAAATACGCAACACATAAGACACCTATAATGTATTTCATATAAGCCTCTTAAAGTGTGGTTTTCTTACCATTAACTGTTAGAGATACGCTGTATTTATGATTTGGTTGGTAGGTAAAGTTACTAATCGAGTAACTTTTCGACTTCTCCGCAAGAATATAACCATTCACAGTATTTACTTTAATGGGATAACTTTTATTCGCAGTTGTATCAACAAGCGTTAGACTATTTAACAGCGCATGTCGGTTACCTATATTGCTAATATTTAAAGAAGGTGTGTTCTGGTTAACATCAATTTTCCAACTCAGTTTGGTAATTGCATCTTTATTGACAATAAATACAGGTAATGATGAGCGAAGTAATACATTTACTCCCTGAGCTGCTTTACGGCTATCAATCGGTTTTGGTAACTCATCAATAATAATACGATAAGTTTTTTCCCCAGAAACAGGTTCTGGGTTAATTCTAACTACACGTAAGTTATAAGAGTCACTAGGTTGTAGTTTTAAAAATGGTGGACTAACTACAATTTCATCCGTAGGGATTAATTGATCTTGACCAGCATCTTGTCTCCACTCAAATACACGCACCTGTAAATCAGCGCTTTCATTTGACTGGTTATATAAACTAATTGAAGCAGCATTTTGATTACTTAATATTTCTACATTTACAGGTGAAAGACGGATTGTAGCGGCATAAATAGAGCTAGATAAAGATAAAAATAATCCCGTAATAATAAAAATATTTTTTTTCATGATTTGCTCAAATATAACTTTTTTAATGTATTAGCCCTTTCAAAAGGGCTAACGTAATTCTAATTTATGCAAATTAATAAGTTACTGTAACAGTCACACTGTCAACATAGCTACCAGCACTTGGTAAAGTTGTTCCTGCAGGAATACGACCATACACATTTACAGTTTGAACATTACCCGTTCCAGTTCCACTGTAGGCAGTCGTTGCAATACCAATTGCTGTGGCACGCCCAGTGTCAGTGAAAAGGTTGTAAGGAATATATTCGTTGCTAGTCGCCCCACCGATCATACGACGTTGGGTTGATAAAACATTCTGACCACCATCAAATGACAAAGTCCATGGCACAGTATTATTACAAAGGACTTTAATTGAGGTACCACCTGTCGTTGTCGTATCTGCATCGACATTGCTAGCCAGCGAACTTAAAGTACCAAAGTCTAAAACTGCATTTGTTGTCGTACCAGTTGCAGAGGTATTCAATACACAACTATTGGTTACCGTTGCTCGAACAGTTAATGTACCTGTTGCTGTAGCTGCATTTGCTGCATTGAGAGAAAATACTCCTGCAACAACTGCTGATAAATAAATAAAAGTCTTTTTCATGGCCAAAACCTTTTAAACTAAATTGTCGAATTAATAGATATAAAAAATTTAACCCTTATTCTTACAATCATTTTTATTTGACTGCTCTTTTAAAGCTTATTTTTTTATCCTACTTTCCAACATAATACATAAAAATAAATAAAATGCATGTTCACGTTATTCTTTTAATTTCTAATCAATAAAACAAATTTACCTAAACCTATCTTACAGATACAAAAAACAATAATTAAAAAACTTAAGTTTTTGATTTAAATAACTTTAATAAAATTTAAAAAAAATTTATTTATTTAAATTTAAATAAATATGTCAAAAAATTATCAAAATTTATGAAATTAAATTCTAATTACATAAATACTTAGTTTATTTCCTGACTATGCTTTTAATGGTAATTTTATATTATTACTTACAAATTTATCTCAAACAAATTATCAGTTCTCTTAATTTAAATAAAAGTAAAATATCAAAGAGTAAAGCTAAAGATACATTCGTAGAAGGAAAAATTTATTTTCTTTACGCTTTAAATCTCTATAGAAATATAAAAAATAAAGGTCTCTTTAGAGACCTTTATTTAGTAAGTTTAAATAATTAAACGCTCAGCATGCTATTTAAAGTTTCAGAAACATTTTTCGATTTCACTTTAGGCTGCAATGCTTGTAAAGCCTGCTGAACTTGAGTGCGCTGAGGCTCTGCAAGCGTATACCAACGAGATAACACCTGTAACAGACGTGAACCTAAAATTGGGTTTTTCTCGTCAAGATATTCTGCAAGGTTAATAAAGTGAGCGACACCAAAGCCCCAAGTATTTTCAGGATTATTTGACAAGCCACCACTTACCGCACGAATACGGTTTGGAGTTGTTAAATCATAGTCTGGATGTTGAGTAAGGTACTCAATTGTTTCTGTTGTCGCATTTGGGTTTGCAGCTTGAATCATAAACCACTGATCTAAAGACAAGGCTTCATCTTTAAAGCGATCATAGAAATCAGCAAGTGCCTCTTGAGCTTGAGGTGCATTTTGCCAAACCAATACACGTAAGGCACCTAAACGCTCAGACATATTGCCTGTGTTTTGGTATTGAACATGCGCTAATTCAAATGCACTTTGATCACCCTGACGAGCCATCATCATCAACATGATATTTTTTAATGCACGTACACCCATGGCTAAAGAGAATTCTTTTTGCAAGTCAGGGTCAAGTGTAAGGTAGGTATCTTTCCAAAACGAACCCAGCTCTTGTGCTAAACGATTTAGTAAAGCTTCACGTTTTACATGAATATCGGCTGGTGCATAGTTCTGATCGATACGGCTACCTAAATAACCTTCACTTGGAACATCAAACAAACGTGATGCTAAAAGCGGGTCGCGGCCAACCAACTCAGGCAAAGTGCTTTGAATAGCTTGAATGTAAGCATCTGCAGAATGGTCTTCTAGCAAAATACGTTCAAGTAAGGTTTGCGTTGCTTGCCACTGGTTAAAGCCGTTTGTTTCGTGTTGAATTAAGAATGCTAATTCTTCATCACTGTAATCAAATACAAGATTTACAGGAGCTGAGAAATTACGTAGTAGTGAAACAACAGGTTGCTCAGTTACCCCTGTAAACTCAATAGTTGCTTCATCTTGGTCAAACAAGTACACGCCATCTTTAACATCATTTACGAATAGACTGTTACTGTGCAATGTATATTGCTCCCCTGTTTGAGCGTTAAAAAGCGCTAAAGCAACAGGAATTGGAACAGCTTTTAAGTTTGGATATTTAGGGTGTGCTTTTAAGCTTTGTTTAAAGCTTAAACGGTAAGTTTGTGATGCGGCATCGTACTCACCTTTTGCTTCAAGCTTTGGCGTACCTGGTTGGTTGTACCAAGTTAAAAATGCAGATAAATCGACACCTGAACCTGCAGATAATGCAGCAATCCAGTCTTCTACTGTTACGGCTTGTCCATCATGACGGCGGAAGTATTCATCGGTTCCTTGACGGTATTTTTCTTTACCCAACAAAGTCGACATCATGCGGTTAATTTCCGCACCTTTTTCATAGACTGTCGCTGTGTAGAAGTTATTAATTTCTACAAAGTGATCTGGACGTGGTGGATGCGACAATGGACCAGCGTCTTCAGGGAATTGATGCGATTTAAGTACAGCGACATCATCAATACGTTGAACCGCAGCAGATTGTAAATCTTCCGAGAAAGACTGGTCACGGAAAACCGTTAAACCTTCTTTTAAACATAGCTGGAACCAGTCACGGCAAGTAATACGGTTCCCTGTCCAGTTATGGAAATATTCATGGGCAATCACAGACTGCACACGCATAATTGCAGCGTCCGTTGTGTATTCTTCATCAGCAAGCACACATGAAGTATTAAAGATGTTTAAACCTTTATTTTCCATGGCACCCATGTTGAACTGACTCACCGCAACAATCATATAGTTGTCGAGGTCATACGCACGGCCGTAGTGTTCTTCATCCCAACGCATTGAATGCTTTAATGCTTCCATTGCGATATGGCATTTTGGAATGTCTTTCTCGATTGCATAGATTTCTAAAGCAACATCACGTCCTTCAGACGTCGTATAACGATCTTTAAGAACAGCTAGATCACCAATAACACAAGCAAACAAATAGCTTGGTTTTTTAGTCGGGTCTTGCCAGATCGCAAAGTGGCGATTTTCACCTACCTCACCTGTTTCAAGCAAATTACCATTGGCAAGTAATACCGGATATTTTTTGTCTGCTTCTACACGTGTCGTAAAGACTGAAAGTACATCTGGACGGTCTGGATAGAACGTGATTTTACGGAAGCCTTCAGGTTCATTCTGAGTTACAAACAACTCATCTGCTTTATATAAACCTTCAAGCTGAGTGTTGGTTTCAGGATGAATAATCACTTGAGTCTGTAAAATGACTTCATCTGGTGCATCAGTGATCACCAGTTGTTCACTGTCGAGTGAATATTGTGCAGGAGTAAGATCTTGACCATTGAGCTGAATAGATTGCAACTCAAGATCACGGCCCAATAACACCAAGTCTCCAGCAGTTTGACGCTTCATGACTAATGTTGAATCAACAATTGTTTTGTCATCATATACTTGAATATCAAGATTAATGGATTCAACCAAGAACGAAGGTTTTTGATAATCTTTTAAATAAACTGTTTGATCTGCCTGAACTGGAGGCTGCGCCGCAATATTCATCTTTATTCCTTATATACTTTTCGGAAACCGTAGTACGAATTTTATGAACTTGATCATACACATTCATACATATCGTGTTTGTTTGCCTTTATAAAATTAATGGGACTTCATTTATACATTTCAAATTAGAATCGTCTTTTATTAGCACAGATTAGACCAAATTTACGATAATCGTTGCTTATATAATCAATCTATACAATAAAAATAAAACAACTTCAGCTTTTAACATTTTTTAGAGTCAGCTTACATTTTGGGCATGGTTCTTGCCTTCATTAATACACCAATATAAATATTTCAATCAGAACAAGAGGTGTCAGTATGGAATTAAAAGCACATTTTCATCGTTTAGAAAATATTAAAACGATTCATGATCTAGACGCAGCAGGACTCGATCACCATGTGATCGCAGTATTTTTATCTGCGGAAGGTATTTCTATTACAGCTCAGGAGGTGACCTCTATCGTTAATACTTATGATGCTTTAGGTAAAGTAAAATTACCAAGTAAAAAAGTGCAGGCACTTATCAATGCCAAAAAGCTTGGACAGAATGATGAGAGCTTGCCGTGCCCTGTTTAATTTTAAATTTTAACCCTTTATGAAAACCTAAAGTTAAGACAAGGACTTTAGGTTTTCTATTTTTGCACCAAACAAAAATACAATCTCAGCTATCGGCAATGCGGCTGTGTATAATAAGTCAATCATGATAGTTTTAAACGTTCGGAGCAAAATGGTCTTACAAATTCTACAGAAACAGCTAGATGAAAGTAGCCATTGTCCTCTCTGCCAAGCTTCAATGTACTGGGTAGATGCCGAGCAATTTGAACAAGACATTCAGTTTCATGAATGCAGTCATTGTCAGCACCGTGTATTTAAAGATACGAAAATGACTTGTCATTGTGAAACATGCACAAAACAACGAAAAAAGCTTTTACAGCAAACACGCCTACAAGAACAACGCCAGTTTAAGTCAAAAGAGCAACCTCAACGTAGTCTGGAACAGCTCAGTTTTTTGCATAAACTTTTTTTACTTAGCCTGCTCGACGACTATGCACGAGACGATATTGCTCATGACGAATACATTCACTGGGACAAAATTAAATATCAGTCCATTACACCAAACTGGATTTTTCAAAACTATCTGATTAAGCAACTCCATAAAGATGGAATTTTAAACGCCCAAGATCAAGCTGATGAACCTCAGTGCTTTTATTTAAACATTCGCTTGGACGGTTATAGTGACCCAAGTTTATTTAGTGTTGCCCAGCAATTACGCTACTGGTTTTATGAAAATTTAAGTCTTGGTATTCCGTTTCGTAGTGCTGATGAAGTAAAAGACGTACTTTTTCAGGTGCTCTATCAAGAGATTATTCAGTTTATGCAGTTCTATTGCCGAACTTGGGGCATTCAAATTGCAGGAAGCTCTAATTTTCAAACTTTTTGCTATCGCTTAATGGATTCATTAGCAATTGGTCAAATCTATTATCTGATTCAGACGGCACTCGAATATCTTTATAAACAGAAAGCCCTACAGCCGCGTAATGAAAAATTTATTAACACCAATTTGTTAAAGAAAACCTTAGAGCAATATCGTGAGAGAGCCTTAGCTGAAAAGTGGGAAACCTCAATGTTGCCTCGTCCTCACAATATTCCCTACAGTAAAATGAGTTATATTTTACTTAACCGCTTCTTAGGTTACGACGAACAGATCTTTGTACAACCTGTCTGGAAAGCATGGCGGAAAATTGAACCTCGATTAAACTTTTATTCAGTTAAACGCTGTATGCATTGTGGTTCAAATGATTTAAGTGTTGATTATGATACGGCAGATTATGTTTCTTTGATTTGTCAAAGATGTAAGCATCAAGATCATTATTTTACTCACTAAATCTACAATCACTTTGGCTTAATAAGGATAATAACATGACATCAGCATCGACTTTGATTGAGCAGGTAATTGACGCTTGGCAAAACATGCAGGCAAAAACGCCTCTTGTGCAATGCATTACTAATAGCGTTGCAGCCAACTATACAGCCAATGTCTTACTTGCTTCTGGTGCTTCACCTGCCATGATTGATAATCCTTATGAAGCAGAAAGTTTTACCAAAATTTCATCGGCTTTGAGCATTAACTTGGGTACGCCAACCTCAGAGCAAATGCAAGCTATGCAAATCTCTGCCAAGACTGCACAGCTCAATGGCATTCCATGGGTGCTTGATCCAGTCGGCTATGGACCAATTTTAGCTTGGCGTAGTCAAATGACAGACGAGCTTTTACAGTTCAAGCCAAGCGTTATTCGTGGTAATGCCTCAGAAATTAGTACGCTTGCTGGCAACCAAGTTCAATCTAAAGGTGTCGATAGTACTTTAAGCAGTGATCAAGCCTATCAACAGGCTTATGCACTATTAGCACATGCGGACTGTATCGCTATTTCAGGTGAGTCAGATTACATTTTATCTAAAGAATTAGACATCATTATTCAAGTAAACGGCGGAAGTCCATTACAGCCCAAAATTACAGCAACAGGCTGCGCTTTAGGTGCGCTAATTGCAGCATATAGCGCTGTGACGACACCAACTATTGCTGCTCTTTCAGCTCATGTTCATTTTGCGATTGCAGGTAAACTTGCTGCAAATCAAGCGCAAACTATGGGAAGTTTTAGCACCATCTTCATGGATTACATCCACATGCTAGATGACAACTTGATTGAGCAATATGCAGATATTAAGCTTTTAGAGATACAGGCATAATCTAGGTTATACCTGTATCACGCTAGACTCACTTTAAAAGTAAGTAGATATCTGTTCATTCGAAAGCACTACTTTTACATAGTGCTGATCTCTATTCTTGATCGAAATTGCGCTTTTTAGTGTTATACAACTTGCTTGAAATAATCTTCTCTTGGCATATCGACAAGCTCAACGCACAATTGAATTTCTTTATTAAACTCTGGGTGTAGATATTTTTTGTTGCTGAGTGCCGCCAATAACTGCTCACCCATAAGCTGTTTTTGTTCAGCCGTTCTTCCCGACAAAATATAGACCTTTGCATGAATATAAGCCTGTTCCAGTCCCAAACCAATCAAGAAAACATCATCTTTACGCGCGCGGCTTTTAATGTCTTCTGGACTAAATAGCTCTGTTTCAATCAGTGTGGTATTAATTTCTTCAAGTAATTGTTTTGCGTTTAATCCAGTTAAATTTTCTGAATAATCAACTACAACGTGCGGCATAGCCACCTCAATTTATATAATAAGTCATTAAGCGAATTAAACTTTATTCAATAAATAATAAAGCTAATCGGACCTGATCATATCCCATTCGAGGACTGGTTGCTTCAACAATTGGTCTTAGTTTGATCGAACCATCATCAGAAAAATGATCTGGATTTTGACGCTTTTTCAGCTTCTTATAAATTTTACGAATTTCTTCGACCACCTCTTCACCCGGATGGGCAACTGAAATATCCAGCTTTTGCTCTTTATGCAGTCGAGCCAAGTGATTAATAATCGTCGCTGGGGTTAAACCACGTTCATGCGCGATGTCTTCAATCTCATAGCCTTCTTCAAACAACGCACGTGTCTCATCTAGCGTTGCCGTAGCGTAATTTTGCTTGCCACCTTTTGCGAGTTTCTTCTCATTACGAGAAATCTCGGTTTCATTTAAGGTGCCGCCACAGTGACGAATAAACGCTTTATGCTGAGCCGTTAAATCTACATCTGCAAAGTTATCTTCGGCTTCTTTTGAAAGCTCTTGAAAACGACGATCCGCTTTTACAGCTAAACTATCTAACTCTAAAGCTTGCTCGTTAATCCCTAATAATTTTAGACCAGTTAAAGATTTTAAGCGTGACAATGCAACATAACCCTGACCTTTTTCAAAGGTGTTCATGAGGTTAATTTCAGCCGCTTCTAAAGTCATCCCTTGGCTTTTATGAATAGTAATCGCCCACGCTAAACGAAGCGGAATTTGCTGAAAACTTGCAATCACTTTGCCTGCTTCATTTTCAACGGACCACGTTTCAGGAGCAACCAGCAAAGTCGTGCCATCAGTCAGTTTTACTTTCGGCAGTAAGCCATTTTCGTCATCTTCCTCAAAGCCGATGACTTCACCCAAACTTCCGTTGATATAGCCCATATCAAAGTTATTTTTTACAAACATGACTTTGGCATGCTTTTTAAGTGTGAGTTCTTCTGGCGCACGCACTGAAGATTTTAAAGTTTCTAATAATTTTTCATTACCATCTAAAACAGCATTGAATTGATGCCCTTCGTTATCAATTTCATTTAAATGCTGATAGTTGATGTTGTCAACATCCATATTATGCGTATAAAGACGAGTAAAGGTCTCACCAATATTATGCGAGCTTGATTGACGCAGTGCTTGCAAATGATCTGGTTGAATGTTTTGCGCACGGATGGCGTTTAAAATCTGGTTCAGAATTTCATCGTCTTGACGGTGCTGTTCTGTTAAATAACATACACGGAATTTAGCTTCGACCCATGCATCTGACATAAAACAAAACTTGTCACGATTGGCTTCACCATTACGCCCTACAGGCGGCAACTGGAAGAAATCTCCAGCCACAATAACTTGAATACCGCCGAATGCCTCATCACTTTCTTTAAAATATTTTAGAACCTGATTGACCAGATTAAGCTGTTTCGCATGTAGCATCGAGATTTCATCAATCACAAGAACTTGCGCATTTTCAAGGTGTTCCTTGAGATATTTACGCTCTTTCATGCGTTTTAGATCGTCGTCAGTTAACAGATCTTTAATGCCAATGCCAGCCCATGTATGAATGGTCATACCGTTCATATGTGTTGCTGCAATACCTGTAGATGCCGTAATTGCCACAGGCACTTTACGTGCTTTAAGGTATTGGATGTACTGATTAAGTGTATAGGTTTTCCCTGCACCAGCCGAACCGGTTAAAAAGACATTTTCACCTGCTTTAAGCAGTTTAAGCGCAGTTTCCTGTTTCATAATCTCATATGTACATCTTTAACAACCCATAGCTTAACGATTTTCCCGAAAAAATTAAATGAATGTGCCAAATTTTATATAAAGTCATTAAAAATCAATAATTAAATCCTAAGTAATATTTGGTAGGTTTTTGGTAGGTAGGAAAATAAACTTCACATCACAATACTAAGGCCATGGTGAGGCTCACCTGTAATAACAAACAATGGATTTATGGAAGAAGGAATCACTCCATGGCTTTTAAAAATATTGCAGATCAAACAAACGGTTTTTATATTCCATGTGTATCACTCTTTGGACCAGGATGTGCTAAAGAAATTGGTACAAAGGCACAAAACCTCGGCGCAAAAAAAGCATTAATTGTGACCGATGAAGGCTTATTTAAATTTGGTGTTGCAGATCTTATCGCGAATTATTTAACTGAAGCAGGCGTTGCAAGCCATATATTCCCAGGTGCAGAACCTAACCCAACCGATATTAATGTTCATAATGGCGTAAATGCCTATAATGAAAATGGCTGTGACTTTATTGTCTCACTAGGTGGCGGTTCATCTCATGACTGTGCAAAAGGGATTGGCTTAGTTACTGCAGGTGGCGGTCATATTCGTGACTACGAAGGCATCGATAAAAGTAAAGTCCCAATGACACCACTCATTGCAGTGAATACAACGGCTGGTACTGCATCGGAAATGACTCGTTTCTGTATTATTACCAATACCGATACTCACGTAAAAATGGCGATTGTTGACTGGCGTTGTACCCCACTTATTGCCATTGATGACCCGAAACTTATGATTGCAAAACCGGCTGGTTTAACCGCTGCAACAGGTATGGATGCGCTAACTCATGCAGTTGAAGCATATGTTTCTACGGCGGCAAACCCAATTACTGATGCGTGTGCAGAAAAAGCGATTACGATGATTAGCCAGTGGTTACAACCTGCTGTCGCAAATGGTGAAAACATCGAAGCGCGTGATGCGATGAGCTATGCACAATATTTGGCTGGCATGGCATTTAACAATGCATCTTTAGGTTATGTTCACGCAATGGCGCACCAGTTAGGCGGTTTCTACAACCTACCGCACGGTGTATGTAATGCAATCTTGTTACCACACGTTTGTGAATTTAACTTAATTGCTTGCCCAGATCGTTACGCAAAAATCGCAGAGTTAATGGGTGTAAGAACTCACGGATTAACAGTGATGGAAGCTGCGTATGCTGCTATTGATGCCATTCGTAAACTGTCTTCATCAATTGGTATTCCATCTGGTTTAACCGAGCTTGGTGTAAAAACTGAAGACCTTGCAGTGATGGCAGATAATGCTCAAAAAGATGCATGTATGCTCACCAACCCTCGTAAAGCAAATCATGCACAAGTTGTGGAGATTTTTAAAGCAGCACTCTAATACTGATGTAATGGCATATCCCTCTAGTAAGTCAAATCCCTCCGACCGTTGACTTACTTTTTTGGGGAATACTTAGCTCCAGCGGTATTCCCTTTTTTTAGAATCTATACTCCAACCTTTTCCAAACCTAATTGACAATTCACCCATTTCATTGAAGGATACTCTGCATGTCTTAATTACAATAGCTCGATAAAAATGAATACATCTTTAGCTAATCAAACTTATGTTCAAGATATTTTAGGCACGGGTTACCAACAGCTCACACTTAGTTTTCCTGATGATTATGAAGGGAAAGTTGTAGCCACCTTAGTGCGTAAAAAAGCCGCTCAATCTACTCAAAAAGCCGTACTATATATTCATGGTTTTTTAGACTATTTCTTTCAAACCGAAATGGCTGAGCAATTCAATGCTCATGGTTACGACTTCTATGCACTTGATTTAAGAAAATATGGCCGCTCAAAACTGCCTCATCAAATTTTCTATAATGTGCTCGATTTAAATGAATATGATGCCGAAATTACTCAAGCATTAGAGATTATTGGCGAAGAGCAACACACTCAGGTTTTACTTGCAGGCCATTCAACTGGTGGTTTGACAGCAACGCTTTATGCTGCCCATCATCCAGACCATCCACTCATTAAAGCACTCTGGGCGAATAGCCCGTTTTATGACTTTAATTTAAGTCTAGTCGAAAAGAAATTTGGTATTCCTATGCTCAGTCGAGTAGGAAAATATCTACCAAAAGTTAAATTTCCAAGCCAATTAAACAAATGGTACACCACCAGTCTTCACAAACAGCTAAAAGGTGAATGGGAGTTCAATCTTGACTGGAAACCGACCTCTGCCCCTTCAGTTCAACTCAGCTTTGTACATGCGATTCATACGGCACAAAAAGAGATTCACCGTGGGGTTAAACTGAACGTTCCCGCACTGATTATGCATTCGCATCAAACTAAAAATCCAAAAAAATGGGGAATAGATGCGACTCAAAGTGATGTGATTTTAGATGTTAAAGACATTGAAAAACATGGTAAAAAAATTAAAGGCGATGTCTCGGTTGTCTCTATTCACAATGGATTGCATGACTTAGTCCTTTCGGCCCAGCCAGTACGAGAACAAGTCTATCAACAATTGTTCCAGTGGCTGGATCAAAAAATTACTTAACTAAGCTTAGGTGAGTCAAGGTATTTCACCAGCAGTTGATGCGCAGGATGTTCACTCGGCAAGAGCTCCATAAGGCGTTCTACCGCATCAATTGCTTCAGGGAAATGAGCTAAATGCTTAAGTAATAAATCTGTTTCTTGAGTTTTAAAAATCGCATCGCTCAAGCGTGACTCAAGGCAGTCACGCCATGCGCATAAAAATGGACTTTCAGTTTTTGCCAGAAATACACCTGTGTAAAGCTGTAAAGCCGAGGCTGCATATCCCGCATCGAGCGCTTGTTCAGCTTGTAAAAAATCGGCTTCAACATGCACCAGCAAACGATATGGACGTGAACCAAGTAAACCACCCAAAATATCTCGTAGTTGAGACATTTCAGCTTTAAGTGTGCCCATGCTTACTTTACGTTCGCCATAGAGCGCCTGATAAAGATGCTCTAAAGTTAAACCATGCGGACATAGTGCCAATATGGTTAAAATTTCAATTTGACGCGGCGTTAATAATAAACTTTTGCCGTTAAATTTAACTTGCGGCGTCGAAAATGCACGGATATGTAATTGCTGGCGCTGCTGCTCTAGCAAAGCAGATTGAATAATGGATGCACAACGTTCAGCAGCCAGAATTCCTAAACTATTATGGTTCTTCCATGTGGTTGATAAATCAACAACACCAAGGGTTTGTTTTGAATATGGATCGATAATCGGCGCGGCATAACACACCCAATCATGAATCGACTCCATGTAATGTTCGTTTGAAAAAACACAGCTTGATTGTTGAGTTTTTAAAGATAAAGCCAAGGCATTGGTGCCCACAAATTCTTCACGCCACTGACCACCTTGTACGAAATGTACACGCTCAGCAGCACTTTGCATTTGAGCACTTGGTGCCGTCCAGATAATCGTACTGCCAATATCACCGACAGCAATTACCATTGAAGATTGCTCTGCAATATGACGTAAGTCATCGGCACATTGGCTTAAAGCCATATCTAAAGCATTTTGTGAAGCAGTTTTTTTCTCGACTAATGGAGCAGCAAAACGCTCTTTAGGAATCGCGGCAGAAGCCGATCGTTCCCATGAGCTTGCAATACTTTGGCCGAGTTTGGCAGCATTCTGAGGAGAGAGACTATTTTGCGTGCGCAGTTGATCAATCAACGTCCGTTGCTGCAATAAATCCTTTTTTGTGAACATTTGTAAATTCCTTATATATCCACATTTCTATTCCAACCTTTCTCCAACCTTCTTCTTTATATCCTAATTATACAAAGTACGAAAGTACCTACTGACAGGGTTCTTGTTAGTCTTTAGTCCTAAAAAGCAAAGGAATATTTATATGCGCTATATCGATCCAAATCAACCAGGCTCAAAAGTTCAATTTAAATCACAATACGAAAATTTTATTGGCGGTGAATGGGTGGCACCTATAAAGGGTGCATATTTTGATAATGTATCTCCTGTTGATGGAAAAGCTTTCACACGTATTCCACGCTCTAGTGCCGAAGATATTGAACTCGCTCTAGATGCAGCACATAAAGCGAAAGCAACATGGAATAAAGCATCACCAACAGTACGCTCAAATATACTTTTAAAAATTGCTGATCGTTTAGAAGCAAATCTTGAAATGCTTGCTGTTGCCGAAACTTGGGATAATGGTAAAGCGGTACGTGAAACTTTAGCAGCTGACCTTCCGCTCGCGATCGACCATTTCCGTTATTTCGCTGGATGTATACGTGCTCAAGAAGGCGGAATCTCTGAAATTGACGAAGATACCATTGCTTATCATTTCCATGAACCACTCGGTGTAGTTGGTCAAATTATTCCATGGAACTTCCCAATTTTGATGGCAGCATGGAAACTTGCACCTGCTTTAGCAGCAGGTAACTGTGTTGTGATTAAGCCAGCTGAACAAACTCCAGTGGGTATTTTGTTGGTGGCTGAACTCATCCAAGACATTTTACCGCCGGGTGTACTTAATATTGTCAATGGTTTCGGTTCAGAAGTCGGCCGCCCGTTAGCTACCAACCCACGTATTGCAAAAATCGCATTCACAGGTTCAACCCAAACTGGACAAATGGTAATGCAATATGCGACCGAAAATATTATTCCAGTGACATTAGAACTTGGCGGTAAGTCACCAAACCTTTTCTTTGAAGATATCATGGATAAAGAAGATGAATTCTTAGAAAAAACGCTTGAAGGTTTTGCTATGTTTGCCTTAAACCAAGGTGAAGTATGTACTTGCCCTTCTCGTGCTTTAGTACAAGAAAGCATTGCTGATCAGTTCTTAGAGATGGCTGTCGAACGTGTAAAACGTATTAAAACTGGTCATCCACTTGATACTGAAACGATGATTGGTGCTCAAGCATCTCTACAACAGCAAGAGAAAATCTTACGTTGTATTAACACTGGTCGTGAAGAAGGTGCAGAACTCTTACTTGGCGGTAGCGGCCGTAAAGAAGTAGGCGATGGTTACTATGTCGATCCGACTATTTTTAAAGGTCACAATGGCATGCAAGTTTTCCAAGAGGAAATTTTTGGACCTGTACTTGCTGTGACAACGTTCAAAGACTTTGACGATGCAATTAAAATTGCCAATGACACCATGTATGGTTTAGGTGCAGGTGTATGGTCACGTTCAGCTCACATTTCTTATCGTGCTGGTCGTGCTATTGAGGCGGGTCGTGTCTGGACAAACTGCTACAACATCTACCCTGCACATGCTGCATTTGGTGGCTACAAGAAGTCTGGTATTGGCCGTGAAAACCATAAAATGATGCTAGATCATTATCAACAAACTAAAAACTTGTTAGTGAGTTATTCAACTAAACCAATGGGCTTCTTCTAAGTTTCGCACCAAGTTGATACCAAACTATCAACACTAGAAAGAAGTAAGATAATTAATTATATAAGAAGCCAGTAATTTAGATTGCTGGCTTCTTTATTTCCGATTGTTAAGCTTGAATTTTTATCATGTAGAATAAAAAAGCTCCATCTATTCTCTAAAGTGCTTCATTTAGGCATTGCTTTTGCATTGATTCATACAAACCCACTCGCAGGAGTATTGTATGAATCATACCAGAAACAGCTTCCGTCATTTCTTCAAGTACAGAAGTCTCATCAGCAGAATATTTTGCTCAGCGTCAACTCAAACAAGGTACGGTTGGTTGGTTACTCCTGATTGGTTTAGGCGTAGCGTATGTGATATCAGGTGATTTTGCTGGCTGGAACTTCGGCGTAGCCCAAGGTGGTTGGGGTGGGATGTTTATTGCCACTGCACTCGCTGCAATCATGTACCTATGTCTATGTCTTTCTATGTCAGAAATGTCCACCATGATGCCGACAGCAGGCGGCGGTTATAGTTTTGCGCGTGCTGCTTTTGGTCCTTTTGGAGGCTATTTAACAGGAACAGCTATTTTAATTGAATACGCAATTGCTCCTGCGGCGATTGCCGTATTTATTGGCGGTTATTGCGAATCTCTATTTGGCATTAATGGCTGGATGATTTACCTCGCCTGCTACGCCATTTTTATGGGTATACACCTCAAAGGTGCTGGCGAAGCCTTAAAAATCATGTTTGCCATTACGCTTGTCGCAGCAGTTGCTCTTGTTGTTTTTATTGTGGCAATGATTCCACACTTTAATGCACAAAATTTATTTGATATTACTGTTGGCACAGGTGTTGGTGCAAGTCGTTTTCTACCTCATGGCTATTTAGGCATCTGGGCCGCAGTTCCCTTTGCAATCTGGTTTTTCCTTGCAGTTGAAGGTGTGCCATTAGCAGCCGAAGAAGCAAAAGATCCAGCCAAATCCCTGCCACACGGTTTAATCGGAGCAATGCTCATCTTAACGGCCTTTGCCATGCTCATTTTATTCTTAGGTGCGGGCGCAGCCGGTGCAAGTACTTTACAAAATTCTGGCGCTCCCCTCGTCGATGCTCTGGTTAAAGTTTATGGCACCAACACTTGGCTTGCGACTTTTGTTAACTTTGTTGGTTTAGCAGGTTTAATCGCGAGTTTCTTTTCAATTATCTATGCCTATTCGCGTCAAATTTTTGCACTCTCTCGTGCTGGTTACTTACCTACTTCACTCTCTTTAACCAATAAAAATAAAGCCCCTTATCTCGCAATTATTATTCCGGGCATTATTGGGTTCTTGCTTTCACTGACCAAAGAAGGCGATTCATTGATTTTAATCGCGGTTTTTGGTGCCACCATTTCCTATGTGTTGATTCTTTTATCCCACATCAAACTACGCCTATCTAAACCCGACATGCCTCGTCCTTATAAAACTCCTGGAGGAATCGTTACTTCAACTATTGCCTTAGTTCTAGCAGTCGCTGCTGTAGTTGCTGGCTTTGTTGTAAATCCGAAAGTTTGGTTTATTGCTGCCGCTATTTATGTCGTATTTATTGCTTACTTTTTACTCTATAGCCGTTATCATTTAGTGAAAGGTACACCAGAAGAAGAGTTTGCAAATATTAAAGCCGCAGAACAAGAACTATAAAAAAGGATGCAACTATGAGTTATCGCAATATTGTCGCCAATCAACAGTATCACTTTGCTGACTTGAAGACCTTGATGGCAAAAGCTACACCGTTACGTTCAGGCGATGAGTTAGCAGGTGTAGCTGCCAGAGATGCAACCGAACATGTTGCGGCACAAATGACTTTGGCCGATGTACCGCTTAAAATTTTTTTAAATGAGGTTGTGGTCGATTATGAAACTGATGAGATTACCCGTTTAATTATTGATGAACATGATCTAGCAGCCTTTGCCCCTATTTCACACTTTACAGTAGGCGATTTTCGAAATTGGTTACTTGGTGAAGAAGCGACTGCACAAAGCTTAAAAGCCTTAGCGTCAGGTTTAACTCCAGAAATGGTGGCTGCTGTCAGCAAAATTATGCGCAATCAAGATTTAATTTATGTCGCCAGCAAATGTGAGGTAATTACCCAATTTCGCAACACGATCGGTTTAAAAGGCCATCTTTCTACCCGTTTACAACCGAACCACCCTACCGATGATGTGCTTGGTATTTCTGCAAGTATTTTAGATGGTTTGATGTATGGCAATGGTGATGCCGTAATTGGCATTAACCCCGCCACAGATAATCTTCATAATTTGTCAGAGCTACTAAAATTGCTTGATCATGTCATTCAGGAATATCAAATTCCAACGCAATCTTGTGTACTTACCCATATCAGCTCAGGTATTCAACTGGCTAAAAAAAATGTGCCAATTGATTTAATGTTCCAATCAATTGCCGGTACCCAACTAGCTAATGAAGGTTTTGGAATTTCACTCGATTTACTACAAGAAGGATATGAAGCCACACTTGCACTCAAGCGCGGAACCATTGGACAAAACGTCATGTACTTTGAAACGGGCCAAGGCAGTGCGTTATCCAGCAATGCACATCACGGCGTTGACCAGCAAACATTAGAAACGCGTGCTTATGCAGTCGCCCGTAAATACAATCCGCTTTTAGTAAATACAGTCGTCGGCTTTATTGGCCCCGAGTACCTATTTAACGGTAAACAAATTATACGTGCAGGTTTTAGAAGATCACTTCTGCGGTAAGTTACTTGGAGTACCGATGGGCTGCGACATTTGTTATACCAACCATGCCGATGCTGACCAAAATGATATGGATGTTCTCCTTACTCTGTTTGGTGCTGCGGGCATTAACTTTATTATGGGAATTCCGGGTTCAGATGATGTCATGCTCAACTATCAAACGACCTCATTCCATGATGCCCTCTATTTAAGACAACTCCTCGGTTTAAAACCCGCTCCTGAGTTTTCAGCTTGGCTTGAACAGCAAGGTATTTTTAAACAACAAAACTCTCAAATCTGTTGGGCAGACCACATGCCCGACCAATTCTCTCGTCTGCTCATGAACTAGGGAGAACACCATGAAACTGAACCGTGATATTCAATATCCATCTTCTACCCATCAAGATCAGTGGGAAAAACTTAAACAATTTACTGATGCCCGCATTGCATTAGGACGCGCTGGTTGTAGTATCCCAACACAAGCCTTACTTGAGTTCCAGTTGTCGCATGCGCAAGCAAAAGATGCGGTTTATCAAGATATGGATGTTTCTTATTTGTCTGAGCAATTAGCACAACGGCAGCTGCAAAGTGTTCATATACAAAGTAATGCACCTAATAAAGAACTTTATCTTAAACGTCCTGATTTAGGTCGTCAGCTTTCAACTCCATCAAAAGATGCCTTAATTAAAGAGTATGCAGAAAATCCGAAGCCATATGATGTTTGTATTATGGTCGGTGACGGGCTCTCCGCAAGAGCGATTGAAGCGAATGCCATCCCATTTATTACAGCGCTAAGTGAATACATTCAGCAAGAAAACTGGAGCCTTGCACCAATTGCAATTGCGACAGGCAGTCGGGTTGCTCTTGGTGATGAGGTTGCTGAAATCTTTAAGGCACCCATGCTTGTGATGCTCATTGGTGAGCGTCCGGGTTTAAGCTCTCCTGATAGTATGGGAATTTACTACACGTTGAATGCATATTCAGGCTGCCTCGATGCTAAACGTAATTGTATTTCCAATGTCCGTTCAGCAGGCTTAAGTATTCCTGTGGCAGTACAACGGTTAATGGCACTCATGAAAAAATCAAAACAGCTTGGTTTCTCAGGAGTTAATCTAAAAGATGAGCATCAACTTTCAAATATAGATTTTGAAGAAACTCAAAAGCTATTATTTTAAGCAATGGAATATGCAAAGAGATTTATTGGAAAATAGATAATCCTTTGCATAACAATATTATCTTAACGAAAAATATCAATTTTCAGGTATTGACGATTTATACAGATATTTTCTTCTTTATATTTATCGCTATACTCCACCTATTGATCTTCTATGAATCATTTGTATGAGCACAACAAACGCCTTCCCAAAAACTATTTATGCCATTCAGCATCTTGCTTTCGAAGACCTAGGTTCATTAGAAGATGTCTTTTATCAACTTGGCTTCCGCGTCCGTTATTTTGAAGCGGGTGTAGATGATTTAACTGCTGCTTTTGCACACGATGGATTAACTATTATTTTAGGTGGCCCAATCGGGGTTTATGAAACTGAAGATTATCCATTTTTAAAAGATGAAATTGCCTTACTTAAACAACGTTTAGCAGCAGATAAACCTACACTAGGTATTTGTTTGGGGGCACAGCTTATTGCTCATGCACTTGGTGCAAAAGTATATGCAGGACATCAAAAAGAAATTGGCTGGGGTCCACTCAGCTTAAGCTTACGCGCTAATCAGGTATTATCTGCTTTGCTTAATAATGTCCATGTTCTACATTGGCATGGTGACACTTTCGACCTCCCTGAAAACGCGGTGTTATTAGCTAGTTCAGAGATTTATACCAATCAAGCATTTGAAGTTGGAAATAATATTCTCGCGTTGCAGTTTCATATTGAAACAACAGAAGAAAATTTTGAGAAATGGCTCATTGGTCATACATGTGAACTTCGCCATGCAAATATTTCAATTCCAAAACTTCGCGAAGAAAATCAGCAATATGCTCAAAATCTCGAACATGCTGCTTTTGATGTTATTCAAAAATTCTTAAAAAGAATTGGTTATGGTGGATAAACTATAAAGATTCTAATGTTCGCGGATACTAAATTTTACCATTTGGTATGATTGCTTGCTTATTTTTCAAACAAAGAGAGTGCTATATTCGCCTTTAACAAACATTTAATAAAATTTTCAGTGTATTATTAATTTGTAACACAAAATATACGTTGATTTACTATGGATATCTGGAAATTTCTTAAAAGCTTTAATACGGTCAATACTTATTTATTGCTTTCATGTATTCTCCTTATAATCTTGGTTCTTTATTTTTATGTGATTAATCCAACCTAAGCTAATTTGCCAAGGATATTAATCATAAAGAAAAAGAAAATATGAGAAGACATCTAAATAAAAAGCCCAACTGAGTTGGGCTTTTTTAAATCTGCTGTTTACTCACAACATGTTGTTCGTCTTGCGAAAAAGTAAGAGATAATCAATCTCTTACTTTTTCTCAGGCTTGAAACTATCTTTCAAATCAAGAATACGGTTGAAAACCGGTTTCTCTGGTGAATGATCATATTGATCAGCAACGAAATAGCCTTCACGCTCAAATTGGAAACGATCTTCAGGATTCGCTTGTGCCAAAGCTGGCTCAATGACAGCTTGTACCACTTTTAATGATTCAGGATTAAGATTTGCCAAGAAGTCATCATCTGCATCAGGTGCAGCTTCAGTAAACAAACGATCGTAAATACGCACTTCAGCAGGAATCCCTTTAGTTGCAGATACCCAGTGAATCACGCCTTTAACCTTGCGGCCTTCCGGATTCTTTCCTAGAGTTTCAGGGTCAATTGAACATTTCAGTTCAATCACTTCACCATTTGCATCTTTAATGACTTCATCACATTTAATCACGTAAGCATGACGTAAACGCACTTCACCGTCAGGAATTAAACGTTTAAAGCCTTTTGGCGGTACTTCTTCAAAATCTTTACGATCAATATAGATTTCCTTAGTTAAAGGAATCACACGATCACCCATATCAACATTAGGATGGCGAGCATGCGTAAGATCCATATCTTCAGGTAAATTAGTTAAAGTCACTTTAAGTGGACTTAAAACAGCCATACCACGCGCAGCAGTATTTTCTAAAGATTGACGAATACAGAACTCAAGCATTGCAACATCAACAATACCGTCAGTTTTTGACACGCCTACACGCTTACAAAAATCACGTAAGCCTTCAGGAGTAAAACCACGACGGCGCATACCGACTACGGTTGGCATACGTGGGTCATCCCAACCATTTACATACGCACCTTCCACCAATTTACGTAATTTACGTTTTGACGTAATGGTGTAATCCACGTTTAAACGTGAAGATTCGTACTGATGTGGAACAGCTTTAGATTTTACTTTTTCAACAATCCAGTCATAAAACGGACGGTGATCTTGGAATTCTAATGTACAAAGCGAATGGGTAATTCCTTCAATGGCATCAGACAATGGATGAGCATAGTCATACATTGGGTAGATTTTCCATTTATCGCCAGTTTGATGATGCTCTGAATGTAATACGCGATATAAAATCGGATCACGCATATGTACATTTGTACTTGCCATATCAATCTTGGCACGTAAAACCGCTTCACCCTCTTTAAACTCACCGCTACGCATTTTTTCAAAGCGAGCAAGATTCTCTTCAATAGAAGCATCACGGTATGGAGAGTTTTTACCTGGCTCAACAAAGCTACCGCGGTTTAACTTAATTTCTTCTGGAGATTGTAAATCTACATATGCATCGCCTTGTTCAATAAGTTGAACTGCCCATGCATATAATTGATCAAAATAACCCGATGCATAGCGTGGTTCACCATTCCAGTTAAAACCAAGCCATTTCACATCATTCGCAATACCGTCAACATACTCTTGTTCTTCAGCATCAGGGTTTGTATCGTCAAAACGCAAATTACACAAACCATCAAATTCTTCAGCCACACCAAAGTTTAAGCAAATCGCTTTTACATGGCCAATATGTAAATAACCATTTGGTTCTGGTGGAAAACGCGTTACGATCTGCTTTGCACGTCCCGTAGCCAAATCATCAGTAATGACTTGGCGAACAAAATCTAAGCCAGCCTGTTGTTCTTGCTGCGCAGAATCGACAGAGGCATGAGTATTCGGTGTCGGGTTATTAGGCAGGCTCGAGACAACATCATTAGGCTTCATAGTGTATCAATCACTTCTTTGTAGATAAATTTCGAAAAATTTAAACGCTATCTTCATTTTTCACAAAGATTTTAACGTTTTTTACTTGCCTTGTAGTTTACAGTTTGCTTATGCTTCTCTCAACCAAAAACCCATGGTCATAAGCCCATGTTTAGGAGATTAATGTAATGAGTTTTCCTCAAGTCGAATTAAACACCAATAAAGGTCGTATTGTTCTTGAACTAAATACTGAAAAAGCACCAAAAACAGTAGCAAACTTTTTAGAATATGTACGTGACGGTTTTTATGACGGCGTTATTTTCCACCGTGTCATTGATGGTTTCATGATCCAAGGTGGCGGGATGGATGAAAACTTCAAAGAAAAAGCAACTCGTGATTCTATCGAAAACGAAGCTGACAATGGTTTAAGCAATGATGTTGGTACGATTGCTATGGCACGTACTCAAGCACCTCACTCTGCTTCTGCACAGTTCTTCATTAACGTAAAAAACAACTCTTTCTTAAACCATACCTCTAAAACTGCTCAAGGTTGGGGTTATGCTGTATTTGGTAAAGTTGTTGAAGGTATGGATGTTGTTGAAGCGATCAAAGGCGTTCGCACTGGCAACCGTGGTTACCACGCTGACGTTCCTTTAGAAAACGTTGTAATCGAATCTGCTAAAATTATTTCTGAATAATTTTAGGAATAAGCTGTGACTTATCTGTTTATCTCTGATTTACACTTGTCACCTGAACACCCTCGACTTGTTCGAGGGTTTTTAGATTTATTGGTGCATTATCAAAATAAACAAACACAGCTTTATATTCTAGGTGACTGGTTTAACGCTTGGATTGGCGATGATTACTCAGCACCATGGCTTGATGAAATTGTTGAGGCATTAAAAGACTTTAACAAAAAAGGAAATCGGGTTTACTTCCAAGTAGGTAACCGTGATTTTGCTTTAAATCAGATTTTCCTTAATAAATTTAACGGTGTATTACTACCCGACATTTATTATCTTAATATTGCTGGACATCAGTACCGTTTAGAACACGGTGATGCCCTATGTACAGATGATATTTCTTATCAAAGATTTAAGAAGATTATTCGAAATCCGCTCTTAGTTGCTCTTTTACGTCGTACACCACTGAGTTTTCGTACTAAACTGGTTAATGGCTTTCGAAAAAGAAGCTCCGCAGATAAACAGCAAAAAAGCTATGAAATTATGGATGTAAATGAGCAAGCTGTACTTTCTGCTTTAACAGATGTAGATATACTGATTCATGGGCATACCCATCGCCCTGCAATTCACCAAGTACAAGCTAAACAACGAATTGTTCTTGGCGATTGGCGTGAAGATCAAGCTTATATTTTGGAAATTGATCCATCTTCAGATACACCACAGCTTGAATTGATTATCTGGAATTATTAACTAAAAATTAGTCACTTTTTATTTGAACTTTCAATTCTTTAATTTTGTTATTTAAATCAAAATCGTAAATCGCACAAAGACTGGCAATAAATACAAATTTCCAGCTTATATATGCATGAGTATGATACTCAATGTATAAAATCAAAAGACTCAAAACAAATGCAAAAATGATAAAGGCTTTCACGATTCTAAATTCTCGCAGCTTACTCTTTGCATCTGTTGGCATTAAATCAATCATTTTCAATAGATTATTAAAACTTTATATAAACATTATATTTCTTTATCAAACTACATACGAAATGTTTTTGAATAAAATAGCGTATGATGGCAAAGATTAAATTCTCTCAATTGCCATAAGATTGATATGGAGCACACCTATGGACTTATTGAATTCTGTTAAAAGCCGCTATACAACAAAAGCATATGATTCTGAAAAGAAAATTCCTCAAGAAAAAATTAATAAATTATTAGAAATTTTACGTTTTACCCCTTCTTCAGTAAATATTCAGCCTTGGCACTTTGTAGTTGCAGACAATCTTGCAGCTAAAGAACGAATCGCAAAAGCACTAACAGGTAAATATGCTTACAATGCACCTAAAGTACTCGAATCATCACATACACTTGTATTCTGTACAAAAACAGACATTTCATCTGAGTACTTAAATCAATTGCTTGAACAAGATGATTTAAGTGGCCGTTTTAAAGATGAAAAAGCAAAATTAGGGCAAAAAGATACTCGCCATGGTTATGTCGAATTTTATAGAAATGAGCAGAAAAATTTATTTGGATGGATGGAAAATCAAACATTCATTGCTTTAGGACAGTTACTGTTCGCTGCCGGTTTAGAGGGCATTGATGCAACTCCGATGGGGGGATTTGATGAAGAAGTTCTAAATACCGAGCTCGGTTTAACTGAAAAAGGTTTACGAAGCTCTGTAATCGTTTCTTTAGGCTATCGCAGTGAAAATGACTTTAATGCCAAACTTCCTAAATCACGACTGCCAGATGAAGTAATTTTTACCTATTTATAATAAAACCTCTATAGTTCAAGAGATTCTATTCTCTTGAACTATCAAGCCATTGCGCTAGCTAAACACACTACTCCGCTTATTCCTAAAAGAATCCCCAAAATAGTAGGCCATTTTAATTTTTCTTTATATAAAATCACTCCGCTTAGAATTCCAAATAACACAACAAAAATATTCATGCTTGCAAAAACAATTGCAGGTGAATCTTTTAAAAGAATATGAGCTTTTACATATAAAGCAATATTTGAAAAATTGAGTATGCCTAATATTAACCCAGCTATCGTACTTTTAAACTGCCACTTTTGAGTCTTCTGTAGCAATAAATATGAAATCGACAATATAAAAGCTGTAATAAAAATAAGATTTAAAGTAAGTGTAAACTGAAGGCCTAAACTACTTGTATATTTTAAAAGAATATCTACTGCCGCATAACCACACCAAACACTTAATAAAGCAAGAATTGCTTTTCTAGATTGATGATTGGAAAAAGACTTCATTTGTCCAAATAAAACAAGTAAAACTGCAAGAATTCCTAAACCTATTCCCCATAGTTTTAATGCATTAAATTGCTCATGAAAAAAGAAATATGCTGCGAGCAAAGAAAGAACAACTGAAAGGCGCTGTGCAAGTTCAGTTTTAACAATTCCTGCATATTCTAGTGATTTAGCAAGACATAAAAAAATACTAGGTAAAATTACCCCCAAGGCAAGGATTAACCACCATGGAGTATGCATTATTGAAACATGTTGGATATCGGGCTGAAACCACAAAAAGCAAAGAAGACTAGCACTTGCATAGTTCCATGCAATCATCTGTAATGGCGGATAACCTTTTTTCTTTAAATTTTTTAATAGGATAGACACCAAGACACTGCTCAAAGCAGCAGCTAATATTAATATCATTAATTAAAGCCCTATCTATTTAAATATATTAGTCATCATGGCCAAATCGCTATCCATGACCGTTTAAATGCTTTGGATTAACTTTTAAATACACATAAAAAAACCAGTCATTATCTGACTGGCTTCTTTTTTAGATTTCAATTAACGATTATTTTCGTCGTCTTGACCATCTTCAAATTTAGAATCGTTGTCAAAACCACCTTGATGACCGCCGAAGCCACCTTGGCCGCCGAAGCCACCTTGACCACCGAAGCCACCTTGACCACCAAAGCCACCGCCTTGACCACCGAAACCACCTTGACCGCCGAAGCCACCTTGAGCGCCACCGAAGCCGCCTTGAGCGCCACCGAAGCCACCTTGAGCGCCGCCAAAGCCGCTACCTTGACCACCAAAACCGCCTTGAGTGCCGCCTTGTGCTGGGAAGCCTGTACCTTGTGCGCCTGCTGGACGTGGATTACGTGCTGGAACAACAGTTGAAATCGCGTGCTTGTAAACCATTTGACTTACAGTATTTTTTAATAAAACAACATATTGGTCAAAAGATTCAATATGACCCTGCAATTTAATACCGTTCACAAGGAAAATAGAAACAGGGATACGTTCTTTACGGAGAGAATTTAAGAACGGATCTTGTAAAGTTTGACCTTTAGACATTTTTAACTCCAAAAAAAATTTTTAAATCAGCGCAAAAAAACTATCTTTATTTTTCAACTAAAAATTATAAAAAGACAGTGTGCAAATTTTGCTTTATCCATAAGAGTTTCGCAAGTCTTCTTTCGCCTGCTTTATCGTCAAGTAAGTTTTAAAATCGTGTATTTCTTGCAAAGAACGTAACCACGTATATTGACGTTTGGCAAGTTGTCGTGTTGCAAATAAAGCTTTATCCTCCATTTCACGTTTACTTTTGAGACTTAAGTCACTTTTTAATAGAAATTCTAGTGCTTGTCGATAACCCACCGAACGCATTGAGGGTAAATTTTCATCTAAATCGTATTTTTCAATTAGAGCTTCAACTTCACTCAAAAAACCGATATCCCACATTTTGCTTAATCTTTGCTCAATGCGTTGATGTAATTCTACCCGATCCGGAAGTAAAGCGTAGTTATGAAATATGTATCGATATGGTACGTTTTTTGGTTGTTCTGCCTGCAATTTAGTAATTGGTTCACCCGTAATTTTATAAACTTCAAGAGCCCTAATAATTCTTTGCTTATCAGTTACATTAAACTTTATAGCAGCAGCAGGATCTACAGAAACCAACTCATCATAAACTGCCTGCCATCCTTCGTTTAAAGCTTTTTCTTCAATTGCAGCTCGAACTTCAGCATTAGCACTTGGTAAATTACCAGATAACCCTTCTAACAGTGCCTTGAAATATAACATTGTCCCTCCTACTAAAATAGGAGTTTTGCCACGTGAATGCATTTCATCAATCAATTTACATGCATCTTCAACAAACTGAGCAGCTGAATAGACTTCCAGAGGAGTAATAATATCAATAAGATGATGAGGATAGAGTTCTTGCTCTTCACGAGTTGGTTTAGCCGTGCCAATATCCATATCTTTATAGACAAGAGCGGAATCAACAGAAATTAGCTCAAAATTTCCACGCTCGTATAATTCACATGCCAAAGCGGTTTTTCCGCTCGCAGTTGGTCCCATTAAATTGATGACGGGCAATTGATTTGACATGTAAAACTACTCTCCTCGAGCAAATAATTTATCTAATTGAGGTAATGGGAATGCACGCCAAGTTGGCCGCCCATGGTTACATTGGCTCGCAAATTCGGTTTGTTCCATTTGACGAAGTAAAGCATTCATTTCTGAAAGACTGAGTTGTCGATGTGCACGTACGGCTCCATGACATGCCATTCCCGCTAACAACTCATCTCTTTTTTGAAGTAATCCTTGTGCTTCATCATTTGGATCTAAATCATTTAAAAGCTCTGGAATAAGATTTTCAAAATCAGCTTTTTGTAATATGGCGGGCACACCACGAACAATAACTTGCTCATCACCATATAAATCAATTTCCAAGCCTAAACGCTCAAGCTGAGGTTTTAATTCTTCGACCCTAACGGCTTGCATACGGCTAATGGAAATTACCTTAGGTATAAGCAACTGCTGAGATGTCCAAAATTCAGGTTTATCCCAAGCATTTTTCATTTGCTGTAATAAAATACGTTCATGTGCCGCATGCATATCAACAATAATAAGCCCTTCGGTATTCTGCGCTAAAATATAAATTCCATGCAGTTGAGCGATTGCGATGCCTAATGGAAATTCATCTACTTTAGCAGCTGGCTCAACATCCTCATTCACCGAAAAACTAGCAGGTTGGTCGCGAAGTGGGGCTAAATAAGTTTTTAAAGCATTATTTAGTTGAGCAGAACCATTATATTTTGGTGTTTGATCTGCATAGTGAACAGCTTGCGGACGACTAGCGTTAAAATCGGTTAATAATTCTGTCGGTGCATGCTGAGTTCGTGCTTCACTGTCTGAATTTAAAGTTTCATTTGCGCGGTGCAATGAAAATTGTTCTTGATATTTGGGCTGCGGCTGCACTGAATAATCTGAGCTTTCATCTGCTTTCATCGCTTGAGCTAGATCAGCACTCGCTGTCTGAAATTGTGCGAGAGTTTCTTTTGCATAATGCCTTACAAACTCATGCACTTCTCTTTGATTTAAAAATCGAATCTCATGTTTAGTTGGATGAACATTGACATCAATATTTTCAGGATCGACTTCTAAAAAAAGTAAATAAGATGAATGTTGATGACCATGTAAAATACCATCATAGGCCATGCGCAGCGCATGCGAAATCGTTTTATCTTTGACAATACGACCATTTACATAGACATATTGCATATCAGCCTGTGCACGTGCATCTGAAGGATGACCAAGCCAACCTGATAAACGCATACTAATACTTTCAGCATCAATCCAATATGCATTTTGAACAAATTGTGAGCCTAATAATTGCTGAACTCGCTGAAAACGTAGCTCTCCGCTATCCGCTATAGGTAAATTAATTCTTATATTATCATTATGTTCAAGCACAAAACGTATATCGAAATGCGTTAGAGCCAAACGACGAACAATCTCTTCAATATGACCAAATTCTGTAGTTGGCTTTTTTAAGAATTTACGGCGAGCAGGAACATTAAAAAATAAGTCTTGAACTCGAATATGGGTACCCTTTTGCGCTGCAACAGCTTGTACCTCTTGATGATCAAATGCTGTTCCATTTACTTCAACTTGATGGCCGATACCACTTTCATCTTGGCTACTGGTCAAAGTCAATCTTGAGACAGCAGCAATCGAAGCTAAGGCTTCCCCACGGAACCCCAAACTCACAATCGCATGTAAATCTTCAGCAGTTTTAATCTTACTTGTGGCATGACGCATGACAGCAAGCGCTAAATCATCCGGATGAATACCATGCCCATTATCAATGATTTCGATTAAAGTCGAACCACCTTGAGCAATCCGTACAATCAGCTCAGTTGCACCTGCATCAATTGAGTTTTCTAATAATTCTTTGACCACAGAAGAAGGACGCTCAATCACCTCACCTGCTGCAATCTGGTTCGCTAACGCTGCGTCTAATGTATGAATACGACGTTGTGTTAGCTTTTCATCAGTCATGAAGCTGTTCCTGCAAAGTCTGATACAAATTTTCTGTTGGTAAAGTTAACGTTACTAAACGAGTCAACTCATCATCTGACTTTTGAATGTCAATGATGATATCCGCTTGTGGAATTTCATCACCGCCTTTAGAAGGCCATTCAAATAGAAATAACGCATCTGTGATATCTAAATAATCACGGATTCCCATTAATTCAAGTTCGTAGGAGTCATTCAAACGATATAAATCAAAATGAAAAATTTCTTTATCATTAATTTTATACGGCTCAACGAGTGTATAAGTTGGACTTTTAACAGAGCCTTTATGGCCCAAAGCCTGTAATAAATAGCGTGTAAGTGTGGTTTTACCCGCACCTAGATCCCCAATTAAATAAATTACACCCGACTGAACATGCTGCGCCAAAGCTTGAGCTAAACGCTCAGTATCTTCTTCATGATTTAAGACCAATTTCAATGAATACGACATAGCACACATAACATGATTCGAAATAATCGATATGATAACATTGCCCTGCCTTAAAAGCCTACTTAAGCCCTAGAAGTTGGCTTTTTTTATATCAATTTTCTTACATATTTACACTTTTTTATGTCTAGTCCGAACGATTTTTTGCCACCTATGGTTGATGGTGTAAGCGCAAGCCAAGTCTATCTTCCTGCACAAACAAGTACTCAAACTATTTATGAGTATCTATGCCAACATTTCCAACATATTAAAGTGCAAGAGTGGCAACAACGATTTCAAGATGGACTTATTTATGGCGCAAATGGACAAAAACTAACATTAGACAGTCCATACCAAAGTAATACCCATATTTTTTATTATCGCTTTCTGGCTTATGAACCACATGTTCCATTTGAACATCGGATTTTATTTGAGAATGATGATTTACTGGTGGTCGATAAACCCCATTTTTTAACGATTAGCCCGACTGGACAATATGTTCAAGAAACGCTTTTAGTCCGTCTAAAAAAACAAACAGTAAATGAATTTTTAACCCCTATTCATCGTCTAGATCGTGAAACTGCTGGTGTTGTTCTATTTTGCAAACGGGTTGAGTCGCGTGGTATTTACCAACAATTATTTGCAGAGCGCCAAGTCAATAAAATTTATCACGCTGTTGCACCTTATAAAAAAGATTTAATTTTTCCTCAGACATTACACTTGCATTTAGATAAAGGTCATCCTTTTTACACTATGCAAGTTATAGAAAATGCAAAAACAAATACCGAGACTTATATTGAGCTTATCGAGCATAACCAGATTTGGGCAAAATATCGCTTAACACCGACAACGGGCAAACAGCACCAACTCCGGGTGCATCTTAATTACTTAGAAATTCCGATTAAAAATGATCCATTTTATCCCGTAGTTCAACACAAGGCTGAAGATGATTTCTCGGAACCATTACAGCTATTAGCTAAGCACATTTCATTTATAGATCCCCTCACAAAAGAGGGAATGTCTTTTAATTCCGAGTTTGAATTGACATTGTAATGTAATCGTAATGACAAAAAGATTATTTTTTATACCGAAAAGCATTGAAATTACATTGCGATGGTTTAAAATAAATTCCTAAAAATTAAAATCATTTGGTTTTGTTATTCATGCGAAAAACAGAAGTTTATCAGGTTCGACTTGACTCCCAAGAAAAAAAGCAGGCTTTTGCTGTTTTTAAACAACTGGGAATTACCCCTGCCCAAGCAGTACGACTTTTTTTTAAACAGGTCGTATTAACTAAATCTATTCCTTTTGCTATCGAAAATCAGAATATTAATATGGAACAATTACTAAAGCTGAGAAAAGCAAAAGCATCTTCATTGAACCAAAATCAATCAACTTTAACTGAAGATGATGACCATGAAGATTTATTTGAAGAACTTAATGCACTTCTTGGTGAAAGCGACAAAACTTAACACTGTTGCATTTATAAACAAGTTTTAACGTCAAAAAGCTGTTTTTTTCGTTATGCTCTCTTTGTAAAAACATAATGATAAGTTACAAGGAGTGCCAAATGATCGTTAGACGAGCGACTTTTGAAGATTTAGAGCAACTCGCCGTTTTGTTTGATGAATATCGCCAATTTTATGGGGCCTCTTCTAATTTTAATGAATCACTTCACTTCCTTAAACAACGTTTTGAAAATAGAGAAAGTGTGTTCTTCATTCATATTAAAGACGATAAAATCACGGGTTTTATTTTACTCTATTTAGGTTTTTCTTCAGTTGCTTGTTCAACTTATTATATTTTAGATGATGTATATGTTACGCCCGTTTTTCGTCGTCAAGGTTCCGCTAAACAGCTAATCGATACAGCAATCTTATTTGCAAAACAAGAAAATGCTTTGCGGATTAGTTTGGAAACTCAAAGTAACAACCATGAATCTCATCGTTTATATGAACAAATGGGATTTATTCGAGATAGTGAGTTCCAAACCTTCCATTGTTTTCTCAAATGATATTTTGAGCGAGCTGTTTTTGTTGTTCAGATAAATAAACCCACTCACCATCTTCAAGTTCAGGCAAAACCAATTGCCCTACTTGATGGCGATGTAATGCTTCTACCTTATTTCCTACAGCCGCAATCATTCTTTTTACTTGATGATAAACACCTTGATGAATCGTCATAGTTAATTGATGCGTTTCTAATATCTCCACATCTGTTGCAGCAAAAACACCCTTTTCTTGATGCAAACTCACACCTTGGCTCAACATCTCAATTTGCTCAGGTGTAACCGGATCTATAGTCGTAACATGATAAACCTTTGGTACATGTTTACGAGGATGAGTTAAAGCCTGAAGATATTTACCGTCATCAGTAAGTAAAAGTAAGCCAGTTGTATCTTGATCTAGACGGCCAATGGCTTGCACACCACGTTGAATCATGATTTCCGGTAAAAGACTAAACACACTTTGATGATGGTGAGGTTGGTGTGAACATTCAAAACCTTTCGGTTTTTTTAGCGCAAGATAAACTTTTTCTCGATATTGATAAGTTTCCCCGAAAAGAGAAAATTCTAAATTTTCTGGAGAGAATTGCTTTTTGAGATCATCTGCAACCTCTCCTTCAACACTTACAGATCCGTTTTTTATTAACTGCTGACAATATTTACGAGAACCAAACCCTTGTGATTGTAAAATTTTTTCCAGCAGCATGAAGTTTTCTCATTAGAACTAAGCTGTTATTTTAACGTAGTTTCCATTTTTTACTAAACACTACTCGCTACTGTTTTCATCTACTTGAACTAGCTCGCACCCTTACTCTTCAACGACTCGATAAATATTTTCGTTCTGTTCGCTTTCAAATAATAATTCGGTAGTAGGCAAAATAATTTCATTATCAACAATAATATGCTCAATTCGTTGGCTTAGTTTTAAAGATTCATTTTCCACTAAATTTTTCTTTAGTTGTGCTTTTGCATCATGAATCTTATCAAACTGATCTTTGATCTTGATATCTATAATGTCCATAAAAATATCCCGTACTCATGAGTAATGATTATTTTTATATCATAATTTTTAAATACGATAATTTTTAACTTGTTAATTTATATAACATTGTGTCCAAGCGTAACCAAAAATTAAAACTCCTTATCATTGAGAGATATACACTCAATTTTTAATTAAGAAGAGCTGAAATCAGCTGTATCTTTTAAAGCTTTCACATTCCAACTCTTAAATATTATACAATTCCATTTATTTATAATGCCCTCCGCTCATCATGCTTGCCCAATTTGATGTTAATTTAGTTGTTCTACTCGTTCTGCTTGTCTGCGGCTTATTAAGTCAAAATGCAGCTGTAACTATTGCAGCAGGTGTATTGATTGTCGTTAAAATCACACCATTAAATGAGTTTTTCCCTTATATTCAAGCTCATGGTCTTAATTTAGGAATTCTTATTTTAACCATTGGCGTACTCACTCCAATTGCCAGTGGGAAACTCAGTGGAGAGAGTATTTTAAAATCCTTTATTAGTGTTAAGTCTATTATGGCTATCGCAATTGGCCTGTTAGTCGCCTGGCTAGGTGGTCGCGGAGTAAAACTAATGTCGAGCCAACCTGACGTGGTTGCAGGTTTACTAATTGGTACAGTTGCTGGCGTCGCCTTACTCCGTGGTGTACCAGTCGGTCCTCTAATTGCAGCAGGCTTACTCTCTTTATTTATTGGCAAATAAAAAATCAACATGAAAAAGGTGCAATAAAGCACCTTTTTAAGACTTAGGCTAAATTATTTTTTAGCCAGAATAATAGGCGTTTCGTTTTAAAGAGAACTTTTCCAACTGCTTTAAAAAGCCTTCAAAATAACTTTTCTCTTTTTCTTCAGTTCGGTAGCCTGCATATAAAGTTCGTCTTAAACCTGTAGGAGAAACACAATCTAAACGACGACTAGTAACCCATCCCTTTTGTTCATACTCATTCACTACCCAATCAGGTAAAGCAGCAATACCTCGTCCACTTGCAACAAGTTGAATAAGCATTTGGGTTAAATCGGTTGTCCGTATTTGTTTAGGCTGGATATTCGCAGGAATGAAAAGTTTAGACATAATATCTAAACGGTGCTTATCTACCGGATAAGTAATTAAAACTTCTTCGGCCAACTCTTGAACTGTAATATTTTCAGCTCGTACCAAAGGATGCGTATTTGATAAGACTAACCGTGATTCGTATTCAAAAATCGGAAAATACTCAATTCCTTTTAATGCAATTGGGTCAGCTGTAATTAGTAAATCAAATTCTGCATTTTGTAAGAGTTCATGCGGATTGGCTTCAAAACCTGAAGCGAAGTCTAAATCTACATCTGGGTATTGCTGGCGATACTGATTTAATAAAGGCATTAACCAGTCAAAGCAACTATGGCATTCCGATGAAAAAATAATTCTGCCTGTCTGCCCATGCACAATACGCGTGATATCACTGTGGGTAATCTGGATTTGTGGCAAAACATCATCCGCTAACTTTAATAAGCGCTGTCCAACATTAGAAAAACTAACTGGTCTACTTCGACGATTAACTACTTCCACCCCGTACCAATGATCTAATTCTTTTAATTGATGGGAAATAGCAGATGGCGTCAAACAAAGGTCATTAGCTGCGGAAACTAATGAACCATGCTCACGTAAAGCAACTAAAGTTTTAAGGTGGCGTATTTCTAACATGGGCCCAAGCCTAAAAAACAGATTTATCTATAAATGGATAAAGCTCATCTTTGCTTTTCCATAAAACTTTCGACAAATCTTTATTGATGAATTTTATTCACTTTAACATAAAATTAGTTAGTTTGTCTCAACATGAATTTTATTTCACTATTTTTACTTGGTATGAATTTAGGTATCATTCAAAAATGAAGGAAAATTAAAACGATTTTATAAAAATTTTTAAAGTAGTTAAAACTATAAGACAAAAATAGGCCTAATAAAGGCCTATTTTTTTAAAACACTAAAAACTATTGTGCTAAAACATTTAAGCTAATAATCGTATAGCTCTGATCTTTAGGTTTTAATTTCAAATTTAGAGGAGATGTTACTTCTACTAAATACTCTCCAGCTTTTGGAAACGTAAGCTCAACTTGACCGTTGCTTCCTGCCTTAAACTGCTGCGCTTGCTTGTCAGTTGCACCCTTTTCTCTTAAATTCACTTCAGCATAAGCTAAAGGTTGTCCTTTTTCAGTTATGGTTAATTTAATAGGTTGAACAGCTTTAATCTGGTTAGGATGTACAGAGAAACTAACTTTAATCGGTGTATTCGGAAGCTGAATATCTGAAACTTTTCCTTTAGAAAGATAACTCTGCAATATCCACTCACGTGTTACTTGTTCTGTTTTAATTGTTTTTGTTTTAAGGTCAGTCGGAATCAAATATTCACGTTCTGCTTTCGGTGGAGCTTTATCAGCTGGCATATCAAAAAATAAATGCCATGCTTTTTGGTCGTATACATATTTCAAAGGATAACTTGCCTGAGTTTGAACAATGTATGTGCCTTCTTCAGGTAGATCTACATCAAAAACAGTAGCAGACTTATGCAGGGCTTCTGAATTGACGGTTTTAAGCTCATTTTTAGGTGTAATTACAGTAAGCTTAGCATCCTTTAAAGCATATTCACTATTTAATGCTTCTTCCGCATAACCAGCAATTACGGGTACTTGAGTCTGTTCAGTTTTATAAGCTACAGGAGCTACATAAGGTTCATGAGCAAAGCCTGTTGTACATATCAATGCAAGTGACGTCATTAGAAATCTATTCATTATTACAAAATCCTGTTATACGCAAAGTTAAAAATTTCAGACAAAATATAAGCGGATACAGTATACACAAATAAAAATAATTCTTATTATCATTAATAAGTTTAATTTTACTTTAAAAAGAAATACGTAATCTTTCTCTCAATATTTTAGTTTTTTATTATTCTGTTCTCTTTTCCCTTATACTTCTCTTTTTTGTGTCTTCCCTTAACTTATTATGGCGTCCCCGCAATCTCCTCTTTCCACACCTCAACATTACTCTCTCTTTTTAGCAATTTTCTCACTCGCTGTAGGTGGTTTTTGTATTGGAACCACTGAATTCGTCGCAATGGGACTGATTCAGGAAATTGCAAATAATTTAAATATTACAGTACCTGAAGCTGGTCACTTTATTAGTGCTTATGCATTGGGTGTAGTTATTGGTGCTCCTATCATCGCTATTCTCGGAGCCAAAGTACCTAGAAAAACTTTATTGCTCGGCTTAATGCTGTTTTATGGTGTTGCGAATGCCTGTACTGCTTTAGCTCATACACCTGAAACTGTTTTAGTCTCACGTTTCATTGCAGGTTTACCACACGGAGCATATTTTGGAGTGGGTGCGTTAGTTGCAGCTGAACTAGCGGGTCCGTCAAGAAGAGCTTCTGCAGTCGCCCAAATGATGATGGGGCTTACAGTCGCAACTGTCATTGGTGTTCCTTTAGCAACTTGGTTAGGTCAAAACTTTGGCTGGAGAGCAGGTTTTGAGTTTTCAGCAACTATTGCTTTCGTCACTTTAATTGCTGTTGGCTTCTTTGTACCCAATATCCCGGTTCAAGCTACTGCCAGTATAAAAACTGAATTAGCTGGCCTTAAAAATATCAACATGTGGTTAACACTAGCAGTGGGTGCAATCGGTTTTGGAGGCATGTTTTCAGTTTATAGCTATGTCTCACCAATTTTGACTGAATACACAGAAGTTAATATCCAAATCGTTCCTATCGCTTTAGCTATCTGGGGTATAGGTATGGTTATTGGTGGTTTAGCGGCAGGATGGCTTGCAGATAAGAACCTCAACAAAACTATAGTGGGTGTATTAATTAGCTCAGCTATCGCTTTTGTTGTCACTAGTTTTTTAATGAGTAATATCTATACTGCCATCGCATCTTTATTTTTAATTGGTCTCACGGTAATGGGGTTAGGCGGAGCATTACAAACTCGTCTAATGGATGTCGCAGGTGATGCCCAAACTTTAGCTGCCTCACTCAACCACTCTGCATTTAATATTGCCAATGCATTAGGTGCATTTTTAGGAGGCTGGGTACTCAGTCACCAAATGGGTTGGATCGCTCCAATCTGGGTAGGTTTTGTTTTAAGCCTTGGCGGTCTGGTTATTTTACTTATCGCATTTGCAGTAGAAAAAGCCAGCAAAAAAGCTTAATTAAAGAAAAGGCTAACTTATTACTTCTAATCAGTTAGCTTTCCACCACAGTGTGGGCAATAACATTTTTTCTCTCGGACGGACTCTTCTTCCTCTAATACTTTTTCACGCATAATTTGAATAATCAGGTTATGCGCTTGCTCTTTTGGCAATCCTACTTTTTGACGGACCCGCTCAATTTCAACTTCATCATGTAAAATATCAATACCTCGTGCTTGAAGTAGCTCACGAAACTCTTGCTCTAGTCTCTGATTCCTTTGATTAAGCTCATTTGCAAGTCCAGACGCCAAAATACCAGCAGGCAATGCTGCAATACCCACACCTAAAATAGTAATAAGCGCCCCTAATAACTTTCCTAGGCTAGTTACAGGAGTGACATCGCCATACCCCACTGTAGTTAAGGTAACCACAGCCCACCACATAGATTGAGGTATTGAACTAAAAGCTTCTGGCTGAGCTTTGTTTTCAACCACATAAATTCCAGAAGCAGTCATAATAATCATGATAATTAAAATAAAGATAACTGCTTGAAAAGATCCCTTCTCGCGTTTAATCACACATAACAATATCTGTAGTGAGATAAAATAGCGTGTTAATTTTAATAAACGAAGTAGACGTAAAATCCGAAGCATACGAAGATCGATTCGTACAAAGAAATTCAGGTAAGCTGGCAAAATTGCCATCAAATCAATAATTGCTTCCCCACTTTTCATCCAATTCAAGCGAGTTTTCCATGCCGATTGTGTCGTATCTCGATCTGCAACACTCCACAACCTTAATAAATACTCAATACTAAAAATTGCGATTGAAATATTCTCAAAGTAGTCAAACCAAATACGATAATTTGAGTACAAATCATTTACTGTTTCTAATAAAACAGCAGCGACGTTACCAATAATTAAAATAACTAAAAAATAGTTAATGCATTTACTTACCGTCGTTTCATAGTCATGGTTATGAAGATTATTATAAAAAAACTTACGTAATCCCTTCCAAGCTGAATTATGCATATTGATCTGACCACTTAATATTGTAGATATAGTAAGCTCATCGCCTCTATTCACCAATATCGTCTCTAACAATTTTTGTTTTACTTACCCCAATATTTGAGCCTTAATTTTTTTCATCAATTCGTGGCTACACATCGAAATTCATTCTCTTCCCACCACATCACATCATAGATGCCTGGATGCGATTTTAAGATAATATTTATATAATTTTGCAGCACCATAATATGATGAGTAATATCAATTTTTCTAAATAGAAATTTTCTTAAAATCGGAGTATTTGGAGAAATAAAAATTGCGAATCCATTACTATATTCTTCATAAACACTAATTCCGAGATACATCGTTATTTCAGCTAAGGGAATCTCAATTTCCCACCCCCAGCTTTCACTATATAACTCTACATTTAAATGATATCTATTTCTCAATATACTAAAAATATATTGCGCGATGTCTTCAGTTTTTTGAACTAAAATCCCTCCTTCATTGGAGTGCATTTTTTGTTCATATATTTGATAATCATCAAATTTAAATTCAACTATTGTCTTTAGCATTCTCAAATTCCCTATATAAAATACCCATATTTTTTTAATTATTTTTAAGTTCGTTTAATTATTTTAAAACAAAAAACCTGTTAATTACTACTACTATATTCAATTTTATATATATCAAATTTTAAAATGATATATTTAACTTTTTTAAATAAACTCATGACTTATTTCACGCTTTCAATAAAATCAATAACTCAGAAAGACCAATTTTCACCCAATATTGTATCTAAGTTATTTTATTTAATAATTTTTACACCTATTATACCTTAATCTAGATATATAATTTATTTTTTGATCTTTAATATTTTCTAAAAATTAGTATTAGAATATATTAATTTAATTAGATATCTTTATACTTTTTTTTAAAATTAACCATACTAAGTACTATTTATTAGACTGATATCTATACAGAGAATTTATCATTCTGACATCCATTTCAGAATTAAAATTTCAGAAAAACTTAACAATTTATGTTTAAATTAAGAAATATTTAACTTAAAAGAATGACGTTTTTCATAGAAATGAAAGTTAGTACATATCGCTTGTGATTTTTTGAATTCTTGAATCATTTAATCGATAATAGAACTTTAATACTTATGTCTTTAGCGATTTACTCATAAAGAACTTTAATTTTTAATCATATGAAAACAAGGGGAAATTACATGGGATTTAAAGCCCTCCCTACACTTATTTCTTTATTTATTACATTGTTAATCTGGTTCGTTATTCCGGTACCAAATGGTGTTGATTCTGATGCTTGGCATTTATTAGCGATGTTTGTCGGTGTAATTGCCGCAATCATCGGTAAAGCGATGCCAATTGGTGCCATTGCCATTATTGCAATAACTTTAGTCGCTATTACTGGCGTGACTAACACAAGCCCCAGCGGTGCAATTCAAGATGCCCTTAGTAGCTTTGCTAACCCACTCATCTGGTTGATTGGTATTTCCATTATGATCTCTAAAGGTTTGCAAAAAACTGGATTGGGTGCAAGGTTAGGCTATTTATTTATCGCTGTTTGGGGCAAGAAAACCATTGGGATTGGCTATAGCATGGTACTTTCAGAACTCATTCTCGCCCCTGTAACTCCAAGTAATACGGCTCGTGGTGGCGGAATAATTCATCCAATTGTACTGGCAATTTCTACTAGTTATGATTCTGATCCTGCTAAAGGTACCGAAGGTCGGATGGGAAAATATCTGTCATTGGTTAACTACCAAGCCAACCCGATTACCTCTGCAATGTTCATTACTGCAACTGCCCCTAATCCATTAGTAGTTGATTTAGTGGCAAAGGCGACCAATAGTGAAATTTCATTAAGTTGGAGCACTTGGGCATTAGCGATGTTATTGCCTGGTTTGATTGCTTTAATTATTATGCCTTTGATTATGTATTTGATGTATCCACCCGAAGTCAAAGAAACGCCTAATGCAGCGCAGTTTGCTAAAAGTAAATTAAAAGAAATGGGGCCAATCAGTAAAAATGAAATCATCATGCTTGGTGTATTCGGTATTTTATTGATGCTATGGGCAGGTATTCCCGCCATGATTTTTGGTTCAGCTTGGGCTGTTGACCCAACGACGACTGCTTTTATTGGTTTAGGATTATTGCTACTTACAGGTGTACTCACTTGGGATGATATTCTGACGCAAAAAAACGCATGGGATACGATTACTTGGTTCGCAGCATTGGTGATGATGGCAACTTATTTAAATAAGCTTGGTTTAATCACGTGGTTCTCGAGTGTTTTAGAAACCAGTATTGGTCATTTAGGGTTAAGCTGGATGCCTGCTTGTTTATTATTAATGCTTGCTTATCTGTATGCACATTATATGTTTGCTAGCACCACGGCGCATATTACCGCCATGTTTGCAGCCTTTTATACGGCAGGACTTGCTCTCGGTGCGCCGCCAATGCTCTTTGCTTTAATGATGGCAGCAGCTTCAAGTATTATGATGACCTTAACCCATTATGCGACTGGTACTTCCCCTGTGGTGTTTGGCTCAGGCTACACCACACTTGGTGAATGGTGGAAAGCTGGCTTTGTCATGAGCGTGGTTAATATCATTATTTTTGTAGTGGTTGGCGGACTTTGGTGGAAAGTGTTAGGTTATTGGTGATTTATTAATTGTCTGTTTAATTTATAGCAAACGGACAATTAATAATTACAAAACTATAATCTCTAGTAGCTGTCAGAACGGCAGCTCATCATCTAAATCAAGTGGAACAGTAATATTATTCTGGGGAGTATATCTAGGGAAAGTAGGTATTGTACTCCTAATAATACGTGCTTGTACCCACTCCTCATCCCACTCCTCAGGTGTATAAAGTTTTAGTTTCCCCTTATCATCGAAAACATCTAAAGCTATTTTTAATAACAAATCTCCATTAACCCATTCCTGCATATTAGGTTCATCCCAACTGTCATTTTCAACTTTATTAAAACCGAGTGACTTTAATAAAAGATCTAACTCTTTCAAATTGTAGAAAAATACCCTCAAATCTAATTTAGCTTTTACTTTAATTTCACTGAAAATTGGATGATTAATAAATAGAATCTGAGCAATATTTTTATTATCAGCTTTCTTCTCTTCCGTTAAGAAAGTCACTAATTGATTAAGAGTTGTTGCCGTTGATTTTAAGTCTTCTAATACTTCTAATTCTTTATGTTTCGTTGCGTCTTGCAACAAACTATGAAATAAACTAGCCCATTGCTCTTGCAAATAAAGAATTATATCTTGAGAAGATTCAAAAGTGGTATATTGATTATTTAGTGGTAAAGCAAATACCTCATCTATGAATTGAAAAACTCTTGGATCCTCAACAGAGGAAAACTCAATTTTATCAACAAGATGTTTATTCTTTTCAAAAATTCTATATTCATTCAATACAGACTTCTCAATAAAAATATAAATCTGTTTACCCTGATCAATTGCTGTTTTTAATTCCTTTTGAGTTATAGAATTACCTACATGCTGTGATGAAGTGCCGAAACGTCCACCAATAATCGAAATTAAGATATTGCAATTAGCAATTTCACGGTAACAGTACTCTTCTAACTTCTCTTTCGTTTGATATGGAATATGACCTCTTTCATTTAAAACAGGCTCATAATTTCTATCAAGAATATATCTTTCAATGTCTGAGCGTATATTTCTTAAATCATAATATGTAGAGCTAATAAAAATTCTAGGTTTTGCCATTTTATAAGAATCAATATTTTAGTTATAAAAATTTTAAAGAGGTTACATTAAAAACACAATGGAATATAAAAAAATAAGGGCTGATTAATCAGCCCTTATTTTTAGCTTTTTGCTCAAGCAAATCATAGATTCGCTCTTATGCTAGGGAAAAGCCTTTCGACTTTTCTTGATCCTAACTCATTAAGTCAATTGAGCAGCTTGGATTTTCTTAGTATCAACTTGATCAGCTTCTTTAGTATATTCGCTCATCTTGTCGAAGTTTAAGTATTTGTAGATGTCAGCAGAAGCGCTGTCGATTTGCGACGCGTACTGTTGATATTCTTCTGGGCTTGGTAATTTACCAAGAACCGCAGCTACAGATGCAAGCTCAGCAGACGCTAAGTAAACGTTTGCGCCTTGACCTAAACGGTTCGGGAAGTTACGAGTAGAAGTCGATACACAAGTTGTGTTCGGCGCTACACGTGCTTGGTTACCCATACATAATGAACAGCCCGGCATCTCTGTACGTGCCCCAGCACGGCCATAAATGTTATACAAGCCTTCTTCCATTAATTGGTGCTCGTCCATACGAGTTGGTGGAGCCAACCATAAACGAGTAGACAATGAACCACCAGGTACTTTGTCAAGTAACTGACCAGCTGCACGGAAGTGACCGATGTTAGTCATACAAGAACCGATGAATACTTCATCAATCTTGTCGCCTTGAACGTCAGAAAGAAGTTTCGCGTCATCTGGATCGTTCGGGCAGCAAAGAATTGGTTCTTTGATGTCAGCTAGATCGATTTCGTAAACTTTTAAGTATTCAGCATCAGCATCAGCTTTTAACAAGCTTGGGTTATCTAACCACTTCTGCATGTTTTCAGCACGACGCGCAAGTGTACGTGCATCGCCATAACCTTCTGCGATCATCCACTTCAACATCGTGATGTTAGAACGTAGGTATTCAGCAACTTTCTCTTCAGAAAGTGTGATTGAACAGCCAGCAGCAGAACGTTCAGCTGACGCATCAGAAAGTTCGAATGCTTGCTCAACAGTCAAGTCATTTTCCATTTCTGATAAATCGATCTCAAGGATACGACCAGAGAAGATATTTTTCTTACCTTTCTTCTCTACAGTTAAATCACCCGCTTGAATTGCGTAGTAAGGAATTGCATGTACAAGGTCACGTAAAGTGATACCAGGTTGCATTTTACCTTTGAACTTAACAAGTACAGACTCAGGCATGTCAAGTGGCATAACACCAGTTGCTGCTGCGAACGCAACAAGACCAGAACCCGCTGGGAATGAAATACCGATTGGGAAACGAGTATGTGAGTCACCACCAGTACCTACTGTATCTGGAAGTAACATACGGTTTAACCAAGAGTGGATAATACCGTCACCTGGACGTAAAGATACACCACCACGGTTCATGATGAAGTCAGGTAATGTATGGTGAGTTGTTACGTCAACTGGTTTTGGATACGCAGCAGTGTGACAGAAAGACTGCATCACTAAGTCAGATGAGAAGCCCAAGCATGCTAAGTCTTTTAACTCGTCACGAGTCATTGGACCTGTCGTATCTTGAGAACCAACTGTAGTCATTTTAGGTTCACAGTAAGTTCCTGGACGGATACCTTGGCCTTCTGGTAAACCACATGCGCGGCCAACCATTTTTTGAGCTTGTGTGAAGCCTTTGCCAGTGTCAGCAGGTTGTACTGGAGTACGGAACAATGTAGAAGGTGCAAGACCTAGTTCTTCACGTGCTTTAGCAGTTAAACCACGACCAATGATCAAGTTAATACGACCGCCCGCACGTACTTCGTCTAAAAGTACTGGAGTTTTAAGATCTGCTTCAGAGATTTGTACGCCATCTTTAAAAGCAGTTACTTTTGCAGCAGCATGGTCAATTTTCAATACTACTTCGTCGCCCATGTTCATGTTAGCAACGTCGATTTCTACAGGTAATGCACCTGCATCTTCCATAGTATTGAAGAAAATTGGAGCGATCTTAGAACCTAAGCACACACCGCCGTCTTTTTTGTTTGGAATGTGTGGAAGTTCATCACCAAAGAACCAAAGAACAGAGTTAGTTGCAGACTTACGGCTTGAACCTGTACCAACAACGTCACCAACGTAAGCAACTTGATTGCCTTTCGCGATAAGTTCTTTAATTTGGCTTAATGGACCAACTTCACCTGGTTTTTCAGGGTTGATACCATCACGCTCGTTTTTCAACATTGCATTTGCGTGTAATGGAATGTCTGGACGGCTCCAAGCATCTTGAGCTGGAGACAAGTCATCAGTGTTTGTTTCACCAGTTACTTTGAACACAGTGATTTTGATTTCTTCTGGAACGTCAGGACGGCTAGTGAACCATTCTGCTTCAGCCCAAGATTGTAAAACAGCTTTAGCAGCTTCATTACCAGCTTTTGCTTTATCTGCTACATCATGGAATGCATCAAATACAAGAAGAGTTTTCTTTAATGCTTCAGCAGCTAAGCCTGCAAGTTCAGCATTGTCAAGAAGTTCAACAAGTGGTGCTACGTTATAACCACCCAGCATAGTGCCAAGTAAGTAAACTGCACGTTCTTTAGAAACGAGTGGTGAAGTTGCTTCGCCTTTTGCAATCGCTGCCAAGAATGCTGCCTTTACGTAAGCTGCTTGGTCAACACCTGCAGGAACACGGTTTTCAAGCAAATCTACCAAGAACGCTTCTTCGCCTGCTGGTGGATTTTTTAATAGTTCAACAAGCTGAGCTGTTTGAGCGTCATCAAGTGGCTTCGGTGGGACTCCGAGTGCGGCACGTTCTTCAACGTGTTGGCGGTAAGCTTCTAGCACGGTGTTCATTCCTCTTTTTTTGAAAAATTACTTGCAAATTCCAGCTTTCTTAAAAGCTTCACAAGTAATATGGACTACAAAAGTTTACTAGAGTTCAAGGTAAAAGTTAATGAGCGCGGGGTGTTTCTCCGTGATGCCCATTATTTTGTATCTAAATACCTGTGTTTAAATAATGAGCATATTGGGCTAAATTGAGCTATTTTTAAGCAAAATGAGCTTCAGCCAGATGAAAATTCAATAACCTCATCCACAATTAGAATGATTTATATTTTGGCATTTTGTCATGAGGGGTTGCCAAACATTCATCCATCATTTGCTTTCTAACTTTTTCTTGAATTGCTTGAGGATCTTTTGTCAGTTCTTCTTTTGGAATTGCATAAACTTTTTCAATAACATTAAGAATGAATTTTTTAGTTATCTCATCTTCAATCTTATTTGCATGCTCAACTGCCTGCATTTTTTCAATTGCTTGCTGACGATCAAAAACAATACTTCTTGCAGCATTTCCTACGCTAGTACAAAAGCCATGCCACTGCTCTTCTGGTGTTAATGGTTTCTTTTCTGAACAACCAACAAAGAGCAAACTCATTGCAATCAATAAAATCTTTTTCATCATTTCACTACACTAATTATTGCTGTCCATATCATACGGAAAATCATCGTTTTTGCCAAAACTGCTATAAAAAACCGAGATAACAAAATCTCGGTCTTTTGTATTAAGCATTTGACATGCCAGTTTCATGATTTGAATTAATTAAAGAATTTGATATCCGTAGGTGTTGAAATTTTTGCTGCATCACCAGCAGGTTTTAAGATGCCATTTTTTGCATCAAAACGGAATAAACTGATGTTATTACTATAAACATTGGTTACATATAGATATTTACCAGATGCATCGAATGAGAAAGCACGTGGTTCAATACCATTCGCTTTATAAACAACTGGCTTACCTAGCAATCCATTCTGTTGGATTTTAAATACTAAAAGTTTGTTGTCTGCACCTCGATTGGCAGCAATCACATATTTACCATTTGGGCTAAGGATAATTCCACTCGCACTCTTAAATTCAGGTGTTTTATCCTCGTGGATTAGTTTTAGCTCAGCCACTTTTTTCAAATGACCATCTTGCACGTTAAATGTCACAATTTCACTTCGCATTTCTGCGGTAACATACGCATGTTTGCCATTTGGTGAAAAGACCATATGACGCGGGCCAGAACCATGTGTAAAAGTTACATCGCGGTTGGTATCCGCTTCAAGTGGCTGAGCCTTGTTCGGGTTATAACGAAATGCATAGACTTTGTCATTTCCAAGATCGCTAGCATATAAATACTTGCCATCTGGACTAAAAGTTGTGGAATGAGCATGTCCACTTTCTTGGCGGCCTTTGACGTGGCCAGAACCTTCCTCAAAAACAATATTTTGTACTTTTTCACCCAAATGGCCATTTGGTAAAATTGGCAAAACAGCCACACCACCACGGCCTTTATCGAACGCTGAATAGTTCGACACAAACAGGAACTTACCATCTAAACTGATTGTTGCATGTGTTGGATGTCCACCATGACTATCCACTGTGTTCAACACTTCCACCTTTCCGTTTTGAATAGATAATGCGGTCACCGCACCTTCGTTTTCTTCATTAGTGGTATATGCAAAACGACCATCTTTCGATTTCACAATCCAAGAAGGACTTTTCATTTTCAGCACTTTAACAGGAGTTAAAGTTCCATCCTTATTCACTTGAAGCTGGTACAAACCTTCACTGGCTTGTTTTGGTTTTTGCGCAAGCGGTGCATTAGGAATTGACGTCCATGTTCCTACTAAAGCAATTTGTTGTTGTGCAGCATTTACGGTGGAGCACCATCCAAATGACAAGAGCGTCAATGACAATGTTGCTATTAATTTTTGAATTAGGCCACGATATTTAACGTTGATATCGTTTTCCTTGCCATTTTTAATTTCAACATAAGTATCTATATTCACTACTATATCCTTGAAAAAACCCACCTTATTTGCATTTATCAACAAGGTATATCAATCTAATTTCATTTAATGTTTCTGAAAACTAATTTATAAAACAGCAATTTTCAAGTGAATTTTCTTTAATCAATACCTATCCAAGGCTTCTTTACTCTTAAGAGAAGCGATACTTTAAATCATAAATACTAAACTTTTTTAAATGTTATGAAGGCGTTATTAAATTAAAAGCCCACAATAGTGAGCTTTTAATTCATTTATTATTGGTTTCAATCAACTAAAAGCGCCAATTGTAGAATAAGTCGATCGCTCTTTCTAAAGACTGACTTGCTTCTAGGTATAAACGTCGATTCATTTGATAACGTAAAGTAAGTTTATTTACAGGAGTAAACACCCCAACACCATAGCGAATAAACAGATCTGGTGTGATATAACCCGTTAAACTCACTTGCGTATCATCACCTGTACCTTGTGCATCTAAAGCTAAACCGCTCAAACCAAACGTACGTCCAATCTGGTTAGTTAAAGCACGTGTACCACCCAAGCCCATACTAATACCCGCAGCAGCAATGGTGTTGTTTACATCAGATTTAAAACCTTCTGCATTACTCAAGCCACTCGAACCTTCATTAATACGACCAGTAACAAGCGCATTCAATGCTTCTTGCTCAGATAGACCTGCATCGTTATAGACCTGAATGTTTGGTGATGTCGCAGTACCTGTAACACGTACGCCAACCATGCTTCCCTGAACATTTTTGTTCGCATCGATATCTAAAGTCGGGTTAGCCAATGGTCCATTAAAACGGGCAATTGCTCGGTTCAAGTCTAGACTTTGTCCATAAGCTTCAATTTTTACTTTTTGGCTAACACCAATCGCTCCGTTAGCTCTCATTGCAGTCTCATAGCCACGTTGGCTTAAGTTTAGACGACCAACTAACGGAATATTACTGTTAAAGCCTTGGAAGATCACTTGTTTTCCAATATTAACAGAAATGTCAGCTCGAATATCCCAAGGTTTAGCGGCCCGTAAAATTGCAAGTGGATCTTGACCTTGGCGCACGATGCGAACATCTGATGACGTATTAATGATTGGAGCAGTTGTTTCTGGCATTGAAATACGTGCACGAGGAACATCTACAGATCCTTTTAAGCTTAACCGCTTATCAAAAGGATACATATCAAGTGTCAGATTCGGGTTAGCAATTGCTGTAATTAATGGCGCTTGACGTACCAGTAAATTATCACCTTTCAGATTTAATTGAAGGCGCGGCGCATCTTTCCACTCAAAACTACCTTTAAGCAAGCCTACACCTTGCCCACTATTAAACGCTCCATCAATTGTTGCCATATCCTGACGAATTGATGAATACACCTGCACATTGGTTAGATTCACTGGCAGAGAAATCATGCTGATCGCACCATTTTTCAGGCGCATTTCACCAGTAAACTGAGGTTGAGTTAATGTACCGTTGACTTTACCAGCCAAGGCTAACGTCCCACTCATTGAGCGAACATCTTGAATAAATGGTTTCAAGACTTTTAATTGAACATCATTAAAGGCCACTTCACCATGCATTGGCATTGACGACTGGAATGGGTTGATAATAACGTTCGCATAACCCGTACCAATATCCGGTGTTTTCACATCAATACGGAATAACAAACCCTCTGATACACTTTTTGCAATCACCCCTAACTCATCATAAGCCAAAGTCGTTGCAGGATCTTGTGGATCTTCAGCAGCTAAACCGATTTCACCTTTACGCGTAATTAAACGTGCATCAAGTTTTGGATTACCACCATTTACCCACGATGCCTTAGCGTAACCATTTAATTGTCCAGTCATCGCTAAGCCTTCTGGCATAAATGCCGCGAAATCACTTAAGTCCATGTTCTGAGTTACAAAGGAAATATTCCCTCGTGCTTTACTCACTCTTACAGGCTGATCAAAACAGAGCTGACTATTGGTACTTTGCCAGCAATGTTGGCCCACATATAGCTCAGATTTCGCCGAAGAAAAAATTACCGGAGCATTTTGATTTTGTGCCAGACGAATTCGTCGTGAATCAAAACTTCCTTTCTGGATTTGACCTAACCAATCATTCTTTTGATTAAATCCACCTGCCAACTGAACATAGAACTTGGAAACACTATTATTGCCAAGTACTTTCAATAAATGTGCTTTTCTTGTTCCTGTCAAATTCACTTCAGCAGACTGGATTTCTCTATTTCCGCTACGCAGATTATTTAATTTTGCGGTTAATTGAGTCGGTGTTGTTTCCGATGTTGGAAGCTCACCCTGAATACTCAATCTCTTCACACTTACGAGTGTATTAAAAGCAAAATTATCTACGGCAATATTGGCTGTTGCTTTTAAACGTGGTTGTGATTGAACATTCAAATCACCATAAGCTCGTCCGCGCAGTCCTGGATATAACTCGTAGAGTGCTGGCGCATTCAGCTTAATTTTTAGATTTTGTGCATTGCCAGTAGCTTGTAACTGGTTCTGTCCATACACTAAAAATAAGTTATTCGCTTCAAATTGCTGAGGTAAAAAGCCATTTTGATTAGAATCCATCAATAGAGATAGATTACCCTTACCCCGAACAGGTTTATTATTTAAAAAGCCTGCAAGATTCAATTGTTGAATATTAATTCGCTTCAAGTGATCAGACCAAACCCCTTGAGTTTTCAGATTTCCTGAAATTTCACCTTTAACAGTTGAGGCAAAATATTGAGGCTTAAAGCGTACTAATGAACTATTAATATCCCATGCAATGCGGTCTTTTAAATTGACAGAACCAGTAGCATAGATTTTTCCAGCCACACCATCGTGTTGTAACTGGCTAATTCGAATAAAATCTGGCGTACCCGCTATAGAAAACTTCAACAAACCATTTGCCTGTTTTAAGGCTTTTAAAGACCCGTCATAATTAACCGCAAAGCCTTTAAAACCGCCCCCAGCTTTAACATCATGAAATAATAATGCTGCTGTACTTTTTCCACCTAAACTTACAGTTTCTTGACCTGCTTGAGCCAATCGACCAGTTAAATCAATTTTCTCAAACTGAATAATTTGCTGGTTTGGTTTAGCGAAACCATTTGCCTTAATCGAACCGTTTAATAGATTGACCGGCGCTGCTGCATGAATACTTTGCGGATTAAAATCTTTTGCATTTAATAAAGCATTCCAAGCCAGCTGTCGTTTTTCAGTAGGTAATAAAACTTTAGCCTGACCTGTTAAGCTACCTTTTTCAGCAGCAAAACTAAAATTAGGAACATTTAAGATATTATCTTTAACATTCAGGTTGGCTAGATATTGTCCTGCTGGCAATAAAGTTTTTTCATGCTGATATACTTTTGTAGCAACCTTAATATCTTGTTGACCGTCACGTAATGTTAAATCGACTTGACCATTATCACTACTTAACCATCCAATATAAGGCATTGCACGGTCTATATTCGCCCACGCCACATTCATGAGCATTGGTTGAGGTTTATTATTTTTTTCAGGCGCCTGATTAAGCTTGAGTTTCCAAGACTCATAACGGTCAAAATCAACGTTAGCAAATACTTCTGTGCCTTTTTCCAAAGAACCAGTTGAAGCAATAGCAGCATCTAAACTTGGCGGTAAGAAGTCTTGAACCACCTGAGGAATCGCTTTGTCTTTAGGATTAATGCGATCTAAACGACCTTTGATGTCCCAAGTCACATGATCTTTCCAATTCACCAGACCTTTAAGATTAACGGCACCTTTCATAACTTGGCCATTGAAATCGGTAATATTAAGCTGATGAACTAAATCAGTATTCATTAAAGCGTTGTACTGACCTTCAGGTAAATTCTCACCCTTTAAATCTGTATCAAGTGCCAAATTAAGCTGTTTAATATTACCTTGAAACTTGATCACGCCATTTTTTGCAAAGAGTTTTTGTTCTTGAAGCAAAGGTAAATGATAGTTTTTTAATAATAGTTCACCTTGCATTGGAACTTCATCGCGAACAGGATGCAATATTACCCAACCTGTTAATAGATCGGGAGTGGTTGTTGCAACCCCAGCTTTTATAGTATCTAAGCTTCCCCGAGCAGCAACTTTAATATTTTGAATATTTAAACTTTTTAAAGATGGGATTCTTAAATCTGCTGTGGCATCTAATGGATATTTACCACTGAAATCCATTTTACCTGTTGCGTTGTGGACCGAAAGATAGCCCATATCCATACTAGATTTTTCAAATTCCAGTTTGGTCTCTGACCAAAGTGCATCCTGCAAATGGACATCATGAAAACTTACATCTGAGGTTGCTAACTTAATTTCTAAATGATCAACATCACCTTCATCTATACGTAAAACGAATGGCAATTTGATTGGTTTAAATTCAAACGGTTTACCAGAAGGCGGAGTTTTATTAATAATACGTAAGTTGCGTACATCTGCATGGCTTAAATGCACTTCTTTTTCTAATAATAAAGAGCGCCACCCTAAGCCTACATCAGCTCGATCTAATGAAACATCAACGTCTTTTAATTGCACCAACACATTTTTGAGAATAATGCCTCGCAATAAGTTGCCGCCTTCATATTCATATTTAATTATTTTCTGAGCTTCTAAAACCCGATCTAATAAAAAACGGCTTCCGCGATCCGTTGACATCATGATGACTAACGAAGAAGCCAATAATAACAATATGATCAATATCGTCAGCAAGAAGCTACGCAAAATGCGACGCTTCTTCTTAGGAGAGCTTGGTGCCGAAGTGGGCTGCTGTTCTACTTCCGCCATAAAATAAACCTAATAAAATTTTATTTTTAAAGTTGTGGGCCTATAAAGAAATGTAAACGAATCGGATGATTCTCATCTGAAATACCCGAAGCGACATCTAAACGGATTGGCCCAATTGGAGACTTCCAGCGAATTCCGACCCCAACACTATAAGCTGCTGGATTACTGAAATCTTTATCGTAAGCATTACCAAAGTCAGAGAAAACAGCTGCTCGCCATCCATCTTTGAACTGATAGTTATATTCTAAAGAACCTACAGCTAAAGCTTGGCCCCCAATTTTATATCCATCTACTTCAGGAGAAAGACTTTTATAGTCAAATCCACGAATCGTTTGGTCACCACCCGTAAAGAATCTAAGATTGTATGGAACTTTGTCAAAGTCATCTGTAAAAATATAACTAAGGTCAGATCTTCCGACGAATTGGTGATCATCATTTTCACCTAGAGAATAAATAAATCTCCAGCCTGCACTCGCAATTGCCATATTGGCATCTGACAGTAAACTCTCGCTGCCTAATTCTAATTTATAAGTTTGTTTAAAAGCTTTTGTTGGGTTTAAACGTGTATTACTTGAGGTTTTAGATGTTTCATAACTAAACAATAATGCTTCTTGCTCAGATGCAGCTGTTTTAAAAGCATCTGGTAATTCAGAAATATCAACATTACCTTTTTGGGTCAAACGGTCTAAACGATAACGAACACCAATAGTATGCTGCCAATTTCCTAATGGACGTTTGATTACGCGCTCCCCGCCCACAACAGCAGATTCGGTTAACAGGCTTACATCTGGACCAATATCATCCCGTGTTTCACGCTCATAACCGCCAACGATATTGAAATAGTCATTTAACGGATGTTTATAGGGAATACTATATCGACCATCAATCGATTGACGAATTTCAGAAACTTCTAAGTTGGCATCAAAAGAATGGCCATATTTATTTACGATAGAACGGCGATATTGACTACGTAAACGCGCCCCCGTATCGGTTCCATAACCAATACCAGTTTCCAAACTATTTAGCTTGTCAGCATTTAAAGTCACAATAACTGGAATTCTTTTTGTTTCACGTGCTTGAGCTTGTAAACGATCCTGTTCAGTTTCCTGTTCATCATGCTGAGCTGCGGCGCTTTGCAACATCGCAGTTTGAGGCTCTGCCTGTTTTGCATTTTGTGTTCCAGCAAACTGTTTTTCATCGACTACGTTTTGCGTAACTTCTTTATTGGATGTCGCTAATTGACGTGCTTTCGCAAGTTGTCGTTGTTCTGGTGAAAGTAAATTAGACTCATCAACATCAATATTTTGCTCATCGACCAAAGCTTGTAAATCTGGCGGTAATTCAAGTGGCTTTTCAATTGGATCTGGCTTAATGCTATCAACCAAGGTGTAATTAAAATAACGCGAGTTGGTTAGGTTATTCGCGAGCACATTTACACGCCAGAAAGCATAGTCATCACCTTCTTTCCAAGGTGCCATACTTTCTAAGATATTTTGATTTAATGGCAAAGGTTTCGAAGGATCGCTCATACGAAACTCGACCTTATCTAATTTATAACGCTCTCCTGTCTCGTAGCGTAAATTAATATCGGCCTTATTTTCTGGTTGACTTACTTTTACATCATGCAATCGCCAATAAGCATCAAAATAACCGTTATCAGATGCTGCATCGACAATACGGGTTTTAGTGGTTTCATATAAACCGTGATTAAAGATATCACCAACATCTTGATCAGGAACTAAACGAATAACCTGAAATTGCGGCTGCTTTTCACCTGGACCTGTAAATTCAATATTTTGCTCATTAATCCGTACTGGTTCATTTGGTGTCACTCTGACACGAACACGACTCGGACTTAATTTTTCAAATCGGAACTCAGCATTATAGTAACCAACAGCTTGAGCAGCCTGATTACTTAATGTTCTAAGCTGAGGTAAAGCAGCATTAAAGTCTTCAAAAGATTCTTGAGTAAATGTTGAAAGCTTACCTTTAATATTTTTAGCTAACACATCTGAAGCGCCTTCTACCTCTGCGCTAATACGCGGTACTTGTTCCATCGGAATTGCACGCGGCGGACGTACTTTATTTAAAATACGTTTAAAGAAACCAGCTTGCTCAGGTGGTTCTTCGGCCTCTGGTGTCAATTCAGGCAGTGTTTTTCCAGTCTCATTGGCTTCCACTACAATCTTACTATCAGACTTAATCTCTTGCATAAGCTGATCAATATTTACAGGTGCCTGATTAATTTGATTTAATTCAGATTGAGTTGCATCGCTTACAGTAACTTCAGGGAGTTTCTGAGTCCCATTTTGAAAGTTCTGTGCTTCATTCTTCGCTTCTTCCGCTACCCTATAAATTTCATTTGCCATGTTTTGATCAACAGGCATATCGGGTAAATCTTCAAGATTATCAAGAGTAATTGGCTTAAATTCATCAATTTGATTTGGAAATTGTTCTTGTTGTTGCAATATAGCCAAGCTATCTTGTTGCTGCTGAGCTTGGGTTACAAGTGTAGCGATATCTGTAACTGGAGCAGTATATTGCTCGTTAACCTGAGCTGATTGTTCAGTTGACTCATCAGATACTGTCTGGTTTAAAGTTGTTGATGAACTATTCTCAACAGAAGTTTGAGCAAAACTTGGCGTTACGCAAACGCTTAACAACAAGCTGCTACAAATAAGTTTAGGAATGCCCTGCATTTTTAAAATTAAATGCATAGAATGTGAGAGAGTTGACTGTTTAAACTTAATTTTAGAAGGCATAGAAAACTCTAGACTTATTTTTTAATAAAACGCACCAATGTGAGTGTAAAACTCACTCAAAACCATTGATTTTTCATTTAATCAAGCGTTAAAAATATCATACATGGTTTTCGATGCAAATTAACACTCGGTCACATTTTTTTATAAAACACAATGAAGTTTGCACATGATGAAACAAGATGAGCACCTGATGACCTCACGTCGGTTTGTACCGATGTTTTTTACCCAGTTTTTTGGCGCATTAAATGATAACGTTTTTAAGCAAGCTTTATTATTGGTGATTACTTATGGATGGATTCAGCAACAATCTGCTCCCGTAAGTACTCTTAATAATTTGGCAGCCCTCTTGTTTATTCTGCCATATTTCTTTTTTTCAGCCACAGCTGGACAAATCGCCGACAAATACGAACGATCTCAACTCGTCCGTGGTATTAAAATTTTAGAAATCATCATTATGCTCATCGGTACTGCAGGTTTCCTGTTAGGAAACTTATGGCTACTTCTTTTTGCTTTATTTTTGATGGGTACACATTCGACGTTCTTCGGCCCGATTAAATACGCAATTTTGCCTGAAATCTTAAAACCGAACGAGTTAATGTCCGGTAATGCGCTATTTCAATCCGGCACATCCATGGCGATCTTGTTCGGGATGATCTTAGGTGGCGCAGTAATTGCCTCATCAGATGGTAATTTATTGTGGATTAGTATCACCGTAGTGGCTATTGCTTGCATAGGCTATTTATTTAGTCGCTTCATTTTGCCGCAAAAAGTTGCTGCACCTGACTTAAAGATTGACTGGAATTTCATCCGTACCAGCTTTCAAACCATTAAATATGCCAAAAGCTTACCGCTAGTATTCACAATTTTGCTAGGCAACTCATGGTACTGGTTTTATGGCGCGACTTATTTAACTCAAATTCCGCAGCTTACCCAGCAAAACCTTCATGCATCAGAAAATGTCGTTAGCCTGTTACTGACTTTCTTTTCAGTCGGTATTGGTGTGGGTTCTCTTCTTTGCCGTAAAATTGGTGGTTCAGAAATTAATATTAAAATGGTGCCGATTGGTGCAGTTGGCCTTACTGTTTTTGCGCTCTACCTTGCTGCCAGTTTAGCTTTTGTACCAGAAAAAACTGGGGCATTACTTACGTTAAAGGACGTTTTTACCCAAGGCTGGGTTTACTACCACGTAATGTTAGCGGTGACTTTATTGGGTATTAGTGGCGGTTTTTATATTGTTCCCCTATATGCCATGATGCAGGCTTATTCACCACGTTCACATCGTGCACGTGTTGTTGCAGCGAATAACATCCTAAATGCCGTTTTTATGGTTTCTTCTGCAATTTTTTCAATCTTAATCTTAAGTGTTTTAAAAATTGATATTAAAATACTATTTATTATTACAGCTGTACTTAGTGCAATCTTTAGTATCTGGCTTCTTGCCCGACTAAAACCAATGCTTGCCACAGCCCACCTTTCTTTAGAGGACTAATTTATGCGCCACTATACTGGAATTGATCAACTTATTAACTCTTTTGATCAAGCATTGCGTAGTCTTGTTCCGGGTGCAACAGCAGCACAGCGCCAAAATCCAGCTGAAACAGTAGAAGCAAAACTTGGCGTAGAAGATGCTCGCCATGTCGCAGGTTTAATGCGTGTTAACCACAGTGGTGAAGTCTGTGCTCAAGCACTTTACCATGGGCAAGCATTAACGGCGAAATTGCCAAATGTACGCCAAGAAATGCAACAAGCAGCGATTGAAGAACAAGATCATTTAGCTTGGTGTGAAGATCGTTTAAAAGAATTAAACAGTCATACAAGTTTGTTAAATCCAATCTGGTACGGGTTGTCATATGGCATGGGTGCCCTTGCCGGTATTGCTGGTGATAAATATAGCTTAGGTTTTGTTGCTGAAACTGAACGTCAGGTTAGTCTGCATTTACAAGATCACTTAAACCAGTTACCTGCTCAAGATGAACGCTCTCGTAAAATTTTAGAGCAAATGAATGAAGATGAATTACATCACCGTCATACTGCACTTGAAGCAGGCGGTGTTGAATTACCATATGCAGTAAAAATTACGATGACTGCTATTTCAAAGTTAATGACAAAAACGAGTTATTATCTTTAAAAAAACAAAGGATTGATCTCATTCAGATCAATCCTGTTTAAAATATTATTTTAAGCCGTGATCATATTTGAAACGTTCGATATCTCGAATTGAGTTCCAATAGTTTCTGTTAATACGGTCACGATCAATTTGTAATTCTCTTAAAAGTTTACGATAGCGTTCGCGCTCTTCTGGCTTTAATTTTTCGTTATAAGCATTATCAGAATATTGCTTAAACTTTTCATCATAATGGTCATATTCATTTTTTGCATTGTAGTAATCGGAAGCTGCTCGATAATAAGGTCTTAAACGATTACGCTGCTCGATTGGGCATACATTAATATTGCCGTTACCCTCTAAAGCGTTATAAAAAATATTTGATGGCTGGCAATAATACCCTAAGCCCTCTTTATACCCACGTTCATATGACTTTTGATCTGGAACAATATTGGCTTTTCCACACGCTTTGTAATATTGATCTAAACGTGGCGAAGACCCCTTTGAACCATCTTTCTCACCCACTAATGACCAATTCGCAGTCTTACATTCTTCTACGCTCATTGCAGCACAACCTGAAAGGCTGATTGCTAAAATGGCTAAACCGATATTTTTCATATTAAGAAAACTCAAAAATAAAATTTAAAAACGCAAAAAATAAAATTCCAGTACATGTGCTATATAAGCCTTGCTCAATTCAAGATTTATAAATAAATGTTTAACTGGATAAGCATTTAAGTTTAAAGCAGTTTGACCATCTCACCAAATGAGAAGCTTAAATTTTTAGCTTTGTTTAATTTTAAAAAAGAGAAATCAGTAGAATTTTATAATGCGCTGACTGCTCTTATACGCTAATTTTACTTTAAAAATTGATTATAAACATGAGACTCAATATATTGATTATAAATATAAAAAATCAAATTACTCATAAAATATTGTTCAACCATCTTTACTCTTTTTTTACGCGATTTCCTTCAAAGGCTACGTTAGCATTTTAGCTAAATAACCACCAAGGTTTTTTATAATGAGTACACTTATTTACCCAAATTTAAACTTAAAAGATCCTCACTTTAAGACATTTAAAATATCAGATAATTTTATTCCTCCGACACAATCTGGTACTTTCCAATCAGATCTTTTTTTAAAAGAAGTTGATGAATATTTAAGTTTATATCCACACACTCAGCACATTGATATTTGTCTACATGACTTAAACGGGCATATTCGTGGCAAACGTATTGACGTTAAGAGTCTGAAAAATCTATCTAATGGATGTTATTTTCCTCTTTCTGTTTATGCCATGAGCCTCGATGGAAAAGTGATTGAAGAAACAGGCCTAGGAAAATATATTGGTGAACCAGATAGACTTTGCCTGCCCATTTTAGGCAGCTTGCAACCAAGTGCCTTATCCCCAGAATTAAATGCTCAGCTTTACCTATCAATGCAAGAAGAAGATGGTTCAGACTGTCGCTATGAACCACGTAATATATTAAAAAAATTATTAAATCAGTTACATGCTAATAATTATTTCCCTGTCATGGCTGCCGAGCTAGAGTTTTACCTTTTCTCACCTCAACAACAATCTGAGACATGTTCAGAAAACCAATGTTTTAATATAGATGCGCCAAATAACTACCAACAAGTCCTAGATGAAGTTGAAAAAGCAGCCTTACTACAATCAATTGAAATTACCGCTATTGTTGCGGAATCATCCCCTGGACAATACGAATTAAATCTTCAACACAGCCATGACATTTTAAAACTCTGCGATCAAATTAATGCTTTAAAAAGAATTGTAAAGCAAGTCGCAAGAAAACATGACTTAACTGCTTGTTTCATGGCGAAACCGAACTTGGCAAAGGCTGGTAGTGGCATGCATTTTCATATGAGCCTACTTAATCAATACCATAAAAATATATTTAGTTCAGAAATAGAAAAAGATGAGCTTTCAGCCAAATTATTGAGCGCGATTAGCGGACTCATTGAGTTAATGCCTGCATCTATGGCGATTTTAGCGCCTAATATTAATTCTTATAGACGTTTTAAAATTGGCCATCACGTGCCATTAGAAGCCAATTGGGATACCAACAATCGTAATGTCGCAATACGAATTCCATGCTCAGATATACAAAATCAACGCTTAGAATATCGGGTTGCTGGAGCTGACTGTAACCCCTATCTCGTTACAGCGACTATTTTAGCTGGCGTATCTTACGGCTTATCTCATAAGTTACCGCTGCCAAAACCTGCACATCTTTTAAAATTTCAAGATGAGCACATTTTATTAGCCAACAATCAGCCGGAAGCCTTAAAAATATTTAAAGGAAGTCTTATTTTAAAAGGGTATTTAGGGGCAGACTTTGTAGAACATTGGTACACGGTTAAACAGGCTGAATATCAAAATATTTACAGTCAAATGACTGAAGCAGAACAACATTGGGATATATAAATAAAAAGAGCAAAAAAACTATAAACCACTTTGCAAACCCTTAGGGAGAAATACCCTAAGGTTTTTTTTATATCTAATTAATGATTTTTCTGTTTAGCTAAAAAACGTAACCCAACACCTGGTTCAGTAGCAATATAACGTGGCTGAATCGCGTTATCCCCCAGTTTACTGCGTAACTTGCCCACTAAAATACGTAAATAGTGCGTATCTTCCTGATGGGTGGGTCCCCATAGCTCTTTTAAGAGCTGAGGCTGTGTTAAAAGCTGCCCTTGATAGCGCATTAAGAGCGTCAAAAGCTGAAACTCTTTTCGAGTTAAAGTAATTGGTTGTTGCTCGATCCAAACTAAACGTTGCATGACATCAACCTTGAGATAGCCATCGTCATACACATGAGCTTCTTGTTGAATCGGTTGATTTCTTAAAATGACACGTATGCGCGCTAAAAGCTCTTGCACACTAAAAGGCTTGGTCATGTAGTCATTTGCCCCTGCGTCTAGCAAGGCAACTTTTTCATATTCATCAGCACGTACAGATAACACAATAACGGGAACGTTCGACCAGCTACGTAATTCTTGAAGCACTTCTTTTCCATCTAAATCGGGTAAGCCTAAGTCTAAAATAACCAAATCAGCCCCTTGGGTTGCCAAAGCCTCTAGGCCTTTGTAACCCGTTTCGCAGAGCGTGGTTTTGTATTTTTGAGTTCTTAAAGCAATGTCTAAAAATTTACGGATTTGAGGCTCATCATCAATAATCACAATACGTGTTTCTACAGGTGATGTTTCTGAACTTATCATGAATTTACAACTTATTCTTTTACTGGATGAATGGGTAATTTGATTTGAATTAAAGTACCTTTATTTTGGCGCCCTGAAAATGCTTCTATTGTACCCATATGAGCACCAATAATCGCTTTTACAATTGTTAGCCCTAAACCTGTACCGAATTTTCCACGGTCTCCACGCTCCATAGTATAAAACATATCGAAAATGCGGTGTCTTTCGTCTTCAGGAATTCCTGCACCTTTATCTTCAATTTCTATTTTCACCTCATCTTCTGACACAAGATGAGTACGAATCATAACTGGCTCATCTGGAGGTGAAAAGTTTGCAGCATTTTCTAAAACATTAAAAATAGCTTGCTCTACCAGTGCTGGGTGAACATACAAACTAATTGGCTGCTCAGGTAACTGGACTAATACTTGCGTATCTGGTTTATAACGCTTTAAACGGCGGGTTGCCGAACCAATTAACTCATCTACCCCAATCCAGTCTCTTTTTAAAGTTAGACCTTCGTGACCTAAGCGTGTCATATCAAGTAAGTTTTGAATATAACGGTCTAAACGCTCACCTTCTAAATGAATTGTTTCAAGCAGATCTTGTTGGTCTTGTTCTGACATATCAGCTTTAAAATTAGCAAGCGTGTCTGCTGCGCCAATGATAGAAGCAAGTGGCGAACGTAAATCATGCGATACCGAAGATAATAAAGCAGAACGTAAGCGCTCTGTTTCACTGGTGACTTTTGCTTGTTCAAGCTCATTCACCAATTGGGTTCGAAGTACTGCCTGTGCAATGTACTCAATTACACTTTCAGTCAATTTTTTTTGCTCAAAATTTAAGGAAACCACTTCATCCTTAAAGTAAATTCCCACAATACCTAGGCTATTTTTTTGTTCTAAAAGAGGTAAAAACCACCAGTTTGACTGACTCAGAGTATCGGTAAAACGCCCACACGGTTGCTTGTGTTTCAAACACCATTCTGCGGCTACTTTTTCTTTATCATTTAGCTCAATATCAGATGAAATTACCTTATCTCGAATAGAAATCCACACTTTAGTTTGAAGTTGTGTTTCTAAAGTCATACGTCCTGTTTGCATGACTTCTTCAAGGTTTACTGCACTAGAAAGCTTACGCGCCAAGTCTTGCATTACCGTAGTGTAAGCATTCGCAGCTTTTAAAGACAAAACTTGCTGGCGTAACTGAGAAGCTAAACGGCCAGCAATTAAAGCTGCTGCAAAAAAAGCAACAACGGTGACTACCCCTTGGTGTGCTGAAATCTGAAAGGTATAACGCGGGGCAATAAAGAAAAAATTATAGGCCAAGAAACATATTAAGGCTGCCACTACTGCAGCTAACATTCGGGTTTTCGTTGCAACAATTAAAACAGAAATAATAAAAATGACAGAGAAGTCTTCAATACCAAATAGAACTTCGGCGAAGTGAGCTAGAAAAATGCTACCGCACGTCACAGCTAAAACAAAAACACTTTCTTTTAATGATAAAAATGAAGGCTTTTTGAGCTGATTAATCTTTTTAGTACCCTGTTCTGGGTGCAAAATGGTTAAAGCAATTGAGTTTTCTTGATTTAATAATTGCTGAGCTAAATTTTTCTTAAATAACTTTAACCACCACGGTGAAATACTTTTACCAATGACAAGATTGGAAATACCTCGATCAACGGCGGCATCCATTAACACTGATGCAACTCGCGGCCCATATAAAACTTCAGTTCGACCACCTAGTTGTCGAGCCAACTCAAACGCACGGTCAATCTCGATGTATTCTTTTTTATAAGAACTCACTGAACTCTGCCCAAAGTCCAAACTTCTAGCAACATTTACTACAGTCCATGTAGCCCCATTACGTTCTGCTAAGCGGCAGCCTGCTCGCACTAAATATTCAGAAGAGCCTTGCCCATCTATCGCAATCATCAATTCATTTTGTAACGATATAGATTTCAAACCCTTTGAGGCATAACTCTCTTTTAAATCTGAATCGACATGCTCAGCAACGCATTGCATTGCCAGTTCACGTAATGCCGTTAAATTTGAAATGCTAAAAAAGCCTTGTAATGCCAGATTTGCTTGCTCTGGTACATAGACTTTTCCTTGATGGAGCCTTTCAATGAGTTCACTGACGGGTAAATCAATTAAGCGAATATCTCGAATACGGTCAAATACCCGATCTGGTACTGTTTCATTTACTCGAATGCCTGTAATTTGATAGACCACATCATTTAGGCTTTCTAAATGTTGAATATTTATAGTGGTGAATACATCAATACCTGCGTCTAGCAACTCATTAACATCTTGCCATCGCCGTTCATGACGACTATTTGGGACGTTGCGATGAGCCAATTCATCAACCAAAACGATTTGCGGATGCCTAAGTAAAATAGCATCCAAGTCCATTTCTTCTAAAGTATGCCCCTGATATTGCATTTCTTTTCTAGCAATCTGAGGCAACCCTTCCAAAATTTTTAGAGTTTCGATTCTTCCATGGGTTTCAACAATACCAACAACAACATCTGTGCCCTGTTGAAATAATTCTTTGGCGCGGGCAAGCATGGCATAAGTTTTTCCTACACCAGGTGCCGCACCAAGAAAGACCGTTAGTCGACCGGCTTGATATCTGTTGACATGATTTAATAAGGCCTCAGCCTGATTTTCGCGATTGCTTTGCACTTGATATCATCCGGTAAACTAACAACTTTATTTTTAAGTTAATGTGTAGATTGTAATTGATCTAAAGCAATATTGAGCTGTAATACATTAACACGAGCTTGCCCTAATACACCAAACTGCTTCGGTTCAACATACTTTTGCAAAAGCTCTTCCACAACCTTAGGATCTAAATGACGAGCTTGAGCCACTCTGGCAACCTGTAACTGAGCAGATTCAGGACTAATATGCGGATCAATACCACTACCAGATTTAGTCACCAAATCACTTGGTATAGGTGTATTGCCCGTGTGATCTTGTTTTTTCACAGCAAGAATCTGAGCATCAATTTGTTGCTGTAGTTCAGGATTAGTACGCGCTAAGTTTGTACCTGCCATCGCCATCGGGTCATAAGCAATTGCTGAAGGACGCGGATGAAAATAAGCCTCTCCAACAAATGGCTGAGCAACTAATTTTGACCCTAAAACTCTATGATCTATTTCAATCAAACTACCATTCGCTTGATTGTTAAATAACACCTGTCCCGCACCTGTAGCGATAGCACTATAAGCAGCGCCACAGCCAACTAAGGTAAAAATTAATAATCCCAAAGATGCTCTTAAGGTCTGACCCAAATTTGCTTCTGAATTTTGTACATAAGTTTTCATTTCAAACTCCAGATTACAAACCAAATAATTGAACAATCACTACATCAATTGCTTTAATGGCAAGGAATGGCAGAACCACACCGCCCACACCATAAATCAACATATTTCGACGTAATAACTGAGTTGCCGTTGAAGGTTTAAATTTGACGCCTCGGAGTGCGATTGGAATTAATAGCGGAATAATAATCGCGTTAAAAATTAATGCAGATAAAATCGCGCTGTTTGGACTTGCCAAGTGCATTACATTCAATACTTGCATTTGTGGAATCGCAGCAGCGAACAATGCAGGCAAAATGGCAAAGTATTTAGAGACGTCGTTTGCCAACGAAAATGTTGTTAAAGCGCCACGGGTAATCAGCTGCTGTTTCCCAATCTCGACCACAGCAAGTAGTTTGGTCGGATCAGAGTCTAAATCAACCATATTGCCGGCTTCTTTTGCAGCTTGTGTACCCGAGTTCATGGCTAAGCCAATATCGGCTTGAGCTAATGCTGGTGCATCGTTGGTTCCGTCACCGACCATTGCAACTAAACGACCTTGTTGTTGTTCGGTGCGAATACAAGCTAATTTGTCTTCTGGTTTTGCTTCGGCAATATAATCATCAACACCAGCTTCAGCAGCAATCGCGGCCGCAGTTAATGGGTTATCACCTGTAACCATGACAGTTTTAATACCCATTTCTCTTAAACGAGCAAAACGTTCTTTAATACCGTGTTTAATCACATCTGAGAGTTCAATCACACCCAACACATGATGTTGATTAGCGACGACTAAAGGTGTTGCTCCTTTTTTGGCAACTTGTTCAACACGCGCTTTTAATTCTAAATCTTGAGAATAATCCTCATCTACAAATTTCAAGATTGCATCTAATGCACCTTTACGAATTTGGTCACCATTCGGTAAATTCACACCAGAAATTCGGGTAGAAGCACTAAAAGAGATAAATTCGGCTTGCTCAGGTTCTTGCTGTTTTAGCCCTTGCTCTTTTGCTAACTTAACAATCGATTTCCCTTCTGGTGTTGGGTCGGCAAGTGAACTTACCCAAGCAGCAGCTCTCAACTCAGACTCGGTTACCGAAGTTAAAGGATAAAAAGAGGTCGCTTGACGGTCACCATAAGTAATGGTTCCTGTTTTATCGAGTAAAAGCACATCAATGTCACCCGCAACTTCGACAGCTTTCCCCGATTTCGCCAAAACATTGGCCTTGAGTGCACGGTTCATCCCCGCAATACCAATCGCAGGTAACAAGCCACCAATGGTTGTAGGAATCAAGCAGACCAATAACGCCACGAGCACGACTGGATCAAGTTCAACATGCAAATACTTGGCAATAAATGGCAAGCTAATCACGACAATTAAAAACGTGATTGTCATTACCATTAACAAGAAGCCAAGCGCAATCTCATTCGGAGTTTTCTGGCGATTTGAGCCTTCGACCAAAGCAATCATACGGTCTAAGAAACTTTGACCAGATTCAGCAGTCACTTGCACAACAATACGATCTGTCAGAACTTTGGTTCCACCAATAACACCTGAACGGTCTGTTCCAGCTTCACGTAACACAGGTGCTGACTCACCTGTAACAGCCGATTCATTAATAGTGGCAAAGCCTTCTACAATCTCACCGTCGGCTGGAACAAGCTCACCTGCATGTACTTCAATAAAATCATTTAAATGAAGTTCAGTCGCTGCAACTTGAGTCGCTTGACGGTCTGTCAAAGAGTTGATTCTTCGAGCTGTTAAATTTTCTCTTGCTGCACGTAGTGAAGATGCCTGCCCACGGCCTCTAGCCTCTGCAACTGCTTCGGCATAGTTAGCAAATAAAATGGTAATAAACAGAATTGCTGTAACCACTAAACCAAATAACAGCGTGGTGTAACCTAAGATTGTACTAATGCCTGTAACCACTGTTCCAAGCCATACGATTGCCATCACAGGATTTTTAATTGCATGCTGCGGTAGCAGTTTCACAAATGCATTTTTCCAAACTTCAAAATTTGGCACTGCCATGGTTTGTTTATGGCTATTTACATGAGTTTGTGTATTCATTTTCACTCGCCTCCTTAGCCTTTAACCAACAAAAGTTGATCGGCAATAGGCCCAAGGACAAGAACTGGCATAAATTGTAATAAGGTAAGCAACACAACAATCGTAATCAGCGTTAAAGCAAAGGTTGGAGTTTCAACCTGAAGACTACCTGCTGTTTCGGGTGCTTTTCTTTTTGCTGCTAAACGTGTTGCAATCATTAATGGCAAAATTAAGGTTGAAAAACGTCCTAACAGTAGAGCAATACTACAAGTAACATTCCACCATACAGTGTTGTCTCCAAGACCTTCAAAACCTGAACCATTGTTGGCAAATGCAGAGACATATTCGTAGAACACTTGGCTAATGCCATGTGGTCCCGGATTACTAATTCCAGATATGCCTGGAATGCTGAGGCTTAATGCGGTAAATGCAAGAATGACTAAAGGTTGAATCAAGATAATAATCGCGAGCAACTTAATTTCTGCCGCTTCAATCTTGCGCCCAAACAATTCAGGGGTACGACCTGTCATTAAACCTGCAATAAATACTGCGAGTAACAGATAAATCATAAACTGTTGCAGCCCACAGCCCACACCACCCCAAATGGCATTAATCAGCATGTTAATGAGTTCGACTAAACCGGTAAGCGGTGCAGAAGAATCATGCATCATATTGACCGAGCCGTTATTTACCTGGGTAGTAAGCGCTGCCCAAACTGCTGATGCTGCTGGTCCAAATCGTTGTTCTTTACCTTCCATTACGGCAAGCTGAGATGCTGTCGATGACATACTCTCAGACCAGACAGCCGCTGCACCTGAAATAATTGACATGAAAAGCATGCTACCAAAGACAAAGTAAGCAAACTTTTTACGCTGAGTAAAATGCCCGACCATGAAAATTACTGTGATTGGAATAAGTAAGATCGCAATCATTTCTAGTAAATTAGAAAATGGTGTTGGATTTTCTAAAGGCACAGAACTATTTGGACCGTACCAACCACCACCGTTACTACCTAGTTGCTTAATCGCCACCATTGGCGCAACTGGTCCTAAAGGAATTTTTTGAGTTTCAACGCTATTGGCTTTATCAATAAGTTGTACTTCTGGCCCACCGTAGAAAGTTGCTGGCACACCTTGGCTGTTAAGCAATAATGACCAGACAAAACAGAGTGGAAGCAAAAAGCGGACTGTAGGACGAATTACATCTGCCCAATAGTTACCAATTAAAATTTGATCTGGCTGCTCGGCAACATCGGCCGCAATATGGCTTGGGCGCTGATAAAAGAAAGCTCTTAAGGTCGCAACAACCAAAGCTAGGCCCATCATTGGAGTAATGACTTGCAGCCCCACAATACCTGTCATTTGCGACAAATAAGATAACTGAGCCTGACCAGAATAATGCTGTTGGTTGGTGTTTGTTAAAAATGAAATAACAGTGTGTAGCGCTAAATCCCAACTCATATTTGGTGCATGGTTCGGGTTTAATGGTAGCCATGCTTGCGTCATAAAAATAGCAAGAATAGCCACTGCAAGAAAAATACAGCTCACAACAAATGCTAGAGAATATTGTTTCCAATTCATTTGTTGTTGTGGAGATACACCTAATAAGCTGTATACAGGATTTTCAATCCAACGAAATAATCCATCACCCCACATCGGCTGATTTGCCATCACTTTGGATAGATATTTACTGAGGCACCATGCTAGAAAAATAGCAATAAATAAAACAAGTATAAGTTCTAACATGGCTATTCTCCTCTATACCCCTTAGCTTGATTTGCCAAACTGGAAATAAGGAGAGATGAGGAAATATCATTTGTTTTAAGTCCGCATAAGACAATGCCAGACTGATGCAAGATGCGCATTTGAGAATTTATAAGCATCTTTATTGTCCTGAAATAACACTAATTTAGTGAATTTCAGTATCGATAAAATGCCCGTAAATTCTCTATTGAGGAAGTCAAAGCCCGCGTAAAGTTTGCGTAAAATTTAGTTTGAAGGGTATTAAACTTTAAAATTAACGACTGGATAAATCATGCTATCAGCCTTTAAGGTTTCACAATGCCAAAGTTCATATAAAGGAATTTTTACATCGAGTGCCAAAGGTAGCTTTTTAGAATTAAATTGCATATGGTCCAGATCACTTCCCCATGCAATCAAATCTACATCTAAAGAAATATGATGCGACGGACGAACACGCCCCGAATCTGACTCAAGTTTCTTTAAAAAAGATTCAATTTGGTCACACGATAAAGTGCTTTTTAATAGACATGCCGAATTCCAATAATCATCTCCAATACCATCTCGGCATGGAATTTGATAAACAGATGAAAACTGCACTTTCCCCAAAGTTGCCAATTGCGTATAAGCAAAAGTAAAGTGCTGATCTGCGTCTAAATTACTCGCTAGGGCGAGCGCAAAAATTGTTTCTGGTGCGTTCAAGACGAATTCCTACAGCATTTGCTTCTGCAATGATGGCTGGCTTACGGATGGTTATGGTAATTTTTTCAATTGATGGAAAGGTTTCAAACAAACATTGTAAAACCAAATGTGCTGCATGCTCGATTAATTCAGGTTTAGCTTGTTGAATGGTTTGAGCCGATAACTCACAAATCTGGGCATAGTTGAGTGTGTCCTCAAGCTTGTCAGACTCTGCTGCTCGGCTCAAATCATTATGGATGGTTAAATCCAACATTAAAGGTTGAATGATTTGTCTTTCCCAGTTGAAACAGCCAATCACTGTCTCAACTTTCAAGCCTTCAATAATAATGGCATCCATAAATTTAAACTGACCTTAGTGCTTTAATAACGAAGCAGGTTCCATATTTTGAACCATTTTCAAACGTTGGTCTGCATAAATATCAGTATATGGTGCGAGTACGCGCATAAAACGATCGAAATAAAGCATTTGCTTAAATAATAAAGCAAAATCACGTGGGAATTTAATACCGTGGCGTTCGCCTACACCTACCATATCCATCATAATGTCATTTAAATCGGCTGGATTTGAAGACAATATCTGTTGCGGATCGGCCATTAATACGCCATTAAACAAACGCTCTAGATCTTGAGCCAACACCTGAACGTCAATTTTGTTATGGGTCATACCCATTTTCAGCATATTTTCAGCCATTGCCTGATAATCAGTTTTTTGTAAGGCATCCATAAATGCAATACATGCAGTCCAAACTTCAGGTTTTAACTGACCGACGATACCAAAATCAATAAAACCAATACGCCCATCTTCAAGCAACATTAGGTTCCCAGCATGTAAGTCGGCATGGAAACTCTTACATAGCATGAGACTGCCAAACCATGTATTCATGGCAGTAATCAATACTTGCGATGGATCTTTAGCATATTGTTTTACGACACTAAAGTCAGTCAAAGACACACCGTATAGGCGTTGCATGGTCAAAACACGGCGTGTAGAAAACTGATGATAAACTTTAGGCGCTGTCGCTGCTTTATTTTGTGAAATATTAAGATATTCCACAAAATCATCTAGGTTTTGTGCTTCTTCAATGAAATCGACTTCACGGACCATACGGCTTTTAATTTCATCTACAATTTCAGAAAGAGCAGCAAATTTAATCTTTGGTACAGCACGTTCGAGCAGCTTGGCAGCCCAATGTACTACACTTAAGTCTGTATATAAAATGGTTTCAACACCAGGCTTTTGTACTTTAATAACAACATCTTCACCTGTGGTCAGCTTAGCTGCATGAACCTGAGCAATTGACGCAGAAGCTAATGGCTTTTCATCGATATAGCTAAAAATCTGGCTTAAATCGCGCCCTTCAAATTCAGATGCAAGCACACCTTGAATATAACTAAATGGTAGTGTTGGTGTCTGGTCTAAACAACCTTGAAATTCTTCTACATATTCACGTGGGAAAAGCGATGGCGTACTCGCAATAAACTGACCAAGCTTAATATAAGTTGAACCAAGTGACTCAAAAGTCTCTCGCATGAGTTTGGCATTACTTGGTTTTTCAGTTGCGTATTTAATTCCAGCTTTGGCCGCAACCACTGCTGTTTCACCAATGCGGGCGACTGAACGCAGCCCATCAAACAAAATATTTTTTTTCATATTTCTTCAAAACCAAATCATTCAGGTTGAGTGTAGCAAATTTTGTTTAATTTACTGATTAGCTTGCCTGACAAAGTGGGCAATTTACATCTTTATCAAAACTAACAATACGTTGTGTCATATTTAAACCATCCCACAATAATAGTTTCTGTTTTAAAGGTACACGATTTAGACCTAAATACAGCAAAGTGTGGTGTGCTTGTAATGACGCTATCATTACAGGAGTGGTTGCAAGTACCCCTGACTCTGCACAGCGCAGCCCTTCATTGCTATGCTGTTCTTTCGGAAAAAGGCATTCATAACAAGCTGAATCTCCTTCAACCATAAACATTTGCGCCTGAAAACCAATTGCTGAAGCACTAATTAATACGACTTGATGTTTCTTACAAGCTGCGTTTACCAGATAGCGAGTTGTAAAATTATCACAACCATCTAAAACCACATCTTGGTGTTCAACAAGTCTATCAATGTTATGTTCGTCTAAACGTTCGTTGTAGTATTCAACACAGATATAAGGGTTAATTTTCTGTAACCGTTTAGCCAAAATTTCTGCTTTATAACGACCAATATCTTCATGACCAAATGCGATTTGTCGTTGTAAGTTACTTATCTCGATCGTATCTGCATCAATCAGTGTAATTTTCCCAATCCCTGCTCGCGCTAGTAGCTCTGCACTACTACATCCTATTCCGCCAGCACCAACAATCAGTACATTAGCAAGTTTGAGTTTTTCCTGAGCTTCAATATCCCATCCATCAAGTAAAATCTGACGGCTATAGAGATGCATTTCTTCATCACTTAACTCTACAAAATCGATATCTTGAAGCTCGGTCACGCGTTAATCCTTTCTCTTAGAAGCCAAGTGATTTTATGACTAAGTTAATCATTATGAAAGCTATAAAATGGAAACAACTTTTTTATTCTAATAAAGCTTATTTACCAACATTGCATCTATCAAACTTTCTGCAACAATAGAAATATCTATTTTCTTTATTACTTAGGCTAAATATGACGCAATCATATATTGCACCTGTAGAGTTAGAAAAAGCTTATCGTTTGTTAAATCATGGTCCTACTGTCCTTGTTTCTGCACAACATGGTGACGACCGTAATGTAATGGCTGCCGCATGGGCATGTGCCTTAGAATTCAAGCCTGCCAAAGTGTCCGTTGTTCTCGACAAAAGCACTAAAACCCGACAGCTCGTTGAGCAAAGTGGCTATTTCACCTTACAAGTTCCCTGCTATGCACAACTCGATCTGACTCATCAACTTGGCACCATTAGTAAGTTGGATGATCCAGAAAAACTTGAACATTGCGGTGTTGAGCTATTCTATCAAGAAGGTTTTACGAGCCCGCTTGTATCAGGTTGCATCGCTTGGCTCGTATGTAAACTTATTCCAGAACCCCATAATCAGTCGGCTCATGATTTATTTATTGGTTCTGTTGTGGGTGCATGGGCAGATAGCCGCGTTTTTAAAGATGGGCACTGGCATTTTCAAAATGCACCGAAAGAACTTCGAAGCTTACATTATATTGCTGGAGGAACCTTTTATTTAATTGGTGAAGAAGTCAAAGCTCAAATTTAATCATTAAAAAGCGAGTTTCATTTAATTGCAAAAAACCGCATAACAATTGCGGTTTTTTGCAGTCAACGACATTTTTTAAAATCTAATACTTAAACTTGAGCCACTTCACGAGCAATCACCAAGCGTTGAATATCAGAAGCACCTTCATAAATCTGGCTTACACGAACATCACGATAAATTCTCTCTACAGGGAAATCACTTACATAGCCATAGCCACCATGAATCTGGATCGCATCTGAACACACCCGCTCAGCCATAGTAGACGCAAATAGCTTTGCCATTGAGGCTTCTTTTAAACAAGGCAGCCCAGCATCTTTTAAAGTTGCAGCATGCAAAACCAACTGATGCGCAGCTTCAATCTGGGTCGCCATATCGGCTAAACGGAAACCAACCGCCTGATGCTGAACTAATTCGACTCCAAAAGCTTTACGCTCATTTGCATATTGCACCGCTGCATCAAAAGCCGCTCTTGCCATACCTACCGATTGAGCTGCAATACCAATACGTCCAGCTGCCAAATTAGATAATGCAATTTTATAACCTTCACCCTCTTGCCCCACCAAATTTTCTAAAGGAATTCGGCAGTTTTCAAGCGTAATGGTTGCAGTGTCCGAAGCATGTTGACCCATTTTGTCTTCAATACGAGTGACCAAGTAACCTTGTGTATTGGTAGGTACAAGAAAACACGAAATCCCTTTTTTACCAGCTTGTTTATCTGTAACCGCAAACACCAAAGCCACTTGGGCATTTTTACCACTGGTAATAAATTGTTTGACGCCATTGAGCACCCAATGGTCGCCATCGCGTTCAGCTTTACATAAAATCGCACTTGCATCAGAACCTACATGTGGTTCAGTTAAACAAAAGCATCCTAGCCATTCGCCAGAGGCAAATTTTGGCAAATAGGTTTGTTTTTGCTGATCCGAACCGTACGCCAGTGTAATGCCGCAAATCAAGGAATTTTGAACACTGACGATGGTGGAAATAGCACCGTCGCCTGCGGCAATTTCCTCAATTGCAAGCACTAAGGATACATAGTCCATTCCCGCACCACCCCATTCATCGGGCACGGTCATCCCCATAGCACCTAGTGCACCTAAATCTTTTAATTCCTGAGCAGGAAATTCATGAGTTTTATCGCGATGTGCAGCAGTTGGTTTTAACTGATTTTGCGCATAATTACGCATCATCTCCTGAACCATACTTTGTTCAGCATTTAAGATCATTTCAGCATCCTTATTTTTATTATTTTGCTGCCATACGAATTGCACCATCTAGACGGATGACTTCACCATTTAAGTAAGAGTTTTCAGCAATATGTGCCACCAAACGGGCAAACTCTTCTGGTTTTCCTAAACGAGATGGATATGGCACCATTTGCCCCAAAGCATCCTGCACATTTTGTGGCATACCCTTAAGCATTGGGGTTTCCATAATTCCTGGTGCAATTGTCATAATGCGAATGGCATGTCGCGCTAGCTCACGAGCAATTGGCAATGTCATCGCAACAATAGCGCCTTTTGATGCAGAATACGCAGCCTGACCAATTTGACCATCAAATGCGGCAACAGAAGCAGTGTTAACAATTACACCACGGTCTTCTTCACCTGCTTCAAGCGTGTTTTTACTCATTGCATCTGCTGCAAAACGCAGCATGTTAAATGTACCTGTAACATTAATATTTAAAGTCTTTGAAAATAATGCCAAATCATGTACGGCTTCACGACCAATTACTTTCGCAGAAGGGCCAATACCGGCACAGTTCACCAAACCATGCAAATGACCATGTTTTGTCAAAACATCCTTAAAGAACTGTTCAGCAGCAGCTTCATCGGTCACATCAAGTTTTACAAAGTCAGCTTTTGGCCCCAACTGTTCTGCTTGTTGCTCGCCTGCTTCTACATTCATGTCTACCAAGGTAACTGAAGCACCTTGCTGGACTAAATACTCAGCTGTTGCAGCACCCAAACCAGAGCCACCACCTGTAATTACGAAATGTTTCCCTTGAATTTTCATTATGTAATGTCCTATAGAAATGTTCTTTAAACTTAGTAGTGAGAGTAAAAGTTGTTGTTTTCCGATACAATTTCAAAAAGCCTCAAAATGTTTGCAGCTTTTGATCAATCCAAATTTTAAATATGCAGTATTTCACTTGAAATATATGAAGAAAATATGAGTCTTTGACATGGTTGTCCAATCATCTTTAAGTAAAGGCACAATTTCGATTGCACTAGTACATGAAGCACTGAGTGTGGCTTATGCCAAAGGCCTAAATACACAAATAATTCTAAATAAAGCAGGCATCCCCGCTGAATTACTGATGTCTCCAAAGGCACGTGTACCTGTTGCAACCTATGCCCAATTGTGGATAGAGCTTGCCAATGCCATGAACGATGAATTTTTTGGGATGGATAGCCACCCCATGCGTCGTGGGAGCTATAAATTACTGACTAAAATCGTCAGTACGGCTGAAACTTTAGAAAAAGCACTCTACGATATTTTGAAGTTTTTTAACTTTGTTTTAGATGATATGCATGGAGAACTCATTCGAGAACAAGACAAAGCTTATTTAGTGATTCATGATCATGAACAACCTAAACGTATGTTTACCTACGCAACCTTTTTAATATTAGTACACGGACTTATGTGCTGGTTGGTAGACCAGCGCATTGGTTTAAATACTATTATGGTACGTTGTCCTAAACCGAACGATATTCAGGACTATTTAGTTCGTTTTGGTGAAGATATTCAATTTAATGCTGAGATAAATCGAGTTGAGTTCGATGCCCACTATTTAGATATTAAAATTAAAAAAGATAAAAAAGCGCTTTATGATTTTTTAGAGCAAACTCCGCAAAATCTTTTAGTTCGCTTTAAAAATGAAAATGCCCTGAGTGTACTTATTCGTCGCCATTTATTGAAACTCCACCCTGCACAATGGCCCGAACTTAAAGATGTAGCTCACCAACTCAATATTTCAGAAGCCACCGTTCAACGTCGACTGAAACATGAAGGTGTAAGCTATCAACAAATTAAAAATGAAATCCGCTGTGATATTGCTGTTCAACGCTTAAGCAAAACGAATGACTCAATTCAAGATATTAGTGAAGATTTAAGCTTCCATGACCCAAGTGCATTTCACCGTGCTTTTAAAAAATGGACAGGTGTCAGCCCAGGTGCGTATCGAGATAATTTAACTGCACACAAGCAATAAAATCCACACTCAATGAAGCGTGAGGTATTAGAGTTTAAGCTTATGATATTTATGTCTTTTAAATTCAATATTTCAGATAAACGCATTATTTAAAATTTAATAATGGTCATAAAAACAGTGATTTATCATTTTATTCAAACTTTTATCTTTCAAACTGATTTATAAATCAAAATAACTAAGTTTATAAGCCTCTAAACACATGAAAGGATGATCTCCTATTTCATTTCGGTTTTATTTTTATCATGTCTTTAAAATCAAAATTTTCTCTACCAAAGACTTTGTTGGCATCAACATTGGGGTTTGTATTTGCTTCATCTGCTTTTGCAGCAATTCCGACTACGCTTAAACTTGATTACGCTTACTACGCACCGACCAGTTTAGTCGTCAAAGATCAAAAACTTCTCGAAAAAGCACTGCCAAATACCCAAATTAAATGGGTTTTTAGTCAAGGTAGTAACCGCTCATTAGAATATCTCAACAGTAACAGCATCGATTTTGCTTCTACCGCTGGATTAGCTGCTGTATTAAGTCGAGCGAATGGTAGTCCAATTACAACGGTTTATGTACAAAGCCAACCGGAATGGACCGCGCTTGTTATCGCAAAAAATTCACCAATTAAAAGCCTCAAAGATTTAAAAGGTAAAAAAATTGCAGCCACCAAAGGAACAGATCCTTTCTTATTTACACTACAAGCACTAGATACTGTAGGCTTAATTAAACGCGATGTACAACTGGTTCATTTACAACACCCAGACGGCAAAACTGCATTAGAGCGTGGTCAAGTAGATGCTTGGGCCGGACTTGATCCATTAATGGCTTCTGCTCAAATTCAATCGGGTGCCAAATTGCTTTATCGTAATGTTGGATTTAATAGCTATAGTGTACTGAGCGTTAAAGAAGATTTTGCAAAGCAAAGCCCTGAAGCGGTAGAAGCCGTTATTAAAGCCTACGAACAAGCCCGAAAATGGGCAAAAGCCAATCCAGATAAAGTGGCAGCACTTTTAGCTCAAGAATCAAAACTCCCTCTACCTGTGGCTAAACTACAACTGAGCCGAACTAACTTCGAACAAAGCATTCCATCAGCAACTCAAGCACAAGCACTAAAACGTTCTGGGAAAATTTTGACTGAAGAAGATTTGGTTAGAAAAGGTACCAATGTCAATCAAGTGGTTGATCAGTTGCTAGACCCACGTTTTGCTCAAAAAGTCGTGAAATAGTATATGAGTGATTCACTTAACAAAGCTGAGCTAAATCACTTCTTAGCTCAGCAGGCTTCAAAATCTCAGAAAAAGCATCTAAACCACAAATTTACACGGTGGTTTAAAGCGCTACTCATTCCACTCATCTTTTTAACGGCTTGTGAGTTTCTAGTCAGAAATGGCTATATCGATGCTTATCTACTCCCTGCACCGTCTAGTTTATGGCAATCTTTTTTAGATTTAGCTCATAGCGATCTATTTGCCCATATTTATATTAGTACATGGCGTGTTCTGTTGGGCTTTATTATAGGAAGCGGTTTAGGTTTAATTTTTGCAATTTGGGTTGGATTAAGTAAAGAAGCAGAAGCATATTTAGAACCAACTTTTTCAGCAATTAAATCGATCCCAAGTCTTGCGTGGATCCCTTTATTATTACTTTGGTTAGGAATTGATGAAGGTTCTAAAATTACATTGATTGCAATCGGAGCATTTTTTCCAACCTATACCAATACAGTTGCAGCAATTCATAATGTAGATAAAAAGCTCATTGAAGTTGGAAAAGTTTATCGGCTTAATGCTTTTCAGCGGATTATATCTATTATTTTACCGGCAGCATCTCCAGGCATTTTAACGGGTTTACGTAACAGCTTAAGTTTATCTTGGATGTTTATGATTGCAGCTGAACTGATTGCAGCCACTCAAGGGATTGGCTATTTACTCAGTGATGGCCGAGAAACGTCTCGACCAGATATTGTTATCATTGCAATTATTTTATTAGCCCTATTGGGTAAAGTAACCGATACCTTAATGAAACTTATCGAAAACTGGTTATTACGTTGGCGAGATACACTACAAAGGTAATTTTAAATCCAGCATGCCAAAGTGACTCGATCATTTTGGCCATAGTCTTGAATAGTTTTAATTTGGCTAAAACCATGCTCTGTGAAAATATCTCGAACAGCTTGTCCCTGATCATAACCATGCTCTAGTGCAATCCAGCCTTGCGGTTTTAACCAGTTTTTCCCTTGAGCAATAATAATTTCAATATCAGCCAGTCCCTGATGATCTGCAACCAATGCACGGCGTGGTTCTGTTGCCAAAGCTTGCATGTGCTCATCTTCAGGGTCGATGTACGGCGGATTAGAAACAATTAAATCAAACTTTTGTGGTTCAAGTGCGTCAAACCAAGCGCCACAAGCAAATTTCACACGTTGTAAATCATGTGTTTTTGCGTTTTCTTTAGCAACTTCTAAAGTAGGCGCATAAATATCAGTTGCGGTTACTTGCCAATCTGGACGTTCACTCGCTAATGCAAGTGCAATTGCACCTGTCCCCGTTCCTAAATCAACAATATTTGCAATATTTGGCAAATTTAGATTTAAAACTGTTTCAACTAAAACTTCAGTATCTGGACGTGGGACTAAAGTATCAGACGTTACTTTTAAATCGAGCGTCCAAAATGGCTGTGAACCCGTCACATAAGCTAAAGGCTCACCATTTTGGATACGTTCAAGACCAGCCAAGTAATCTTGCTCTTGTTGGGCTGTTAACTCTTGCTCAAGTCTAAACTTCAATTCAAGCGAATTGATTTTTAGAAAATGCTCAAGTAACCAAGCATTTTCTTGTCGTTCATAACTATCAGGCTTACCACGAATTGCAAGCGCTTGAGCAATATTCATTAGCCGCCATTTTCCTGTGCAAGCATCGCAAGCTGATCTGCCTGATATTCACGATGTAAGCTATCAAGTAGTTCAGTTAAATCACCTTCCATAATCGCGTCTAACTTATATAAAGTTAGGTTAATACGATGGTCCGTCATACGACCTTGTGGGTAGTTATAAGTACGGATACGTTCAGAACGGTCACCAGAACCAACCAAATCACGGCGCATTTCAGAAGTTGCTGCATCTGCTGCTGCACGTTTAGCATTTTCTAAACGCGATACTAACAATGCCATCGCCTTAGCTTTGTTTTTATGCTGTGAACGCTCTTCTTGGCACTCAACGACTGTACCGGTTGGAATGTGAGTAATACGCACGGCCGAATCGGTTTTGTTAATGTGCTGACCACCCGCACCTGACGCACGGTAAGTATCAATACGTAAATCTGCCGGATTAATTTCAACGTTGGTATCAACATCAATTTCAGGCAAGATCGCAACTGTACACGCTGATGTATGCACACGACCTTGTGATTCAGTTGCTGGCACACGTTGTACACGGTGAGCACCACTTTCAAACTTTAAGCGACCATAAACGCCATCACCATCTACACGGCAAATAACTTCTTTAAAGCCACCATGCTCGCCTTCATTTTCAGAAAGGACTTCAATACGCCAGCCTTGTGTCTCGGCATATTTGCTGTACATACGGAACAAATCACCAGAGAAAATCGCAGCTTCATCACCACCTGTTCCAGCACGGATTTCTAAATAAGCCGCATTAGAATCATTCGGATCTTTTGGAATCATCAAAATGTTGAGCTGGCTTTCTAATTCTTCAAGCAATGTTTTATTGGCTTGAATTTCTTCTTCTGCCATATCTTTAAAGTCTGGGTCCGACTTCATCATTTCAGCAGTTTCAATATCTTCTTCTGCTTGACGGTATTTGCCCCAAACTTCGGTAATTTCAGATAAATCACTATGTTCACGAGACAATTTACGGAAACGTTTGTTATCGGAGATCACTTCAGCATCTGCAAGCAATGCAGTAAGTTCTTCATGTCGATCACAGAGTTGATCAAGTCGTAAACGGAGTGACGCTTTCATAAGAGGAAATATCTCAAAAGTCCAAAAAGCTTATCGAAGGCTATGTAAGTATAGAAGATAAGCAAAATCGTAAAAATAGCGCATAGTTTACAGATTATGCTGCTTAAATGACATATATAATCAGCCAATTCATCAACTTTCCCAATAAGTAGAGGCGTATAAATATAATGATTCCGAATAAGATTTATTACTTGCCTATAATTTGGCTGTTCTGTAGAAAATAATAAGTTATATTTTCCCTCTATATGACAATAGAGGCTTTGTTTAAAAAACCTCTTTGCCAGCCTACTTATTTTAATTTTTCTAATAAGGTTTTGCCCACCAAAACAGCCGACGCTGGATTTTGTCCTGTAATAAGTTCACGGTCCACCACCACATTTGGAGTCCATGCAGTGGTATTACTTTGATACTTACCGCCAAGTGACTGTAAAGCCGTTTGTGGATAAAACTTCATTTCTCCACCTTTTAATAAAGCTTTAGCCTGCTCTTCTTCCTGATTACTAATCACCGTCATTCGATAATTTTTATAAATCCATTCGCCAGTTTTTACTGGCTTGCCTTGTTCGAGTTGACCAACTACTTCCGAGGCATTAGGTAAAGTAGACATTAATGCAATAGGACCATGACAGACCAACGCAGTAGGTTTACCAGCTTTATGGAAAGCTTTAAGTACTTTTCCAAGTTGTTTATCTTTTAATAGATCTTGCATAGGTGCATGCCCACCTGGAATATAAATAGCATCAAACTGACCCACACCAATTTGTTCAATACGAGATAGGCTCACAACTGGAGAATCTTGAGCAGATGTTAATTTTAGATCATGCAATAAATCTGCATATTGCTTTAATGCTTTTTCATCTTGGTTAAAATACATCGCATTATTCGATGATTCATCTAAGGTTGGAGCTTTCCCTTTTGGTGTAGCGAAAGTTACTGTATGGCCTGCATCTAAAAGCATTTTTGTAGGTTGCATCAACTCATTTAAGTAAAAGCCTGTTTTAAAAATATGACCTTTTTGCAGCTCTAATTGGGCTTCATCAGACAATACAACCAACACATGAGCAGCATTTGCACTGAATGCTGCTGAAACGGCAACTACTGCAAGCATTATTTTATTTAGAGATTTCATCATTCGACCTTCATTCCAACCATTTGCTGGATTTATATTTTGGATGGATATATTCTATTTTTGCCAATCAGGTAGATAAACAACCATCTTTACAAATCTTTTTTGTGTTTGAGGACTAAATGTCACGTCAATTTGACCATCTTGCCGATATTGAAGTGTTTTTAATTGTGGCTGAGAAGCTTTCTATTAGTGCAGCTGCAATTTATTTAGCAACAACTCCTTCAGTCATTAGTAGAACAATTACGCGGCTAGAGAAAAAACTTGGCATTCAGTTTTTTAGAAGAACAACTCGTCATTTGAGCCTGACGGAAGCTGGTCAACTTTATTATGAAAAGATGCAACATGCATTTCAGTTAATTGACCATGCAGAGCGTGCTATTCAAGGTAAGCAACTGCAAATTTCCGGCAAAATTAAATTAAGCGTACCCACCACCTATGGACACTATCGCCTTCCAGAATTACTACAAAAATTTCTTTTGCAATATCCAGATATTCAAATAGAAGTCAGTATTTCTAATCGAAACGTCGATTTAATTGCGGAAGGATTTGATTTAGCTATTCGTCAAGGTCAGCTTCCTAGTAGCACTCTCATTGCCAGACCTTTGGAGCTTGCCCCTCTTCAACTTGTTGCTTCACCCGAATATTTAAAACGTATGGGTGTTCCTCAAACCTTGGAAGACTTAAACCATCACCAATGTATTGCCTTTGAATTACCGAGCACAGGTAAAGTCACTCCATGGTTTTTTAAAAATGGTGATAATGAAATTCAATGGATACCATCAAATCGGATTTTAGTAAAAGAAGATATTTTGGGAGTAGTTTCTCTTGCTGGAAGTGGATTAGGAATATGTCAGAGTTATAGCTTTATTGTTAATGAAAAGATCCGGCAAGGAAAATTGCAGCCCCTACTTGAGGGTTATGCAGGTCACACACGGCCCTTTTCTTTACTGTACGCACAACATAAACATATGTCGTCTGCGACAAGAGCTTTAATAAATTTTCTATGTTCTGATCATGAGTAACCCCGTTAAAACTAAATAAAGCTTAATTTATCTATATGAATATTAAATATTCTATTTTAATAGAAAACATACAAACCAGACACTAAACTGCAATAATCAAAAGATGGTTCTCCATATTTGGGGAGAAGTGTTTTGTTACATTTGCCGTAACAAAAGATATAGGGTCCTGCAACTAGGGACACGGAGTCAAAAATGAAATTAAATGCTTGGTTATGTAGCGCTGTTCTAGCAACTTCAATGGTTACTGTGGCACATGCTGACAATACAACACATGTAGCAGCCGCTTCTGCTTTAGGTAGCGTAGCAGGTACTGCAATTGGTAAAAGCATGGGCGGTACATCTGGCGCAACAATTGGTGCTGCTTTAGGTGGTGCTGGTGGTGCAGCTGTTGCAAGCGATCGTCGTAACCGTACTGAATCTGCGATTGGCGGTGCTTTAGGTGGTGGTGCTGGTTATACGGTTGGTAAAAGCATGGGCGGTACAAATGGTGGTTATGTAGGCGCTGCTTTAGGTGCTGCGGGTGGTTCTGCTTTGGGTAATAAAATCTCTAAAGACCGTGATGCAGACAGATCTTCTAAGCACTGGAAGAAAAAACACCGTCGTCATTACTAATTAAGCTGATGAAGCAATTTTAAGCACCTTCGGGTGCTTTTTTATTGTGATGAAGTTATACACTCATATTTCGTATGCTAATGATTTATCCACAAATTAATACAAACACTACAAACAGACACAAAACACTTGTATCACCCTTGGGGTTCTCCATAATTATCACGAAATTTTTTATTACATTTACCCCAAGATAAAGATAACTGTCCTTCCAGTAAAAAGGACATGGAGTTCTACGATGAAAATGAATATTTGGTTGGCTAGTGCATTAATTGCAACATCTTCTATGGTAACAGTTGCACATGCTGACAATGGTACACGTGTTGCTGCAACCTCTGCTTTAGGTAGTGTAGTGGGTACTGCAATTGGTAAAAGTATTGGTGGTACCTCAGGTGCAACAATCGGTGCTGCTTTAGGTGGTGCTGGTGGTGCAGCAGCAGCAAGTGATCGTCGTAATCGTACAGAAGCTGCAATTGGTGGTGCTTTAGGTGGTGGTGCTGGTTATACAGTCGGCAAAAATATGGGCGGCACCAACGGTGGATACATCGGTGCAGCAGTAGGTGCAGCTGGTGGTTCTGCATTAGGTCGTAAAGTTGCTGAAGATCGTAATTACGATGACCGTTATGACCGTGATCGTTACGATCGTGATGACCGCAGATATTACGATGGTGACCGTCGTTATTATAAAGGTGGTAGCCGTCGCCATGACAATGGCTTACACCGTGGTTGGTATAAAAACCGCTAATTCACAGATGAATCAAAAGAGCACCTTCGGGTGCTTTTTTATTTATAGCTAAAAATTAATATCGAAAAAAAACGATATACATCACACCCCATATATCGTATTATTTCGATATATCCTTATTCGAGAATATCGCATGCGATCACTTCAAGATACCAAGTTCTCCATTTTGGAACTTGCTCCTATTCGTAATGATAAAACCATCGAATTCTCATTACGTCACGCATTAGAATTGGCACAACATGCAGAAAAACTAGGTTATGAACGTTTCTGGCTTGCTGAACATCACAACATGGATGGAATCGCAAGTTCAGCTACCGCTGTCTTACTCGGTTTTATTGCAGCACATACACAGCATATTCGCTTAGGTTCAGGGGGAATTATGCTTCCTAACCATGCCCCTTTAGTTGTCGCAGAACAGTTCGGGACGCTTGCTACTTTATATCCAAATCGTATTGAACTTGGTTTAGGCCGTGCTCCCGGTACAGACCAACTCACCATGCGAGCTTTACGTCGTGGCCATCAAGAAACAGAAGATCAGTTTCCTCGAGATGTTGTCGAAATCTTAAGATATTTCGATGTACCTCAAGCAGGACAAAAAATTATTGCAACACCAGGGCAAAGCACCCATGTTCCTGTTTGGTTACTTGGATCTAGCCTATTTAGTGCACAACTCGCGGCAAAACTTGGACTTCCTTACTCATTTGCATCACATTTTGCACCACGTATGTTAGGTCAAGCGATTCAACTTTATCGGGAGAACTTTGAACCTTCTGAGTACCTAGATAAGCCGTATGTTTCAATGGGTGTGCCTGTTGTTGTTGCAGATACAGATGAAGAAGCACAATTTTTAGCAACTAGTGCTTACCAACGCGTATTAGGTTTAATCCGTGGTGAAAGCTTGAAGCTGAAACCACCAGTTGAATCAATGCAGGGATTATGGAATACAGCAGAACAACTTTCTGTCGAAAACTTTTATGCAATGGCGCAAATTGGTTCTGTAGATACTGTTCGCTCTGGCTTACAAAAGCTGTTAGCTACATACGATGTTGATGAATTTATTTTTACATGTGATGTATACGATACAGCTAAACGTTTAGAAAGCTTTACACAACTCATGAATGTAAAATCAGAACATTAAACTCCGCTTCGCATTCCCATACTTGAATTAATTTCGAGTATGGGATGACCATCTATCTGAAAAGACTTTACCCCAACTTCCTGCTTGGTTATTTATATTAAAACGATAAAAACATCATGATTTAAAAAACCAAAAGGACTTTTGGAAAATGAGTATTAATATTAAAAATAACACTTCAAAATCAGTGATTTTTCAGAATATCTCTCAAGATTTCGAAGATTTTACTGGCCAAGTGATTTCATCAACATCAATTAAAGAGTTTGACTTTTCACATTCATCTGTCGCGATTATTGGTACAAATCAAGATAGCGTGACTCATCTTGAAAAAATCTGTCAGCAAGCAAAATTTGTGACTGTCTTCCAAATCACTCCTCATTTTATTTTGCCCCATAGTCAGATGGGTACGCATAAGTTAATTACCCACCCACTTATTATCAAAAACCGCAGGTTATTTAACAATCGTGTTAAAAGCATTCTGGCATTACGTTTTCTAGAAACTCAAGTAAATGAACCGTGGCTTAAGCGTCTTTTGACTCCCAATACTGCAACCACAAAAAAAGTATTTTTTAAATCCGACAGTTATTATGCAGCACTTCAAAAACCCAACTGTAAATTGCAAACATGGCCAATTGTTAAAATTACCAATAGATCTATTCACAGCATGGATGGTATAGAACAACCCGTTGATATTATTATCAGAGCAATGCCATAAAAGTAAAAAAAAGCATGGTTTTAGGCCATGCTTTTTTATTTACTCATATTTTTGCAAATTACCATGATCATCGTAATGCAAAATGATGCGCTGTTTTTCTTGCAAATCATTTAGCATGTCGGAAGTAACTGAAAATTGGGCCGCTAATAATTCTACAGAACTATTAGGTGCCTTAGCACGTCGGTCCTCACCACTAAACCTAATCCAGTTATAACTTGCCCATAAAATTAAAATAAGCGCGCTAATTCCGATCATTAATGCTAAATGTAATAAGGTCTTAACTTCTGATAAGTGGTCTACCCAGACGTAATCATAAATTAAGTGACCTTCAAAAACCCATAAAAATAGTGAAACCAACGGGAAAAGCAACCACATTAAACAAATCCAGCCAATGGTTTGTAATGTATAGTTTGCTGTTTTATTTTTGACATATTCTGGCTGATCAATATATTCAGGGATATCTAAAGTCTCTATATCCTTATTTCCCTCAAGTTTCATGGGTTATCTCCACGGAAGCCTCGATCTGGACTTACCCAACGGGCACGTTTTTTTGTGTTAAATAAAGTTTTTGGTACCGCGACAACACTTGTAAACAAAGTCAGTAGCCAGAAAAATAACGGGTACCAAATCACCCAAAAGTAATTTCTAAAAAAACGCCCTCGGTCATAACGATGATCAATCCACAAACTCACTAAGAACTGGATCAAACATGTTCCGCCTAATATTACACCGTACCACTGTGGCATAAGCGTTTTGATCTGCCATTGCTGAGGCAGTTCAACAAATAATCCAACAAAAAATAGCGTGAAGATCATGATCATCACATAAGACCAGATAATACTGACTAGCGCCTCAATCATGACCGGCCACATTCTTCGAACACGCAGTTTGAACATTTGTGGAATATATTCTATAAGAACCTCTACCCCACCTTGCGCCCAGCGAAGACGCTGTTTCCATAGACCTTTAAATGTCTCAGGCATATAGATATAACAAAGCGCTTGTGGAATATACTGAATATCCCAATGGTCTAGCTGTAACTTCCATGAAATATCAATATCTTCGGTAATTTTATCGTCTGACCAAAACCCGACTCGAACGAGTGCAGTTTTACGAAATGCTGCAATCACACCAGATACGGTAAAAATACGACCATATGTACGTTGTGCACGTTTAATCAAACCAATAATCGAAGAAAACTCACCAACTTGTAATTTTCCTAAAATACTAGATCGGTTTAAAATTCGTGGATTACCAGTTACAGCACCAATTCGCGGGAAGTTAATAAATGGTTGCATTAACCAAAGTACCGCATGCGGATGCAACAACGCATCTCCATCGATACAAACAAGATATTCGTATTTACTAACCAGTACTCCCGATCTTAAAGCTACAGCCTTACCCTGATTTTCTGCTAAGTGTACAACCCGAAGTCGTGAATCTTGCGCTGACAATTCATCTAGAATTTCGGCGGTCCTATCACTACTTCCGTCATTAACAGCAATGACTTCAAAATTAGGATATTTGGTTTGTAGCGCATAACGAATTGTTTGGCGTACTTGCGCTTCTTCGTTAAAACACGGAATGATGATACTGCATCCTTCACCTGTAGGTTCAGGAAGCGCTTGTTCGCGGTATTCTCTTTTAAAGAAAAACCAAAGTCCCCCTACCATCCATGTCCAAGCCATCAGTAAGGGATATAAAAAGGCAAAAGCAAACAGAATATCGAGTAATACCCTCATTACTTTTTCCCCTCTACCAATCCAGCAAAAGGCTGATACATCACAGGGCTAGCATTCAGACTAAGCGGATTATATAAGTACTGATGAACATCTTTTGATTTTTCAAAGTCATAGCCATCAATACCGAATTTCTGGATTCCTACTCGCTGAATAGAAAAGAGTCCTTGCTGAACCTCTTCCCAAGCATTTTTTTGCGAATTTTCTGGTAATACTAAAGTCAGCATTATTCTTTGCTTATCATTTTGATCAAGTGTATTTAAGAGCGTTAACAACTGATTAAATTGTTTTTTCTTACCAATCACATCAAACTTCAAATTGACTAAGTCATGTTGCATTAAAAGCGTTTTGATAAGCTCAGGTAGATTTTCAATATGATCTAAATCTGGTGTAAGCAATAAACTAAACTGCGCCTGATTACTCATATTTAAATAAGGCTTGACTGCTTTTTTAGTCAATTGACTCAGTTGTTCAAGCTGTTTTGATTGTTCAATGCAACTGCTTTCTTGCACGGTTGTTTTTTGCATTGCGCAATTTAAAGATGATCCTGCATTAAGCTGAATACCACTTAAATTACTGTTAAAACGTGCAATATCTTTAGCCAAATCTACAGCTAAAAATGGTTTATCTTTTTGCGGATAAGCAGGCAATTCTAATATTACAGATTGGCCTGCACGAGTTTGAGCCTGCCATAAACTACGATTTAAAATATCTTGTTGAACAGACATTTTATTTGTAGGGAAATAGGCAACATCATATTGCCCATCTCCATCTGTGTCTTCCAAAGGCTTTAAGATTAAAGCGTTGTTTTTCAAGCTATACAGCTTTGATAGCAACTGCCCTAATTTTTCATCAGTCTGAGAGTTTTGTTGCGCTGCTAACTGCTTTAAATTCATGCTCACAAAATGACGCGTTTGCTTAAATAAATCTGACTCTTCGAAATTCAGAATATTTAACATGCCTTCTGTCAGTTGTTCGGCTGTAGGGTTATCAATGACTAAGCTACGCTTAAAAGTTGAGTCACTCACGCGATTCATACCATCACGTCCTAAACTGAATGAGAACTGAAAACCAGCCTGTTGTGCCAGCTTCTCTAACTGCTCATTCACGGCGCCATAAGGCCAAATAATTGCTTTAGGATTAACCCCTACTTCTTTTTTCAAAACTGCATAAGATTTTTTTAAATCCTGCAAAATACGTTGTTGATATTCCGCATCGGTTTCATAACGTGATTGCGATTTTAAATAAGAATAAGAAGTCGCAGCAGGTTGCTCATTGCCTTGAGGATTGGCTAATACACCATGATGTAAATCATCACTATGGCTTGCAAACTCGGCTAACCCAGATGCTTGCATTTCACGAACTTGAGCCCAGTTCACCAAGTTACCTTGGCCATAGGCTTCATAACCCGCTTTTGTATTACCATTTAACCAACTTGTTGGAAGCGCAAAAACTGCTGGAATTTTATATTGCTTCAGCAAAGGAAATACTCGGCTATAACTACTTAAAGCACCATCATCAAAGGTCAGTAGAATAGAGTTATGAGGTAATTCTTTACCTTGCTTCCGCGCCTCTTCAATCTCTTTTAAACGAATCGGTTTCCAGTCCGACTGGCTAAGCCAATCGAGAAACTGTGCCAGATTATTGGTCTGAATCGCATAAACATCGCGGTCACCTTCCTTGAGCACATCATCTCGTACATCATGAAAAGTTAACGAAACCGTATGATTTTTTGGTAGTTCAGTTTCAATGCGGGCATGAGAAAATTGTACGGGTAATAATGTTGAGGCAAACACACAGCTCAACATTTTTGACATCATGTTATTCATTAAAAACGCCCTTCAAATCCGAAAATACCGTAGGTATGTTGTTCATCATGACCATCATATGGATGGTATTGCCAACCAATTCCATAATTAAGTTGCCAAGTCCGTGAGAGCTGCCATTGATGTTGATATTGCAAAGAGTATGTTGGTCGAGCTGAGTAATCTGCTTGTTTATATAGCCCTACTCCAGCTTCAAAATGTTGTTTAAATGAGCGTTCGTACTCTCGCCAAGTGACCCAGTCATGGCTTAAATTCAACTCGGCACTGTAATGATTGCTTGGGCTAAAGTAAGCAGTCTGATCTTGGCTATTGCTGCCATAAAATCCACGAACGGTTCCGTAAGTAATATGGTGAGGCGCATCAAATAATCGCTCACGCCAAAAAGTAGAAAATTCCTGTTGTTTATTACCGTCACTTATATCGGTTAAGCCATAACTCGCCCCAATTTGGCGTGACTCATCTTTTTGCCATGTCAAAGCAGCACGGTAAGCCTGTCCATCCTCACCAGCATCAATTGCTTGTAATGGAATATTAGCCTGACTGTCATATTGCAATTGATATTGCCAGTGGTCATTTAACCATTGCGACCAATCAAGACGAACACCTGCTTGACCACCATCTGTACTTTGCGACAAGATTGCCGACAGTGCCTTACGGTTTGCTTGCCACTCAGCACCAACCCCATAACGTTGGTCATGCACATCACCAAAACGGTATTCACCGTAACGATCTTGATGCCAAGCAAATAGACGATAATTATCTTTAATCCAAGGGCTATTAACACGAGTTTCCATTTCCCGATCTTTTAAGCCATTTTGCCCACTCACAGAATCGCTATTTTCTGCTTTACTTTGGCCCCAAGTCGTTGAGTGCGAGATGGTTGCTCTATCACGATCATCCAACTCTTTTCGACTTTTAACTACACCGCTATCTTCAGGATAATATTGCAAAAGACTTTCTGTACTTTTGCGCCATTCAGGAATATCTCCTAAAGCCTGAGCATTTTGCATTTGATTAATACGCGTATCTTTAGCAACGGGTGTTAAACCATTTAAACGAGCAATTGTTTGCTTTGCTTGTAACGGTTTATCTCTCCAGCGCTCAACACGAGCAAGGTTGTTAATTAAACCTTCATTGGCAGGTGCAAGATCTACTTGTTTCTGGAAGTGTTTTTCTGATTGATCCAAATGATTTGCATAAGCTAAATGCATGCCTTGTAAAGCAATATAATCATCACGATCAGGATGGCTTGATTTATCTACTCCCTTGGCTTGACTATATTTATATGTAGGGATCAACCTATCAACATCATTCAAAAGTTGTTCAGCTTGTTTATATTTTTCTTGTTCAATATAAGAATAATAAAGCCCCGTATATACCGTCATATCTGAGTAGTTTTTTTCGGTAAGTAAGGTTTTAAACGCGAGTTCAGCCTGCTTAGGTTGTCTTTCAGCTAAATAACTATCAGCGATCGCATGACGAACATAAGCCGGTAGCTTTTCTAACGGTACATTTAATTTAGTAAATTCATCTAATACCGTACGGCTACGCCCACGAAAGTCCAACGCATATAAATAGTCATAATGAAATCTTAAATAATTAGGGTCTGACGGTTGAATCAAAGGCTGTATTTGCTCACCTTGTTTCAACACAGCATCAAGCTCGGCAAAGCCTTCACTGTCCGACATGCCTTCCCGATTCAAATATTTATAGCGAGTAATTGCGTTATTTACACGTTGAGAAAACTCGCTGACTTTTAACCAGTGTTGTAACGATTCTGTTTGTGCATTTTTATCGCTGGCAAGCAGCAACTGCTGAGCTTTTTTATAAGCGCCTACAGCCGCCAAGTCATAACTATATTCTTGCAAAACCGCAAAAGATTTTGGTTGTTGTTGATAAGCTTGCTCGATTGCAGATAAAGCATCTACAGGTGAATTAATAAGTCGATATGCATAAGCAATTTGAACAAATTGATCAGCTGTAAGATTTTTACTCTTAATACCTGATAAATGCACCTTAGCATTTACAGGGTCTTTAGCCTCAGCATATAGAACCGCTAATAAAATCTGCCCATCAGATGTCTTTTGAATATTAAATTTATTCGACCACTCAATTGCATTTTTAAAGTGTTTAAAATCACGAAAATTACGTATTAATGGTAGCTGCCCATATTCTGGAAAATTCACATAATTAACATTTGCTAAATGCTGAGAAAAGGTTAATAAATCTCTTTTTTCACTTGACATGACAACTAAATAATCAGCTAGTAATTTTTGGTCATGCGGGTATTTATTTAGCAATTGATCTAGTTGCAATATTGCTTGTTGAGTTTGCCCAGTTTTGTAAGTGTGAATAGCTTGCTCTCGCAATTCATCTACTTGAGCAGCATATAAATTAAGAGGCAAGATATATACCAATGAAAAAATACATTTTTTTAGCATTTTGATAATCGGATAGTCCCATATCGAGGTGGGAAATTATAATTAAAATCAAAAACCAATCACATAACACAAGAAAAGTGTGATCTATTTAACATTTTATAAATTGTGGATTTTTCATGAATGCTTTTCTAAAATATTTATAAAAAATAAAGAATTACCAGTTTTATGCGTAATAAAAAACATACACTTCTTTTCAATAGTGTTATTTAAATTTACAAACGAGTTTCAAAATAACTACGGGCTTATAACCAATAAGAACTATTTAATAATATTAAGTTTTATATATAAAACTTTAATTTTTCTCTGTGATATATATTAAAAAAACCATTCAACTTATCTATAAATTAATATACAAAAATTGAATGGTTAAAATAAACAATTGATTAAATTAACCAATACGACGTTTTAATCCCGTCATTTGTAAAATACGAGTTGAAATCTCTTCAATCGACATTTCGGTCACGTTTAAATATTTAATGCCTTCTGAAATATAAATCCCTTCAATTGCTCTTAGCTCCATTTGGCATTGGCTAAAACTTGCATAACGGCTATTCGCTTTACGTTCACTACGAATTGCGACCAAACGCTCAGCATCAATCATCAAACCAAATAACTTGCTACGATGAGCTCTTAATACTGCTGGTAACCGGTTGTCATCTAAATCTTCTTCAGTTAACGGATAGTTTGCAACACGAATACCGAATTGAAGAGATAAGTAAATAGAAGTCGGTGTTTTACCCGAACGGGAAACTCCAATTAAGATTAAATCCGCTTTATCGTAATGACGAGTACGTGCCCCATCATCATTATCAAGCGCAAAATGAACAGCATCGATACGGGCTTTATAATATTCAGAATCGGTTACCGCATGAGTCTGCCCGACCAATGTTGTTGGTGGTGTTCCAAGCTCTTGTTCAAGTTTACTAATTAAACCTTCAAACACATCCAGATTAACCGCTTTAGCCGTATTAATAATCTCTCGCACATGCGGATCGACTAAAGTATCAAATACTAAAGGTAGGCAACCGTCTTTGGTTTGGCATCGATTAATCTCAACCACCACATCCATTGCCGCCTCTTCAGTTGTAATATACGGCATGATGTGAATATCAAAATCTACATTGGGAAATTGCGCTAATAACGAATGTCCAAGAGTCTCGGCAGTAATTGCAGTTCCATCAGAAATAAAAAAAACACTCCGCTTAAATTGTTTACTTTCTGACATTAAAATTCTCCTTAAACATTTGTCTTAGTGCTATATAATCTTTATAGTAAACTGATCTTACATGACTGTCGCTTAGTATAATTCTCAACTAAGCACTTTATTTTTATAATTTCATGCCAAGATAGACATTAATACTGCAAAAGTGGAGTGAAAACTTTGGAAGCGCGCGTAATCGGTCTAGAAAAATTAGGGAAACACGATGTCGAACTCGTAGGTGGGAAAAACTCATCTTTGGGTGAAATGATCAGCCATTTATCAAATGCTGGTGTATCGGTACCTGGTGGCTTTGCAACTACTGCTGCTGCCTATCGTGAGTTCTTAGACCAAAGTGGTCTTAACGCTCGAATTCAAGCAGAACTTGCTCAACTCAACGTCGATGACGTAAATGCTCTTGCAGAAACAGGCGCTAAAATTCGTCAATGGATTGTAGAGACTCCACTCACTGCAACCTTAGAACAAGAAATTCGCGCCGCTTTTACAGCACTTTCTAACGGCAACCCTGATATCGCGGTTGCCGTTCGTTCATCTGCAACTGCTGAAGATTTACCAGATGCTTCATTCGCGGGTCAACAAGAAACTTTCTTGAATATTCGCGGTATTGATAACGTACTTATTGCGATTAAAGAAGTGTTTGCTTCTTTATATAATGACCGTGCAATTTCTTACCGTGTGCATCAAGGTTTTGATCATGACATCGTTGCACTTTCAGCGGGTGTTCAGCGTATGGTTCGTTCTGAAACTGGCGCTGCGGGTGTAATGTTTACACTTGATACAGAATCTGGTTTCCGTGATGTTGTATTTATTACTGCATCTTACGGTTTAGGTGAAATGGTTGTACAAGGTGCCGTTAACCCAGATGAGTTTTACTTATCTAAACCATTATTAAATGCAGGAAGACATTCTGTTTTACGTCGCAACCTTGGCTCTAAACACCAAAAAATGATTTATGGTGAAGAAGGTTCTGCGGGTAAATCTGTTGTTGTTGTTGATGTTGAAAAACAAGACCGTCAACAATTCGCTTTAAATGACCATGAGTTACAAGAGTTAGCTAAACAAGCGCTTATCATTGAGCAGCATTACGGTGCGCCAATGGACATCGAATGGGCAAAAGACGGTGATGACGGTCAAATTTATATTGTTCAAGCTCGCCCTGAAACTGTAAAAAGCCGCCAAAATGTAGGCACTATGGAACGCTACCTTCTCAAACAAAGAGGTACTGTTCTTTGTGAAGGTCGTTCAATTGGTCAACGTATTGGTTCTGGTAAAGTCCGTATTGTTAATTCAATTAAAGAAATGGACAAAGTTCAAGAAGGCGATGTTCTTGTATCAGATATGACCGATCCTGACTGGGAACCGGTAATGAAACGTGCTGCTGCAATTATCACTAACCGTGGTGGTCGTACATGTCACGCAGCAATTATTGCACGTGAACTTGGTGTACCAGCGATTGTAGGTTGTGGTAACGCAACAGAAGTATTAACTGACGGCCAAGAAGTAACTGTTTCTTGTGCTGAAGGTGATACAGGTTTCATTTACGAAGGTGCTTTAGATTTTGAAGTTCAACGTAACTCAATCGAATCTATGCCTAAGCTTTCGTTCAAAATTATGATGAACGTAGGTAACCCTGACCGTGCATTTGACTTTGCTCAAATTCCAAACGAAGGTATTGGCCTTGCTCGTCTTGAGTTCATCATTAACCGTATGATCGGTGTGCATCCTAAAGCCCTACTTAACATTGACAGCCTACCTCGTGAAACTCGTGCTGCGGTTTTAACTCGTACAGCGGGTTATGCTTCACCTGTAGATTTCTATGTTGAAAAATTGGTTGAAGGTATTGCGACTCTTGCTGCTGCATTTGGAGACAAGCCAGTGATCGTTCGTATGTCTGACTTCAAGTCAAACGAATACGCAAACTTAATTGGTGGTAAGTTATACGAGCCTGAAGAAGAAAACCCAATGCTCGGTTTCCGTGGTGCAAGCCGTTATGTATCTGATAACTTCCGTGATTGTTTCGAACTAGAATGCCGCGCACTTAAGAAAGTTCGTGATGAAATGGGTCTCACCAATATTCAAATCATGATTCCTTTTGTACGTACCGTATCTGAAGCGAAACGCGTTATTGAATTACTTGCACAAAATGGCTTGAAACGTGGCGAGAACGGCTTAAAAGTAATCATGATGTGTGAATTACCAACTAACGCCCTGTTAGCTGAACAATTCTTAGAACACTTCGATGGTTTCTCTATTGGTTCTAATGACTTAACTCAGTTAACGTTAGGTCTTGACCGTGACTCAGGTATTGTTTCACACTTATTTGATGAACGTGATGCAGCTGTTAAAGCACTTCTTTCAATGGCAATCCATGCCTGCCGTAAAGCAGGTAAATATGTAGGTATCTGTGGTCAAGGTCCTTCAGACCATCCAGATCTTGCAAAATGGTTAATGGAACAAGGTATTGAATCTGTCTCTCTTAACCCAGACTCAGTTTTAGATACATGGTTCTTCCTTGCTGAAGAAAAAATCAAGCAAATCTAATATGTTATAAAAAAAGGCCCATCCGTGGGTCTTTTTTCATCTTTAGAATAGAGAATTTTTATTTATGCAAATTTACTTGGCACGTAATAATCAACAAGCTGGGCCTTATACTTTAGAACAAGTAAATCAAATGTTGGCTAGCCAACAAATTTTGTTAACTGATTTAGCTTGGCATGAAGGCATGACAGAATGGAAAGCTTTAGGAGAATTAACCCAAGGTAAACTTGTATATCAACCTATCGGTTATTCTGTACCTACAATAAATACGAATACATCAACTAATGAAACTATTCGTCAAATTCGTGTAGAACCTAAAGTTCATGAACTTGCGTCTATTCCAGCTCGGGCTTTAGCAAAAATTATTGATTTATTGCTTTGGTTACCAATCGCTGCGATTCCTTCCTTTTTCTTTAATGAAGCTCAATATAAGCAATTATTCGAGTTACAAAAACAGATGCAATCTGCCGAAGTCGCATCGACTAAAGCTGCAGAATTGCAACAGCAACTTTTTACTTTAATTCCAATAGAAGCTTGGCATTCAATGCTTCTTTACGTCGTTATTATGCTTGCAATTCAAGCCGTTCTTTTAACAAAGTTTGGTCAGAGTATAGGTAAGAAAATCGTTGGAATTAAAATTGTAGATGCTGAGGACAATAGCAAGGTTAATTTAACTCGCATCTTCTTATTAAGAAGTATTGTTTTTATCATATTAAACTTACTGTTTATGCCGATCAGTACAATTATTGACTATGCTTTTGCATTAGGACAAAAGCGACAAGCTTTACATGACAAAATTGCAAGAACAAAAGTGATCAAATGATAGTAAATGACTCATTCATTTAATGTCTAAAAAAAGAGGAGGCACCCTGCCTCCTTTTTTCTATAGTGAGTTGATATTTAAATAAAAGCTCTATTGAAATTAGATACCCTACAAAAAAAATCGGGTTTTAAAACAATTATTTCAGCCTACTTTATGTATAGCTTAGTTTGTCGATATGAGGCATAATGCCCTACAACGTAGCGGTGTCATATAATTGAGAAGTCTAAATTTAAGGATTAGCGTTCTCAATCATGCGACACTTTAATCGCTATCCCATATTTAATTAGGGAATGGGACTCTTCACCGAGGTTGTAAAATGAGACAAACGATTTTAGCTGTATTGTCTTTATCAACGCTTGCCGCACTTTTGACTGGGTGTGGTGGTGATATGGTACTTCTAAACTCTAAAGGTCCAGTTGGTCAAGGTCAAAGTGACCTTATGATGACTGCGATCTATTTAATGTTACTTGTGGTGATTCCTTCAATCATCATGGCATTATGGTTTGGTTGGAAATATCGCGCGTCAAATAAAGATGCAGACTATAAACCTACATGGGCACACTCAACTGCAATTGAAGTTGTAGTATGGGGTATCCCTGTCATTATTATTGGTATTTTAGCTTGGTTAACTTGGTGGGGTTCCCACAAGTATGACCCATACCGTCCTTTAGAATCAGATAAAGCACCTTTAACTATTCAAGTTATTGCTGAACAGTTTAAGTGGATCTTTATTTATCCTGAACAAAACATTGCAACAGTTAACGAAGTACGTTTCCCTGAAAAAACTCCGTTAAGCTTTAAAATCACTTCTAACTTTACAATGAACTCATTCTTCATTCCACAGTTAGGCGGCCAGATTTATGCAATGGCAGGTATGCAAACTCACCTTCATTTGTTAGCAAATGAAACTGGTGTATATCGTGGTTTCTCTTCTAACTACTCAGGTTACGGTTTCTCTCAAATGCGTTTCAAGGCGCATAGTGTTACAGAGCAACAATTCAACGAATGGGTAGCAGCGGTTAAAGCAGGTAATGGTTCAACCATTAACCCAGAAGCAGTTCAAAAAACTACGCTTGACCAAGCTGAATTGGCAACCTTACGTGATGGTAACCGTTCTAAGCATCAGATCGAGCATTTAGTAAATCGTGCTAAAGCTGCTGGTGATGAAAAAGCAGTTGCTGAAGCTGAAGCTATGAAACCGTTCCCGACTAAGCCACACCCTGTGACTTATTACTCTACTGTTGAGCCTAAATTGTTTGAAACAATTATCAACCACTATATGAGTAACTATCATGGTGTTGACCACTCTGCTGAACACGCAACAGCTGACACTCATGCTGCAGCTGAACACGCTGCTCAAGGGGAATAAGACATGGATATGATTTTTGGTAAACTGGGTTGGGACTCTATCCCGACAGAGCCAATCGTACTTGTCACCATGGTCCTTATGGCAATTGGTGCAATTGCAGTGCTTGGCGGTATCACCTATTTCAAAAAATGGGGATATTTGTGGAATGAGTGGTTTATTACGGTAGACCATAAAAAGATTGGTATCATGTATATCATCGTATCTGTTGTCATGCTTCTGCGTGGTTTCGCCGATGCGATCATGATGCGTTTACAACTTTTCCTCGCTAAAGGCGGCGGCGAAGGTTATCTACATCCTGACCACTATGACCAGATCTTCACCGCACACGGTGTAATCATGATCTTCTTCGTAGCAATGGGTCTCGTTGTAGGTATGATGAACATCTCTGTACCTTTACAGATTGGTGCTCGCGACGTTGCTTTCCCATTATTGAACTCTTTAAGCTTCTGGTTATTCGCTGGTGCTGCTGGTTTAATGATGCTTTCACTTGTATTAGGTGAATTTGCTGCGACTGGTTGGATGGCTTACCCTCCTCTATCTGGCATTCAATATTCTCCTGGTGTAGGTGTCGATTACTATATCTGGGCACTTCAGGTTTCTGGTCTAGGTACGCTTTTATCTGGTGTTAACTTCTTCGTTACCATCATCAAAATGCGTGCGCCTGGCATGAAATTAATGGACATGCCTATTTTCACATGGACTTCACTTTGTACGGCTGTATTAATCATTGCATCATTCCCTGTATTAACAGGTACTCTTGCAATGCTTACTCTTGACCGTTACTTCGGCTTCCATTTCTTCACAAATGAGCTTGGCGGTAGCCCAATGCTTTATGTGAACTTGATCTGGACATGGGGTCACCCTGAAGTATATATCTTGGTATTACCAGCATTTGGTCTATACTCAGAAATCGTTGCAACCTTCTCTCGTAAAGCGTTGTTCGGTTACAAGTCTATGGTGTATGCAACTATCGCGATTACTGTTCTTGCGTTCGTTGTATGGCTTCACCACTTCTTCACCATGGGTGCTGGTGCGAACGTTAACGCGTTCTTCGGTATCATGACCATGGTTATTGCGATTCCTACTGGTGTGAAAATCTTCTCTTGGTTATTCACTATGTATAAAGGTCGCATCACCTTTACTACTCCAATGTTATGGACGCTTGGCTTCCTTGTAACATTCGGTATCGGTGGTTTAACTGGTGTACTTATGGCTGTTCCACCTGCGGACTTCTTGGTACACAACTCATTATTCTTGATCGCTCACTTCCATAACGTAATTATTGGTGGTGTGGTGTTTGGTATGTTTGCCGGCATCATTTACTACTGGCCAAAAATGTTTGGTTGGAAGCTCAACGAAGCATGGGGTAAAGCTGCGTTCTGGTTCTGGTTCTTCGGTTTCTATTTTGCATTCATGCCACTTTATATCCTTGGTTTCATGGGTATGACTCGTCGTTTGAATACATATGACAACCCTGAATGGGATCCGTACCTTGCGATTGCATTATTTGGTGCTGTTCTTGTTGCGATTGGTATTGCATGTTTCTTAATGCAAATCATCGTTGGTTTCTTACAACGTAAAGACAACATGGACCTTACTGGCGATCCATGGGATGCTCGTACGCTTGAATGGGCGACCTCTTCCCCTGCTCCGTTCTATAACTTTGCGCATGAACCAGATGCAAGCGGTATCGACCGTTTCTGGACTGACAAAGAAAATGGTGTAGCATACGCACGTAACACTAAATATGAAGACATCCACATGCCGACTGATCGTGCTGCTGGTTTTGTCATTGCAATGTTCATTACTCTTCTTGGCTTTGCACTCATCTGGCATATTTGGTGGCTCGTTGTTGTTTCATTCGTTGCAGCTGTTGTTAGCTTGATCGTAAGCTCATTCACTAAGAATGTTGACTACTACGTTCCTGCTGCTGAAGTTGAGCGTATTGAAAACGAACGCTATGCTTTACTTGAAAAACACTTGAAGAAGGACTAAGGAAATGGCTGAAGTACTTCATCACGACAACCACGGCCATGACGGTCATCATGAACATGATGATACCGACTTAACGGTTTTTGGTTTCTGGACATACTTGATGAGTGACTTGATTCTTTTCGGATCACTCTTCATTGCGTTCGCTGTATTAAGCAGTCATGTTCCAGCAGGCACTCCAAGCGCATATGACCTATTCCATGACTCATTAGGCTTCGTGTTAACTGAAACATTTGCCTTATTGATTTCATCGGTAACCTTTGGTTTTGCTGTACTTGCATCTTATAAAAAGAATGTAAATCAAGTTATCACTTGGTTATTTATTACATTCCTTTTTGGTGCATCGTTCATTGGAATGGAAGTCTATGAATTCCATCACCTTGTACATGAAGGCCACGGTCCAACTCACAGTGCATTCTTATCATCGTTCTTTACTTTGGTTGGTACACACGGTATCCACGTAACTTCTGGTTTAGTGTGGATGCTTGTATTAATGTATCAAATTAAAACTAAAGGTTTGACTTTACCGAATACACGTCGTCTTGCTTGCTTAAGCTTGTTCTGGCACTTCCTTGACATCGTTTGGATCTGTGTATTCAGCGTCGTTTACTTACTGGGAGTTCTCTAATGAGTAGTCATGAGCATAATGCTGCTGGTGCGTCACACGGTAACTTTAAGCAATACACTGTTGGATTTATCCTTTCTGTTATCCTCACCATCATCCCTTTCGGGATGGTGATGGCGGGTGGTTTCAGTCGTGGTCTTTTAGTTACAGTGATTGCAATCACTGCGGTTGCTCAGGTTCTTGTACAACTTGTGTACTTCCTACACATGAATACATCATCTGAACAACGTTGGAATATGATTGCATTCATCTACACAATCCTATGTATCGCCGTACTTTTAATCGGTTCTGTGTGGATTATGAATTACCTTCACTACAATATGATGATCTAAACTGATTGTCATGTTGAGAAAATATCTATTCCTGACTAAACCAGGAATTCTCTTCGGTAATTTCATTACCACCTTGGGCGGCTTTTTCTTAGCCGCCCAAGGCTCTATAGACATCTTATTATTACTTCTCACCCTACTTGGAACAACTTTAGTTGTGGCTTCTGGTTGTGTAGTTAATAATGTTATAGATCAAGATATTGATACAAAGATGCAGCGCACTCAAAACCGTGCACTTGTTAAAAAAACAATCTCTCCTACTGTTGCGCTGATATATGCATTAGTGCTTGGAGTAATTGGTTTTAGCATTTTGTGGTTCGGTGTAAATGGTTATGCATTTTTGTTTGCAATGATTGGTTTTATTGTCTATGTCGGTTTTTATAGCTTGTGGACCAAACGTACTTCAATCCATCAAACCGTCATTGGTAGTATCTCCGGAGCGAGCCCTCCTGTTATTGGTTATACAGCAGTAACTCATCAATTTGATGTGGCAGCCTTGCTTTTGTTTTTAGCATACGCTTTATGGCAAATGCCTCACTCTTGGGCAATTGCAATTTATCGTTTTGATGATTACAAAAATGCGGGAATTCCAATTTTGCCTGTAGCACGTTCTATTTATCGTACGAAAATTGAATGTGTAATCTATATCCTATTATTTGCAGCTGTTTTAAATGGGTTATATTGTTTTGGCTATACCAATGTATTCTTTTTAATTACCTTTAATGCTTTGACTGCATATTGGTTATATTTATCAGTTATTGGATTTAAAGCCGTAAATGATCAATTGTGGGCTAAACGTTTTTTCCTTTACTCGGTCATATTAATTACCCTGTTAAGTTTGAGCTTTAGCTTTACCTATCAATCCCCTGCTCCAAATCTTCCTCTCTTTTAAACAAGAGAGGATTTCCTCTTTATAGTAAAGAAGTTTTACTTTTCTGATCAAAAGATTTGTTTTTAGTCGAACTTTTACCTATAATTCAGCCTTCGCAATTTTTGCGACATAACTTATTAAGTTATGACTCCTTGCTTCTAATTTTTTTATTAGGGGCTGTTTAAACCGTAAGGAGCTGACAATGCGTCATTACGAAATCGTACTTTTGGTACACCCAGACCAAAGCGATCAAGTTGTAGGTATGGTTGAACGCTATATCTCTCAGATCAAAGAAGCTGAAGGTCAAATTCACCGTTTAGAAGATTGGGGCCGTCGTCAATTGGCTTACCCAATTAACAAAATTCACAAAGCGCACTACATTCTTATGAATGTTGAATGTGGTCAAACTACGCTTGATGAGTTAGAAGAATTATTCCGTTATAACGACGCGATCATTCGTAACCTTATCATCCGTCGTGAACACGCAATCACTGAAGAGTCATTGCTTGCTAAGAGTGCTGAAGAAAAGCGTGCGCGTAAAGCTCAACGCGAAGAAGCACAGCAAGTTGCTCAAGAAGCTGAATAAGGAGAACATCAATGGCACGTTTTTACCGTCGTCGCAAGTTCTGCCGCTTTACAGCTGAGAATGTTGCGTACATCGACTACAAAGATATCGACACTTTAAAACAGTACATCACTGAAAACGGCAAGATTGTTCCTAGCCGTATCACTGGTACTAAAGCTCGTTATCAACGTCAATTAGCACTTGCTATCAAACAAGCTCGCTATTTGTCTTTGATTCCGTACACTGACAACCATAAGTGAGGTGATCTGTGGACGTTATCTTATTACAACGCATTAAGAACCTTGGTAAATTAGGCGATAAAGTATCAGTTAAAGCTGGTTACGGCCGTAACTTCCTTATCCCTCAAGGTAAAGCAGTTGCAGCTACTGAAGCTAACACTGCTGCTTTTGAAGCTCGTCGTGCTGAACTTGAGAAGCAAGAAGCTGAAGTTTTAGCTGCTGCTCAAGCACGTGCTGAACAATTGAATGAAGTTAACATCGTTATCACTGCTAAAGCTGGTGACGAAGGTAAACTCTTCGGTTCTATCGGTACTCGTGACATCGCTGACGCATTAACGAATGCTGGTCTTACAGTTGACCGTGCAGAAGTTCGTTTACCAAATGGCGCGCTTCGTCACACTGGTGAATTCAACATCGCAATCCAATTGCACCATGATGTTGTTGCAGAAGTTCTCGTTACTATCGTATCTGAGTAATTTCTCATCAAAAAAAGAGCATGCTTTTGCATGCTCTTTTTTTATGTTTCAAATTTTAAAATAAGATATATTAATTCCTGATCAGTTCTTCAGTTTAATTGGTTTTTTAATTAGGTAGTTTATTTAATTTTGTTTTAAGATAGTTCTCGGCTTTATAGCCTCTTTGTGTACACCTTTCTTTATCATCAGGTCTAATTATGTCTCAGGCGAATGCCACTTCTTTAGCGCTTTCATCTCCAACAGAAAATAAAACGAGTGAATCAGGCCAACTTAAAGAGTTTCGCACTCCCCCACACAATTTAGCTATTGAACAGGCTGTTCTAGCTGCCCTGATGACAGTTGCCGAATCTTTCGAACAAGTTAACGATGTACTCAAAGAAAATGATTTTTACGCGACTCGCCATAAATATATTTTTCGTGCAATCGAGAAATTAGCACAAGAAAACTCACCCTATGATGCTGTCTTAGTAAGTGACTGGCTCTTAAAACAAAATTTACTTGATGCTATCGGTGGCGAAGAATATTTAATGCAGCTCATGGCTGACTCACCTTCAAGTTTCTATAACTTAGAAACTTATGCTACTAAAATTAAAGAATTTTCTACGCTTCGTAGCATGATTAAAGTTAGTACTGAAATTTTACAAAATGCTTATGACACGAAAGGCCGCGGTGTTAGTGAAATTTTAGACTTAGCTGAAACAAGTATTTTCTCATTAGCAGAACAGCACAATAACAATAAAAAAGATGCTGGTCCAAAATCTATTAGTTCTGTTACCGCAGACGTAATTAGTAAGCTTGATGAGCTTTCAAAATTAGATGGCAATATTACAGGTTTAACGACTGGCTTCTTAGAACTTGATAATAAAACATCTGGTATGCAACCTGGTGACTTAATTATTGTTGCTGCACGTCCATCGATGGGTAAAACTACTTTTGCCATGAATCTGGTTGAGAGTGTTTTGCAATATAACAAGTTACCTGCTCTGGTCTTTTCAATGGAGATGCCAGCAGACTCGATTGCGATGCGTCTTATTTCCGCAATGGGTAAAGTCCATCAAGGACATTTACGCTCTGGTAACCTCGATGCAGATGAATGGACCAAAGTGACTGGTACAATTTTGCAGCTTCAGCAAATGCATCTGTATATTGATGACTCATCTGCCCTACCTCCAACTGAACTCCGTGCCCGTGCTCGTCGTGTTGCCAAAATGCATGATGGTAAAATCGGTTGTATCATGGTCGATTACTTGCAGCTCATGAAAGTCCCAGGCATGGGTGATAACCGTGTAGGCGAGATCTCGGAAATTTCACGTAGCTTAAAAGCGTTAGCGAAAGAAATGCAATGTCCTGTTATTGCACTTTCCCAGCTTAACCGAAGTCTGGAAAACCGTCCAAATAAACGTCCTGTAATGTCCGACTTACGTGAATCCGGTGCGATCGAGCAGGATGCCGACTTAATTATGTTTATTTACCGTGATGAGGTTTATAACAAAGAATCAAAAGAAGCCGGCACTGCAGAAATTATTATTGGTAAGCAGCGTAACGGTCCAATTGGTTCAGTTCGTCTTGCTTTTGAAGGTCAATATACTCGATTTAGTAATCTCTCTCCTGAGTATTACAGCCAATATGATGATGAAGAATAAGCTCTATCTCTAGCCCAAAGGAGTAAATGAGGGTGCGCCAAGCAACAGTTTATATTGACCGCAATGCAATTCAATATAACTTAAACCGTGTCAAACAACTTGCAACAAATTCAAAAATTGTAAGTATGGTAAAAGCCAATGCTTATGGACATGGAATCAAAGACTGTTTAGCAGCCTTAAATGCATCAGATGCCTTTGGTGTCGCCTGCCTACAAGAAGGTCTGGAAATCCGTGAACTCGGATTTCAACAACCTGTTACTTTAATTGAAGGGGTATTTTCTGAAGATGAAATGCCAATTGCGATTAAACAAAAATTTGAATGTGTCATTCACCATCCACAACAATTTGAATGGTTGATTAAACACAAACAAGCATACATCAGCCAAGGCTTAAAAGTCTGGGTGAAACTTAATAGTGGGATGAACCGGTTAGGTTTTAAAAATCCAGAAATTATTGAAGTTATTAAGACTTTAAAATCTGAAGGATTTACTTGTGTACTTGCGATGCATTTCGCAAATGCAGATGTAGACCATCCACTTAACGAGCAACAAAAACAACAATTTCTACAGGTTAAACAAGCTTGTGATCCAGTGTTAGCTTCTTGCTGTAACTCTGCTGCTATTTATAAATGGCCAGAGTTACATTTTGATTATGTTCGTCCGGGTATCATGCTTTACGGCGCCTCGCCTTTTGCAGATAAAACAGTCCATGATCTTGACTTAAAACCAGTGATGACTTTTTCAGCAGAAGTGATTGCACTCAATCATATTCAAACTAATGAACATGTCGGTTATGGATCAACTTTCTGCGCCACGCAAGCAATGGATATTGCAATTGTTTCTATAGGTTACGGTGATGGTTATCCACGAGCTTATATTAAACAAAACTATGTCGCTATCGATAAACAACTCTGTGCGGTTGTAGGGCGCGTGAGCATGGATATGATTGCAATTGACGTGACAGGCAAGCAAGTAAAATTAGGCACTCCAGTTGAACTCTGGGGTCCGCATCGCCTAGTTGATGATGTTGCGGATGCAAACGGAACGATAGGATATGAGTTACTCTGTCGATTAAGCAATCGCCCCACTCGTAAAAGCACTTAAATAATAAAATATAAAAAAATCCAAGCATGCTTGGATTTTTTTATGTAAACATTCAAAATTTATCGCCAGTAATCATCTGTAGGCTTTGGCATTTCCTGTAATCCCCGACGAAGAGTATCTGACCATTGTTTACTAATCTGTGAGAAATAAGGATCATCTTCAGTTATTCGTTTTCCCATAGGGATAACAAAGCTATCTTTAATGTATACCAATGCATCAAGTGGTAAGCCAACCGAAACATTTGAGCGCAAAGTCGAATCAAAAGAAATCAGGCTACAACGTAATGCGTCGTCTAGTGGCATTGCATAATATAAAGCTCGATCCAGAATAGGCTTTCCATATTTACTTTCACCTATTTGGAAATAAGGTGTATCTGTAGTTGCGCAAATGAAATTGCCTTGTGGATAAACATTATAAAGTTGCATGTCACCACCCTTAATCTGCCCACCCACCAAAATACTACAGGCATAATTCATTTGTTCTTGGGTGTCCGAACTAATATCCTCTAAAACAGTTTTTAAGGTTTTACCAATTAGTTCAGCCGCCTCAAACATCGTATTAACACTATATAAATTAGGCTCTTGCTGCAAAGTCAGGGCATTTTGTAAATGACCTATAACAGCTTGCGTTGTTGCTAAGTTACCTGCAGTTTGCAAGGCAATAAAACGTTCTCCGGTAACGCCGAAAGTATGCAGTTTTCGGAACACAGAAATATGGTCAACTCCTGCATTGGTTCTTGTGTCACTAATAAACACTAAACCTTGTTCCAATCTTAACGCACAACAATAGGTCATTTCATTCTCTTTACATTCAACATGCCAACACTTGAACCACAGACATCATATTCTCAACTCCACCTTGCTCTCTTATGCCACGAATAGGTGCCACATCAAGATAGTCACGTCCTACTGCAAGGTAGATATGATGTTTGGGTGTAAACAACTGATTGCTTACATCAAAACAATACCACTGATTTTCTAAAAATACCTCCGCCCAAGCGTGACTGGCAAGGTGCGGATAGTTTTGATCAAATAGATAACCAGAGACATAACGTGCAGGTAATTGTAGCGCACGACACATCGCAATTAAAATGTGAGCATGATCTTGGCATACACCTTGACCAGCATGAAATGCTTCGATCGCAGTTGTCTGAACCGAAGTACTTTCAGGCTGATAAAGTATTTTTTGCAAGATATATTCGCTTAATAACGCAATATGCTGTCGATCCCTAACCACTACAATATTTTTAGCAAAGTCCAACATTTCCGAATCACATCGAGTTGCACCTGTCATCTGCAAAAACAAATTTGTAGGTGTAGAGAGATCTACACAACCTAGTTCTACATTTCGAAGCTCAACAATTCCTTGGGCCATAAATGTAAGATGTTGATATGGATAACGCTGACTAGCCGTCATCCATACATTGTTAAATATATCTCTCTTTATTGTTTTATCACCCGGCACGCTAATTGCCCAATTCATAACATGTTGGTGAGGCGATGTTTGAGGCATCATTTTAATATACTGAATGCTGTTCCGAGCAGTTTCAGTATAGCTATAATGCGTTTGATGATTAACCATCAATTTCATAATCAGCCCTCAAACATATTTTCCAACTGCTGTGTAAAAGTATAATAAGCGTCCCACGTAAGTTGCTGCTTTAGTGCTTGCCAATTTTCATTTATATTTTCCCAATTCAAATTAGCGAGCTGTTGCACCATAGTATCTAGCTCTGATATGAGAACAGATAAATCTTCACCAAAACGCAGTTCTATATCAAATTGCTCTATTTTTTGGCCTAAATGCAAAAATAAACGAACATCTTCATGTTCCGCTTCTAGTATTCGTGTGCATTGTTCGACTGCTTTACTCAATGCATCAGGTTGAGCTTGAAGCGTATTAATCACATTATTTAATTCTGCATAAGCATGTGATGACAAAATACCTCTTAGTTCCTGAATATTATCTTTAGCAATAATGAGCTGGTTCAGTAATGAAAATGTTTGCTTCTTGTCTAACATATAGTGATTTAGTAATTCAGCATTTTCTATGACCAAACCAAATGCTGCTGCAAATCTTGTTGCTTTCTCATCTTCTGTAAAGGGTAAATGAGAGGCTGCAAATTTAACTCGCATCAAATATCGACCCAACCAATATATTTGATGCGCACTCGAATTGAGTAAAACCATAAAGTTCCTCTTTAACCCACAATCAGGAATGTAATGTTTCAACAACCCATGTATCTTTTATACCGCCACCTTGAGATGAATTTACGACCAAAGAGCCAGCTTGCATAGCTACGCGTGTTAAACCACCAGGTACAATCTCTGTACGATAAGGTGAGCTCAACACAAATGGACGCAAATCAATATGACGTTCCGCTACTCCGCCTGTTGTTAAAGTTGGAGCGACAGATAAAGCTAAGGTAGGTTGTGCAATATACATATGAGGCATCGCAATCAATTTTTTTCTAAAGTCATCAATTTCGCATGAGCTTGCTTTAGGTCCAATCAACATGCCATATCCGCCCGAACCTTGTGCTTCCTTAACGACTAATTGATCAAGATTAGAGAGTACATAGTCTAAGTGTTCTTCTTTACGGCACTGATAAGTGGGTACATTTTTTAGAATTGGTGTTTCATCTAAATAATATTGAATCATTTGATCTACATAAGGATAGATAGATTTATCATCAGCCACACCCGTTCCAGGTGCATTTGCAATCACGACATTTTTTTGTAAATAAGCAGACATAAGACCTGCTACGCCTAAAGCACTGTCTGGTCGAAATGCTAAAGGATCTAGAAAGTCATCATCTAAACGGCGGTAAATTACGTCTACTTTTTGACGCCCACGAATAGTTTTGACAAATACTTGATCATTTTCTACAAATAAATCCCGATTTGTAACCAATGGCACATCCATTTCACGTGCTAGAAAAGCGTGCTCATAATAAGCACTATTAAAACGCCCTGGTGTTAGCACCACAATAAAAGGTTGATCTGCAGAAGAATTTTCTTGCAATATTTCTTTTAAAAGTTTTGGATAATGCTCAATCCCCTGTAAATTATTAGCTGTACATAGCTCAGGCATTAATTTCTGGCTAATATTTCGGCTCTCAATCATATAAGACACCCCAGAAGGTGTTCTCAAATTGTCTTCTAATACAAAAAACTCCCCTTCACCATCACGGATAATATCGATCCCGCTAATTTGTGAATAAATTTTTCCTTTTAAAGAATGTTTAAGCATATGGGGTTGAAAAGCATCATTTCCCATAATTTGTTCTTCGGGAATGATTTGTTCTTTTAAAATATGTTGTCCATGATAAATATCATCTAGGAAATAATTTAATGCTTTAACACGCTGTGCACAGCCTGAGGCAATTTTTTCCCATTGTTTTTTCTCGATTACTCTTGGAATTAAATCAAAAGGAATAGTGCGCTCCGTTCCTTCTTTATCGCCATAAACATTAAAAGTAATCCCATGATAAAGAAAATGCTGTTTTGCTTGGGTATTTAACTCCTTTAACTCATCTAAAGTACGGATGCTCAACCATTGTTCAATTTTTTTAGAAGCTGCACCATTTGATGTTACATCATCAAGCATCTCATTAAAGAACTGTGATTTAAGTTGCTCAAAGAGATTAGTTTGCACAGAAATATGTTCTAAAAAAGAGGTTGGGTTAATGAGTGCTGTTGTTGTCTGCTCTTGTATAAAAAAATCATTATCTAGATGTAATTCATGCTCTTGTTCTGACATAACCACCTCGTCTTATCATTTATCTATATTTCATTTTTAAATAAGCAATTTCAGTGCCACTTATATATCTGTAATACTTGTACGGCATCATTGTTATAACTTTCTTCTAAATCTTATCATCGTTTACCCAATGGGCTATAAACTGAATCTGACAAACTTGCTAAATCTGTAAAGATTTTTTATTGTGTTGACACCAAAGCAATTGGATATAGATGTATTACGCTTATGTCTGTAATAGAAAAAGAAACTTCGAATAGTTTGTATCGCCAATGGCAGATCTTGTCTCGCCTACCGACCGGCAAATGGATCGGGACTCGAGAATTGCAAGAAATGCTTGAGCGTGAAGGTATTGATATTAGTTTAAGGACTATTCAGCGTGACTTAAATCAAATTGCTCAGCGTTTTCCGATAGAGAGCAATAAAGCCGTACCTCAAGGCTGGCGGTGGCAATCAGATGCACCTATTCAAAGCTTACCTCACATGACAAGTTCTCAAGCGGTAACCTTTATGATGGTTGAGGAGCACCTTAAGCACCTCCTTCCTCCGAGCCTACTTGATGAGATGGGCCCATGGTTCGATTTGGCCAAACGTAGTCTCTCTACACAAAATAATGTGAGACAGTGGATTAACCGTGTACGTATTGTTCCGGCAAGCCAACCGTTAATTCCACCTGTAGTTGACCGAAATGCTCAACAAGCAATTTATGAAGGCTTGCTCCAAGACAAGCAAATAGAATGTATTTATCGGGCACGAGTCAATCAGGGTGAAGACAGAACTTATGTTTTAAATCCTTTGGCTTTGGTACAAAAAGGTGCAGTCATTTATTTAATTTGCACACGACATGACAAAACTGAAGTACAAACATTTGCTCTGCACCGTTTTAAATCAGCAAAAGTATTAGACAGTCGAGCACTGCATCCAGTTAATTTTGATATTGATCATTATATTGACTCGGGGGCTTTAGGCTTTAGAGTGGACTATAACCAACCAACTGAATCAATTCAGCTCACCTTAACCATAACGGAACAAACTGCGAAAACCTTTTATGAAAGTCAGTTAAGTAAAGACCAAACCATTACTCCACTTGAAGAAAATATTGTAGAAGTTTCAGCGACCGTACCTTTTACATCTCAACTAGTATGGTGGCTACGTAGTTTTGGTAAGAAATTACTGCATATTGAGCCAGTACAAGTACATAATGCTGTGCGAGAAATTGAAACTGAGAATAAATAGATATAAAAAAGAGAACCGTAAGGTTCTCTTTAGATTTTGAATTATAATTTTCTTAATTTTATATTGTTCTTATATTTTTACTTGTTTTCAGACCAATGTGTTTTCCCCCACCAAAACTGATCTACTCTTTCTTTTGCGCTATTTTGAACATGAGCATTGGCATGCCATTTCATATCCATTGTAGCGAATTGATTTCATTGTCATCATTAAAGCCCTCTTGTTTGAACGTGAATTCAATATAACTGGCGACTTAAAATATGTGAAATAAGAAAAAAAGGAAGCGAAATCTCTTTTCTTCCTTAGGAAGTTTCCATATATTTTTTGAATAGAAAATAAAAAAGCCCAGTCTCAACTGGGCTAGAAAATTACGCTAAAAGATTAAACACTAATAAAGCCAATATGATCACTCTTGAAAACTGATTCACTAGCTTTAAATGAATAGGATAATAACTTAATAACCAAAGAATTAATAAAGCAGCAAAGCTCAGTGTGCCGATCCAATAACATATACCGATAGACTTTCCCCACTGATAAACTGAAAGAGCCAATGCAATTACTAAAATGCTATAACCAGTGATCAAATACCAAATATTGTATTTTTCTTGCAAAACTTTTTGAAACACTTGTTGTTGATGACGAGACATAGAAAAACAAATGTGTAAAAAACCAAGCAGACACAAAAAATAAATAAGGAAAAAATCAATCATTGGCCTTCTCCTCGCATAGCAGCACTTTCAAGGTTTATATTTTTTTTAGTTTTGTGAATACCAGCTACTTTGTGATTTTTTACTTTATAAAAAATAAATAACAAAATCATTCCAAGAGCCAAACTCATCAAATCAAAAGTTGCTACCACCCATTGAGCCTCTGCAATACTGCTCCAGATTACTCGTCCACCTGTTAAAGCATTTAATAGAGGAATAACACAAAATAAAATAGCACCGAACAAAAGTTGCTCTAACCAAGCATTTCGATGTGGGCGTAAAGCTGCATGTAGCAGAGTTAACAGCCATACGATAAAGAAAATTTTAATTTCTAAAAAACTACGATTTTCAGTGGTAACTGGAATTAAACGGTTTGCATAAAAATAACCAGCTGTCGCAATTAATAAACCAGAAATTGATGCAATATTTAAAACCTCAACCAAACGATAGCCAAAATTTTTATAGCCCTGCTTTTGTTGCTGAGGTGCACGTTTGACACACCAGAGAATTAATCCTGATGCAACCATCACTGTTCCTAAAATTCCTGAAAAGAATAATAACCAACGTAGTCCTAAATCAACGCCGCGGGCTTCATGTAATACAGTAACAGTATTATAAATACCGATAGGAAAACTAATTTTAAGCTGTTGAGGCTGAGAGATTAACTCACCTGTAACACCATTAAAAATTAGTGTTGGAACAATCGCTCGATTTAAAATACTTTCTGAATATGTAGCACGGATTTCTACCTCACTATTTTGACGGTTTGGTGAAATGATATTGAAGGATGCAACTGGATTTTCACCCCATAATTTTTGTGCTTGAGCTAACATTGCTGTTAAATCAGCAAGAGGTACATTTTTAACCTCCAAACTACTTCTCTTTTCCCCTTCACTATGTCCATTGCGTTTACTGCTATCAAGTTTTTGTGAACTAGAAGCGAATTCAGCAGATCGGATAGTTTCTCCATTCAGCTGCGCGCGCTGTGCTTGTAAAAAATGCAGCCTTCCCTCTGGAAATAAAGCAGAAACACCGTAAGGCATTAGTGAATACATCAATAATAGTAAGCCACTAAATGTAATCATAATATGAAATGGCAAAGCTAGTACTGCTGTTGCATTATGGCCATCCAACCAAGAACGCTGCCCTTTGCCTGAACGAAATGTAAAAAAATCCTTAAAAATTTTTTTATGTGTAATCACACCACTGATAATCGCGACAAACATAAGTACTGTCGCGATACCTACAATCCAACGTGCCCAGCTACGAGGCAGGCCATAAAGCTCAAAATGAAAACGGTAAAGAAAACCACCTCCACGAGTTTCACGTGGCTGAAGTTTTTCACCAGTGACTGAATCCAATATGACACGCTCACCACCTCGACGTGCTCTTGGATCTTCGTTTTCACCACGAATCGTAATATCAGTCGTGGTACTCCGTGCATTTGGCAAATTGATATTCCATGCAGAAGCATTTGGAGCATTTTGCTGTAAATAAACGATAGCTGATTGTAATTGCTGAGACTGATCTTTACGATTTATGGACTGATGTAGTTCAGGCTTCATCCAAATGGAAATTTCATTTTGAAAAAAGCTTAATGTTCCCGTCACAAAAATTGCATATAGCAACCAACCTAGAATTAGACTCGCCCAAGTATGTAACCATGACATTGACTGACGTGGGCTTTCTGTATTTCCATCAATACGCATTATATTATTCCTTTCAATCCCCAATAAAATATAAATAAGAGTACTGATGGAATCACAACTCCCCAAGTTGCTCTTTGCGTACTATGATTTATAAAAACCCATATAAATACAGAAACATAAATAATGAAGGCTAACATTGTTGCAGATAAAACAGCATCTACAGGATGAGCTTTGAATAAATAACTCAATACAACACAGGCTAAAGCCGAAAGAATATATCCACCGATACCAGCTAAGATAAATCGATAAAAAATCATCCATCTATATTTTGCAGGAACTACTTTATGTTTTACTTTTCTTTTAATCGAACTTTCTTCTGCAATTAAATTGCATGGTTCAGTCGTTAACATATGAGACACCGAGATAACTTTAATTTAAAACTATTGCTTATATAAAGTCAGTTCTAGACCTATAATATCCGGAGGTAAATCTTCAAGTATTTTTTCAAGTTTCTTATTAATATTTTCATCATGAAATAAAACAGATAAGCCTGTTTTTGAATCAAAAATATTAATACCTACTCGTTGATCTGCAGATTTATAAATACTTTTGTTTTTACCGTAGAATATTCGCTTGATTAAGCCATGATTTTCTAGATCGGCTAAAATACGATAAATAGAACCTATACTGATCTTTTCTTTTCCAGCAAGCAGCACATACATATCTTCTGCAGTTAAACCTTGCGGATTTTCTATAAGCAAATGGAAAATTACAACACGTGTACGTGTAGCAGTTAATCCATTTGATCTTAGTTTAGAGGCAATATTCATTTTGCAATTTGATATGAAAAAGCTAGCTAGAACATATAGCTAGCTTTTATAAGTTTAGAATGAATACTTCAAGGATGCATAATAAGCACGCCCTGGTTCATTATAAGTTTGATTTATAGACGTATCGCGCAACTTCTGCTCATCAAACAAGTTGCTAATACCAAGACGACCGCTTAGATTTTGATTAAATTTATAACCAAAATTAATACCAGCAATACTGTAACTTTTAATAGTCTCTCGATTCAGCGAAGCATTACGAGTCTCTTCATATTGCATTGGCTTTTGACGACCATATTGGGTATATACGAAATTGACATCCAAAGCATCGGTAATGTCATAGTTAAGAATAGAATTAATAGTGTAGCTCGGTACAATCGATAAGGGATTCCCAGTTTCTTTATTAATTGAGTCTTTCATCCAAGTAAAGTTGTTTGTCCAACGAATATTCCCCCAATCTAGACCAATACTTCCTTCAAGACCTTGTACCAGCGCTTTAGGAATATTTGTCCATTGTAGAAGTCGATATGTTGACCCCCCCACTTCAACAGAATCTAATACGGATGTACCTGAGGTAATCTTATCTTTATAATCGTTACGGAACCATGCCAAGCTAGCATTGACAATATCTTTCTCAAACTGGATTCCCAACTCTTTATTAATAGATGTTTCAGGTTTTAGATCAGGGTTACCTAATAAATAGCAACTGCCGCTATCTACAGATATAGGGCAACCATTTCCTCGGGTAAATAATAAATATCCTTCAGCTGTTTGATATAAGTTTGGAGTTTTGTATGCCTTTGCAATACCACCTTTTAAAGTGAAATATTCACCAAGCTTTTGAGTAAGGTTTAAGCTAGGGCTCCAGTTACTGCCAGATTTATTATGATCATCAAAACGTACCGCCAATACCGCATTGGTACTATCAGTCAGCTGTAAATTGTCTTCAACATATGCCGAAGCAATCCGCGAATTCATCTTTGTACGGTCTGCTGGTAAATTAATAATACCTGATGCATCGGTTTGTGTAGTATTAGCCGAATCGGTAAAATCGTCTTCAACCCACTCAGCACCAACAGTTAGATTTTGTGGGCGCCAAACTTCAAAAGGAATATTTGCTTCAGCATTAAAACGTAATGTTTCCAGAAGTGAAGTTGAACGATCAGTACTGTTAATACGCCCTTCCGGTCCACCCGCAAGCCCCTCTGTCAAACGCTTGTTTTTCGTTTGATCATACGAAGCTACAAATTTACTTTTACCCCAAGTCCAATCCCCTTCATGCGTTAATGCATAACTATCACGGTACATGGTGTTGGTTTCAGTACCTAATAGTGAATTTAATAAAGCATTCGCTTCAGGATCTGTTGCATCAACATTACTATTTTGAGTATCACCTGTATATTCATTACCTTGGCGACTTGATGCGACATCTAATAAAACGGTTTGCTGATCCGTCATCTGCCACGCTAAACGTGCATTAATATCTTTGTTTTCTACTCCTTCACGCGCCCCTGCTCGAGTACCGCTTTCAGTTACAGGATTAATATCGGGATCATCCGAATCAGTTTTGTTGAAATTTCCATATACGCGATAGGACAAAACATCTTTAATGATTGGGCCACTAAGTGTTGCACTAACGCGGCTACTGCTACCTTCTTTGCTGTCTTCTGGTTGATTGGTATATACCTCGACTGAGCCATGTGTTTCATTGGTGACTTTTTTGGTAATAATATTAACCACACCACCCATTGCCCCATTTCCATAACGAGCAGCAGCAGGGCCACGTAAAACTTCTATCGATTCAATCGCATCGGCAGGTACCCAATTAGAATCACCACGAGTATCACGCTCTCCACGCCAACCGTAACGTACTGAATTACGTGAAGTCGCGGGTTTACCATCAATTAAAATGAGTGTGTTTTCTGGTCCCATTCCACGAATATCAATTTGACGATTGTTTCCGCGTTGGCCTGTAGAACTGTTTCCAGTGAGATTAACACCTGGCATGCGACGTAAAATCTCAGAGATATCATTTACAACAGGTGTTTTTTCTAAATCTTCAGAGGTGACTACCGACACACCTAAAGATTGCTTCACCTGTTCTTCAGCAGTTACGACAATGGTATTCAACTTGACAGTTTCCGTTTCTACTTCCTTGTCCGTTGCCTCTGCCGACTCAGCTATGGAGCACATACTAAATAAAATTGAAGCAGCTAAAACAGAACGTGGAATATTGAATGCGGACATACTATGCCTCCCCTCAGAGATTAATGATGAGTTGCAACTGCAAATAATGAGTTAACGCATAGTAACAAATAAAAAAATAAATACAAATAAAATCGATAATCGTTCTCATTTATTTTATTTAATTATTAAAATTCAATAGTTTAACATATAAAAAATTATATTTTTAAAATCGAAACAAAAATAGCAAGCTTAATGATTTATGAGCCCGCTTCTTTTATCAATATTCCTGTTCTTAAATAAGAAAAAGAAAATCAGATATATTATTTAGGATTGTTGTTAATAACAGTTTCAGTAATATTAGACTTCACACTAATAGCATGTTTAACATATGCTTATTTTACTGTGTAAGTTTAATAATGCTTACTGATATGTTGATCACAATACTCGCACTGTTGATTACCCCTTCCACATATGTTGAAAGCTCAAACCGCACCTTTGCCACTCTTCATAGGTGATTCATTCTTGATCATTCCAAATGTCTATCGATTTTGTCGCATACATTTTACTCATCCATAAGCATGGAAAAATGGATAAAAAATGAAGAAAATAATAATCATTACCAAATAAATAAAAATAATATTAATTTTCAAATATTTAATAATAAAATTTTTTTAACATTAATTATAAAAACTTAAAAATTTCACTTTAAATTATAATTTCGTCTTAATAATTCACATACTTTTACAATACAAATCACTGATTTTTACAAATTTTGACTCACAAAAAAGCCCAGTTTTAACTGGGCTTTTTTACACGCTTAAATAATTAAGCCGTTTTTTTCGTCATATTATTTTTACGAATCGTGATCATTACAAGCTGAACAGCTGCTGGTGTAACACCAGGAATACGGCTTGCTTGCGCTAATGTTTCCGGAAGAACTGTTTTTAATTTCTGTGTAATTTCGCGTGATAATCCAGACACAACATCATAGTCAAAATCGGCAGGAATTTTGGTTTCTTCAAGACGCTTTAATTGAGCAACATCTTCATGCTGACGGTTAATGTAACCTTCATATTTCACAGCAATTTCAATTTGCTCACCCACTTGTTCTGAAACTTCAGAACCAGTAAGTTCAGCAATTTGACCGAAGGTGATATTAGGACGTTTAAGCAAATCAATCGCACTACATTCCTTACTCAAATCAGCACCCGTCATTTCAACGAATTTTTTACCCATAGGGTTATTTGGTGCTGCCCATAAATGTTGTAAACGAGAGGTTTCACGCTCAACCGCTTCCATTTTCTCGCAATAAGCAGCCCAACGTACATCATCAACCAAACCAAGTTCACGACCAATAGAAGTTAAGCGCTGATCCGCATTATCTTCACGCAACATCAAACGATATTCAGCACGTGAGGTAAACATACGGTATGGTTCTTTAGTACCTAACGTGATGAGGTCATCAACTAACACGCCCATGTAAGCTTGGTCACGTTTAGGCGTCCACTCTTCTTGCTCCCATGCACGACGCGCAGCATTTAAACCTGCAAGTAAACCTTGGGCACCAGCTTCTTCGTAACCTGTTGTACCATTAATTTGACCAGCAAAGTACAAGCCATTAATCGCTTTAGTTTCGAGGGTAAATTTCAAAGCTTGCGGGTTGAAATAATCATATTCAATTGCATAGCCTGGACGTAAGATATGAGCGTTTTCCATACCACGAATTGAGCGTACAAGTTCGAACTGAACATCAAATGGTAAAGACGTCGAAATACCATTTGGATAAAGCTCGTGTGTATCTAGACCTTCTGGTTCCAAGAATACTTGATGTGAGTCTTTATCAGCGAAACGGTGAATCTTATCTTCGATTGACGGGCAATAACGCGGACCTACACCTTCAATAACACCAGTGTACATTGGTGAGCGATCTAAACCACCACGAATAATGTCGTGGGTTTTTTCATTTGTATGAGTGATATAACAGTTTACTTGTTCAGGGTGCATAGAAGCATCACCCATGAATGACATCACTGGAGATGGAAAATCACCCGGCTGCGGAATCATGACTGAAAAATCAACTGAACGTGCATCAATACGTGGCGGAGTACCGGTTTTTAAACGTCCCACTGGTAATTTTAATTCACGTAAACGCTGAGCAAGTGCAATAGAAGGAGGATCTCCCGCACGGCCACCGCTTGATTTTTCTAAACCAACGTGGATGACACCACCCAAGAATGTACCTGTAGTCAACACAACAGTTTTAGCATCAAAGCGAATACCCATTTGGGTAACAACACCTTTAACGGTATCGCCTTCAACAATCAGATCATCAGCTGCTTGCTGGAAAATGTCAAGATTTGCTTGATTTTCCAAAGTATCACGAATGGCAGCTTTGTAACGAACACGGTCAGCTTGAGCACGTGTTGCACGCACAGCTGCACCTTTACGCGAATTTAAAATACGGAACTGAATACCCCCTTTATCGGCAGCCAGAGCCATTGCACCGCCAAGTGCATCAATTTCACGGACTAAGTGAGACTTACCAATACCACCAATTGCTGGGTTACAACTCATTTGGCCCAAAGTCTCAATGTTATGGGTCAAAAGCAAAGTCTGTCGTCCCATACGCGCAGCAGCAAGGGCCGCTTCCGTACCTGCGTGACCGCCACCGATAACGATAACATCATAAACTTTAGGATAGTGCATGAGTACAAAAACACCAGAAAAAAAAGACGGAACATTATAGCAAAATTATCTGCTTATTGATGTACATAATTACAAAATTGTCTTCACATAATTTACGCTATGCCACATGATTTGACATTTTGTTTCATGAATTCAATACAAAGTGAATGTTTTTAAAATTAATTCATCTTAGAATAAAAAATGTACAGCACTTCTATGACTTTAAAATTAACGCAACGAGAAGGAATACAAAATGAAAACGACCATGTTAAAAATCTTAACTGCATCTCTAATTTGTTTTTCAGGCGTAACTTTTACCCATGCTGCTGACACGAGCAAAGCTGAAATGCAAAAACAAATTCGAGTCTGTGCAAAAAAACAGCAAGGTGAATGGGTTTCATACAATCACAATGGTGTAACCTTTAACGGTACTTGCCAACCAAACGAAAATGGCAAGTTACAATTTAAGGCCCCTGCTCCTTAATCTGTTTTGACATAGGTATAGAAGAAGTCATTTATTTTCCGCTATATCTCATCAGTATTTTCAAAGACGGTCCATTAAAGATGGGCCGCTTTCTTTTTTAAAATGGTCTAGTCCGCTACAATACGCCTTTAAATAAAATTTTTAGGTCCTTTTCGTGAAGTGGTTACAAATACACATTACCGTTGATCAAGAACAAGTTGAGTTCACAGAAACACTTTTAATGTCTCTAGGTGCGGTAAGCGTAACGCTGGATGATGCTGAAGATCAGGCTTTACTTGAACCATTACCGGGTGAAACACCTTTATGGAACAAAGTTATTGTGACAGGCATCTATCAACAAGACGAACAAGACCCAATTGATGTCGATACTTTAGAAGCTTTCTTAAAAGCTCAACTTCCAGATGTTCCTATGCGTCATGAAGAACTTGAAGATCAAGTGTGGGAACGCGCGTGGATGGATTACTATGAGCCAATTCAGATTGGGGAAAAGTTCTGGATCGTGCCAGAATGGCTAGAGCCTCCAGAAGCGGACGCAACTAACATTAAGTTAGATCCAGGTCTCGCATTTGGTACAGGTAACCACGCAAGTACTTTCCTATGCTTACAATGGCTGGGTAAAACTGACGTTAAAGATAAAATCGTGATTGATTATGGCTGTGGTTCAGGCATTTTAGGCGTAGCAGCTTTATTATTAGGCGCTAAAAAAGTATACGCTACCGATATTGATCCTCAGGCTGTTTTAGCAACGAAACAAAATGCAGAGCTTAATGGTGTATTAGATCGACTATATGTAGGTCTTCCTGAAGAGTTTGATCAAGAATTCAAACCTAAACAAGCCGATGTTTTAGTTGCAAATATTTTAGCAGGACCTTTAATGATGCTTGCGCCTGAATTTGCAAATTTAATCAAATCTGAGGGCGAGTTCGCACTTGCTGGTGTGATTGAAGAGCAAGTTGCTGATGTTTCACGTGTTTATTCTGATTTTTTTGATATATTAGATGTCGAAAAGCGCGAAGAAAACTGGTGTCGCATTTCAGGAAAACGTAAAACAATAAATTGAGATTTTTAACTCATGAATGAAAAACAAACCCGCTGCCCTAAGTGTTTAACAGTTTATAAAGTATCTCTTACTCAATTGACTGTTGCTCAGGGTATGGTTTGTTGCCCTAAATGTAATTCAAGCTTTAATGCCTTAACCCATCTAATCAATATTGAACAGCCAGTTATGGTCAACTCAACAACGTTAGCCAATGGTTCAATGCAGACAAGATATATGACGCATTCTCACGTACTAGATATCTTTGACCAAAAAGTAGAAAACTCTAATATTGATCTTTTAACTTATCTCAACAACTTAAATTACTTTCACAACGAACCTATTAATGCTCTACCAAACCTTAATTTAGCTGAGCAGGCATCCCCACAAGAACAAGACAATAATAAAAAGCATAGTTGGTTGTACTATACGCTCTGGAGCTCTGCCAACCTTATTTTAATTTTAGTCTTTACTTTTCAAATCCTCTGGTTTAACCCTAAGCTCATGCATGCAAGCCCAACCGTTAGCCATGCTTTTAATTACGTTTGCCAAATACTACACTGCAACAAATCAGCAGAACTTTATCAACTTATCTATATAGAAAAGTTAAAAGTCCGCAAGATCGATGCGAACCATACCCAGTTCTCAGGCATATTGCTCAACCAGAATGATAAAAGTATTGAGCTTCCTAACCTAAAGTTGATTTTTGCAACAGAGCCAGACAAAACAGAGGAAATCATATTAACTCCTCAACAATATCTAGTTGAAAACTTACGGGGTATTCAACGCATTCCATCAAATACCCCTTTCCGATTCCAATTTGAGCTAAACAAAAGCAAAAAAAGGCTAGTAAATTATCGATTAGAAATTGTCCACCCCTAAAATGTAAAAAAAGTGAAAAAAAAATAAAAAAAAATGCAGTTAATTTGCTCACTTTTTCCTAGACAATGGTATGATACGCGCCACGAAAGCTTTGACTCATATACTCCTCGCTCTCAATCCAAAAAAAATACTGTTAAGCATGTGTGCTTTTCTACTTTAAGCGCATAGCCTAACTTTTTTTGTTTTTGAGGGGGCTGTAACAAATATTTAATTATTGTTACGCTTATTTTTTATTCAATACGAAGAAATATGGCAAGCTAATTGTTCTTATGTTTTAGAGTCACTGTTTTAGGATCTAAAACAGGACTCCGTATTTTTAGACCACATTTATATACTACTTTACCCAAGCTAGTATTTGATTTTCGGATTAACTCGCATGAATAGCAAATCTCCTATTTTTACTGCACAATCTGATGTTGCTCTTCGCATCCACGTGGATCGCGCAGTTCGCCATTATTTTGCACAATTGCAAGGTGAGCAACCATCTCAGGTATATGACATGGTGCTAGCAGAAATGGAGAAACCTCTTTTATCTGTAGTTCTTGAATATACACGTGGTAATCAAACGCGTGCTGCAGAAATTCTTGGACTCAACCGTGGCACTTTACGTAAAAAGTTAAAAGCTCACGGTTTAATGAGTGAATAAATGATAAAATGCTCACGACGTCGTGGGCATTTTTTTATGCTTATTGGTTTTAATCCGTAGACTTGAAATTGTTGAATTAAACATCATGACTATTAAACGTGCTTTGATTTCTGTATCTGATAAGACAGGAATTGTCGAATTTGCTCAAAACCTTGCAGCTCTAGGGGTAGAACTATTATCTACAGGCGGCACATATAAGTTGCTTAAAGATAATAATATCGCGGTTGTAGAAGTATCTGAACATACTGGCTTCCCTGAAATGATGGATGGTCGTGTTAAGACATTACATCCAAAAATTCATGGCGGTATTCTTGCTCGTCGCGGTTTAGATGAAGCAGTTATGGAAGAACACAACATCGATCCGATTGATCTTGTTGTTGTAAACCTTTATCCATTTGCTGCAACCGTTGCAAAACCTGACTGTACTCTTCCTGATGCAATCGAAAATATCGACATCGGTGGTCCTACAATGGTTCGTGCAGCTGCTAAAAACCATGCTTCAGTAGGTATTGTAGTTAATGCTTCAGATTACGACACTGTAATTAATGAATTAAAAACTGCTGGTTCACTTTCTTATGAAACACGTTTTGATTTAGCAGTTAAAGCATTTGAACATACAGCTCAATACGACGGCATGATCGCTTCTTACTTAGGCGCTCGCGTTGGTAAGACCGAAGGTGAAGCTGACTTATTCCCTCGTACATTCAATACTCAATTGAACAAAGCACAAGATTTACGTTACGGTGAAAACCCGCATCAATCGGCTGCTTTCTATGTCGAAGCTAATGCAAAAGAAGCATCAGTTTCTACTGCAAAACAGTTACAAGGCAAAGAATTGTCTTATAACAACATTGCAGATACAGATGCTGCACTTGAATGTGTTAAATCATTCGCAAAACCTGCTTGTGTCATCGTGAAACATGCTAACCCTTGTGGTGTTGCGGTTTCTTTAGACGGCATTAAAGCTGCTTATGATTTAGCTTATGCAACCGATCCAGAATCTGCTTTTGGCGGTATTATTGCATTCAACCGTGAATTAGATGTTGCAACTGCTCAAGCAATTGTAGAGCGTCAATTCGTTGAAGTGATTATTGCTCCAAGTATTGCTGATGGCGTACTTGAAATAACTGGCGCTAAGAAAAATGTACGTGTTTTAGTATGTGGCGAGTTACCTGCTATTGATGCACGTGCACCGCAACTTGACTATAAACGCGTAAATGGTGGCTTACTTGTTCAAGATCAAGACTTGGGCATGATCACTAAAGATGATCTTAAAGTAGTTACTAAGCGTGCGCCAAATGAACAAGAAATTGATGACCTCATCTTTGCTTGGAAAGTTGCAAAATATGTAAAATCAAACGCAATTGTTTATGCTAAAAACCGCCAAACTATTGGTGTAGGTGCAGGTCAAATGAGTCGCGTTAACTCAGCTCGTATTGCTGCCATTAAAGCTGAACATGCTGGTTTGGTTGTTGAAGGTGCTGTAATGGCATCTGATGCATTCTTCCCGTTCCGTGACGGTATTGATAATGCTGCTAAAGCTGGCATTAAATGCATCATTCAACCAGGTGGTTCTATGCGTGATGAAGAAGTAATCGCTGCAGCAGACGAAGCTGGTATTGCAATGGTGTTCACTGGTATGCGCCATTTCCGCCACTAATTTAAATTTAGTCCTCCCTAACCCTCCTTTCATTCAGGAGGGTTTTCCACAATAATGGAGCTAAACTCCACCTTGAGGAATAGAGGGGGATGAAAAGGATTAAAGTTAAGGAACAAATTAAAAATGAATATTTTAGTTTTAGGTAGTGGTGGTCGTGAACATGCTCTGGCATGGAAAATCGCGCAAGATACCAAAGTTACTCAAGTTTTCGTTGCACCGGGAAATGCGGGAACTGCAACTGAAGACAAATGCGTTAATGTTCAGCTTGATATTTTAGACAATCCTGCAATTATCGCTTTTGCTAAAGAAAATAATGTTGAACTTATTATTGTTGGTCCAGAAGCACCTTTAGTGAATGGTGTGGTAGATGCTGCTCGCGAAGCAGGTCTAAAAATTTGGGGACCAACTCAATATGCTGCGCAGCTTGAAGGCTCAAAGGCATTTGCTAAACATTTTTTAAAGCGTCATAACATTCCAACTGCTTTTTACGAAGTATTTACGGAAGTTGATGCAGCTAAAGCTTATGTTGAAAAAAATGGTGCACCAATTGTAATTAAGGCAGACGGTCTTGCTGCTGGTAAAGGTGTAATCGTTGCAATGACCAACGAAGAAGCTTTTGCAGCAATTGATGACATGCTTGCAGGCAACAAATTCGGTGATGCTGGTTCACGTGTTGTAATTGAACAGTTCCTTGCAGGTGAAGAAGCTTCTTTCATTTGTATGATTGATGGTAAAAACATTTTACCAATGGCAACTTCACAAGATCACAAGCGTATTTTTGAAGGTGACCAAGGTCCTAATACTGGCGGTATGGGTGCTTACTCTCCTGCTCCGGTGGTAACTTCTGACATTTTCGAACGTGTTATGACTGAAATCATGCGTCCGACTGTTGAAGGTATGGCTGCTGACGGACATGTCTACACTGGTTTCTTATATGCTGGCTTAATGATTGATGAACAAGGTCAACCGCGTGTGATCGAGTTCAACTGTCGTTTCGGTGATCCTGAAACTCAGCCAATCATGATGCGCTTAAAGTCATCTCTTGTTGAATTGGTAGAAGCTGGTATTGCTGGCAATTTACCAAAAGAAGCTGAATGGGATGAGCGTAAGTCAATCGGTATCGTACTTGCAGCCGAAGGCTATCCTGATAGCGTACGCAAAGGTGATGTAATTTCAGGTATTGGACAATCACCTGAAGATACTAAAATTTTCCACGCAGGCACTGCAACTCGTGAAGATGGTCACATCGTGACTTCTGGTGGTCGAGTTCTTTGTGTAACTGCGCTAGGCGACAGCGTACTTGAAGCACAAATTAATGCACTTGAAGTATGCGGCCAAGTGACCTTTACAGGTATGCAATATCGTAGTGATATTGGCTATCGCGCAATTGCACGAGAAAAAGCTGAGTAAAAAACTCTCAACTGATAAAAAGCCCTCTATTAAAGAGGGCTTTTTATATTTCATTCTTATTTATCAGAAAATTTTATATAAACTTCGGTTTTTATTCACTTCCAATCAATAAGATCGAAACATGTCCACTATATTGAATATGTTTTTATTGATATGATTAGATAAAGCGTTGGAACTTTCCACAAAGTTATTGTGCCTTTAAATATTGAGGCTCATCATCTAATTCTGTTAGGGATAATCGTTATTTTTAACATTGAATACTTTTAGAAATCGCTTAAAGACTGTCAACTCATGATAGAACTGTTGTGAAAATAGTTTTATTGAGTACAGATCAAAAACGGTAAAACAAGTATCTGAGGAATTAGAAAAGAGCTAAAAGCTATAACTTTTAGCATTCAAAACTTTGTGACGTGACAACAAAACTCATTCTCTTTTCTAGAGAGCCAACTAAATAGTTGATATCTCTCTTAATCAGGACTTTTTTTACATGAAAAAGCTGATCAGTCTTTTTTTAAGCGTGTCTGTGCTATTACTTGCAGCTTGCGGTAAACAACAAAGTGAACCACAAGCTGGAAAGAGTGGTGATTCATCACAACCTCAAACTGTGGTTATTGCCTCAACTGGTTCTGACGCTGATATCTGGCGTTATATTTCGACTTTACCAGAAACTAAAGCTGCTGGTATTAAGCTTGAGGTGAAAAATTTCACTGATTATGTTGCAATGAATACAGCTGTAGCAAATAAAGAAGTTGACTTAAATGCTTTCCAATCTTATGCATATTTAGTTGCTTTCAATGCATCAAATAAAGATAAAATTGCTCCAGTTGCTACAACTTATCTTGAGCCAATGGGGATCTACTCAAGTAAACATAAAAAAGTAGGAGAATTCCAACAGGGTGCAAGCATTGCAATTCCTAATGATGCAGCGAATGAAGCTCGTGCATTATTGTTATTACAAAGTGCTGGCTTAATCAAACTTAAAGCTGACTTCGACCCTGCTAAAGGCACACCAAGCGATATTATCGATAACAGTAAAAAAATTGATATCAAACCAATCCAAATGGCGACAGCTGTACGCGTAAAAGATGAAGTTGATGCAATTGTTTTAGGTAATACATTAGCTTTAGAAGGTGGTCTGAACGTACTTAAAGATTCTATCTACTATGAGCCTGTTGACCAAAGCACTAAACTGAATGTAAACATCCTTGCAACAGCGGAATCTCGCAAAGATGACCCAGTTCTTCAGAAAGTTGGTCAGCTATACCACACTGAAGCTGTTAAAAAATACGTTGAACAACACTTTGGTGGTACAAAAGTTGACGTGAATCAGCCAATCAGCTACCTCACGGAAGCTAAATAGTAATATAATAGCTGCAACGCGAAACAGGCAAAGACTCTTTGCCTGTTTTTTCTTTTTAGCATAGTTTTTGACGACATGATTCAATTTAAAAACATTTCAAAGCACTATCAGCTTAAAGGCCAAACCATACGAGCTCTGGACCAAATTAATTTGGAAATTCCTGAAGGGAGTATTTTTGGCATTATTGGCTATAGTGGTGCAGGTAAAAGTACTTTAATCCGCCTGATTAACTTACTTGAACGACCAAATGAAGGTCAGGTTATCATTAATCAAAAGGACTTCACTGCTTTGGATGCGCGTTCATTACGTCAGGAACGTGCAAATATTGGTATGATTTTTCAGCACTTCAATTTGCTACAAACCAAAACGGTTGCTGAAAATATCGAAATGCCAATGCGTCTGCTGAATTACAATAAAGCAGAACGTGAAAAGCGCTTAAATGAGTTATTGGAGTTCATTGATCTTAAGCATAAAAAAGATGCTTATCCTGATGAACTTTCTGGCGGCCAAAAGCAACGTGTTGGTATTGCTCGTGCTTTGGCAAATCATCCAAAAATTCTTTTGTGTGATGAAGCAACCTCTGCCCTAGACCCGCAAACAACCAAGTCTGTTTTAGAGTTACTCAAGAAAATCAATCAAGAGCAAAAAATCACAATCGTTATGGTGACCCATGAAATGGATGTCATTGAAACTGTTTGTGATCATGTAGCTGTGATGGAAGCTGGTAAAGTCATTGAACAAGGTTCAACGATTGATATCTTTAGTAATCCTCAACATCCGACGACTAAAAACTTTATTCAAACTGTGTTACATCAACAGTTGCCTGTGAATATTTTAAATCAACTCGAAAATCAGCATCACCATAGCATCTACTGTTTACAGTTTTTGGGCCGTTCTGCTCAAGAACCTGTAATTCAGTCACTGATTAAACAATTTGATATTAGTTTAAATATCTTATTCGCTAACATGACTGAAATTAACGGTACTGTCATTGGTCAAATGTTTGTACAGCTTCTAGGTGAGCCTCAGTTAATTAAACAGGCTATCGAGTTTTTAGAGAAAAATGAAGTGAGTGTAGTTCAATCAGGAGATCAAGTATGAGAGATTTAATCGTACAGTGGTTAACTGAACTTACTCAACCTTTCTGGCACAGTTCTCTTTCAATTGACCAGTTTGTAACAGCTCTACAAGAAACATTTCACATGGTGTTTTTTGCGCTGTTATTTGGTGGTATTTGGGGTTTCATTCAAGGGGTTATCCTGCTTGTAACTCGACCAGAAGGTATTTTGCCAAATAGATTCGTCTATCATTTACTCAACCCAATTGTAAATGCATTACGCTCTCTCCCATTTATTATTTTACTTATTGCAGTGATTCCTCTTACCAAGTTATTGGTAGGTACTTCAATTGGTACGTGGGCAGCGATCGTTCCTTTAACAATTTACATCGGTCCATATATGGGACGTTTGATTGAAACTTCCTTACTCGAAGTAAATGAAGGAATTATTGAATCTGCTCAGGCGATGGGTGCTACACCTTGGCAAATTATTTACCGCTTTATTTTGCCAGAAGCACGCAGTTCACTCATTTTAAACCTCACAACAGCGACAATCAGTTTGATTGGTGCAACAGCAATGGCTGGTGCAGTGGGCGCAGGTGGTATTGGTGACTTAGCAATCTCTTATGGTTACCAACGTTTTGATACAAGCGTTGTAATTTTAACAGTAATTGTTCTATTGCTCTTAGTACAGATTGTACAGACGCTAGGTAACTGGCTCTCTAAGATCCGTTAAATTACTCATATAAAAAGCTCCCTAAATGGGGGCTTTTTTGTTTTATATACATCATTTTCATAAAAAGGTTGAGTGAGTGGCTTACTACCATTTTCTGTTATTATCAAAAACAGTGATTACTTACTCTTTGGATTTGGTTTTAGGATAAAACAATGCGTTATAGAATTCATTTTATTGATGTACAGAATGCCCTCCAAAACTATATCTGGATTTTAGAAGATACTGAAACCCAAGAGGCTATTGCAGTTGATCCAACAGAAGCTGAACTTGTTACTCAATTTTGTCAAAATCATCAGCTCACTTTAAAACAAATCTGGCTCACTCATTGGCATAAAGACCATATCGGTGGTGTAGCAGATTTAACGGCTGCCCAAAATATTACTGTCTATGGTCCACGTGATGAGCTCTCAAAAATTCCGGGAATTACTCACCCCTTACAACATGACGATCATTTAAAATTTAATGATTTAAAAGTAGAGATTATCGCGACCCCAGGTCACACCTTAGGGCACATTGTGTATTTTATTGAAGAGTTAGAAGCTGTATTCTGCGGTGACACTTTGTTTGCAATGGGATGTGGACGATTATTTGAAGGTACGGCTGAACAAATGTATCACTCACTTAGTCGTTTAGCAGCGCTACCAACACAAACCAAAGTTTATTGTACGCATGAATACACGCTTTCAAATGCCGAATTTGCCTTAACGGTAGAACCGCATAACCATGCCTTATCTGAACGAGCTGAAAAAGTTCGTGAGCTACGTAAACAAGGATCAATCACTCTTCCGAGTACGATTGAACTAGAATTAGCCACCAATCCTTTTCTTCGTGCAGAAAGTGCTGAAGACTTTGCTCATTTACGTGCACTTAAAGATAACTTTTAAAGTTAAAGCTTCTCCTTTAAGAGATACAGTTCCATTTTAAGAACTGTATCTTTTTGCATAGTGCGCGTTGATTGTAATTATTTTTTACATTTACTATCTTCATATTTATTCATCTTTTTAAAAATTCCCTCAAATTTATATTTTCTTAAAAACACGCCAATAAACAATCCACTAAATAAAAAGTATTTATTTTTTAGTTACATAACACCTCCATATTTTTATAAAAATGAAAACTGTTCTTTCTCTATCTTACTTTTTTTACAAGTTGCAAAATAAAACAAAGTTTTCCCCCTTTAAAAAATCTAATTAAAACCCTATTAATAAATAAGATGTAATGCCACGGATAGAAGGAGTTCTCACGTGAAAAAGGTTGTTAAAGCTAAAAATTTGATTGCGTTTCGTATTTGGTTAGAAAAGTTAGGGTATTCAGTTAAAAATCTTGCTGATGGAAAAGGTTTTACTTTTAGTTTTAAAAAAGAATATGGTTTAGTGACCTGTGATTTAGCAGGTAATTCATTAGCGATGCAATTAGGTGAAGAGTTTGAAGATCACTTAAAAGCATAATTTTTTACGGCTCGATTTTAATTACAGTATTGTCTTTTTTGAAAGATAAGTAATATTGCAGAACTTTAGAATGGTTTAATTAAAATATATTCTTAGATATTAAACAAAAAATCTGTAGCGGGGCTACTCTCCCAAATTGCCCTCAGCTACAGATTTTTTTATAAGATTATTCTGCTTTAGGGTTCTTTAAAGCTTTATCTAAAAGATCTTTATCTAAAGCTTTATCCCATCGTGCTACAACAATTGTTGCGCAAGCATTACCAACTAAATTTGTTAATGCACGACACTCAGACATAAAACGGTCAATACCAAGAATTAAAGCCATACCTGCTACAGGTACCGCCGGTACAACCGATAGAGTTGCAGCCAGAGTAATAAAGCCTGCGCCAGTCACCCCTGCTGCACCTTTAGAACTTACCATTGCCACAAGAAGCAATGCAATTTGTTCACTAATTGATAAGTCAACATTACACGCTTGTGCGATGAATAGAGCCGCCATAGTCATGTATATATTTGTACCATCGAGGTTAAATGAATAACCTGTTGGAATCACCAAACCTACCACCGATTTTTCACAACCTGCTTTTTGCATTTTATCCATTAAAGATGGTAAAGCTGCTTCAGAAGAACTTGTTCCTAAAACCAACCAAAGCTCATCTTTGATATAACGGATTAAATGAATAATTGAGAAGCCATTGTAACGGGCTACGGCTCCTAAAATCACTATGACAAACAATACCGCTGTAATATAGAATGTCATAATTAATAGCAATAAATTACCAATTGATTCGATTCCATACGCACCAATGGTAAAAGCCATTGCACCAAAAGCACCGATTGGAGCCAGCTTCATTAACATACCAACAAGGTAAAAAACTGGAGCTGTTAAGTTATTTAAGAAGTCGGTAATTGGACGTGCACGGTCACCCAATGCAGCCAAAGAAATACCAAATAACACCGCCACAAACAGAACCTGCAAAATCTCGCCACCTGCCAGAGGGCTAACTAGAGTTTGCGGGATAATATTCATGAAGAAGTCAGTAATATTTGTTGCATGCGCCTTTTCAACGTAAGTATTTACTTTATCGTTGACTAAGGTAGCGGGGTCAATATTAAGACCTTTACCTGGTTGGATAATATTTGCCACAATCATACCAACTACTAGCGCCAAGCTTGAGAAGGTAAGGAAATAAAGCATAGCTTTACCAGTTACACGGCCAACTCGGCTCATGTTTGTCATACTGGCAATGCCTGTAACAACGGTTAAAAAGATGACGGGAGCAATAATCATTTTAACAATCTTGATGAATGCATCACCAAGCGGTTTTAAACTTTCGCCAAGTTCTGGGTAAAAATGACCAATTAAAATGCCCAAAATAATTGCAAAGATGACCTGTACATACAAAATTTGGTGAAACTTCTGTTTTTTCTGTACCGTTTCTTGGTCAAGGGTATTGAAATCCATTATCTAAATACCTTTTCGATGGGGATAAAAAAATAAAATATAAAGCGTGCACCACAAGCTGCTTTATCAAGGAAAAGCCATTGTAAAGAATAAAAAACGGCCTGTGTTATAAATTTAAAAAATGTCAAATTCAATAATCATGCAATAAATTATATAAAATCATTTTAATTTTCTAGTTTTAAAAGATAAAAAAACAACCAAAATTCGTTATAAAGCATTATTTAATCTTAATATTTTAAGTAAAAACATGCACAAAAATGGCTGTAGAAGTTTAATTGTCTCATACCAGCACAACATTTATTAAATAAATGATTTTATAAAAAACATGTAAATTATAAATTATGAAAATTTAGTTTAAAAATAATAAGAAAAATTGATATATAATTTTTTAACAAGATAAAGTGTCTCTTTTTTGTTAAAAAAATCACACTAATAGGCTTTGAAATTAATTCAAATTAGGGAGCGTTAAATAACCGTTCCAATAAAATGTGGACGTAATCTAAGCTTAATGTACGTTCAGTGAATAAGATGCGAAATAGCATAGGGGCAATAACAGCTTCGATAATTTCTTCATTATTTATAGTGGGTTCATTACGCGATTTAGCTCTGGCTTGAATAATATCAAGTTGTTGAATAATTAAGGTTTCACATTTTCTTGCATTTGAAGAGTCGGCTGTATATAGCACATCACGCAATAATGTTTGACCAACTTCAGAAGAATACTCCTCAAAATATTGTTCAATCCATGCAGTGATATCTAGCTGAAATGAACCTAAATCTTTTGGTTCCATATCAGGTTTAAGTTCATTTAGGGCTACATCTGAAAATAGCTGATTAATATCGCCCCAACGGCGGTAAATTGTTGAAGGTGTTACTCCTGCCTCATGAGCGATCATAGGTATGGTAATTTGGCTCTGCTCTAAGGTTTTTTGAAGCTCTTTTACCGCTTGATGCACCGCAGTTTGAATTCTTTCACTACGACCACCAGGACGTAAGCCAGTAACAACTTTTGCCATTTATAAACTCTGTAAAGGGATCAAAAAATTTATAAATATTTATATCTATATACAAAATACACTAAAGCTAAGGATTTGCTTTAGTGTGAAAATAATATATAAAAGCTAAATATTCGCTTTTATGTTATTCATCTTATATGAACAATTCAAGTTCAAAACGGTCTGTATCAGTTTTTCAGTTAGATAGTGCAAGTGCATTGACACTTAATACAATCACGCTCATGACCTTTATGGCGGCGTCTAGTGCACCGACTCCACTTTATCGTCTATACCAACAGCTTTGGCAATTTTCGCCTGTTACTTTGACTTTAATTTTTGCAACTTATGCTTTTACTTTGCTGGGTTCATTACTGATTATTGGTTCTTTGTCTGACTATATTGGACGCCGTCCTGTCATTATTGCAGCCATTTTTCTGCAAATTATTTCGATGAGCTTTTTCTTATTTGCTTCAGATGTTTCGATGTTATTTATTGCACGGGGCTTACAAGGAATCGCAACAGGGCTTGCTGTCTCGGCTATAGGCGCAGCAATTTTAGATTTTAGTAAGCTTCAGGGTTCGCTTATTAATAGTATCGCACCAATGGTCGGCATGGCTGTTGGTATATTTCTAACTTGTTCTATTTTGCAATTCTCTACCCAACCCTTACAGCTTGTTTTTGAATTTTTATGTCTTCTTCTTATTTGTGAACTCATTTTAAGTTTTTTTACTCCTGAAACAGCCCAAAAAAGATCGGGTGCACTTGCCTCTTTAAAACCCAATATGGCTATTCCCCCACAAACAAAAAGTGCTTTATTGAGTATTAGCCCTATTAATATTGCTCTTTGGATGGTCAGTGGTTTCTTCCTATCACTTATGCCCTCTTTACTGGCAAAAATTTTCCATACTTCATCGGCATGGCTAAACGGTATTATGTTTATGGCGCTAGCACTCTCAGGTGCAGTCGGTATATTAACGCTTAGGAAGTCGACAAATTACCGTATTTTATTAACAGGTACTCTTTCAATTGCTATTGGTTCAACCATTTTATTTTTAGCAATTAATCTTACAAATGCAGTAGTTTTATTTCTTGGTTCTATTATTACGGGTGTGGGTTTTGGTACAGCTTTCATGGGAGCAATTCGCACAGTCATGCCCCTCGCTTTACCCGAAGAACGCGCAGGTTTAATGGCTGCATTCTTTGTTGAAAGCTATTTGGCTTTTAGTGTTCCAGCAATTTTAGCTGGCTATTTTGTTGGGAAAATTGGGCTGATGAGTACAGCAAATAGTTATATTAGTTTTATTATTTTACTATCGTTTGTTGCCCTTCTTCTGATTTTTAAAAACTTTAAAAGTAAATAAGCCTAAAAAAAAAATAGCCTCTATAGAGGCTATTTTTTTTAGATGTTCTTTAAATTCTATTAAAAAGTATCTGCTACATACATACGTACCATCTCGCCTTCCTCATCCTTTACCAACATTAAAAACCGCCAACCACATTTTTCATAAAACTCGGTATGGTCTGTTATTAAATAAAGTGTTTGGATGCCCTGATTACTCAAGTCTTCACGTATAAAATCTAAAATGTGCTTTGCAATATTTTGGTTTCGATAGTTCTCTTCTACAAATAAAGCACATAAGTTTGGTGTTAAATCTTTACGCTCATGGAAGTCATTATCAATGACTCCTGCTCCAGCAATTAAATGCTTATCTTCATTTAAAACAATGTACCACTGTGGAATAGCATGCTTTTGATCAATGGAAATCTGAATGCTATCAAGATAGGCTTCCACAGGGATTTGCCATTTTTCAGAAAACCACCGTGCAGCCATTTCTTTGTATTGAGGGTAATCAGATAACCGTAATATTTGCATAAAATAAACCTATTTTGTCCAACCTTTTTAAGGTTGAGTCACTGAACTACTAAACTACTAATGGATTGCTGGGTTGGACTCTCATAAGTCGTCTCTGCAACTGGCGAAACACGCCAGATCGTATTGCCCACATCATCTGCAACTAACACAGCACCTGAGAAATCAATTGCTACACCCACAGGACGCCCATAGGCTTTACCTTTCTCGCTGAGGAATCCTGTTAAAATATCTTGCGGTGGACCTGAGGGCTGACCACTTCTAAATGGTACAAAAATGACTTTATAACCACTGTGAGGCTTACGGTTCCAAGAACCATGTTGCCCGATAAATGCACCACCTCTAAATTGTGGCATCAGTTCGGTTGCATAAAATGCAAGGCCTAAAGAAGCCGTATGGTTACCTAGCGCATAGTCGGGTTTAATTGCACGAGCAACCATTTCAGGATTTTGCGGTTTTACTCGCACATCAACATGTTGACCATAATAGCTATAAGGCCAACCATAAAAAGCACCGTCTTGAACCGAAGTCATATAATCGGGCACTAGGTCACTCCCAATTTCATCGCGTTCATTAACCACCGTCCAAAGTTTACCGCTTTGAGGTTGCCAAGCCATACCATTAGGATTACGCAGTCCTGTTGCAAATGGGCGAGACTGACCACTTGCAATATCAAACTCTGTAATTTGTGCTCGACCTTTTTCTTGATCTAAACCATTTTCAGCAACGTTACTGTTAGAACCAACGGTAATGTACAGCTTGGTTCCAGCTGGGTTAGCAATCACATTTTTGGTCCAATGGTGATTTAAAGGACCACCCGGTAAGTCCAACACTTTGGTTCCACTGGCTGTAATTTGAGTTTCTCCTTCTTGGTAAGGAAAACGCACCAGTGCATCCGTATTAGCGATATATAAGTTATTACCTACCAATGCCATACCAAATGGAGAATTTAAGTTTTGAAGAAATACCGTTTTCTGGTCAGCGACGCCATCTCCATTAGTGTCACGAAGTAAGCTAATACGGTTTGCACTTGGATGTGATGAGCCTGCACGTCTCATCACAAAAGTCATGATTTTACCTTTAATACCTTTGCTGTCTTCCGGTTTAGGCGGAGCATCTGTTTCAGCAACTAATACATCGCCATTTGGTAATACATAAAGCCAACGCGGGTGCTCAAGTCCTTTGGCAAAGGCTTTGACCTTTAAACCTTCTGCTGGAGTTGGCATAGCGCCATTTGGCCAGCCCTCTGCTGGGGCTATATTAACGGTCGGGAATAAGCTTGTTTTGGGTTCAGGAAGTTTTGGTTCTGGGCCATAACTATCAGTAATTGGATATTGAGAGGATGACGCACATCCTGCAAGTACACATACAATCGTAATGCCTAAAGTTGGCTTCAAAAAATCGTTAAGCATCTTTTATCTCCATTTTATTTATTCGCAATAAATACAGGTTAATGCTTTAGAAGAGAGACTTATAGTTGATTTATTTAACTGTGCTGAGCATTACAGACCGTATTTTCAAAAATCTAATACATAACTGAGTGTTTATTAGGCACTTAATTTACTGTCTTCATTAACTATCAATTAGAACTTTGTCCCAGAACTTTTGTGTAAAGCATTTAAGAAACCCTCTTTATCTTTGGGCGAGATCATTACTGTAGCCATTCTTCCATCTTTCATATAATAAATTTTAAGTCGATCTAGCGATAATGCTGGAGAAGAAAGTGGATTATGGGTAGGTTCTATTTGAGTAATATCATTGATATTAATTTTCCATCGAAATACCAAGCTCTTAATGATTAATGTGTTGTTTTCTACTACGTAATACGTGTTAAAGACCGGAAGCCAAATAACCAAAATGACTAAACTATAAATGAAGAGGTGCTGAAAATTTGAAGCTAAAGAATAATGATGATTTGCTTCATAAATTTTCATAAGGATATTGCCAGTGACAACAATAAATATGAGTAAAAGCCACCAATCAATTTTTGATCTAAATTTCAAAGTTATCCTCCATCTTTAAAATTAATTCCTAACAATTTATTGTTTCTAATTTATCTTCTTAAGTTAAAGCAAAACTCACTGCTTCTTTTGCATGAATGGCTGTAGTATCAAATAAAGGAACCGAGAATTTAAGCTCACCAATTAACATACAAATTTCAGTACAACCCAAGATAACGCCTTGGGCGCCTTCAGTTATGAGTCTTTCTACAATAGCAATGTACTTTTGCTGAGAATCTGGGTTGATCACACCTAAACAAAGTTCTTCATAAATAATGCGATGAACTGTCTTTCGGTCGGCTTCATTTGGAATAACAACATCAATTCCATAATCCCGCAATCGAGCTTTACAAAAATCTTGCTCCATTGTAAAAGCTGTTCCTAACAGTGCAACTTTACCAATATTTTGACTCAAAATTTCTTTTGCCGTTGCATCAGCAATGTGTAAGAAAGGAATCGAAATTGAATCTTCAATCTGCGCAGCAACTTTATGCATGTTGTTAGTACACACCAAAATACAATCTGCCCCCTGCTTTTTCTAAATTTTGTGCTTGCTCAGCTAAATATGTGCCAGCTTCTTGCCATAAACCCTTCGCTTGCAAGGCTGCTATTTCTTCAAAATCAACACTATTAATAATGACCTTAGCAGAGTGCAATTTTCCTAATTTACAATGAACCATTTTATTGATTTGCTGATAATAAAGCGCTGTCGATTCCCAACTCATTCCACCTAATAAGCCGATTGTTTTCATTATTGAATCCTTCTATTTATGTAAAACCTATCTATATCTCTTATAGGTAAAGCGCAGCTAGAATAAAATTGCTTTCTTAAATTTTTTCTTGCTTATCTTATTTATTAATCTTAAACGCTGTGAAGTCGATAGAAATTTTTAAGTTGATTAGACCTAGTTTATTAAATTTCCAAAACAGAAAACGCTCTCCATTAAACCCAAATCATAAAACATAAGAATTCACGCAAAATTCACGACCAGCTCTTTAATTTAATCTTATAAAGTTGGCTTGGATATCGACATGAAAATTATAACTACAGCCCTAGGGCTGATTACTTTGGTAGGTTTAACGGCGTGTAAAAGTGTGCCTAGTTACTCAGGTGACTATGGCAAAGCTGAACAAAAAATTACTGGTATAGAATTAGATGATCAACAGGCGCTAGATATCGGCAATCGTTTTGTCGCTGCATTTAATACGCTCGGCACCCCTTCTTTTGTAAATAATGCCAGCAATCTTTACGCTGATCAGCTCTATATCAACGATACACTCTCACAGTTCTCTCAAAAGAAAGATCTCATTAAGCATTTTGAAGGCATGAATGCCCGAGTGAATAATGTCACGGTAAAACTCATTAGTGCAACTCATCACCAAGATACAGCCTACATTCATTGGTACATGACCTATGACTTTAAAATGTTAGGTCGCTCAAAAACCATGGCTTCTTATGGAATTAGTCAAATTAAGATTAATGACCAACAAAAAATTATTTTCCAGCAAGATTATTGGGATCCAGCGAATGGCCTCTACCGTTCTTTACCAATATTTGGAGGAGTATATAAATGGATATTGCCGTTCAAAAAAGTCGAATCTTGATATTTCTAGGAATCTTAATCGTATCTCAAGCCAATGCGGCTGAATTGAAAAAATGCAGTTCAGCACCTTTAATGGTTACGAGTAAAAAGGTGGGAAATGTCAGTTACTTTGCTGAAGATTGCCAAAAAAATTGGCAAAGCCAAAGCATCAAAATGGACTTTAGCTATAACCGCGATATTCCCGAGTGGGCATTTAAACGCGCAGCCACCCACTTTTTGAAGAAAAATGTTAGCGGCTTTGATGCTAAATCTCCGCTTAATCATATTAATGAACTATATAGGCCAATTAAGAGTGGAGATCTTTATAGTCTCTATTATCAACATGAAAATCAAAAACTAGAACTGAAATTAAACCAGAAGCTACTCGGTTCTTTGAACAATCCGAATGCAAATCAATATTTTAAAATCTGGTTTGGTAGTGAACCGTTTAATGCTAAATTAAAACAACAATTATTAAATTAATGGCTTAATAAAATCTCATGGGTAATCACTTTATCCTCATGGTTGAGGACCATTTTGAACTTGCAGCAACGGTCTGCGAATTTCTTGAAGTGCATGGTTATGTTGTCGATCATGCACGTAATTTAGATGCTGCACGGACTTTTCTCAAATCTCAGCATTATCATCTTTTGTTGCTTGATATAAATTTGCCCGATGGCTCGGGTTATGACCTATGCAACTGGCTACGCATTGAACAAGGCGTTGATATTCCTGTTCTTATGCTCACAGCAAGAGATACTTTAGATGACAAACTTAAAGGTTTTACTGCTGGCACAGATGATTATTTGGTAAAACCTTTTGATTTTAATGAACTAGTAATGCGGATTCGTGCATTAATAAAAAGAGCAGCTGGCGAAGTCACTCACCATAAAATTCAAATTCACGACTTAATTCTTGATAGCGCAACTCAAACCGTGGTTCGTGCCGGAAATAATATCGAGTTACCCCCTATTCAATTTAAACTATTAAAAATTTTGATGCGCCAGTCTCCAAAAGTGGTAACCAAGCAAGAACTGATGATGGAATTATGGGGTGATGAAGAGCCTGAAAGTGATGCGTTACGCAGTCACATTTATAACTTAAGAAAAATGGTTGATAAACCTTTTGACCCAAAGCTATTACATACAGTGGCAGGTGTCGGTTTAAAAATTGCTTTGGAAGATTCCGCGACTTAACTTAAATAGACCACAACAATTAAGCCTGTGGTTGGCTCCAAATCGAGTTCAGGATGAGTGGTTAAATAATATTGTCGATCAAACAGCTCCACTCTCCATCCTAGTTGTTTGCAAAGCTTTTGTACCAATTGCAAACCAATGCCATGGCCTTTAGCCTTTAAGGAAAGTTGTGAATCGCTGAGCTCTTGCACCTTTACATCGTTAGGTAAAGAAATTCCAATTCCATTATCTGCAATAATCAGGCTGTTTTTTTGTTGAATAATGTCGATTTGTGAACCTTGAGAATAGTTCAGGGCATTACGTAAAATATTACCTAAAACCATTTGAGTCATCGAAGGAAATAACCAACGTGGCTGCTCAGAAACGTCAGGTTGAATATTAATCTGTATCCCTTTACCTACACTCACCGCTTCTAAACTTTCAACAAGATCTTTTACCGTTTTGGATAATAAATTTTTCTCAGACGGCAAGCTTTTTACCGTATTCCGAGCAATAGCCAGTAAGGTATCGACGAGCAACTGCATATCTTCAATTGTGTTATGAAGACGGACCAAGGATTTATCGTCTCCATATTTCGCCTGACAAAGTTGCACATTACCTTTCAAAATGGTGAGTGGAGTGCGTAACTCATGACTTACATCACCAGTAAATTCTCTTTCGCGTCGAATAAAATCACTTAAAACCTGATGATATTTTTCTAAAGCTTGTTTGAGATATTCAGCTTCCATATTGCCATTGGTATTAATATCTCTAAAAGGAGATGCCTGAGTATCTTGATGTGCCCAATCAATATTCTCTAAAGCATTCGCTAAACGCGTAATCGGGGAAAAATAGCGTCTTGCTCTTCGGTTTGACCACCACAAAAAGCTATATAGAACAGATAAGCTGAACATCAGTGGAGCGAGACCAAATAACCAGATCAGCTTATTAACATTGCTTTCGCCAAATACCAACAGAACATGTTGACCATTACGCTCACCATAGACCGTCATTCGTTCTTTACCATCAACGAATACTCGGTGCACGCCACTTTCTAAATGCATGCCCCGAAAAGGTTGAGGCGCGACCTGTGTATTCCACCGATATCCATATAAATTTTTGGTATCTGGTAAATCAGCATTTGGGTTACGTTCTATACGTAACCAGTAATGCTCCATTTCCTGTTCTAAAGCGGTTTTAAGTAAAGAACCCTTAATCACCCAAGCACTACAAGCCAACCCGACCACGATCGATAATGCAATCAGACCAATCTGCAACCAGTAATATCGATTGAACATTTGGGCTAATGGATGTCTCGTTTTGCCATCATGTCGAGTTCTTATCATATCTTTATCGCCGGGATAGGCTATAGAAATTACTTTGATCGCTTTTTAAATAAAAAGTGACCAATGACCCATTCTTGACCTTGCTCAAAACCAAATAACTCAGCACAAGCCATAAAGAAAATACGCCAGCGTTGCCACCAAATATTGGCATCTTTTCCATAGATTTTTTTAAACAGGGGCTTTAGTTCGACTTCTTGGTTATCCATGTTATCAAGCCAAGCATTTGCCGTTCTCATATAGTGCTCACCCGACCACTGCCACTGTTGAGCCAACTCTAAATGCTCTTGAAAATGCAAAAAAGTTGAAGTCGAAGGCATTAAACCGCCAGTAAAGAAATACTTGGACATCCAATCATAATCTGATTTCACTTCAAAAGGATAATGTAAAAAGCGATGGCAAAAAATATGACACCAAAGTAAGCCGTCTGCCTTTAACCAGCTCTGAATTTTTTCAAAAAGAAGTTGGTAATTACGGACGTGTTCAAACATTTCGACCGATACAATACGATCAAACTTGTCTTGGTCTAAGTCGAGTACATTCACATCACAGGTAAGCACTTCAATATTGGTTAAACCTCTCAATTCTGCTTGTCGAAGAATATGCTTTTTCTGAGTGGCAGAATTTGAAACAGCTGTAATCTGTGAGCGCGGATAGTTTTCTGCCATCCACAAAGTTAAAGAGCCCCATCCACAGCCTAACTCTAAAATCTGTTGATCGTTTTTAAGTTGTGCTCTTTCACAATAAATCTGAAGAGCCAACTCTTCTGCCTCATCTAAAGTTGTGGTTTTAGTCGGGAAATAACATGCACTATATTTGAGTCTTTTTCCAAGCACCGCCTGAAAAAACTCGGTCGGCAATTCATAGTGCTGCTCGTTTGCCTTATCCGTTTCAACCGCGATTTCGCTCTTCTTCAGCATATTAAGCACATCCATGTAGCGCTGTGCTCCTTGTTCAGGGTCATAACGGCCTTCTTGGATTAAGCGCTTTTTACTTAAAGCACGAATTGCAGCTCGAATGGCATGATCTGGAATCACACCACTTTCAACAATTTTCAAAGACTGATGAACAATAAAATCCATATGCGCACCTATTTTTTGGGTTTTCGCGGAATAAACATTGACGTTTTTTGTTGATAATCAAGATAATTTTGACCGCGACTTTTAATTGCTTGTTTTTCACTAAATGGAATACCCGTGACGTAATATAAAAATAGCCACATCAGTAACGGATAAATCCACAATAAATATTGGCCTGCCGCTAAACCAATAATTGGATAGGCAAACCAGTGTAACCATTCAAAAAAATAATTGGGGTGACGTGAATAACGCCATAAACCCTGATCCATCGTTTTGCCATGATGATCTGGATTTAATTTAAATCGGTATAACTGCTGATCAGCGAGTTGTTCTCCAATGAAAGCAATTGCCATGATGACAGCAGCAATTACTAAAGCGACTTTATATCCACTACTCCATTCAGTTGCCTCTACATTGAGGAGCATCCACATCGGCAAAAAGAACAAAAGCACTAAAAGTGTTTGAAAGATAAAAAAGAATAAAAAGCCAATATGCTGAAACTTACCCATCGCTTTACGCATGCTCGCGTAACGGCCATCTTCTTTTTGTTCAGATTGATAACGTCTTAACAGGTGCCAAAATAATCTTAAAAACCATAAACCGCTAAAAATACCGATAAAAAGACGCACTTCAACTGGGGCAACTGAAATGAGTAAAGAAGACACGATAATGTTTACTGCCAGACAGAAACTCCATGCAGCATCTACTATTCCAGCTCGGCCATTTAGAGTGGCAAGTAGCCAGCTCAGCAACATGATCATTAAATCTAGAATCAGTAAATTCCAAAACATGAGCAGTCTCCTTACTTGAGCTGTTTGATTTAGTAACTGGTACTTTCAAACAACAAGTGAACATTGCTTATCACGCCTTCTTTAAAACCGCCTTCGCAATAACATAAATAGAAATCCCACATGCGAATGAAGTTTTCATCGAAACCCAGAGCCAATACTTGTTCCCGCGCTGCTAAAAAACGCGCTCGCCAGTGATGAAGTGTTTGTGCATAACTTAAACCAATATCATTTAAATGTTTTAACCTTAAACCACTTTCAGAAGCAGTTTGAGTTAATACACTTATGCTAGGAATGAAGCTACCCGGGAAAATATAGCGCTTAATATAATCAACTGTATTTAATGCTTTTTTATATCGGAAATCTTCAATGGTAATGGCTTGAATAAATGCCAAACCTTTCGGTTTTAAGAGTGCTTTACATTGATCAAAGTATGTCGATAAATATTGCGCACCAACCGCCTCAACCATTTCAATTGAAACCAGCTTATCGAACTTGCCTTCGAGCAAACGGTAGTCTTTAAGTTGCACATCAATTCGATGTGCCAAGCCAGCTTCATTTACACGAGTAACGGCTTCATCATATTGAGCTTGTGAAATGGTAATGGTGGTTACTCTACAGCCATAATGTTGAGCTGCATAAATGGCAAAACCACCCCACCCACTTCCAATTTCAACCAAATGATCTAGCGGTTTTAAATCTAACTTTTTACAAATGATCTCTTTTTTTAAATCAGATGCTTCTTCGAGGGTCATGCTTTCATTTTCGAAAACTGCGCTCGAATACATTAAAGACGGATCTAGAAATAATTTAAAAAAGTCATTGCTTAAGTCGTAATGCTCAGCAATATTTTTACGGCTACCACTTATAGAATTCTTTCGATTTTGATACCAAGCTTTAAGAAAAAACTGGCTCGCTTGAGCAATAACATTCTGGTTGATTTGGTCCAATACAGCTCGGTTACGTGCCAAGATCTGAATCAACTCGACAAGGTGCTCGCTGCTCCAGTCACCACGAATGTAGCCTTCTGCTGCTCCCAAAACACCATTTTTTAAAATAAGATCCATCAATAAAGGATTGTGAACTTCAATCACAGCATGTAAGTCTGAAACTTCACCGACCGTCCCATTCCACGTGCCCTGAAAAGTGATCTGTCCATGACGTAGTTTGAGAAGACTCTTAAGCAATAACGGTAGTGAGTCATCTTCACCATAAAGAAATGTTTTTATCATGTCTTATCTACCTTGATCTTTTTAGGATGACGATAAAATGGAACTTTTTTTCGCCACAACTTAAATGCCTCTAAATATATTGAAAACAACATTTTAAAAGGCGCTAAGCTGTTCATAAGAGCATATCGATATTGCTGTGAAGGAAATGTGATGGGCACAAGCTCAAAACGCATAGTGGCATCAAAGACTTGTTTTTGCTCTTCAAAAAGCTGCATATGAATGACATTCTGCTGATCTGAAAAACTAAATCGCCAACGGTAAGTCAACTGCATGGGCATGAACGGCGAAACATGAAATGATTTTTCAAAGTTAAAATCAAAACTTTGATAGTCACCCAACTGACCTTGTTGTTTTATACAGTCGTGTGTATAGACTTTTCGTTCATTCCACGGAGTATTGGTGATTTCACTAAGAATAAAGAGCGGTTTTCCAGCTTTATTTAAAACAAAATAAAATACGACCGAATTAAACCGAAAACCTAAACAACGAGGCAAAGCCAAGACTCGAATTTGCCAGTCTGGCCGAAGATGTAAGTGATTATTTTGCAGTATCGCTTTCTCTACTCTATCTCTTATAGAACCGCGATACATATTTAAAAAATCTTTTTCAGATAGTTTTAATAGATTCCAGTGGTCGGTCGACCAAAGTGAACAATCTTTTGTGATATCAACTAATTGATCTGGATCGAACCATAAATAATTTAAGGTCGATCTAAACTCATGTGGTTTAGGGCTATAACGCCGATGACGAATAAACGCAGGAGCGATAGCAAGTTTATTTAATAACATTTGAAAGCTCCTTATTTATTCTTATAACGCTAAGAGTTGCTCAACAACACGTGCTGCACTGCGGGCACCGTCTTCATGAAAGCCCCAGCCCCAATATGCTCCACAAAATGAAGTACGATTTTGCCCATTAATTTCGTGCCAACGAGATTGAGCTTGAATCGCTTTTGCATCAAATACGGGATGTCGATATTGCCGCTCAACCAAGATGTCTTCGACTTTGATTTTCATATTCGGATTTAAAGTAGAAAAAATTTGAGTAGCGCAAGGTAAATTCTGCAAATTATTCATCCAGTAGGTAAAACCATAATGTATGTCGGACTCATCGTTTTGAACTTGAGATTTTGGTGTTACATGTACATGCCAGCTTGCCCACTGCAAACGGCTTTTAGGCATAATTGAAAGATCACGATGGACGACCATTCGATTATCTTGATAACCAAATTGACTTAATATTTCTTGTTCAAGCTCTGACGCATCTTTAATTAAACTTAGGCTATCGTCAGCGTGGCTTGCAAAAATCACCCAGTCATATTGCGATTGCCCTTCAACGGTTTCGATCAACACAGTTTCTGATGAACGACTCACAGCTTTTACTTCTGCAAATTTCCACTCAATGGATCGGCATTTCTTTTGAATAGCACGGATATAGCTTGCCGAACCATGTTTAACTGTTTGCCATTGTGGGCGGTCTTTTAACTGCAACATGCGGTGATGTTGAAAAAAGCTCACGACAAATCGATATGGAATTTGTCCTACTTGCTCAACGGGTGCCGACCATAAAGCACCGCACATCGGATAAAGATGCTCATAACGGAACTCATGACTATATTTGTGAAGGTCCAAATACTCTTCAATCGATAAATTAGGATCAATATCTGCCACATCTATATCTTTATTGTCATCATAAAAACGCAGCAAATCTGAGAGCATTTGCAGAAATTTTCGGTTTAAAAAGTTCTGCGGACGGGCAAAGAGCGACCATTTTTTTGAAGGATTATATTGAAGTCCACTGACCAGATTATTCACAGAAAAACTCATATCGCTGCTTTGAGTTTCTACGCCTAATTTTTTAAGCATGTCGGTAAATAACGGATAGTTATAGTCATTAAACACAATAAAACCACTATCTACCGCGACTTTAGTGCCTTCTATCTCTAGCTCGTGAGTATCAGTATGACCGCCAAAATAATTATTTTTTTCATACACAGTGACTTGATGTTGTTCTGACAATCTCCAAGCTGCGTAAAGTCCAGATATACCCGAACCAATAATGGCAATTCTCATAACACTTCACCGTTTTCAATTTTTTCTATCGATAAATTTTTAATCTTTTTGTATTGATAAACCTTGTCTGGTACTGGCTTTAGCCCCCACACCAAACCAAATATAGACATCAGTTTGAGCACATAAAAAGTGATATCAATCTGCCACCAATAAAAGCCTTGACGCACACTACCCGCGTAAAAGTGATGGTTGTTGTGCCATCCTTCGCCCAAGGTAATTAAAGAAAGTAGGAAGTTATTACGGCTATCATCTGGGGTGTTAAACTCACGTGAGCCATAACGATGAGCGAGTGAATTAATACACAAGGTTGCATGTGTTAATAGAACAGTGGAAATCACAAATCCCCACACTAAAAGTTGTAAGCCATTGGTGCCCAACTCAGGGAAATGTTGTGCAAGCCACGAACCTAAACCATAAATTGCTAAGGCCGTCAAAATCACAATAGGCAAACTAAATCGATCTAGCCAAATTAGCTCTGGATATTTCAACCAGTCTTTAATGACTTTTTTTCGAGTAGCAAAATTTTGCTCATTTAAAAACCAGCCTACATGGGAATACCAAAAGCCTGCTTTTGCTGAATGCGGGTCCTGATCGGTGTCGGTAAAGTGATGGTGATAACGGTGATGGGCTGCCCACCATAAAGGTCCGCGCTGCGCACTCATGGTTCCGATCAGTACAAAAATGAATTGAACAATACGTGATGTCTGAAAAGTTTTATGCGAAAGATAGCGGTGGAAAAAAGCAGTAATTGCAAACATGCGAAGAAAATAAAATCCAAGCATGAAGATCACCGCAAACCAAGATACGCCCACCCAAAACGCAGCTAAACAAGCGATATGCAATAAAATAAAAGGAATAATTCTTAACCATTGAATGTTCTTTTCAATGACATATTCGCTAGAAGTACCCACTTGCGCATTTTCTGAATCTGACCAGCTATCGATCCAGCGCAGAAAAAATTTAGACATTGATTCTTCCTGATCTAAAGCATTTCTTTTGGTTCTAATTTAGAAAATACGCAATGAATTTTATGTGAAGTTCACTCAGTTACGAGATAAATATAAGCATCTATGCAACCAGCACTTCGCTATTTAGACTGTGTTGTTTTAACCAGTTTAGAAACGTCGTAGCCATAGCTTTTTGCGGTTTGCAGATAAGACTGATATGTCGCCTCATCAAGTTGAGGGCTACGAGAAAGAATCCATAAATATTTATGGCTTGGGCCACCCACTAAAGCAACCTGATAATTTGGGTCAACTCTTAAAACCCAATAATCGCCTTTTGTAAAAGGAATCCATCGGAGGCCAGAGGGTAAAAAGCTCACCTTCAATTTACTGTTGCCTTCATTTTGCGGATAGGCCACACCTTCAGATGAGATCATTTCGCCTTTTTTAGTCGTACAGCTATTTAAAACACCAACGGTTTTGTCCGCGTTAATAGAATAGTTTGCAGTTGTATTGGCTACACAATTACGCTGAAAAAACATAGGTAAATGTGCAATTTCATACCACTTACCTGCGTATTTATTAATATCGATAGAATCAACGGCGACAGGTTTAGTATTGGTGTCGGCAAAGGTGCTCAAAGGAAGCATTAAACTGACCGCTGCAAGGCTGCTGCTAATGACAAGTGATTTAAATAATAGTTTCATGATCGCCCTCTTCTGTTTATTTCATACGTTTAAACATACGTCAGAGGGCTGTGAACAAAGTGTGAATTTTAGAAATTAAGCAACATTAATAAGGATTTAATTGTATTTCTTTGCAGCATCTGCAAATGGAAAATCAACCTCAAAGCACACCCCCTCGACGGTGTTATAAACTCGATAGCGGCCATCATGTAGATCCATAATTGAAGCAACAATCGACAAACCTAATCCACCTGTTTGATTCTCATCACTTCGACTTGAATGGCATTGGTAGAATCTTTCAAAAAGATGCTCAAGTTGATGTTCAGCAATTGAAATACCACCCGTTACCACAGTTAGGCTGACCCATTGCCTATGTTCAATCATCTTATGTTTTGTTGCGATATAAATAGTTCGCTTGTCACCACCGTGAACCAACGCATTTAAAATCAGGTTATAAACGGCTCTTTGAAAAAGCTCAGGATCTGCAAATAACGTTTGAGCTTCTAAGTTACAACTAAAATGACAGTCTTGTTCCTCGGCCTGATATTCAAAAATCTGGCATAACCTATCCATAACATCTTGGATATTTATTTCTTGTTTATTTACAAGCACCATTTTCTGATCGGCTCTTGCCAAGAAAAGCATGCTATCAATCATGCGTTTTAATCTATGGTAATCGTCTAAATGAGAAACCAGTAAATCTTCATATTGCTCAACCGAACGTTCGCCCGTTAAAGCAATCTCGGTTTGCCCAATCAGATTATTTAAAGGTGTGCGGAACTCATGAGCGATATCTTCAGAAAAACGGTTGAGCTGGGTATAGCCCTTTTCAATACGCTCAAGCATGTGGTTGATATCTTTTGAAAGCAGATCAACTTCTAAAGGTGAATTTGGGAGGTTTAATCGGTTCTGTAGCTGATTTGCATTAATAGAATGAGTTTGCTTGCGAAGCTGTTGTAGCGACCGTAAACCAAAATGACACGCTAAAATGCAAAGCACAAAGATTGCAAATACCCCCCCGACCACATACATCAAGAGACTTTCTTGAAAAGGTAAAAGAATGTTGATGCGTTCCGACCACTGTTTACCTGCAATGAGCAGATAAGGTTCGTTATTAATTTTTATGGATTTCCAAGCAATGCGCGTTGGATATGAGTTGTTAGCTAAATCTTGAAATTGAAGACTGTCGCGCTGTGCAAGTTCAGGTAACTGAATATGGAGCGGATTGATATTAATTAAAGTTTTATCTTTATGGATGAGCAGAAACAAGTTGTCTTGGTTGCCGAGCATGTTTTGATACAGCTTAGGACGCGCAATGATTTGCTCTACATTTTCGCTATCTTGCAACAAAATTTCCAAACGGTTAATTCGCTCTGCTAAAGCTTTATCTTGCTGCTTCAATAAAATCTGGTTAATACCCAAATAGGTCATAAAGCCGACGGAACATAAAATTAAGGCAGAACAAAGCGTGACCAGTAATGTAATACGGACTTCAAGAGAACGTAGAAATTTAAAGTTCATAAGCTAACCGAAATTTTATAGCCCAAGCCACGTATGGTATGAATGAGTTTTAACTCATATCCCTCATCAATTTTGCTTCGTAAACGGCGTACTGCAACGTCAATAAAGTTAGTATCAGTGTCAAAGTTAATGTTCCAAACTTCGGAACCAATTTGTCTGCGTGTCACGATTTGCTCTTTGTTGAGCAATAGATAACGCAACAAATTAAATTCGGTTTTACTCAGCTCAATTAAGTTGCCACTACGCCATACTTTATGACTGACCACATCCATTTTTAAATCGCTAATAGATAGCTCATTTTCTTGCAGATATTGCTGTCGTCTTAACAGACTTTTGATACGTGCCAATAGTTCAATATAGGAAAAAGGCTTAGCCAAGTAATCATCTGCACCCAACTCTAACCCTTTCACTCTATCCATCACCTGATCTTTCGCCGTTAAGAAAATCACCGGAATTTTTGAAAACTGGCGTAGAACCTGTAATACGCTCCAGCCGTCTATGTCCGGCAACATGACGTCAAGAATAAGCAAGTCATATTGATCTCTCTTTAGCATTTCCAAACCTTGCAGCCCTAAGTGAACACACTCCGCTTGATATCCAGACTCTTTTAATCCTTTGACCAAATAAGTGGCGATCTTGATCTCGTCTTCAATAATAAGGATACGCATTTTGTAGAGACTCATTTGAAAGATGACAACTTTGTAATGTGATTGTCATGCTTGAAATTAAGCAATTTGTTTAAGATTTTCAAAGCGACTTAGAGGCAATCATTATGAAAAAATTGAACTGGCTGATGTTAACAGTCGTGCTATTCGGTAATAGTACTTTTGCACAGCCCCCTGCTTTGAATCAAGTTTATTCATTAGATTTCAAAACTGCCCACCTGTTAGCCGACAGTGCGAAAGAGGCATGTAAAAAACTAAACCAAAATATTGCGGTTGTTGTTGTAGATCACGGCGGTAATCCTTTAACTGCCGAACGGCATGAGCTGGTAGGTCCACATAATTTAATGGCTGCCGAGAAAAAAGCCTATACCGCGTTAACAACCAAAACATCGACCTTAGTTTTAAGCCAAAACAGTAACCAGAACCCCGATGCAAAAAATTTAACTACCGTAGCAAATTTACTTTTGTTAGGCGGTGGCGTACCTGTTCGTTTTGGGAACCAAGTGATCGGAGCCATTGGGGTTGCAGGTGCTGGCGGTGCACAAAATGACAATCAATGCGCAAGCAAAGCCATTGAAACCGTTTTTCATTCATAAGGAGTTCACCATGACTAAATCATTTATTGCTTTATCTTCGTTATTTATTGCTTCGGCTACATTTGCACAAACTAATCCGCTAAGTGTGCACGTGTTAAATCTAGAAACGGGTTTACCCTCTTCTCAGGTTGAAGTCGTTTTAGAGAAAAACACCAATAACCAATGGGTTAAGCTCAACCAGCAAGTGACCGATTCAAATGGTCGTATTACTGCGCTCTATCCAGAAAATAAAAAACTAGAGCAAGGTGTTTATAAAGTTACTTTTAAAACTGAAGACTGGTTTAAAAAGAACAAACAACAAACTTTTTTTGCCGAAGTACCTGTAATTTTTAAAGTCGATGGAAGCGTAAATCACTACCATATTCCGTTACTACTTAGCCCTTACGGTTATTCAACTTATCGCGGCAATTAAAATAAAAAACCCCTTTATCTGTTATGCAAAAATAAAGGGGTTGGTTAAAAGCAATTTCTACAATTCAACTGAGACCCTACATTCGTAATGATCTTAGTAGAATGCAGTTTTCCTAATTTACGATGAACCATTAAGAATAAGCGAACGGTGAGCGCTTACCCCTGCCATCATTCCATCTGCAACTGCGAATGGTACCGAACCACCTAAACGTGCAATATCACCGCAAGCAAAAACCCCTTTTACCGTGGTGTCTTTTGTCGCGTTTGTTTTGATTATTTGTCCAAACGGCGTGTCTTCGACTTCACATCCAAGCTCGGCCAGCCAAGGTTGAGTAATATATGTACGTGTTGGAATAAACAGTCCATCCAGAGCAATAACCTTTCCATCGGTAAACACAATCTCTGCCTCACCTCTGATTTCCTGAATAAGACATGGCTCTACAATCACTCCACGTTTTTGTAAGGAAGTATGCCATTCTGTATGAATGAGTTGATCATTTCCATTAAGTAAAAGCGTGGTTGGGCCCCAATCAGGTAGCATCATTGCCAATTGTAAGCTGTGTTCTGAAGTGGCCAAGATACCGATTTTTCCTTGTTCTAATTCATATCCATGACAATATGGACAGTGAAAAACTGTTTTTCCCCATCTTTCAGCTAAACCCGGTATTTCGGGCAACTGGTCGGTCACTCCTGCCGCAATAATAATTTTTTTAGTTTGAATGGAATACACCCCATCAATACAAATACAAAAGCCTTCATCTATTTTTGCGATTTTTTTAACTCCTCCATTTTGCCAGTGAACAGTGCTATATGCTTCTAATTGTTTTTTTGCAATTTCAATAATTTCACTAGCTTGAGTTCCATCTTGTGTAAGGAATCCATGAGAATTTTCAGCAAAACGATTTCTTCTTTGCCCTGCATCAATTATCGCAATGTTTCTACGTGCACGGGCTAACGGCATTGCTGCCGATAAACCCGCATAACTGCCGCCAATAATCGCAACGTCGTACAGCATTTTGTCCACCCTTAATAAGTAACTTATGAAGTTACATTAATGCTTTTTATTTTAATTTGCAACTTTTCATGTTACATTTTATATATTCTATTAATCGCGCTGTTTTTTGTGCTTATGCGTACCGACAATAAACTTTCCCGAATACTTCATGTGCTTTTACATATGGCGAGGCAAAATCGCAGTTTTACTTCTGAAGAAATTGCAAAAATGCTATCAACTAATCCTGTAGTTATCCGTCGTACCATGGTTGGATTAAAACAGGCTAACTTCGTACAGTCAGAAAAAGGACCTGGTGGTGGTTGGCACTTAATAGGAGATATCGAAAAAATTACGCTTCTTGATATTTATAATGCTGTTGGTGAACCAACAATTTTTGCAATGGGCAATGAAAGAAAAAATCCGGAATGTGCTGTAGAACAAGTTGTCAATGCAGCTCTAGATTCAAGTATTCAAGCTGCACAGGCGATTTTAATTCAGCGTTTAAAAGACACTACCCTAGCCGATCTTGCAAGATCATTTGATCAAATCTGTATTGAAAAAGGATGGGATTTAAAACACTCACATTGAGTAATTTTTTCCTCACGTGCTTTTAACTAAAAAAAGCTCCTTAAATGTAAGGAGCTTTAATTTGAAGTGATTTCAAAATTCTTAACTACGAACAAACACCATTGCTAATAACCAATTTTTTGTTTGAATCTAGCGCCACAATTGAAGAAGAAACCGTATTAATAATTTGGGTCATCGCTTCACTTGAAGCATTCACAATACCTTCCATCTTTTTAGCTTTTTGATCAATCGGTTGCCTAAAAGCAATTCGACAATTGAGCTGAGATCCTGCATTCGTGATGACTTTTGCATTATTTGACTCTAATTGAGTGGGCGGTATTTGACGCTTCACCACCCAAGACACCGCAATATTAATATAGCTTTTATCTACAATATCAAAATGAGAAAAGTCTGTAGAAACTCGATATAAAGGCTGATTGTTTCCAGCTAGCCCACTGCTATAACTGTCAATTGCCCCTAATTTTTGCTGTAAACCCGCCGACAAGGTATCGCGTAATTGCGTACCCATGGTCGATGTCCAGCGTTCATTGTTTAACACCGTAGACTTACCACTACTGTCTTGAAGTACCAAAGGCGCACGGTCCAATCGGTCTGGAATCCCGACGGGTAATACCTCAATCACCTGCACAGTTGATTTTGTAGCCGCAGTAATTTTAGGGGACATCGTATAATAGTTTGGCGTTGGCGAACTCGAACATGCCGTCATGGCAACAGCCGTTAAAAACAGGCCGCTCCCAAGCAGCCAGTTGGCTGCTTTAGGATGTTGAAAAGGTAGAATGTTTTTATTTTTCATCATCGGTCTCTGGTGTTTTACCACGAATAATTGATTCAGGATGTTGCTCAATATAGTCTGCCATTAACTGTAAGGAAGCAGCCGCACGTGTCATTTGTTGCAATGCTTTACGTACGTCTTGCTGTAACGGCGCATCACTCGACAAAATAGACTCTGACGATCTTACAGTTTTACGAACATCGTCTAAGGTTGCTTGTAAACCAGGTGCAACTTTTCCATCTAACTGTTTAACCAGTTTGTCGGTAGACTCAATGGCTGTGTTCATATTGTTGAGCGTTTTACGTACATCTTGCCCAATCTCAACTAACGGGAATTTAGTTAACTTGTCAGCAATCTGAGAAACTTGTGCTTGTAAGCCACTCAGTTCAGTTGGTGTAGTCGGAATCACCACACGGTCATCACTCAAAATTTGTAATGTGGCTGGTTTAGCTTTAGGGAACTTATCTAGGGCAATGTAGTTTTGACCCGTGAGAAGGTTGCCTGTTCTCATTTGAGCACGCCATCCATGTTCAACAAAATCTTTGAAAATATTGCTGTTTGGATTGAGTGCCTGTCCATTCTCAACGCGTGACGGATAGATGACCGCCTCAACACGCATACGAATCTGCTTATAGTTATTATAAAACTCTGCATTAATCGATTTAACATTACCAATTTCAATGCCCATGAAATCAATTGGCGCGCCAACAGACAGTCCACGTAATGAATGATCAAAGTACATAATCACACCACGAGGTTGCCCGTCAGGTTCTTTTAATGCCTCAGATTTCGAGTCCCACAGATTAAAGCGACTATGATTTGCCGCTGTAGTAGCACGCGAGCTTTCAGGAATTCCAAAAGCAATACCGCCCGCGACAATACTTGCCAGAGATTGAGTATCTAAACTAAATCCTGAAGCATTCAGGCTCACATCGATCCCACTCGCCTGCCAAAAACGTGCATCTGTGGTGACAAACTTGTCATATGGTGCACGGATAAAAGTTTGCAACTCTACAGTTTTACCATCATTTGACAATTTATAGGCTGTAATTTGGCCCACATTAATTCGACGATAATAAATTGGGGAACCGACATCTAAAGACCCCAAGTCATCTGCATTTAAGAAAAATTCTTTACCCGGCACATCGGAAGTAATCACTGGCGGTATTTCCAAGCCAGTAAATTCGAGTTTTTTCTCTTCCGACTTACCACCATCCACTTCAATATATGAACCTGACAATAAGGTGTCTATTCCTGAAACCCCACTCGTCCCAATCCGTGGTCGCACAACCCAAAACCGTGAATCTTTTGCGGCAAAGTTACTCGCATCTTTACGCAAATCAATTCTGGCAATCACGTGTGAACGGTCTTCTGAAAGATCAATCTGGCGTACTACACCAATATCCACCTGTTTATAACGGACCGTTGTTTTACCCGCGACCAATCCCTCAGCCGTCCTAAAAGATACGTCAATTGTAGGGCCGTGAGACAAGAGCGCTTTTATCGCTAATGAAAGCGCGATTAAAAGAGCAATCAATGGAATGAGCCAAATTAAAAGAGGCTTCCACCGACTTTTCTTTTCTTGGGGTTCTGGCAAATCATTCATGCTATCCAGTTCAACATCCGGATCACGACGATCTGAGTTACCAGGGGTTATTTCATTTTCAGACATACTCATTGTTCTTTTATTGACTGGGATTAATAGAATCATTATTCAACGGCGGATGTTCTGCCTGAATAATCTTGGTTTTGTTTGAGGCAAAAGAAGAAGGCTTATTTTTATTTTGAGATGCGTAGAAGTTATCCCAAATAAGCCGTGGGTCAAAACTTAACGATGCAAACATGGTTAACACTACAACTGCACCAAAAGCAATCGAACCCGGCCCTGCTAAAATCGTAGCAAGCGACTGAATCTGAATGAGCGCTGTTAAGAGTGCCACCACAAATACATCAATCATTGACCAACGGCCAATAAACTCGACAACTCGATATAATTTAACGCATTGCTCAGGTAAAAACTTCCAAGCTGAAGATTGTTGAAGATATACCGCCACCAATAAAAAATACAAAATCAGTAGCTTTAGCATGGGAATAAAAATACTGGCCATAAAAATGACCACTGAAACCAGATAGTCTCCACTTTGCCAAAAGTAAATGACTCCACTCATGATGGTATCTTGCTGGCTACCCAACAGTGAGTCCGTCACCGTCATTGGAAGTACATTGGCTGGAATATAGAGAATAGTCGCAGCCACCACTAAGGCAAAAGTTCGATTTAAACTTGCTGGCTTACGTGAATGCAGTACGCTATTACAGCGAATACAACGTAACACCTTATGGCTTTGGTTGAGTTGTCTCTTTTCATTTTTCGCAGAATTTACGACACCACAGCAGTGACAGACAATCAATGAGAGATCTTTGGCTCTTGGGTATTGCTTAAGCACTGACCCTTGCTGCGAGCTTTGTGTTTGGGTCACATTTTTTATCGTTTTCATGGCAGTGACCTATCAATTTCGTTCCATATATCACTCACCTTTATGGAAGTAATATAGACCAACAATACACTTAAGATCGCAAATGCCCATAACGCAATCTCGGGAATCACCAACACCATTCCTATTAACTTCACAAGCGTGACCAAGATTCCGATTAAGAACACCTCAACCATTCCCCACACTCTCATAAAATAAAGTGTACGTAAGGCAAACACTAAAAATGTAGGTCTTTTCTTCAATACACTTACTGTGCCCAACACATAGGAAAGTAATAACAGATAGGAAAGCGGCACAATAAAAGTAGTAATTAAAATAAGAATGCCAACAAAAGCCCGATCATAATGAAACATTACCCAGACCGCACCCAGTAAGGTGGTTTCAGAGATGTTGCCCTGCAATTCAATTTTTACAATAGGAAAGCTATTAGCAATAATAAATACAATTAATGCCGTTAATATTAAAGCCAACAGTGTCGAAAAAGGTTTGGTGTGCCGATAGAGTTCAGCACCGCAGCATAAGCAATAAGCTCTTTTTCCATAAGCAAGCGGGGTTCTACGATAGACAGTATCGCATTCCTCACAACCTGCTAATTCTTTAAGCTTCATAGTTATACTCTGAGATTTATAGTTTTAACTGTGTCACACAAAACTCTTTTTATTACTAAGGTAAATTAAAATATAAATCAATCGAAAAACTATCCAAGTCATCATAAATTTTGAGATGAAAATTACCGTGTACTGTTCAATATATTATTGAAACTGCTGAATAATCTGTACAAATTCTGTGGCCAAATTAAAATAGAACCTAAAAGTCAAAGGCTTAAGCTGAGATAACACAGTTTTATGACCAACATATCTAAGATCAGCATGTGACAGCACGAAACCATCAAAAATTTAGCATTTCTGAACAGTACGGCATGTGAGTCATTGGGAAAACAGTACGAAAGAATAGCGTATTGGTTATACACGCGGACAGAGATTTACTTAAAAATATGAGCAGTCATAGAGTATTTCTAAAGTTTTTTAATACCTATAACCCTCTCTTTTTAATATGATAATTTTAATTAAGATATAAAACAAAAATATTAATCACTTCTATATTCAAATATACATTCCATTTAAGAACGGCAATTTCAAATCTTATATTTTTCTTTAAAAATAAATGTCATTATAAAGATTAATTTAAATATATTAAAAATTAATTTATGCGACATAATTATCAAAAAATTGATTTTAAGTAGATTGTTTTTTAATTTATATAAAAATTAAGACCAGCCTAACAATTAAAAATTAATCACTTAAATATCAATAAACTAAAAATTAGTTTTCAAGATTAGATATAAGCAATACACTTTAATCTCATAAAATATTCTTTATATTATTGTAAATAAATTTTACCTTTCATTAAAAAATTAATAGTTGATTTAAACACTCAGAATTACCACCATACCTTAGTTCACACGTATTTTAAGCGCATTATTTTTTATAATTAAACTTAAGAAAACCACTAAACCTGAAGGTTTGCTTAAGTAATTTTCATACTGTATTTTAAAAATGAAAAATAAATAAATTTATATATTAAAGATAGAGCTAATAATAAAAGTGAGATCAAAATGATTGAATGGTTACAAGGTGTTTTAAAGCACAGCCCCGAAATATTATTGTTCTTATCACTCGCAATAGGCTTCTGGATTGGACAATTCCAGTTTGGAAAATTTCAGTTTGGTGGAGTCGCAGGCTCCTTACTCGTCGCAGTTGTTTTAAGCCTTATTGGCGTACCTGTCGATAACGGCGTTAAAGCAATTTTATTTGCTCTCTTCATTTACGCAGTAGGCTTTGAAAGTGGTCCACAGTTTTTTAAATCACTGGGTCCACAGTCCATAAAAGAAATTTTATTAGCAGTATTCATGGCAGTGTGTGGTTTAGTCACTGTTTTAGTAATGGCTAAAATTTTTCATCTCGATAAAGGCTTGGCTGCGGGTCTCGCTGCGGGCGGCATGACTCAATCAGCGATTATTGGGACTGCGGGAGATGCAATTTCTAGACTCGATCTCCCACTCGCAGAAATTCAAAGACTTCAAGCAAATGTCGCGATTGGCTATGCGGTCACTTACATTTTCGGTTCATTGGGAGCAATTATTGTCTGTGTGAATATCTTGCCTAAATTTATGGGTAAAGAAATTCACGACGATGCTTTAAAAGCTCAGAGTGAGCGGCTAAAAGGTGCTTTTGAATTAGCCCCAGGCCAAGAACTGGCAATCCCGGAAATTGTTGGCCGTATTTATAAAGTTAAACAAGCCAATGGGCAAACTATTGCGGAAATTGAAGCAAAAGAGCCGAGTATTACGATTGAACGGTTAAAACGTAAAGATCAGTTTATTGATGTCGCTCCCGAGCTAACTTTACAAACAGACGATGTCATCTTATTGGTTGGTCGCCGTGCCAGTGTGGTTTCAGTTGCCGAGCAAATCGGTAGCGAATTACAGTCATCGCAAGGTATGGAAATGATTATGGATACCAGTGATGTCATCCTAAGAAATTCCAAATATCTCAACCGCACCTTAGGAGACATTAAGGCCAATACGCCTGCGTATTTAAAGCACGGTATTTATGTACTTGCAATTAAGCGTAAGGATGAGCCACAACCTTTAAGTGATGACACTGTTTTACGACAAGGCGATGTGGTCACTGTATACGGAACAAAAAGCGACCTCGACCGCTTGGTGAAAGAAGCAGGTAAAGCCCTACCTGAAAGCTTAAAAACGGACTGGATTTTCCATGGTGCAGGCCTTGTGGTCGGTTTGGTGATTGGTCTTTTTGTGATTCGTTTGGGTGATGTGCCATTAACGCTAGGAGCAGGTGGCGGAGCTTTACTATCAGGTCTTCTGTTTGGTTGGATTCGAAGTCGAAATCAAGTGCATGGCAATATGCCTTTAGCGGCTTCACAGCTTCTTAAAGATTTGGGTCTTGCAGGCTTCGTTGCTGCCGTCGGCTTACAATCAGGTTTACAAGCAATTCAAACCATTAAAGAAAGTGGTCTTTCACTCTTTATGATAGGAGTTGTGGTAACACTGGTTCCTCTCCTACTTTCCATGCTCTTTGCTCGTTATGTTCTGCGTTATGACAACGTTGCAGTAATGGCAGGTGCACTATCTGGTTCACGCAGTGCAAACCCTGCATTTGGTGCAATTTTAGACAAAGCAGGAAACTCGATTCCGACCGTTCCATTTGCAATTACCTATGCCCTAGCAAATGTGTTCTTAACCTTACTCGGACCACTGATCGTAGGCTTGGCCTGATTTTATACATTGAATTAGAAATTTTATTCATCCCACTATAATTAAGGAGACGTCCCATGGGGAAAGTCGATTATTCTAAATACGCAAAACTCAGCCCATTTGAACTAAAAGATAATTTAATAGAATTAGCTCAAAGCAGAACTGACCGAATGATGCTAAATGCTGGGCGTGGTAATCCAAACTTTCTTGCTACCATCCCACGTAGAGCGTTCTTTCAACTGGGTTTGTTTTCTGCGACCGAATCCGAGTTCTCGTTTTCATATATGCCAGAAGGTTTAGGTGGCTTCCCGCGCCCCGTTGGACTCCAGTCACGTTTTGATAACTTCATTTTGGAAAACCGTGACAAACCCGGTGTGGTCTTTTTAGGCAAAGCCGTATCTTATGTGCGCGACCAGTTAGGCTTAGATCCAGATCTTTTTTTACTTGAAATGGTTGAAGGGATTTTAGGCTGTAACTATCCAGTGCCAGACCGAATGCTTCGAGTCAGTGAAACGATTATTAAAGAGTACGTCTTAAGAGAAATGGGCGTACAAGGCATGCAAAAAAGAGACTTAGATTTGTTTGCGGTTGAAGGCGGAACAGCCGCAATGGCCTATATTTTTAACTCATTAAAAGAAAATAAAATTATCAAAAATGGCGACCGTATTGCCATTGGTAGCCCTATTTTCACGCCATATCTTGAGATTCCAAAACTCAATGACTACCAGCTTGAAGAAGTATTAATTGAAGCCGACCCTAAACTCGGTTGGCAATATCCAGAGTCGGAGCTTAGAAAGTTAGAAGATCCGTCTATTAAAGCATTCTTTTTAGTCAACCCAAGTAACCCACCATCGGTGAAAATGAGTGATGAAGGACTTGCGATTTTGGCCGATATCGTCAAAAAGCGCCCTGATCTGATTATTTTGACCGATGACGTTTACGGTACGTTTGCAGATAACTTCAAATCACTTTTTGCAATCTGTCCTGACAATACAATTTTGGTTTATTCATTCTCTAAATACTTTGGTGCGACTGGTTGGCGACTCGGTGTCATTGCACTTTCAAATAACAATGTGCTTGATAAACAAATTGCGAACTTATCGAAAAAAGAGAAGAAAGAGCTTGAAGAGCGCTATTCATCTTTAACTACCGACCCAGCAAGCATTAAGTTTATTGACCGTTTAGTTGCCGATAGCCGAAATGTTGCTTTGAACCATACCGCTGGTCTGTCTACCCCGCAGCAAGTTCAAATGGTTTTATTTGCACTATTTAATATGATGGACTCACGCCAAAGCTATAAAAAAGCTGTTAAATCTGTTGTTCGTGAACGCGATGCAGCACTTTATAGACAGCTTGGTGTCGAGGTTCCAACAGATCCGAATGCTGTGGACTACTACACCCTAGTCAACCTTGAAAACACATCACGGACTCTCTATGGAGATGAGTTTGCCGATTGGGTTATGAAAAATAAAAATCCGACCGAGCTATTATTTAGAGTAGCAGATGAAACAGGTGTGGTTTTATTACCCGGTTCTGGCTTCGGTGTGCAGCACCCTTCTGCCCGTGCATCTTTAGCTAACCTGAATGAATACCAATATGCTGCAATTGGTGATTCTCTAAGACGCTTTGCAGATGAAGCTTATGCAGAGTATTTAAAAACTAAAAAAGGCAAATAAGCACCTATATACAGTGAGGCTCTAGCAGCCTCACTTTTTCCTTTCTGTTCTTTAATTTGCTATTTCAGTTTTTCAATTTAAGCATTTATTTTTAAAAAGTAAGTCAGCAACTCATCAGGCTCTTCATTTTGGCTTGAATCTAAAAGACCAAAAATCGCACCATCAATCATAAATACAAAAATATCTGACTCTTCATACGTAGCCCTTTTTTTAGATTCTCGCAGAACCCAGAAAATTTCATTTTTAAGCCATCGCCTATAGCGAATTGCGGTTTGATATGCATTTGGATAAAGCTGTTTAATTTCAAAAATCGCTTTAAACAACAGATAATACGCACCTTTTAAGTCCGCATGTAAAAGGTAAATTTGTCTAAGCGTAAGAGACAAATCTGGATATTGACGAGATTCACTTACCGCTCTCACTTTTTCTTTTAAGTGTTCTTTTTGAACCAACAAACACATTTCAATTAATCTTTCTTTGGAGTGAAAGTAATTGTAAAAAGTGGCTTTAGTCATCTTGGCTTCACTAACAATTCGGTCTACCCCGACCTTGTTAAAGCCATATTGTTTAAATAAATCTGCTGCTGTATAAAGCGCTCGAGTTGCTCTAAATGAAACTTCTAAATTTTTCATGTATACCGCTTAAAATAATTTTTTGTTGTATATAAAAGAGATAGAAATACCGTCACTCTTAAAATGAGTGCTAAATACAGGCATGCAAAAGCCCCACAATAATGGTGTGCTCACCTATCTCTGGTTTATTGTTGCTATGTTTTAGTCGTAACGATTCTTAAGGTGTAGAAACCTAAAGTCGATTACGTCGTTTTAAAGACTGTTTAAGCGGTATGGGTAGAGAGAATTTGGCAAAGGCCAATAAAGAAAAAGAATTAGTACGCATAGAGGACTCCTCATGTCTAAAGAAGTTCTACCGAATTACTGTCAAATAATTATGGTGGCAGAACGAGAGAAGGTTGACAGACTGGTTAGACGCCAGCACACCCGAAGGTGTCCCTCTCCCGTCCTGAACTGCACCCCATAAGTTAGACTTTTAAAACTTATGAGGTGTGCTCTATGCCAATTCCGAAGCATTCAAAAGAGTTAAAATTAAAAGTCATTCAAGCTTATTTAGAGGGAAGTAAA